>CAMDSH010000007.1 GCA_945907045.1 Rhizobium sp. Q54 | reverse complement strand
TCGCTGAAGGTGCCTGGCTGAACCAGTTTGACGACGTTAGAATTCGACACGGCATATTACTCCTTCGGTGGAGAAGTGGAGGCTTCAACTACCCCCACGATATGCCGCCTTCCTGATCTACCCCGTCACCAACTTTCGACCATAGCTCTTTAGCCCTCCTTGTTTCCTCTGCGTTGAGAGACCCATGGAGTGGAAAGGTCCGGTGCCGTTGCGGCAAGCTTTAGTCTGAGTTCACCGGGGTGCCATATTGTCGCGGTCAGCGGCGGTTGCAGCGCAAACAAAAACCCCGGCCTCCGGGGGCCAGGGTTATTGGGCGATCGGTCAATCGCCTTTGATTGCGCCTTGAATGATGCGTCTCAAGCGGTGCGTCGCATTCGGTCAACGCCGATGACGCGCGGAAGTTCCGTCAGTCGCCGCTCATCACGAGATCGTCGCGATGCACCATCTCGGAGCGGCCTTCGATGCCGAGAATCAACAGCACGTCGCTCGACGACTTGCCGATGATCTTGGCGGCGTCTTCGGCGTCATAGGCGACGAGCCCGCGCCCGATCTCGGCGCTGTCCGGACCGCGGATCAGCACCGCATCGCCGCGTCCGAACGCGCCGTCAACGCGGATGACGCCCGCGGGCAGCAAACTCTTGCCGCGCTTGAGTGCTGCCACCGCGCCGGCATCGATGATGAGCGTGCCGCGCGGCTCCAATGAACCGGCGATCCATTTTTTGCGAGCGGTGACCGGGTTCGCCGGCGTGAGGAACCACGTGCAGGGCGCGCCTTTGGCTATTGCTTGCAGCGGATGCGGCACGCGGCCGGATGCGATGACCATGTGCGTGCCTGCCGTGGTCGCGATCTTGCCAGCTTCGATCTTGGTCACCATGCCGCCGCGCGACAGTTCCGAGCCGGAGATGCCTGCCATCGCCTCGATCTCAGGCGTGATGCGCTCGACCAGCGGAACCAGCTTGGCGTTGCCGCCGTCAGTGGGCGGTTTGTCGTAAAGGCCGTCGATATCGGAGAGCAGCACCAGTAAATCCGCGCTCGCCATGGTGGCGACGCGCGCGGCCAGCCGGTCGTTGTCGCCGTAGCGGATTTCGCTCGTGGCCACGGTATCGTTTTCGTTGATAACGGGAACGCAGCGCCATTCCAGCAGTTTGCCTAACGTCGAGCGCGCGTTGAGATAGCGGCGGCGCTCTTCGGTATCGCCGAGCGTGACCAGAACCTGACCCGCGGTCATGTCGTGCGCGCTTAAGGTTTCCGACCAGGTGCGCGCGAGCGCGATCTGGCCGACCGCGGCGGCGGCCTGGCTGTCTTCGAGCTTGAGCGGGCCGGGCGGCAATTTCAGCACCGCGCGGCCGAGCGCGATGGCGCCGGACGACACCACCAGCACGTCGCATTTGTCCTTGTGCAGCTTGGCGATGTCCTCGGCGAGCGAGCTGAGCCACTCATGCCTGAGCTTGCCGGCGGCGGAATCCACCAGCAACGACGAGCCGACCTTGACCACGATGCGGCGGAAATCGGCAAGCGCGGGACTTTTGCGAAAGTTGCTCACGGATGCCACGCCGCCTCTGCCGCTTGCGGATGATCGTCGGCGTCCGCCTTGTCGATCGTCTTGAGCAGCGCGCGCAGCACATCCTCGACGCCCTCGCGGGATGCCGATGACAACACCAGCGGCGTTTTTTTGCAGGCTTTCTTCAACAGCGCCTTCTGCGCTTTCAAAATTTCCGGCGTGAGCGCGTCGGCTTTCGACAGCGCGACGATCTCCGGCTTGTCCGCAAGCCCCTGACCGTAGGCCACCAGTTCATCGCGCACGGTCTTGTAGGCCGCGCCCGCGTCTTCGCCGGTGCCGTCGATGAGATGAAGGAGCACACGGCAGCGCTCGGTATGCGCGAGGAAACGG
Source organism: Rhizobium sp. Q54 (assembly GCA_945907045.1). Classification (GTDB taxonomy): domain Bacteria; phylum Pseudomonadota; class Alphaproteobacteria; order Rhizobiales; family Xanthobacteraceae; genus Pseudolabrys. Next base: position 116,503 of record CAMDSH010000007.1, on the reverse strand, counting down.
TCGCCGAGGCCGACGCCTTCGTGCGCGCCTTCGATCAGGCCGGGCAGGTCGGCCATCACGAATTCGCGCCCGTCCACTTCGAACACGCCGAGCTGCGGATGCAGCGTGGTGAACGGATAATCGGCGATCTTCGGCTTCGCCGCGCTCACCGTCGCGAGGAATGTGGATTTGCCGGCATTGGGCAGGCCGATGATGCCGGCGTCGGCGATCAGCTTGAGCCGCAAGCGGATGATGCGTTCTTCGCCCGGCTGGCCGGGGTTGGCGTTGCGCGGCGAACGGTTGGTCGAAGTCTTGAAACGCGCGTTGCCGAAGCCGCCGTTGCCGCCCTTGGAGATGGTGATCTGCTGGCCCAATTCGGTGAGGTCCGCGAGCAGCGTCTCGCCGTCCTCTTCGTAAATTTGCGTGCCGAGCGGCACTTTCAGCACGATGTCGTCGCCGTTGGCGCCGTGGCGATCCTTGCCCATGCCGTTGCCGCCGCGCTTGGCGCGAAAGTGCTGCTGGTAGCGATAGTCGATCAGCGTGTTGAGGCCATTCACCGCCTCGACCAGCACGTCGCCACCCTTGCCGCCGTCGCCGCCGCTGGGACCGCCGAACTCGATGAACTTCTCGCGCCGGAACGCGATGCAGCCGTTACCGCCCGCGCCGGACTGGATATAGACCTTGGCTTCGTCGAGGAATTTCATGGGTTCGCCAAATATGTGTGCGCGTATATACCGTTCAACGAGATGAATTCACAGCCGCCCGTCTCGACTTCGCATCCTGCCGCCATCGCCGGCATCGGCCTGATGCTGGGCGGTATTTTTCTCTTCGCGCTCAACGATGCCCTCGGTAAATGGCTGATCGCCACTTATTCCGTCGGCCAGTTGCTGCTGATCCGCAGCATCGCAGCGCTTATCGTGCTGGCGCCGTTCATTTGGCGCGAAGGCTGCGATGCTTTCCGGGTTCCACCGCGTCCATTTGTGCAAATTCTGCGCGTGGTGTTCTCCACGCTGGAAGTCGCCTGTTTCTACTGGGCGCTCGCCTATCTGCCGCTCGCCGACGTGATGACCTATTACCTCGCCGGCCCGATTTACGTCACCGCCATTTCCGCGACGCTGCTGCGCGAACCGGTGGACTGGCGGGCCTGGGTGGCGGTGATCGTCGGATTCTGCGGCGTGATCCTCGCGCTGCGCCCGTCGACGGCGACGCTCACGCCTGCGGCGCTGGTGGCGATTGCGGGAAGCTTTTCATTTTCACTCCTGATGATCTGCACGCGCATGGTTCACGGGACGTCCGATATTGTTCTGGTCACGACGCAGACTGTGGGCGCGCTGGTTTTTGGTGCGGTCATCGCCCCCGTCACCTGGGTTGCGTTAACGTGGCGCGACGGCGCGCTGCTCGTCCTGCTCGGCATCGTGGCGATGGTGGCGCATGTCTGTGTCAATCGCTCACTCAAACTCGCGTCCGCCTCGGTGGTCGTGCCTTATCAGTACACCATGATCGTCTGGGCGGTGCTGCTCGGCTATCTCGTCTTTGGTGACATACCGAACATGGCGACACTTGTTGGTGCTGCCATCATCATCGCCGCCGGGATTTATATTTTCGTCCGCGAGCAGAAACGGACCCACCAGCCGGTCACGCTGGTCGATCCGCCGTAAGCTCACGAAACCTTTTTCATGCGGCCCCAGCCCTTGATCGCCGACCAGATACCGCGCTCCAGCCGGAAGCGGTCGATCGGCGCCGAGCTTGAGAGAGCGCGGATGCGATAAAGGCCGACGCCGGTCCACTGGAAACCGCATTTCTCCAGCACGCGGCGCGAGGCCGGGTTGGTGACGCGGGCGCCCGCCTGCAATGCGGAGTGCTCCAGATCGGTGAAGGCGTAGTCGATCACGGCGTGCAGCGCCTCGGTGGCGTAGCCTTTGCCCCAATACGCAACGCCCAGCCAGTAGCCGAGTTCGCTCGGCTGACCCTCGATGTTGACGACGCCGCAGGCGCCGATCACGGTGCCGTCGCGCAGCGTGACCAGAAACACGGCTTCGCCCGCCGATTTGTTGGCGCCGGCGATGAAGCTCTCGGCATCCGTCAATTTATAAGGATGCGGAATGCGCGCAGTGTTCTCGGCGATGCGGCGATCGTTGGCGAGCCCCGCTACCGTTTTAGCGTCCTCGAGGCGCGGCGCGCGCAAGCTCACCCGCTTGGTCTCAAGGACGGGAATACTGCCTTCCCGGAAAGTCTCCGGCGATATCTGTTCCAGCAATGTCATGGCGCGGGCTCCGTTTTAAAAAGCGAAGAGGGGGAGCCGGTGTCCCGTCTCCCCCTCTCAGAGCCCTGAAGAGGCCCCGCCGGTTTGACGAAATACCGGGGGACCTCGATTTGTGTCCACCGTTTATTCGGCCGCTGCTTCCGTCATCGGGACGACGGATACGTAAGTGCGGCCTTTGGCTTTCGTAGCGAACTGGACTTTCCCGTTTACGAGCGCGAACAGCGTGTGATCCTTGCCGACCCCGACGTTTTTGCCGGGGTGCCATTTGGTGCCGCGCTGGCGCGCGAGGATGTTGCCGGCAACGGCCATTTCGCCGCCGAACATCTTCAAGCCAAGGGAACGGCCCGCGGAGTCGCGGCCGTTGCGTGAAGATCCGCCTGCTTTCTTGTGTGCCATCGTTAAGTCTCTCGAATTCCTGTTAGCTACCTAATACCGCAATTCCGTGACGGAATCATCTCACTTCTTTTTACCTTTTGTGCCAGCCGCTTTTGGCTTGCTGGCCTTCTTGGCAGGGGCCTTTTTGGCCTTGCCCTTGGGGGCTTTTGGCTTGGTCGCGGTCTTGGCCTCATCGCCTTCCGCGGCGACCGGCTTTGGCTTCGCCTTGCGCTCGGGCCGGGGCTTGGCCGTCTTCGATGGTTTCTGCCCGTCGGTCAGGATCTCGGTGATCCGGATGACGCTGAATTCGTGGCGATAGCCGCGCTTGCGCCGCGAGTTCTTGCGGCGGCGCTTCTTGAAGGCGATGACCTTGTCGCCGCGCGTGTGCTGGAGCACTTCGCCCGCGACGGTGGCGCCGGAAATGGTCGGTGCGCCGAGTTGGGGCTTGTCGCCGCCCAGCACGAGCACTTCGCCGAACTCGACGATCTCGCCGGGCGCGTTCTTAACCCTGTCGATCCGGATGACGTCTTCGGCGGCTACCCGGTATTGTTTGCCACCGGCCTTGATGACCGCGAACATCGTTCTTCCCTCGTGTTCGATTCCGGCGCTCGGATAAGTCCGGACCGGCTTCTTTCAGTCGGTTTTTGTGTGTGTTTGAAGGCCTTGTACGCCCTCAACAAAGCGCGGGCACAAGGCCCGCGTCACGGCCATGCTTATGGCGGACGGGAGGCAGGCCTGTCAAGAAACCCCAGCCTTGATTCTATTCGCCTTTAGCGCCCGGCGCCTCGGCGACGTTCCAGGCATTATTCTCAGCCTCGGAGGCGGGCTGGGCGAGGCGATAGCCGACGCCGAGCTCGGTCACCAGGATGCGCGGGCTGTTGGGATTGGCCTCGATCTTCTGCCGCAGCTTGCGAACGAAGATGCGCAGATAATGGGTGTCCTGAACGTGGATCGACCCCCACACCTCCTTCAACAGATGCTGGTGAGTGACAACGTTGCCGGCATGTTGCGCCAAAATCTGCAACAGCCGGTACTCTTTCGGCGTCAGCGTGAGCCGCACCTCGTTGAGCAGCACCGCGCGCGCGGACAAATCGATGGTCAGCGGCCCGATTTTGACGATCGGCTCTCCGCTCATCGCGCGCATCTGCCGGCGCAGTGCCACGCGCACGCGCGCCAGCAATTCGGCCATGCCGAATGGCTTGACGACGTAATCGTCGGCGCCGCGTTCGAGCAGTTTTACCTTCTCGGCTTCGCTGGAGCGCACCGAGAGCACAATCAGCGGCACGCTCGACCACGAACGGATTTTTTCGACCACTTCGGAGCCGTCCATGTCCGGCAATCCGAGATCGAGAATGACGAGATCGATCGGCCGCAGCGTCGCCGTCCGGATCGCTTCGGCGCCGGTGCCGGCCTCGTGCACGACGAAACCGTTGAGTTCAAAGCCCGTGCGCAGGAAGCGCCGGATCTGAATCTCATCGTCAATGATAAGAACGATGGGAGCAGGTTCACTCATCGGCTTCGCCTTCCATTTGTGCGAGCGCGGCCTGCGCCACCGGCAACTCGATCGACAACGTTGTGCCGTATCCGATTCCATCGCTCTTGGCGCTGATCTTTCCGCCGTTTGCGGCGACAAAAGCAGTGGCGATCCAGAGTCCGAGGCCGGAACCGCTGGTCGTTGCGGCATGCTGGCCGCCGCGGAAGAAGCGCTCCCATATCCTGGTCTTGTCGCCGTTGCTGAGCCCGGTGCCTTCGTCGCTCACCGCCAGCACGATGGAGCTTTCACGCGCGCGCGCCGTGATGCCGATGCGCGAGCCGGCCGGCGAATATTTCGCCGCATTGTCGAATATCTGCACCAGCGCCTGCTCGACCAGAACAGAATCGACATAGACCAGCGGCAGTTCGCCCGGCACATCGAGCGAGAGCCGGCGGTCGCCGAAGCGGCGGCGGCAGCGCTCGATCGCAGAATTGACGATGTCGGCGGGATCGGCCCATTCGGTATGCGGCTTGATGCCGTCGCTGCTGATGCGCGTGGCGTCGAGCAGGTTCTGGATATCGTCGTTCAGCCGTTCGGCTTCGTTGCGCACGTCGTTTACCAGCGCTCTGAGGTTTTTTTCGCCAGCCAGCGCGGGCGCTGACATCAGCACGCTGGCGGCGCCCAGGATCGACGCGAGCGGCGTGCGCAACTCGTGCGAAACCGATCCGATCAGCGCCTCGCGCAATTGATCGGTCTCGGATCGCATGCGCGCTTCGCTGATGGCGTGAGCGACGTCGAGCCGCTCCAGCGTCGCCGTCGCGTCGGCCAGCACCGTGTCGACCCGCAGCCGGAAATCGTCCAGGCCGGCTTGCGAGTCCGGGCCGAGGTTGACGGCAATCACGCCGAATTCGGATTTTTTCGGTGACACCGCGCGGACGAGCCAAATGTCGCCGTCGCCGTCGATCACCGGCATGCCGTTTGCCGGATCGCGGCGGCCGGCGGCGACCTGCGCCACTTCGGAGCGTACGCGTTCCGGCACCGCGGTGTCGGAAGAGTGCGTCGCTGTGTCCGAGGAATCCTGCGTGGAAGCAAACAGGACCACCTTGCGCTGCATGACCGAGGTCAAATGATCCTCGATCGCTGCATGAATGTCGGACACGCCGAAGGAAACCGCGAGGCGGCGCGAAAAGGCGTAGAGATCGCGCATGTCGGCTTCGCGTTTTTGCGCGATGTCGAATTGCAATTTCAGCTTGGCGGCGAGCTTGCTGGTGACCACCGCGACGAAAATGAACAGCGTGAGGTCGAGAATCTCCTGCGGGTCCTTGATCACGAAGCTGTAAAGCGGCGGGTAGAAAAAGAACGCCGACGCGGTGCCCCCGGCAATGGCGGCGGCGAGCGCGGCAACAAGACCCCAGCGGATGGCGGCGATCAGCACGGGCAGCAAATAGAGCACCGAGCCGTGCGCGAGGGCGGCCTCCCTGACGAGACCGATCATGCCCACGGTCATCGCTCCGACCAGCAGCAAGGCCAGACCGACGTTGCGCCATTCGCGTAAAATCTGATGCAATATCCGCATCCGATATGACCCTTTTGCCGGGTTTCTCCCCGGTGCTTCCAATTCAAAGGGCAGGATACGACGCCTCACCCTTGTCTGTCTTTGCCTGCTTGGTTAGAAGGCGGCTGTCGCTTACAGGGCATTTATGGCCCTGTTCCGGCGCGCGGAGAGGTGGCTGAGTGGTTGAAAGCACCGCACTCGAAATGCGGCGTACGGGCAACCGTATCGGGGGTTCGAATCCCTCCCTCTCCGCCAATCGCTCGGAAGCTTACGCAAACACGCTGTAATCCACCGGCCCATTGGGGATCACGTAGCCGTAGCGCATGTGCGACGGCTCCGGCCCGGCCTTCTCATACTCGGCTTTCAGCGCGGCGAAACGGTCACCCTTGAGGTCGAGCATCGCCCGTTTCGGATCGACGCCGTAAAGCCGCGCGTTGTTGTCGCCGAAGATCGCTGTTTTCACCGGGCCGTCGGCGGCGCCGAGAGGCGCGAAGCCGTGCTTCTTCTGCATCGCCTCGGGGATTTCCAGGCGGCGCAGCCCTTCGATCTGCCATTGCGGAGCGCCGGTCCACACCGCGTCGGTACCCCAGCAGACGTGATCGACGCCAAGGCCCTTGATGAGCGTTCCCATCAGCGCGGCGCAGACATTCGGTTCGGCAATCAGGGTCGTCGCGAACAACTGGCCAACGTCGCCGTACACATTCTTGACGCCGTATTTTGCCGGAATGCCGGCAAGGTCGCTGGTCCATGAGACGCGGCCGGTGCTCTCGAATTCCGCCAGCGCCACTTTCGGATCGCCGCCGACATGCCGGTAAGCGGAGTGATAGACGATGAAATTGAGCTGCGGCCAGTCCTTCGCCGCCTTTCCGACATCGTCCACATCGGCGAATGCGCGCAAATTGGGAAACTGCTTCTCGACGCCGGGCGCGAACAGGCCTTTGTGAACGCAAACATTCTTGATGCCCGCCTTCACCATCAGCTCGTAGCCTTTGTAGGCGACCTTCTCGTCGTCCATGCGCCACGGATAACGGCTCGTCGCTTTATGCGTGTTGTCGCCGACGGTGTAGCCCTTCACGGAATCGGGTTTCAGTTCGAGTCCGGCTTGCAGTTTTTCCAGCCAGCCCGGCTGTCCCGGCGTGAAGATCATGTGCGACATCAGCCGTTTTGATTTGAAGGCGGCGGCATCGTTGTTGAGCTTGGTGCGCGCTTGAGCCATCTGCTCGTTGGTGAGGAACCAGTCCTGCTCGATGTCGGATGGTGACGACGAGATCAGCGCGATCTTGGTGTCGCTGTCGAGGAACATTTCCTTCACGTAGTTGGCGTATTTCAAATCTTCCAGCGTCTGTTCTTTGTCCGCGAGATATTTGTTCCAGCCGGCTTTGCCGACCGCCTCGCGCGAGCGCACGAAATTCACCAGCCGCGTGTCGTCGCGCAGAAAATGCGTATGCATGTCCATGATGAACTGGTCTTTGAACGTATTCGCGCGCTCCTGCGCCATCGCTGGCGTCGCGGCTTCCGCCTTGCTTACGTCGAACAGATTTCCATAGACCTCGTTCATGGCGACGAACGATGCGGCCATGCCGGCGGCGCTCTGAAAAAACTTGCGCCGGCTTAAACCCTGCTTGCCGCCAAGATCGTCGGCCATCGCGAGCAGCCGGTTTTCCACCTCGCGCTGCCGCTCGTTCTGCGGGTCGGGATAAAACTCGTCGCTGGAAACGATCTGCGTCGGGATCGGCGTTTCGTATTTCACCAGTTCTGAGGGCATCAGCGCGGCGAGTTCCTCGTCCGTGAGTTGGCTGCTCATGTGTCGCTCCCTGTGGCCGGCATTTTTAATTGGCCGGTCCGGAAGGCATTTTAGCGAATTGCGGGGGCGTCCGACAGACGGGTGCGGCGGCCTACTTTTTACGGATGCGGAAGGTCAGCAGGTCCTCGCCGCGCGCGCTGTCCTCGAGAATATCGCCGGTCTCGCGCAACAAATTCGGGATGTCGATCGACGCCAGCGGGTCGGTGCATTCGATCGTCAGCGTCTCGCCCGCCGCCATCTTGGACAGCAGTTTGCGCGTCCGCAGCGCCGGCAAAGGACACTTCAGCCCGCGAAGATTTACGATTTTCCCGCTCATTTCTCCGGCTGCTCCGTTTTCGCGCTCATCCGCCATAGCCTCAGGCTATGGCGGCGATGCGCGCATTTGCGTCGCTTGACCGCGCGGCATGCGTTGGTCAGATAACATCGATGCAGCCTACTGACGAGAGCGTGCAAGTCATTGCGAAGCTGACGCCGCTGGCGATCGCTTTGGCGTTGCTCGATTCGATCGAGCCGGTGGTGCCGCGCGAGATCGACGTTGCTGCTGCGCGCGGTCATGTGCTCGCCGCCGATGTGAAGGTGGCGGCGGCGCGGCCCAAACGTGCGCTGGCGTTGCAGGACGGATGGGCGGTGACGGCGGAGACGACGCAGGATGCCGGCGCTTACGCGCCCGCGCCGTTGGCGAAGATGCCGCCGCGCGTCGATGTGGGCGAAGCGCTGCCCGATGGTACGGATGCGGTGGCACCACTCGATACAGTCACTGTTCGCGATGGACGCGCCGAGGCAGTCGCGCCAGTGGCCGCGGGCGATGGCGTATTGCCTGCAGGAGCTGACGCCGTGCCGGGTGTGCCGTTACGCCAGACCGGCGAGCGTGTACGCGCTGGTGACGTTGCTGTTTTCGCTGCGGCGGGAATTTCCCGTCTGAGCGTTCGCGAACCACGGCTGCATGTCGTGCGCGCGCGCAAGGACGAGATCATTGGCGCGGCTGCCGGTTTCATCGTGCACGACATCGCGGCGCGCGGCGGAGTAGTGAACGAAGCAGCTTCGCTGGAAGCTGCGCTGCGCGATGAAAAAACGGATGCCATCGTTTCAATTGGCGGAACGGGGAGCGGGCGCAACGACGAGAGCGTGAAAATACTTTCAAAAATGGGGCGCTTAGCGTTCCACGGCATCGGGTTAACGCCGGGAGAGACAGTTGCGTTCGGTTTTATCGGGACGCGTCCTGTGCTCCTGCTGCCGGGAAGGCTCGATGCGGCGCTTGCTGTGTGGATTGTCATCGGACGGCGAATGCTGGCGCGGCTTTCAGCCTGCGGCGAAGAGGAACCGGCGGTGACATTGCCGCTCACACGCAAGGTAACGTCCACCGTCGGACTTGCCGAATTCGTGCCGGTGCGCCGTAACGGCGGCTCTGTCGAACCGCTGGCGACGAAGTATCTGCCCCTTGCCGCGCTCGCTCGCGCCGACGGGTGGATTCTCGTTCCCGCCAGCAGCGAGGGCTATCCCGCCGGCGCGCAGGTTCCGGTAAAAGCTTGGCCATGAACAAGCCACGCAAACCGAAGGATGCGCTGCTCGATGCCGTGCGCAATGCGGCGCGGCAGGAACAATTCCTCGAAGTCGTTTCCGCCGGGGAAGCGCGCGCGCGTTTCGAGAAGCATCTCGATCTTGCGCCGCTTCCCGCCGAAACCGTTCCACTCGCCGCCGCGCTTGGCCGCGTGCTGGCGCACGACATCGCGGCGGTGGTGGACGCACCGCCGTTCGACCGCTCCGGAGTCGATGGCTTCGCGCTGCGTTCCGCCGACACGCAAGGCGCGACCGACACCGCGCCACGCCGCTTCCGGCTAAATCAGGAAGTTATCGCCTGCGGCCATGTTCCGGGCATCGAGATTGCGCCCGGCACGGCGACCACGATTGCGACCGGCGGCGTGGTGCCGCGCGGCGCCGATGCCATTGCGATGGTCGAGCACACCGAGCTGATCGACGGCGATGAACCGGCCATCGAACTGCGCCGCGCCGCCGCGCCGGGGCAATTCATCTCCTATGCCGGATCCGATATCGCGCGCGGAGAAACGCTGCTGCGGCGCGGTGTTCGAATCGGCTCGCGCGAAATAGGCATGCTGGCGGCGTGTGGTCTGAGCAGCATCGACGTCGTTCGCAAGCCGAAGGTGGCGGTGCTCTCCACCGGCGACGAACTGGTGCCGCCCGGCGAAAAGCTTCGTCCCGCCGGCGTCTACGACAGCAACGGCGCCATCGCCGCCGCCGCCGTGACGGAGGCTGGCGGCGAGCCAGTTGCCTTCGGTGCGTTTCCCGACGACGAGGCGGTGCTGGAAAAAGCGGTGCGCGACGCGCTTTCCAAATGCGACATGGTTGTGCTCTCCGGCGGCACGTCGAAGGGCGCGGGCGATCTTTCCCACCGCATCGTCTCGAAATTGGGCGCGCCCGGCATTCTGGTGCATGGCGTCGCGCTCAAGCCCGGCAAGCCGCTTTGTCTCGCAGTGATTGAAGGCAAGCCGCTTGCGGTGCTGCCGGGATTTCCCACCTCGGCGATTTTCACCTTCCACGCTTTCGTCGCGCCGGTCATTCGCGCGCGCGCAGGGTTACCGCCGGAAGCGGCGGAAAGCATCGAGGCGCGCGTTCCCGTTCGCATCGCGTCGGAGATGGGCCGCAAGGAATTCGTGCTCGTGGCGCTGATCGGCGGGGAGGACGGACCGGTTGCGTTCCCCACCGCGAAAGGTTCCGGCGCGGTGACGAGTTTTTCGCAAGCCGACGGGTTTCTGGAAATCGACGCGCTTGCCTCCGCGCTCGATGCGAATTCCGTCGAGCGCGTGACGCTGATCGGCAGCGCCGCGCGCGCGCCCGATCTCGTCATCATGGGCAGTCATGACGTTGCGCTCGACGCGGTGGTCGGCGCATTGGCGGAGCGCGGATTTTCCGCGCGCACGCTCGCGGTCGGCAGTCAGGGTGGCGTCGCGGCGGCGGGACGCGGCGAATGCGATGTCGCGCCTGTGCATCTGATCGATCCCGCCAGCGGCGAATACAACAAGCATCTCGTCACCCCAGGCCTTTCGCTCATTCCCGGCTGGCGGCGCATGCAGGGCGTTGTGTTCCGCAAAGGCGATAAGCGTTTCGAGGGACGAAAATTCGACGAAGCGATTAAGGCGGCGCTCGCCGATACGACGTGTCTGATGGTCAACCGCAACGCGGGATCGGGAACGCGCGTGCTGATCGACAAACTTTTGTCAGGCGCGCGGCCGTCCGGTTATGCCAACCAGCCGAAATCGCACAACGCCGTCGCGGCGGCCATCGCGCAGGGGCGCGCCGACTGGGGCCTTGCCATCGAGCCGGTTGCCGGAATGTACGGGCTTGGCTTTCTCCCCGTTGCGCCGGAGCATTACGATTTCCTGCTGGTGGAAAGCCGCCGCGCGCGGCCAGCGGTGCAGGCTTTCCTCGCCGCATTGCGCGACGAGACGACGCGCGAGCGCATCCGAGCACTCGGCATGCAGCCCGCCGGCGGCTGATTTGCCGCGGCGTTGCCTGCTATAAGGAAAACCATGCGCATCATTGGACTTGCCGGCTGGAGCGGATCGGGCAAAACGACGCTCATCACCAAGGTCATCCCGCTTCTGGTTTCGCGCGGCGTGCGCGTCTCGACGCTCAAGCACGCGCATCACGGTTTCGATCTCGACCAGCCCGGCAAGGATTCCTTCGTGCATCGCGTCGCGGGCGCGACGGAAGTCGTCATCAGCTCCGCCAAGCGCTTTGCGATTTTGCATGAGCTGCGCGAGGAGCCTGAATGGGATCTTCCTGCGTTGCTGGAGAAGTTTTCGCCGGTCGATCTCGTACTGGTCGAAGGCTTCAAGCGCGACGCATTTCCGAAACTTGAAATTCATCGCGCCGCCAACGGCAAGCCGCTGCTGCATCCCGACGATCCGCACATCGTCGCCATTGCCGCCGATCAGCCGCTGCCGGCGGCGAAAGTGCCGCTCATCGACCTCAACGACATCGAAGCGATTGTCACGATTTTGCTGGAACGCGCGATTCCGATCGAAGCGGCGGCGGCTGGCGCCAGGAGCAAGTAATGGCGCAGCTCACCGACGATTGCTTTGCGTTTTCCGGGACGCTGCTGCCGGTCGCGGAGATGGAAAAACTAATTGCCGAACGCGTGACGCCGATCTCCGGTACGGAGCAAGTATCGCTCTCCGGCGCGCGCGGGCGCGTGCTGGCGGCGGACGTGCTGGCGCCCATCGACCTGCCGCACTTCGATAATTCCGCCGTTGATGGCTACGCCGTGCGTCATGCCGATGTGAAAGCGAGCGGAGAGACCAAGCTCGCCATTGCGGGACGGTTGACGGCGGGGAAAGCCGCGTCGGCGGCAATCGGTCCGGGCCAGGCGATCCGTATTTTCACCGGCGCGCCGATGCCGCCGGGTGCCGACACGGTGTTCATGCAGGAAGATGTCCGCGCCGAGGGTGAGACGGTGATCGTGCCAAGCGGGCTCAAGCTTGGAGCAAACCGGCGGCTGGCAGGCGAGGATGTGCGTGCCGGTGCCGTTGTGCTGCCCGCGGGACGCATTCTTGAAGCGCAGCACATCGCGCTCGCCGCCGCGCTCGGGCTGACGAAACTTGAGTTGCGCCGCCGCGTGCGGGTCGCGATTTTTTCCACCGGCGATGAAATCGTCGAACCGGGAACCAAGCGCGACGGGGCCGCCGTGTTCGATGCCAACCGTTATCTGCTCGCCGAACTGCTGAACCGGCTTGGCTGCATGGTGACGGACTTAGGAATTCTCACCGACGATCCGGCCAAGCTTGCAAGTGCGCTCAGCGAAGCTGCGGAAGCGCACGATCTGGTGCTCACCTCCGGCGGTGTCTCGACCGGCGAGGCCGATCATGTCCGCACCGCGGTCGAGACCGTCGGGCGTCTGGTGTTCTGGCGCGTTGCCATCAAGCCGGGGCGGCCGGTTGCGATGGGCGTAATCCGCGGCACGGCGTTCGCCGGATTGCCGGGAAATCCCGTTGCGGTGTTCGTCACGTTCGTGCGCGTGGTGCGCCCGCTGCTGCTACGGCTTGCCGGCGCGCTGCCGCAGCCGCTGATGCCGATCCCCGTGACTTCGGCATTCGCCTATGAAAAGAAAAAAGGCCGCCGGGAATATGTCCGCGTCGCGCTGCGGCGCCGGAACGACGGCGAATACGACGCCATCAAGCATCCGCAGGACGGCGCCGGAATTATCACATCGCTTACGGAAACAGACGGGCTTCTGGAATTGACGGAAGATGTCACGGCGATCGCGCCGGGAACGCGCGTCGGGTTTCTCTCATACGCGAGTCTGGCCGGTTGAATATTCAAGCGCCTTGTTCCGCCGCGATTTGCTCGGCCCGTGCGGCGTCTTCCGGCGTATTCACGTTGAAAAACGGATCGACCGGCTTGTCCGGCCATTCGGCGATGGCGACGCCGTGACGGGCCGTCCAGATTTCGATCTTGTGCAGGCCTTCGTCCAGGAGCGCGCGGCGCAAGTCCTCGCGCAACGCCACCGGCCATAGTCCCACCACTGGATGCCGCCAGTCGCCGGAGCGCGCGCAGGCAAGGGGAGTTCCCGCCGCTATGCGCGCTGCATGCAGCTTTGAAAGCAGATCGCGCGGCAGGAACGGACAATCGCCCGGCGTGCTGGCGAGATAATCGGCGTCAGGTACATTTGCCGCCGCCCAATCCAGCCCGGCGAGAATTCCGGCAAGCGGCCCGGCGAAATCCGGCACGAGGTCGGCGACCACCGGCAGCTTGGCGAAGGCAAAGCGCGCAGGATCGCCATTGGCGTTGAGAATGATGCGCGCGCATTGCGGGCTGAGCCGTTCGAGCACGCGCGCGAGAATGGTGGTGCCGCCGATCTTGATCAGCGCCTTGTCGCCGCCGCCCATGCGCCGCGCCTGGCCGCCCGCGAGCACCAGGCCGAGAGTCGCCGCCGCCTCAGTCATCGTGCACGGCGGCCTTGCGGCGATGTTTCGAACTTTCCTCTTCCACCGATGCGAGGTCCTGATCGAACACGATGCGGTCCTCGCCGGCGAGCGCCACGAAACGCTTGCCGCGCGCGCGCCCGATCAGCGTGAGGTTGGCCTTGCGCGCCAGCTCGACACCCCAGGCGGTGAAGCCGGAGCGCGAAATTAAAATCGGAATGCCCATCCGCACGCACTTGATCACCATTTCCGAGGTGAGCCGCCCGGTGGTGTAGAAAATCTTGTCGTCCGGCGTGACGCGCTCCTTGAACATCCAGCCGGCGATTTTATCGACGGCGTTGTGGCGGCCGACGTCTTCCATATAGACGAGCGGACGGTCTTCCCTAGCCAGCACGCAGCCATGGATCGCACCGGCTTCGAGATAGAGAGAAGGCGTGGTGTTGATCTTGTGCGTGAGCGCGTAAAGCCATGAGGTGCGCAGCTCGGTGTTGGGCAGCGAGACGTTCTCCAGCGCTTCCATCAGGTCGCCGAACACGGTGCCCTGCGCGCAGCCGGAGGTCTGCACTTTTTTCTTCAGTTTTTTCTCGTAATTGGTTTTGCGCTTGGTGCGAACGACCACCACGGCCAGTTCCTCGTCGTAGTCGACGCCGGTGACGACATCGTCGGGCAGCAACATGTGCTGGTTGAGCAGATAGCCGGTCGCCAGATATTCCGGATAGTCGCCGATCGTCATGGCGGTGACGATTTCCTGCCCATTGAGGAAGATAGTGAGCGCGCGCTCGACCGTCACCGAGGTGTCGATCTTGCTCCCGGTCTGGTCGATGCCGGAGACGCGTTCGGTCAGCCGCGGATCCTGCGGATTCGGGCGGATGATGTAATCGTCTGTGTCGTCGATCATTGGCTCAATATATACCCGATGGCGCGGAATTCAGCCCGGCAAAAACGCCGTCTGGCCGGACTTTGCGTCGCTCAATGTCTCCACTGGCGCGCCGTAAAGCGCTTCCAGCTGCGCCTTTGTCAGCACGCTGCTCACCGGGCCTTCCGCGATACGCTGGCCGTCACGCAGCAGATAAGCGCGGTCGGCGGCGCGCAGCGCGTGGTTGGGATCGTGCGTAGTGAACAGCACGCCGTGACCGGACGCTGCGAGCGAGCGGATTTCGCGCATCACCTTGCCCTGATTGCCGAAGTCGAGGCTCGCGGTTGGCTCGTCGAGCACGATAAATTGCGGCTCCTGCGCCAGCGCGCGGGCGAGCAGGACCAGTTGCCGCTCGCCGCCGGAGATCATCGTGTAAGGCCGCTCGGAAAGTTTCGCGATGCCGAAGCGCTCAAGCGCCGCCTGCGCCACCGCGCGGTCGTGCGCCGTCGGGCGGCTGAACAGGTTGCCGTGCGCGGTGCGGCCCATCAGCACCACCGTCTCCACCGGGAAGGCGAAAGTCGCGATATGGGTTTGCGGCACGTAGGCGATGAGACGCGCGCGCTCTGCTATTGTGCGGGCGGAGAGCGCCGCTCCATCGAGCCGCACTTCGCCTGCTTTCGGCGCGAGCAATCCCAGGAGTGTCTTGAGCAGCGTGGTCTTGCCGCCGCCGTTGGGTCCGAGCAGCGCCAGCACCTCGCCTTTGTTGAGCGCGACATCGAGCCCCGCGCCGACAACGCGGTCGGGATAGCCGATGGTGAGATCGTGGCCCGCGAGGATCATGACCAATTCTTTTGCATGCTGGCGAGCAGCCAGATGAAAAACGGCGTGCCGACGACGGCGGTGAGAATGCCGAGTGGAATTTCGATCTGCGCCATGGTGCGCGCCAACGTGTCGATCAGCAGCAAATAGCCGCCGCCGAGGATCGCGGCCGCGGGAAGCAGCCGCGCAAAATCCGGACCCACCAGCGAGCGCGCGAGATGCGGAACCACCAGCCCGACCCAGCCGATGATTCCGGCGGTTGCGACGCTTGCCGAAGTCACCAGCGTTGCTGCCGCGACGATGACGATGCGCAACGGTCCGGTGGCCACTCCAAGCGCGCGCGCTTCCTCTTCGGGCAGCGACATCACGTTCATGCGCCAGCGCAACGCCAGCAGCACAATCGTGCCAGCGGCGACGGGGCCAAACAGCGGGACAAGATCAGCAGCATTCGTCGCGGACAGGCTGCCCAACAGCCAGAATGTCATCGCGGGCAATTGGTTGTAGGGGTCGGCGAGATATTTCACCAAGCCGACGCCGGCGCCGAGCAACGCGCCGACGACGACGCCGGTGAGCACCAGCACCAAAATCGGATCGCGAGAGCGTACCGCCGAACCGATCATGTAAACGGCGGCGACGGCCACCAGCCCGCCCATGAATGCGAAAATCTGGATCACGAACACGCCGAGAGAGAAATAAATGCCGGTGACGGCACCGAGCGCTGCGCCGGACGATGCGCCCAATATATCGGGCGACACTAGCGGATTGCGGAACAGGCCCTGGAACGCGGTGCCGGCGACCGCGAGCGCAGCGCCCACCATCACCGCCGCCAGCACGCGCGGCCCGCGCACCGACAAAATGACGCTTTCGACCGCGGGCGAAACGCCGGTCTCACGGCCCGATAACTTGGCGAACAGCACCTGCACGAGATCGCCCAAGCCCACAGGGTAACGGCCGACGGTGAACGCCAGCAGCAACCCGGCGATCAACACGCTGGCCGCGATGGCGAAGCCGGGCAAGGCGGAGCGGGTCACTGCGTTGCACCTTGCTCTGTGTCATCATCCGCGAAAGCGGATGATCCAGTAATCGCCGAACGACCGATATGAAACGAGAACACATTTATTGGGTCTACATCCTTGCCAGCAAGATCGGTGGAGCGATCTATATCGGCGTGACGAATGATTTGGTGCGACGTGTTTATGAACATAGGCAAGGGTTCGTTGAAGGGTTCACCAAAAGATATCAAATCAAAACGTTAGTGTATTTCGAACAGCATACAGATATTGAGGCAGCGATTCGAAGAGAGAAGCGGTTGAAGAAATGGAATCGTGCGTGGAAAGTGCGCTTAATCGAAGAGTCGAATCCAAATTGGGACGATCTCTATAAGTCAATTGCTAAACCTTGAGATTACTGGATGCCCCGCCTTCGCGGGGCATGACAATCCGTCTGTCAATCGCGCCCGGCGAGCACATGCTCGATCTGCGCGTCGCTGGGCTTCACATGATAGAAGCGCGAATAGAAGTCGCGCGTGAGCGCGTGCAGGTCTTCGGGAAAGCGCTGCGGATAGAGAATCTTCGCCAGCCACCACAGTCCGATCAGCCGGTTGACCGCGGGCGGAAAATCCACCCAGCCGAACGGCATCTTCGGCGACAGATGCACGCGCCCCTCGCGCACTGCTTTCACGCTCGCCCAGGACGGATCGCTGCGCACGTTCGCCGCGAAATCCTGATCGATGGTGACGATGACATCGGGATTCCACAGCAGGACTTGTTCGATCGACACATTGGCGAGCCCGCCGCCGGTGCCGCCGGCGACGTTGCGTGCGATCAGCTCAACGGTTTCGACATTGATCGAACCGCCAAGCGCGGTCACCAGCCCGCGCGGCCCGCGCGCGTAATAGACTCGCGGACGCTGCTCCGCCGGCACATTCGCGACCCGCTCGGTGATGACTGTCAGGGTACGATGAGTGAAATCCGCGAAGTCTTCGGCCTCGGCCTGCCGGCCGATAAGCTGGCCGAGCGTCCGGTAGGTCGTCGGGATTGCGACGAAGCGTCCATCGAGCAGCGCATAAGGAATCTTGGTCTGCTCCTGCACGCGCGCTGCGAGCGAGACGAAAGTTTCGCTGGTCGATCCGACATCGAGAATAAGATCGGGCTTGAGCGCCAGCACGGTTTCCAGATTGGCGGTGTTGCCGCGCCCGGTGATGCGCCCTATCTCGGGGCGCGTGCAGATATCGGGCAGCATGTAGACACATTCTTCCGGGCGGTTGGCGCGCGGCCAGCCCAGCAGCAATTCAGGCGCGAGCGTGTAGAGCAAAATGGCGGCTGGCGGACCGGCGGGGAAAACCCGCGTGACGCGCGCAGGAATTTCGATCGCGCGTCCGGTGGCGTCGTTGACCGTGGCGGCGCGCACGCCACGCGGCGCGATAAGAGACGCCGACAACCCTGCGATGAGCGCGCGGCGGTTGAGTTTCATGCGGGCAAGATTATCTCAACCGCGCCGCCGCGTCCTTATCACGCGCCCGGATCCTGGGCGTTCGGATAGAACAGTTGCTCGCCGTTGATCTTGTAGTCGGCGATCGCTTTGTGGCCTTCCGGCGAGATCAGCCAGTCGATGAATTGCTGGCCGAGTTCTTTCTTCACCGTCGGGTGCTTGGCCGGATTCACCAGCATCACGCCGTACTGGTTGAACAGCCGCTTGTCGCCTTCGACCGCGACGATGAGATCGCCGCGATTTTTGAACGACAGCCAGGTGCCGCGATCGGTGAGCACATAAGCGTTGGACGCGGACGCGGTGTTGAGCGCGGCGCCCATGCCCTGGCCGATTTCCTTGTACCAGGGGCCTTTATCGGCGGCGATGTCGATGCCGGCAATCTTCCAGAGATTAATCTCGGCAATGTGGGTGCCGGATTTATCGCCGCGAGAAATGAACGGTGCGCCTTTATCCTTGATCGTCTTGAGCGCGGCGGCGACATCCTTGCTGCCCTTGATACCGGCAGGATCGCTTTTCGGCCCGATCAGCACGAAGTCGTTGTACATCACCGGGAAGCGCTTCACGCCGAAGCCTTCGGTGAGGAATTTCTCTTCCGCCGATTTGGCGTGCACGAACACCACGTCGGCGTCGCCGCGCCGTCCGGTGTCGAGCGCCTGGCCGGTGCCTTGCGAGAGCACCTTCACGTCGATTCCGGTTTTCGATTTGAACAGCGGCAGGATGTGGCCGAACAGCCCGGAATCCTGCGTCGATGTGGTGGACGACACGATGATCGACTTGTCCTGCGCCAATGATGGGTGCGCGGCGAGCAGCAGCGTGCCGATGGCGGCGATGGCGATGAGAGTGCGGCGGGTGTGCATGTTAAATCCTCCTTGTTTTTCGTTTGGCTAGATAAGCAATTCACCGGCGGTGAACTTCCTCGCTTCTTCCGTGCGCGGCGAGATGAAGAACGCTGTGGCCGGAGCCGTTTCGATAACGCGTCCGCGATGCAGCAGAACGATGTCGCCGGCGAGCCGTCTGGCCTCGCCGAGATCGTGCGTCGACATCACGACCTTGATGCCGCGCGAAGCGATGGCGCGCACGACATCTTCAATCGATTTGGTAGCGGCGGGATCGAGGCTTGCGGTCGGCTCGTCGAGAAACAGCACGGCGGGATCGCGCGCCAGCGCTCGCGCCAGTGCGAGGCGCTGCTGTTCGCCGCCGGACATGCGGCGCGCGGCCCGCTCCCCGAAACCCTCTAGCCCGACCAGCGCAAGAACTTCGGCGAGGCGCGCAGCGTGTTCGGCGCGCGGAATCTTCGCTGCCTTGAGCGCGTAACGGACATTGCCGGCGGCGCTGCGCCGGAGCATCGCGGGCCGCTGAAAGACGATGGCGCGCCGCACCGGGGGCGTGTTTTCCTGTCCGCCCCAGGTGATGCGTCCGCGTGCCGGCGCGATCAGCCCCATCGCGGTGCGCAAGAATGTGGTCTTGCCGGAGCCGTTCGGCCCGATCAGCACAGTCGGCGAGCCCGCCGCCAGATTAAGCGAGATGCGGTCGAGTATCGTCACAGCGCCGGCGGTGACGCTCACGTCCTCAAAAGAAATCGGCAGATCGGTCGATGGCGCGCGCATGCTCATCCCGCCATCCGTTCGCCCGCGCGCCGCGCAGTCCATGCCAGCGCGTTGATCGCAACCACGATGGCGATCAGCACCATGCCGAGACCGATGGCGAGTGGAAGATCGCCCTTCGAGGTTTCCAGCGCGATGGCCGTGGTCATGGTGCGGGTGAAGCCGTCGATATTGCCGCCGACGATGATGACGGCGCCGACTTCCGCAGCCGCGCGGCCGAAACCGGCGAGCAGTGTCGTCACCAAACTAAAGCGCGCGTCCCAGATCAGCGTCGCCACGCGCACAATCGGCCCGACATTCATGGCGGTGAGTTCGTCGCGATACTCGGCCCACAGATCCTCGATGGTCTGGCGCGTGAGCGCGGCGATGATCGGCGCAACCAGAATGGTCTGCGCGATGACCATGGCCTGCGGCGTGAAAAGGATGCCCCACGATCCGAGCGGGCCGGAGCGCGAGAGCGAGAGATAAACCAGCAGCCCGACCACGACCGGCGGCAGGCCCATCAGCGCGTTGAGGACGACCACCACGCCTTCGCGCCCCGGAAAGCGGGTGAGCGCAACCAGCGCGCCGAACGGCACGCCGATAAGCGCGGCGAGAATGACGGCGCTCAGGCTGACGATCAGTGACAGCCGCACGATGGCGAGCAGCGCGGGATCGCCCGTGAGTATGAGATGGAGAGCGGAAACGTCTTCCGGCATTCAAGTCCTTCCCATACTGGGAAAGGTTCGGTGGCCCGGTTCAGGGCGTGAAAAATGTCGATATTTCAGTGCCGGGCAGTTTGCGCAGTCGTTCCGTAAATGGTCAATATTTGTAATTAGTGCATATTCACGCAATTAAAAGCTGGAAGAACAAGGCGCGTAGAACAGGAAGCCCGCCGGGTTGTGCGGCCCCGTCTTCCCGCTATAAACGCGCCATTCGCGCGTCGCGAACCGCGGAGGGGTGGCCGAGTGGCTGAAGGCGCTCGCTTGGAAAGCGTGTGTACGGGAAACCGTACCGTGGGTTCGAATCCCACTCCCTCCGCCAGCTTTCTTTAGGCCCGCCGGCGCGTTTATTTGCGGTGCTTGCTGCCGCGCTCGCCGCGTTGCCAGGGCCAGCGGCCTTCGATTTCCAGCACCAGCGTCCAGCTCAGGAACGTCCGCACCAAGACCAGGCCGGCGAGCAGGCCGAGGCTGGTGAATGTGAGATCGAGCGCGATCGTCTTCACGATGTCGGCGGCGACCAGCACCTCAAGGCCGAGGAGAAGCGAGCGTCCGATGCGGATTTTGTAGGTATCGTAATGCGCTTCGCCCATCCGGTGGTGGACATAGAGAAATGTCGACCAGCCGATGCCGAGCACGATGACCAGGACGCCGAATATCTCGATGCCGTTGCCGACGATGTGAATCCAGTGGCTGACCGCAGTGTCGAGATCGTTCATGGCCATGTCTCCCGCCGCGCAGGATAGCAGCAAACGCCTGCCGTGACAGCGGCGTGCGCGCAGACTCTCAATTACTCAGTGTGAGTTGTTCGGCTCAAAATGGGCGGCCCTTTGGCGCATGCTTGAACGCTGTCCAGTATGGACGCCGATGAGCCGCAACGGCCTTAAGGGAGAGTACCAGTGGCAGATCACAACAAAGTCGATGACTTCAGGCCGAGTGAATCCAACGTCGCCTATATCGGCGAAGGCGTCACGGTGAAGGGAGAAATTTCCGTCCCCGACATCATCGTGGTGGATGGCACCGTCGAGGGCGATCTTACAGCGCGTTCCATTCGCGTGGGGCCGTCAGGCATCATCAAGGGCAATATCGTATCGACCGATGCCGACGTGCACGGCTCGATTTCGGAAAAGCTGGAAGTGAAGCAGCTGCTGATTGTGCGCGCGACGGGGCGGATCGATGGGAACATTAGTTATGGCGAGGTGCAGATCGAAAAGGGCGCGGTAATCTCCGGCGCTTTTGCCTCCACCGATTTCCGCTCCGATAAAAAAACAGCGAAGGTCGATCAGAACCAGGGCAAGCTCGAGCGTTTGAAGATCACCCATAACGCTGATCCGAACCGTTCGCATAACGGCCAGGTCACGCGCCCGAATGTTCCGGCGGGCGATCTCAAGGCCAGCGGCTAATCGATGACCAGCAATACGCTAATCATCGTCGGCGCCGACAAGGGCGGCGTCGGCAAAACGACCGTTTCGCGCACGCTGCTGGACTATCTTGCGGCTTGCGACGTGCCGGCGCGCGCGTTCGACACCGAATGGCCGAGAGGCACGCTCAAGCGGTTTCATTCCGATCAAACGGAAGTGGTCGACATCACGCTGGTGCCGGACCAGATGAAAATTCTCGACAGCATCCGCAGCACCAATAAATCGACGCTTGTCGATGTGCGCGCCGGTCAGTTGTCGCCGACGCTGCAATTTTTCGAGAACATCGGGTTTCTGGAAGCGCTCAAGCGTGCCGAAGTGAAGCTGGTTCTCCTGCACGTGCTTGGACCGTCGATTTCCTCGCTGCGGGAGATCGAGGAAATCTCGTCTTTCGTTCCCGACGCCGAATATTTCATGGTGAAGAATTTCATCAACGACTCGGCTTTCTTCAATTGGGATGAAGGCCTTTACGCCTCGTATTTTTCGAAATCTTCGCCGGCGGCTGAAATCAAGATCCCGAAGCTCAACGAGATGGCCTACGAGCAGGTCGAAAGTGCGGCGATTCCGCTCGCGTCGTTCATCGCGAATAAAGGCCTCAGCCGGGATTCCGATTTCTCATTCGTGTTGCGCGGTTATGTCCGCCACTGGCTTGCCAGTGTCTGGGCGGAATACGACCGGGTTAATCTGAATGGATTGCTGCGGTCGGGACAAAGCGCGCCACGCGCGCAGAACTTCGGCTCGTTTAGCGAATTGGCGGTGCGCAATGCTCCGGCGGCTGAACCGGTTACCGCGTAACGGGTGTTGTTAAGCGCGCCGCTCGGGCGCGAGCAAGCCCACCAGCGCAAGCCAATCGCTGACGTTGTTCACCAGATAGCCGCCGGAATAACGCCGGACAAACCCCCTGGCTTCAATTGTCAGCAATTTACGCCGCACGGTCTCGCGCGGCACGCGGATGTAGCCGGCGATCGAGGCGATGTTGGCGGGCTGCGCGAACGGCAGCTCCTGCTTGGCGCCGACGAAATTGATCGCGCCGCAGGCCGCTATGATGATGATGTCGTCGAGATCGAAACCGTATTTCTGCTTGATCTTGCACAGCCGCGTGATGGCGTTATTGATCGGCGGCAGCGCGGTGCGCAGCTTGTGCAGACTCGACAAAGCAGGCGCCGATCCAAGGCGCGCGTAAGAGTCTTTCCACTCAGCATCGAGAGCGGCGGCCCGGGTTTGCGCACTCATCGAGATTACTCACACGGTCGACTGATGAATTATAATTTGTACTCAGTGACAACGAGTACATGCAACAGATGCGTACTCATTTACTTTTGTTTTCTTGAAATACATTAGCAGTCGATTTTTAAATTACTAGAAAATTAATTTTACGCGAACGATGCGCTGCGAATGCGCGAGGATAAATCTTCATCAAAAAATTTCAGCGAGCAGATTTGTCTTGCATGACACCGGCCAGGCAAACGGCTTCCGGCCGCCATCGTGAAATTCGCGGCGCGCGCGGAGTGTCAGGCGCGATCTCGGCCGGGCCCAACTCGGCTCGCAGATCGTCCGGCAGAACGGCGACGATCTTTTGCCAGATGCCGCGCTTCTTCCATCGATTGTAGCGATTGAAGACGGTCATATAGGGACCGTACGAAGCAGGGCAGGCGCGCCAGGCGCAACCCGTGCGCAATGAGTGAACGATGCCGCTCATCACAAGGCGATCTTGGATCCGCTTCGGCCCGCGCTGGTTCACCGGCAATAGGGGAACGATGGCGGCCCATTGCGTGTCGTTGAACCAGAACAACTTCGCAGGCATTGAACCGCTCCTCGCATGGAGGCCGCCGGTACCAGTCACCGCGCCTGATACTACTCAACTTATAGTTGCTATATAGTTTACGGCTATCTTAGGTGGTAGAGGCCGAAACTCCTTCCCAGCCGGCCTTTTCGGGCCGCCGTCATTCCGAAGTGCTCCTTATGAAGCTTTGGTCCGGGGCATCGCCGGCGGCGTATCCGCGGCGGTGAGCTCTTGCAGCAGTTTCTTCAGCGCCGCCGAAGCGTTGGAAGCGTTTTTCGCCGGGTTGTCGGCATAGAAAACGATGCTGGCGAGCGCCGCGTGCAACTTCATCTTTATCTCCGCGATGTCGGCAGTAAGCCGCTCCACGGTGGATTTGAAATTGTGCTGGTTGAAGCGCTCGACGGCTTTCTCGACCAGCGGATCGTGCGTGCCCGCCATTCCGGGAATCCAGGCGCGTTCTTCCTGACGAAACGCCGCGTCCATGTGCCACTCGACCACCGCGCCGATCCATTCGGCGATCGGCTTGCCGGCATTGGCTTGCGCCAGCAGGTTGAGTTGCGCGGCGGCATCGTTCCACGCATTGGCGCTCATGGCCTGCCGCGTCGTGAAATTGATCGAATCGCCACGGCCCGGGGGCGAGCGCGCCAGCGGGCCGCGGCGGACGGAACGTTCAGCCATCGCGCTTTCCAGGCTGGCGCCGTTCGCCATCAGCAGCGGCGGCAAGTGATTGCCGGCCGTCAGGCTGTGCAGGATGCGCTGCCAGACGCCGCGATGCCGCCAGCGATTGTAGCGATTGAAAACCGTCATCGCGGGGCCGTAGTCGGGCGGGCAATCGCGCCAGGCGCATCCCGAACACAGCACATGAACAATGCCGCTGATGACGACGCGATCATCGGAACGCTTCGGCCCTGTTTGCTTGGCCGGCAAATGGGCCGCGACGACCCCCCACTGCGCATCGTTGAGCCAAAACAATTCCATCGCAAACGATTCCTGAACCGATGCGATAAAGTTTAAATTGTGAAAATGGGTACAAACAGTCAATTAAAATGGGTACGCGCATTTTTTATATAAGTACAAAACAAGCCGGGCGGCCGCATATTGGTCGCGAAAATATTTTGAATCGCTGAAAATGCAGGTTTGATTTCGCGATACGCCCCCGTGCGCCGTCAGTCCGCTAAAAATTATTTTTCATGGCGGTCCTGAAAATAATTTTTAAAACGCCCGCACTCAATCATGAGCCGCGCTCATTATCGCAACCATTTGAAATTCATGCGACCAATTGCGTACGCTGCAATCGATGACGGTTTTATTTTTCAAGTACGATTCCGGCTGTGGTGTCACGCGCGGTGAAATAACACCGCGGCTTAACTTTTGAAAACTAAGAAC
This sequence comes from Rhizobium sp. Q54, assembly GCA_945907045.1. Taxonomy (GTDB): domain Bacteria; phylum Pseudomonadota; class Alphaproteobacteria; order Rhizobiales; family Xanthobacteraceae; genus Pseudolabrys. The sequence continues at coordinate 92,060 of CAMDSH010000007.1, read as the reverse complement.
AGACTCGCAAGCAGCGGGCCTTCTGTTTTTGTCGGGACACACATGAACTTCATCAATGACGAGCGTGCCGCCACGACCGTGGAATACGCACTGGCTGCCGGAATCGTCGCTGCGACGCTTGTGTTTACTCAGCTCGGTTTGGGTACGCGCCTGTGCAACAGTTTTTGTGAAGTTCAATACGCGCGCGCGATCAGTCAGATATTGCCGCCATGCCCGGTGGAAAATCGCGCACACAATCTGCGCTGATCGATATGCGCGCCGCGCTACCGCAGCGGCGCCAGTTTGGCCGGCTGAATGATCCGGTAGAGCTGAAAGCCCGCACCGCCATCGACGAACTCCAGATGCTTCATGTCCGGATTGCGCGCGCTTTTTGTCGTGAACAGAATGTAGACGTAGTCGAAGTGGCGCGGCCATAGATCGCAGAATGACGATTTGCCGGCGCTCACGCGATCCGCCACCTGAATGAAATATGGAACCGTTGGCGGCAGGCGGTCTTCGGTTTCGACGTACCTGTGAAACTCCTTCCGTACGTGCAGGATTTGCTTTCCATGCACGGTAAACGCGGTGGTCACCAGCGCAGAGCGCTCGATCGTCGCCAGCGATGCGGCGTGCACCAGGCCGAAATCGCTGATTTCTTTATTCGCCGAGCGGTCGCCGTAAACGACAAGCACGCGCGCGCCGCGCTTGATCGACTGCACCGATTTGAAAAATGCCTCGGTGGAAGGCGCCAGATGGTTCCATACCAGCTGAACCTCGATGACGCGCGCCGCCAGAAGCAGCATCGCCAGCGCCACGAAGCCATGCCGCAGGGTGCGGTGGCTGAGATTTACATCGATGCAGGCGATCAGAATGAAGGCAACCGCGATCGGCAGCCGTTGATCGGCCATATGGGCGGCGAACAGCGCGCGCGGCATCGCCATGTAGATGATGACGCTGACAACGAGAATGGCCCAGCCGGCGGGATGAAAATGCAACGCGCTGCGATATCGCGCGTAAAAAGCTGCGGCAGCCGCCAACGCAACCAGTGCATAGGCGAGAAGCGGGTAGTAGGCATTGATCGCCAGCTTCAGGCCTTCGATCTTGCCGGCCATTTCCCAAAACGCCGGCGCGCCCGGCGCGCTCCATGTCGGACCGGCAAGCAGCAGCGCGATGAAGGGGATGAACGGCAGACCGGCCGCGCAAAAATCGGCGAGCCTTGGCCATAACGGCTCCGCGCGCTTTGCCCATAGCCGCTGCAATTCGATGGCGAGCAAGCCAAGCCCGTAGAGTCCCGCCGCGAACAAATGGCAGACGAACAGCGTCAGCACGAACAGCGTCGAGGCCGCAAAGCGCCACGGCCAGCGGCGATCGCGCAGCGCCACCCAGGCCGCGAGTCCCCACAACGCGAGGCCTATCCCGAATACATAATTCATCACGCCGACAAACAGCACGCCGTTATAAAGCAGCGGCAACGCGATGAGCGGCAGCGCCGACCAGCGGCCGATGAGCGCGCGGTTGAGAGCGAAGGTGCCGGAGACGATCAGGATAAAAGCCGTGACCGTGAAAATTTGTCCGGCGAGATACACGCTCATGAATTGGTGCAGGACAGGAACGACAAGGTCGATCATCAGATTCGGAAGAATCTGCCAGTCGATCCTGTAGTAACGGGTGAGATCCGGGTCCGAGCCAATCGCGTCAATCACATGCGTGCGCGCCAGGTGATTGACGTAGTCGGCGAGCGGCGGCAGCGGATGGGTTGCGATCGGAATTGATGCCGCCGCCATTAATACGGCGAACAGCACGGCGATAGTTAGCGGGCGGAAATCGCCTTCGTGGCTGAGCGTAGTGTGCGGGCTGGCATGGCTTAGCTGCATGGCATCGACCGGTAAGAATGGACTTGAGAAATTCCTCGCCGTCTTTTCACCCGCCGCGATAGCGCGCATGGGGGTGACGGCTGTTGCCTCGGGCGAGAAGCACAGCCGCCGTACGGGATGGAATTCGGAAGTCCCCAGCCCGCGCAGTATAGAGCGGCACCCGTAGAACGGATTCCGTCCCAATGCGCGTCACATTGTCGTAGGTTGAACTTATGTTGCGCTGCAATCGGAAGTCGTCAGTCCCGGCTCGCAGGGTGGATTACAACGCCGTTTCCTTGTATTTCGAGGTCTCAGTGCGGGGTGAATGACGATGCGCAAGAATAACAAGAACAAATTGTCCGTCGCGGTCGTTGGCGCAGGCATGGGCGGCCTCGCGGTTGCCGCCACGCTGCGCCAGGTCGGCATCGATGTGCAGGTTTACGAGCAGGCCGCGCGTTTCGCCCGCATCGGCGCCGGCATCCAGATGATGCCGAATTCGATGAAGGTGCTGCGCGAGATTGGCGTCGAGGAACGGCTGCGAAAAACCGCCTTCGCGCCCTATTCGCATCTCAACCGCGTCGGCGATACCGGCGAGGTGACGCGCGAACTGCCGATGCCGGAGAGTCTCTACAACGCGCCTTACTTGTGCATGCATCGCGCCGATCTGCACGGCGCGCTCGCCTCCGCAGTGCCCGCCGACATCATCCATCTCAATAAAAAGCTCGTTGGACTTGATCAGACTCGCGGGCAAGTGATGCTGAAATTCGCCGACGGCACCAGCGCACAGGCCGATGCCGCGATCGGGGCGGATGGCGTGCATTCGGTGGTTCGCGACATCATCATCGGACCCGATGCGCCGATCCATAAAGGCCGCATAGCCTATCGCGCGGTGTTTCCCGCCGCGCTGATGAACGGCGGGGATATCGGTCCCTCGCGCACCAAATGGTGGGGCAAAGACCGCCATATCGTCATCTACTACACGAACGTCGCGCGCAGCGAAGTCTACTTCGTCACCAGCGTGCCTGAATCCGCGGAATGGCTGACGCAGGAATCCTGGTCGGCGAAGGGCGATGTGAAGGAACTGCGCGCGGCTTACGAAGGCTTCCACGAACAGGTCCGCATGGTGCTCAACGCCTGCCCGGACTGCCACAAATGGGCCATCCTTGAGCGCGAACCGCTGCCGCGCTGGAGCGATGGGCGCGTTGCGCTGCTCGGCGATGCCTGTCATCCGATGACGCCTTACATGGCGCAGGGCGCGGCCACCTCGATTGAGGATGCGGCTATCCTCGCGCGTTGCCTCGATAAAGTTGAGGGCGATGACATCGCGGGCGCGTTCAAGCGCTACGAAGCGCACCGCAAGCCGCGCACTTCATTGGTACAGGCGATATCGAGCGCCAACACATGGATGAAGGAAGGCTCCTCCGACACCAGCTGGCTCTACGGCTACGATGCCTGGAACGTGGCCCTCGATGCGCCGGCGCCGACACCGGCCGCGGCGTAATTAAGGCCGCACCGCCGGCGTCTCGACCGGCATCCCGCGCGCGCGCGTCATCAGATAAAGTTCGAGATCGACATATTCCGGCGCGCCGAAGTCGTAGGCATTCGCGCGCATGCCGACGAGGCAATTGCGCAACCGGCGTTGCAGCGAACCGAGCCCCTGCCATTCCAGCCGGTAGAGCGGATAGCCGGTCGGATGAGCCTGCGGAATCACGGCTCCGGCGAGCTTCTTGCTCCAGTTGTCGTCGTGGCAATTCGCGCAGCTGAGATTGAGCTGGCCCTGCCGTTGCATGAACATCTCGCGTCCCGCCGCGATGAACGGCTTTAACCTTTCATCAGACGGCGGCTCGACAACCGCGCCGCGAGACTGCCGCCCGATAAAGGCGGTGAGCGCCAGCAATTCGCGGCTCTCGTAACGGAAGACGCTCGCCTGCTGGCGCTCGCTCCGGCAAAGGTTGACGCGCTGCTCGAGATTAAGCGGGCGTCCGCGCGCGGCATCGAATGCCGGATAGCGGGCCGCAACGCCTTTCATGCTGGTGCGAGCGTCGACATGACAGTCGGCGCAAGCCTTGCCGGCTGTGCCGGCTTTACGATTCCACAACGCCTCGCCGTCGAGCACCCACAACATGCCGGGATTGACGGTGTCGTCGTCCTGCATGCCCTGCGTGTCGCGGGTCATGAAGTCGTAGCCGGACTTGCGCTCGCCCGGCGCCATCTCGGCGGCGGACGCGGCAATGATCGTGAAGGAAATTGCGAGCGCGCCCGCAGACAGCGCGCGTGTGATCGCCGCGCCGTTCATTCGACGGCAATAGCGGCCGACGCTGTCTCGGAATATCCGTTGTCGCCGGTCCATTTGAATTCGATCTTGCCGCTCTCGGTTGCGACAGTGAAGAAAGTGATGAACGGGTTGGCGGCGATGGCCGGATAAAGGTCGGCGCGGAAGATTTCGACGCCGTTATAGCTGCAGACGAAATTGGTGATGATGTCGCGCGGGATCGGCTCGCCGGTGGTGGAGTGGCGGAAACCGGTCTCCATGATGTGCGACATCAGCGTCTTGATCTCGATGACGTCGCCGCGCTTGGCGCGCTTCGGCACGTTGATGAGTGCGGCTGCCATCAGATCAACTCCTCGACGCAAGCCGCGAGCGTGACGATGACATCGATTTTGTCCGACCAGAGCGAGCCGTCGTTCATCCGCGCGATCGCGATCACCGTCTGCGAGTCGGCAAGACGAATGCGGGTAGAGACGCTGGCGCGTCCGGCGCGCGGCCCGAGATGAAAACTCGCGACATTCGGCTGCGGATTTTTCTCGTTGAAAACATGAATGCTGGTGACGTGATTATCCGGCGTCATCGGGCTCGCTACCGAGACGGTGAGCGAGACGGTGTTGCCGTTCTCGACCAGCGGCGGAATGTCGAGCTTGACCTTGCCCGGACGCACGGTTGCTCCGCCCACGATCTGGCGGATCGCGGCCGCCATTGCTTCGGGCGTTGCGGATGCAGGACGCACGGCAAGGATCGAGGCCACGCCCACGCCCGCCGCCAGGAACTGGCGCCGCGTCGTCCCGGTGATGCGATTGCGTTCGTTCATCATGCGTCCTTAATCGCGCAACGTGGCCAGATATGCCACCACATCTTCGATCTGCTCGGCCATCAAAATCGGCTTGCCGCGCCAGGCCGCGCCGACGCCCGTCAGGCCATCCACTTTATAATAAGGCGGCATGATCGTCGCGGGATTGAGGCGGGAGGCGTCCACCATGCGCAGGCGCAATTGGCCCTCCGACCAGCGCGCGCCGGTGCCTTTAAGATCGGGCGCGAGATTGCCCTGAAATCTTTCATCCCCAAATGGCGCGGAATGACACAGCAGGCAGGTGTTCTGCCGGTTGGCGACAATGGCCTGGCCGCGGACGGGATCGCCGCGCATGCCGTTCAATGGTGCCGGGATCGCATCGCCAACCACGGCATAACTTTTTGGCCCGTCATTTTTAGATGCCTCTTGCGCGCAGGCGGATTCCGCCGCCAGCGCGAATGCGGCGAACAAGACGGCTTGCGTGGCGCGCGGCATGTTCAACCGAACACCTCTTTGGTGATGTCCTTGAACCAGCGATCCGCCATATCCGCTTCTTCGTTGCGGCGTGAGCGCGGCGCATCGAGCGGGCTCGTGCTTCCGGCGCCTTCGACTTCCATGAACTGTCCGCCGACCGGACGATATCTGCCCGATTGCGAGATGGCATAACCGGGCGCGAGCAGATTGTAGCAGGCGCTCGACAGCTCCGGTTCCTGCGGCGGCTGACCGGCCAGCAGCTTCACCAGACCTACCGCGCAAAGTTTACCGGCTGAATTCGCCGCCGCGGCTGACTTCGGCATGGCGCCGGCGATCGCCGCATCGCCGATGACGTGAATGTTCGGCTGCAATTTGGATTCGAACGTCACCGGATCGATCGGACACCAGCCGGTGCGGTCGGCGACGCCGGCCAGCACGGCGATCTCTCCTGCCTTTTGGGGAGGAATGATATTGGCGACATCGGCGCGGTACGTCTCGAAATCGGTTTTGATTGTGCGGCTCGTCACGTCGACGGAAGCGATCTTCCCGCCGGATGAGAGCGGCACCCATTCGAGCAGATCCGGATAAAGCTCTTTCCACGCACTTACGAACAAGCGCTGCAAAGAAAAATTATCCTTCGAATCGAGAACGATGAGTTTCGAGCGCGGCCGCTTTGTCTTGAGGAAATGCGCGATCAGGCTTGCGCGCTCATACGGCGCGGGCGGGCAGCGCGATGGACTGACCGGCACCGACATCACGACGGTGCCGCCATCGTCCATGGCGTCGAGCTGCCGGCGCAAAGTGCCGATCTGCAACGCGTCCTTCCAGGCATGCGGTATGATGTCCGCCGCCGCGCGGTCGTAACCGGGGATTGCGTCCCACTGCAGACCGATGCCCGGCGCCAGCACCAGCCGGTCATAGGCAATCGTATCCCCGCCATCCAATGTTACGCGCCGCGTTTGCGGGTCGATGGCCTTTGCGGTGGCGGTGACAACCTTGACGTCTGCTTTTGCGATGCCGTCATAAACGAACTGCTGCTGCGGCAAATCCCGCAAGCCGGCGAGAACGCTGTTGCTCGCGGGCAGCACGGTGTAGGCGCGTTCGGATTCGATCAGGGTGACGTTAAGGCGAGGGTCAATTGCTTTTAGCGCTCGCGCGCAACTTGCCCCGGCAAAACCGCCGCCGACGACGGCAACCCGCGCGCCGTCCGCTGGCAGAGCCGGCATCGGAAACGCCGCGGCCGCGCCAGCCGCCAAGGCAGATTTGATGAAAGTGCGCCGATGTGTGCGGCTTGCGGTCATATCGGCATCCGCGAACGGGCGTCGTGCGCCCATAAAGTCAGGCACCGCCTTGCCATCGTTGAGAGAAAAGCGGCGGCCTTGTTAGGGCCGCCGCCTTGTATCACGCGAAGGAGATTTTTTCGTTCTTCAGCGGGACCGAACGGATGCGCTTTCCGGTCGCCGCGAAGTAGGCGTTGAGAACCGCCGGCGCCGCCACGCAGATGGTCGGCTCGCCGACGCCGCCCCACGGGGTTCCGCCGGTCGGCATGACGATGGATTCGACCTTCGGCATTTCCGCGATGCGCATCGAATTGAAGGTATCGAAGTTGTCCTCGACGATGCGGCCGTCCTTGACCGTGCACTGCTGATAGAACAACGCGGAGAGCCCGTACATGAACGAGCCGGAAATCTGCCGCTCGATCTGCGCCGGGTTTACCGCGAAGCCGGGATCGGTGGCCGCGACGAGGCGGTGCACCTTGATCTTGTTCTCGCCAGACACCGAGATTTCAGCGGCCGCGGCGACGTAGCTGCCGTAGCCCATGTGCTGGGCGATGCCGCGGAAGACGCCTTGCGGCGCCGGTTTGCCCCAGCCGATTCTCTCGGCGACAGCGTTCAGCACGCCGAGATGCTTCGGATGTTTCGACATCAGCTTGCGCCGGAACTCCACCGGGTCCTTGCCGGCCGCATGGGCGAGTTCGTCCATGAAGCATTCAAGATAGATGGCGTTCTGGTTGACGTTGACGCCACGCCAGAAGCCCGGCGGGACGTGCGGATTGCGCATCGCGTGATCGACCAGCAGGTTCGGAACGGTGTAGCCGATCGCCGCTTCGCCGGTCGGCGCCATACCCTGGAACGTCGCAGGGTCCATGCCGTTGACGAGAGCTTCCGGACGCACGGCGGTGAGGATCGACTGACCCGAAATGCGGGCATGCAGCGCGACCAGATTGCCGTCGGCATCCAGTCCGCCTGTCAGCTTGCAGTTCGTGATCGGGTGATACGCGCCGTGAGTCATATCTTCTTCGCGCGACCACAGCAGCTTCACCGGCGTGCCGGGCATCTGCTTTGCGATCAGCACCGCCTGCGTGACGTAGTCGTGGAACGCACCGCGCCGGCCGAAGCCGCCGCCGAGCATCAGACGATGCACGTCGCATTTATCGGCGGGCAGGCCGGATGCCGCCAGCGTCGCGGCGAACGCCGCTTCGCCATTCTGCGTGCCGCACCAGACGTCGCAACGCTGGCCGGTAAACAGAACCGTCGCATTAAGCGGCTCCATCGCGGCGTGGTTCAGCCACGGATAGGCGTAAGTCGCCTCGACCTTCTTGGCAGCGCCGGCCAACGCCGCCGCAGCATCGCCGACTTTATTGCCGACGAAAGCCTGCTCGGAGGTGAGCGCGGCCTTGAGTGTCTCGACGACCTGGTCCTGCTGCACCTTGCCGTTGGGACCCTCGTCCCAGACGATCGGCAGCTTGTCGAGCGCGGACTTGGCGTGCCACCAGGTGTCGGCGACGACGGCGACGGCGTTGTCGCCGACCTTCACCACCTTCTTGACGCCCTTCAGGCCCGTGATCTTGGCTTCGTCGTAGCTGGCGAGCTTGCCGCCGAACACCGGACATTGCTTGATCGCGGCATTCAGCATGCCGGGCATTTTGTAGTCGGCGCCGTAGATCATCTTGCCGTTGGTCTTCTGCACGGTGTCGAGCCGCTTGATGCCCTTGCCGGCGATCTTCCAGTTTTTCGGATCCTTGAGCGCGACGTCTTTCGGCGGCTCAAGTCTGGCCGCGGCTTCGGCGACCTTGCCGTATGTAAGTTTGCGGCCGGACGGCGTGTGCGTGATGACGCTGTTGGCCGCCGTGCATTCCGTGACCGGCACTTTCCACTGATTGGCTGCCGCCTGCACCAGCATGACGCGGGCGGTGGCGCCGGCTTTGCGGACGTATTCGTGCGAGGTGCGGATGCCGCGGCTGCCGCCGGTCGAGAAGTCGCCCCACGCGCGCTTGCGGGCGACGCTCTGGCTCGGCGTTGGATATTCGGTCGTGACCTTCGCCCAGTTGCACTCGAGTTCCTCGGCGACGAGCTGCGCGAGGCCGGTGATGGTGCCCTGACCCATCTCGGAGCGCGCCATGCGAATGACGACGGTGTCGTCAGGGCGGATCACGATCCATGCGGTGAGTTCGGGCGAGCCGTCGGCTGCGCGGATGATCTGCGGGCCGCCGAGCGGAAGGTCGAGACCGACCGCGATACCGCCGCCGGCAGCGGCGGCGCCGATGACGAAGGAGCGGCGATTGATTTTGGGAATGAAATTCATGGCTGCCCCCTTACGCGTTCGCGGCGGCGTGGATCGCCGCGCGCACTTCCTGGAACGTTCCGCAACGGCAGATGTTCTTGATGGCCTCGTCGATGTCGGCATCGGTCGGCTTCGGTTTCTTTTTAAGCAAGTCCGCGACCGCCATGATCATGCCGCTCTGGCAATAGCCGCATTGCGGCACGTCGTGATCGATCCAGGCCTTCTGCACCTTGTGCACGGTGCCGGCCGCGGCGAGACCTTCGATGGTGGTGATTTTTTTGCCGGTCACCTGGCTGACCCGTACGCTGCAGGATCGCGTCGCCACGCCGTCGATGTGCACGGTGCAAGCTCCGCATTGCCCGATACCGCAACCGTATTTTGTGCCGGTCAATCCGACGTTCTCGCGGATCGCCCAAAGCAGCGGGGTGTCCGCTTCGACGTCGACGTCGTAATTCTTCCCGTTGACGGTGAGACGCGCCATTTTGTTCTCTCCCTGGTGGGCTCCTTACGGGAACCCGTTTTGGTGAGCTCCTTACGGGAGCCCGATTGGTCCAAAGACTGGACGCCGTTTTTTATTATTACAAATCAACACTGCGATGACGATGGATAGTCCGCGCAGTGCGGCGATTGGGCCGAAATAAATTTTCGCCCGCGTGCTGCGCAAACAGAAAGGGAGATTTCAGAGTGTTTTCAGCGTGTCGTATCCTGCCGCGATGCAGCAAAACTGCCGCAGCGCGAAGTGGGCAGGAGATGAAAGCGGCTTAGCGGCCCTGATAGGCGGGCGTGTGCACCACGAGCCCGTCGAGCGCCTCGGTGACCTTGATCTGGCAGGAGAGCCGCGAGTTCGGCCGCACGTCATAAGCAAAGTCGAGCTGGGTTTCTTCCTCGTCGGAGCGCGGATCGAGTTTTTCCGCCCAGGCTTCGTCCACGTGCACGAGACATGTCGCGCAGGAACAGCCGCCGCCGCATTCCGCGACGATGCCGGGCACGCCGGTGCGGATCGCCGTTTCCATCACGGTCGAACCTATCTCCGCATCGACGGTGTGGGGCGTTCCGTCGTGCTCGATGAAAGTAATCTTTGGCACTGCTGGTTTTGCTCTTTGAGGAAGGACCGGGGTCTATATGCGGTATCGGATTTATTTTTGCTAGATGCCGCGCGCGGGTTCAATGCCCCGGTGCCTGCGATTCTTCGTCCCGCAGCTTGAAACGCTGGATCTTGCCGGTGGATGTACGCGGCAGATCGGGCCGCACGTCGATCCAGCGCGGATATTTCCACGGACCGGCTTGTTCCTTGACGTGAACCTTCAGCGTTTCGATCAGGCGCTCGTCCGCCGCGTAACCGTTCTTGAGCACGATGAAGGCCTTTGGCTTGATCAGCCCGTCGGCATCTTCCTTGCCGATGACGGCGGCTTCCAGCACGGCCTCGTGCGAAACGAGCGCGGCCTCGACATCGAACGGCGAGACCCACATGCCGCTGACCTTGAACATGTCGTCGGTGCGCCCGCAGTAGAAATAATAACCGTTCTTGTCGCGCTGATATTTGTCGCCGGTGTAGGTCCACTCGCCGGCGAAGGTGCGGCGGCTTTTGGCGCGCTGGTTCCAGTACCCTTCCCCGGCGGAAGGACCGCGCACGACCAGTTCGCCGATCTCGCCATCGCCAAGCTCGCGGCCGCTCTCGTCGACGATCTTGGCGTCGTAGCCGGGAACCGGCTTGCCGGTCGATCCGTAATGGATGTCGCCGGGGCGGTTGCTCAGAAATGTTTGCAGCATTTCGGTCGAACCGATGCCGTCAAGCACATCGACGCCGACGGCCGCGCGCCAGCGCTCGCCGATATGCGCGGGCAGCGCTTCGCCCGCCGAGACGCAGACGCGCAGCCGGTCGGACCCGGCGCCGCGGCAGATTTCATTGTGCGAGAGCAATGCCGTGTACAGCGACGGCACGCCGTAGAACACAGTGGGGCGGTGGCGGCGCATCATCTCGAATACGGATTCCGGCGTCGGACGATATGGCCACAGCGCGGCGGTGGCGCCGACCGACAATGGAAACGACATCGCATTGCCGAGGCCGTAAGCGAAAAACAATTTCGCCGCCGAAAAGACCACGTCGTTCTCGTTAATTCCAACGACGCCCTGGCCGAACAATTTCGCTGTCGCCATCAAACTGGAATGAACGTGCTTGACGCCTTTCGGATCGCCGGTCGATCCCGATGTATAGAGCCAGAACGCGACTTCGTCCGACACGGTTTCCGTCAGGCACGGCTTGGGCTGCTCGCGCGCAAGAACTTCCTCGAACAGATGCACTTCGCGACCGGGGAACGCAGTTTTGTCCTCGGCGATAGCGCCGACCAAAATGATGTTCCGCAAATACGGCAGACGGTCGAGTATCGGCCATATCGTCTGCGCCAGCGGCGCGGACGCGACAATCGTCGATGCGCGCGAGTCCGCGAGGATGTAGGCATATTGCGCGGCGGTGAGGAACGTATTGAGCGGGATGACGACGATACCGGCGCGGATCGCGCCCCAGAAGGCAACCGGATAATCCACCGTGTCGTTAAGCAGCAGAGTGACGCGGTCTTCCGAGCGCAGACCCAACGTCCGCAACGCCGCCGCGAACTGGCAGCTGCGCGATTGCAGTTCGCCGTAGGTGAGCGAGCGGTCGGGATCGACGAAGGCGAGCTTTTTCCCAAGTCCGCGCGCGACATTGGCGTCGACAAAATCAGAGACGGCGTTGTAGGGCCTGCGTTGGGAAAAATCGTCCGGCACTACGCCCCCAGCTATCGTCACGCGGCGAACAATTTCGTCACTAGCCTTCGCGCCAGCACGCCGGCTACGCGCCGGCGGTAATGTCCCGGCGTGAAGGTGGTCTTCATCGCCATGATCTGGTCGCGCACGAGTTCATCGAGCCCCTTGAAGAAATGATCGTTAAGCTCACCGCCGCACAGCGCCGCGGTGCCTTCGAGCAGCACGGGGCGTGGATTGGTTCCGGTGAAAGCAACGCGCAGCTCGGCGAGCTTGTTGCCGTCGCGGCGCAACGCCACAGCGACACCGGCCACCGGATATTCGATTGAGCGGCGGATACGGATTTTGTCGTAGGCCGAAACGAGGCCGGTCGTATTTTTTGCGCGCACATGCGTGACCAGTTCGCCGGGGCGCAGCGCGAGATAAAACTTTCCGTCGCCGAGTGTTTCGGTGACCGGCTGGTCCTGGCGCGAAAAGCCGATGTAGAGGCTATTGAGCGGGACGCTGCGCTTGCCGGCGGGTCCCGCGATATCGGCTTCGGCATTAAGTGTCAGGAACGCGGGCGCCAGATCGCCGCTGAAGGTCGCAAAGCAAACGCCACGGCTTTTCGGCGCGACGTGACAGACTGTGCCGGTAGTTTTCAGACAGTGGTCGTTCGCCGAGCGCCACCATTCGCTCTGGTTGTAAAAAATGCAGCGCGTGTCGAGGCATATGTTTCCGCCGACGGTGCCCATGTTGCGATGAGTGGGGCCCGCGATGTGCGCCGCAGCCTGCGCGACGACCGGGTAAAATTTCAGGACATCGGGATGCTCGGCAAGTTCCGTCAGTGTCACCGCCGCGCCAACCTCAATCGATTTTGCGTCGGCTCTGATAGCGCGCAGTTCCGCGACGTTGTTGACGTCGATGAGCACCGGCGGTGCGACGATGCCGCGCCGGATATTGACGACCAGGTCAGTGCCGCCGCCGAGCGGGCGGCTCGCGGGATGTGCCGCGCGCGCCTTGATCGCCTGATCAAGAGTGGTTGGACGCAGCAATTCGAATTCGGGCAGCGCGTCCATCACGCGCCTCCGTTGGTTTTCTTGGCTGACGAGCGGCGGCGTTTTTCTATAGCTTCAAACACGCGGTCGGGCGTCACCGGCAGATCGTTGAAACGCACGCCGATGGCGTTGGCGATGGCGTTGGTGAGCGCAGGCAGGAACGCCGCGAGCGATCCTTCGCCGGCTTCCTTGGCGCCGAACGGCCCGTGCGGATCGTTGCTCTCGACGATGTGGCACTCGATGGGCGGCGAATCCTGGATCGTCGGCACGCGGTAATCGAGCATGTTGGCGGTGAGCATCAGGCCTTCGTGATAAGCGGCTTCCTCGCTCATCGCCTGACCCATGCCCATCCAGACCGAGCCCTGCACCTGGCCTTCGACGGTGAGGCGGTTGAGTGCCTTGCCGCAATCGTGCGCAACCCAGACTTTGTCGACGGTGACGACGCCGGTGTCCTCGTCGACGGTGACTTCGACAACTTGCGCCGAATAGCTGTAGCCCATGGTGCCGCCGATGGCGGAGCCGCGATATTTCTTGCCGCCGTGCGATTCCGGAATGGTGGAATAGTTTCCGGTGACGGTGATGGTGCCGGTGTCTTTCAGCGCTTCGGTGACCACTTCATCGAAGGTCGCGCCCTTGTCCTGCGCGCCCGCGCGATAAAGTTCGCCGAGGCATTCGATGTCTTCCGGCTTCGCTTCCAGCTTGCGCGCGGCGGCGTTGACCAGCACACGCTTCAAATTTTGCGCGGCATCGATAGCGGCGTTGCCGACCATGAAGGTTACGCGTGACGAATATGAGCCGTTGTCCTTCGGCACCACGTCGCTGTCGCCGGTGACGATGCGGATGCGCGACAAATCAAGGCCGAGCACCTCGGCGACGCTCTGCACCAGAATGGTCGACGAGCCTTGCCCGATTTCGGCTGCGCCTGAGAGCACGACGACGGAGCCGTCGAAGTCGAGCTTGATCTTCACGGTCGCGTGCGGCTCGCCGGTCCAGTTCACCGGCTTCGATGCGCCGCTGATGTAATGTGAGCAGGCCATGCCAAGGCCTTTGCCTTTCGGCATCTTGCCTTTGCGTTTTTTCCAGCCGCTCGCTTGCTCAACCCAGTCGACGCACTCCGGCAAGCCATAGCTGTTCACCATCAGGTCGTTGTCGGTGAACGTCGGCGCGCTCAGGAAATTCGCACGCCGTACCGCGAAGGGGTCGAGGCCCATTTCCGCCGCCATCTGGTCAAGCAGGCTCTCAAAGGCAAAACGGATATCGACGGTGCCGTGGCCGCGGAACGCGCCGCATGGCGGCGTGTTGGTGAGCACGCGCTTGCCGAGATATTTCACGTTGTGCAGGTCGTAGATGGCGTAGAGCATCGAGCCGGCATAGAGAATCGTAACGACGCCGTAACCGGAATGCGCGCCGCCGCGCTGGTAGCACTCACACTCCACCGCCGTGATGCGTCCGTCCTTGCGCAGACCGATTTTCAGCTTGATGTCGGTTTCCGGCCGGCCGCGATGGGTGATGAAAGTTTCCTCGCGGGTGATGACGGTGCGGACGCCGCCGCCGATCTTGCGCGCCAGTAATGCTGTGATCAGCTCGACGTTGAGCGTCTCGGTGCGGCAGCCGAAGCCGCCGCCGACATGCGGCTTCACCACGCGGATGCGCGACATCTCCATGCCGAGGATTTGCGAGAGCATCAGGTGCACGTAATACGGCACCTGCGTCGAGGCGTGCACGGTCATGCGGTCGCGCACGGCGTCGTATTCGGCGACCGCGGCGTGCATCTCCATCTGGTTCTGGCAGACCTCGGCGCAGTTATAGGTGCCCTCGCGCACCAGATCGGCTTGCGCGAAACCCTGCTCGGTGCTTCCCAGTTCGAACAGGACATCGCGTTCGAGATTGCCCGGCTTCTTCTCGTGCAAGGCGACTGCGTCGGGCGCTAGCGCGGATTGGGCCGTGTAATAAGCGGGCAGCTCGCGCACTTTCAGCTTGATGAGTTCGACGGCGCGGCGGGCGGTGGCGTCGTCGATGGCGGCGACCGCGGCAACCGGTTCGCCGCGATAACGCACGCGGTCGCGCGCCAGCGGATGCTCGCTGCGGGCGATGGGCAGCACGCCGAAAGTCTTGTCGCAATCGGCGCCGGTGACGATGGCTTTCACGCCCGGCAATTTCAGCGCGGCGGAAATATCGACGTCGAGAATTTCGCCGTGCGAATAGGGACTGCGAAAAATGCGTCCGGCGAGCAGGCCGGGCTGGATGATGTCAGCGGTGTATTTGGCGCGGCCGGAAACCTTTTCCGGCCCGTCGATCATCGGCACGTAGCCGCCGATGGTGTGCGTCGGGCGGATTTCGTTCACGGCGCGATGCCTTGCGCGCGCAGGCCGGCGGCAAATTGCACGGCCTCGATGATTTTAACGTAGCCGGTGCAGCGGCAAATGTTGCTGCCAAGCGCTTCGAGGATTTCGGCTTCCGTCGGATTCGGATTTTTCCGCAACAAGCCCGCCGAGGCCATGATGAATCCGGGCGTGCAGTAGCCACATTGCGCGCCGAGCTTCTCGTGGAAGCCGCGCTGCACGGCGGAGAGATGTCCGCCCTCACCGAGCGATTCGACCGTATCGACGCGGTGGCCTTCGACGCTCGCCGCCAGTGTCAGGCACGAGAGGACCGGCTTGTCGTCGATCAGCACCGTGCAGGCGCCGCACTCGCCGCCGTCGCAACCCGTTTTGGTGCCGGTGAGGCCGACGATTTCGCGCAGGTAATCGAGCAGCAAAATATTATTCGGCACCGCGTCGGTGCGCGCGCGGTCATTCAAGACGAATTTGACAATTCGCGCCATCGGCCGTTTCCAGTTCCCGCAGGCTCATGCGAGCCCGATCTTTTTTATCGTTATGTTTTTATAGCAGTTTTTGGCCCACTGGCAGCAGACCAAAAATCGGGATTGTTTGGACGATTACGGGGCGTTGAAACGGGCGATGACTTCGGCGGGGATCGGCGCAGTCTTGAGCTGCGGGGGGTCGCCGGGGACCATCGCCGCCCACACCCGCGACTCCTGGCCATCGACCGCGAGCTCGCCGCCGTTGAAGAGCTGGTGTTTCACGTCGAAACTTGAGCGGCGGAACTCGCTGACATGCGAGACCAGTTCCACCGTGTCGTTGAATTTCGCCGGCCGCCTGAAGCTGGCTTTCGCGCCCACAAGAGGCACGCCGACAATGTTGAATGCCGCCGTCATTTCGGTTTTCGCGACGCCGAGCGCGGACTCAAACAGCATCCAGGTGTTCCAGTCGAAGAACTCGAAGAAGCGGCTGTTGAAGACGATGCCGGCCGGGTCGCAATGACCCCATTCGATGGTGAACGTCCGGCGGTAGATGAAAGCGGTCACGGCATGCCTTTTCGAGCGCGCTGTATCGTTCGAGCGGACGAAATGTAGTTTAACGGGCAGGCGCGCACAACGCTGCGGGCGGCGTTGACTCAACCAAGGCGCGCGCGGCAAGACTAATGCCGAGCAAGGCTGGCGCGGGGCAAAGCGGTGGAAGCAAGCATCACAAAAGGCCGGGCTTCGCGCCGCTCATCAAGCGCGCCGCGTGATCCCGAGCGCACGCGCGCCTCCATATTGCAGGCCGCGACCAAGGAAATTACCGCCAACGGCCTTAACGGCGCGCGCGTCGATTCCATCGCCAAGCGCGCCGGCGTCAACAAGCGGATGATCTATCATTACTTCGGCGACAAGAACGGACTTTACCTCGCGGTTCTCGAATCCACCTATGCCGCGATCCGCACGGCGGAAGTCGGCCTGCATCTGGGCGATCTCGGCCCGGTCGACGGCATGCGCAAGCTGGTGCTGTTCACCTGGAAATATTTCATCGAGCACCCGGAATTCCTCAGCCTGCTGGCGACCGAGAACCTTAATCGCGCGTCTTATCTCAAACGCTCGAAGCGAATCCGCCATCTGCATGCGCCATTGATCGGGATGATTTCCGGGCTGCTGGATCGCGGCGCGAAGGAAAAGGTATTCCGCGCGAACGTCGATCCGGTCGAGCTTTACATCACCATTGCGGCTCTGGGCTTTTTTTATATGTCGAACCGCCACACGCTTTCGACCATTTTCGGCAAGGACCTCAATACGCCCGACCGCCTCGCAACGCGCGGCCGCCACATCGTCGACGTGGTGCTGGCCTATCTCGCGCCGCGCGGCTGACGCCTCCCCGCAAGCTCTTGACCTGAAAATCTGAGCATGCTGCATTCGTAACCAACCGGTTACTTGGTACGGCGGGGAGGATTACGTTTGGCGACGCATAAACTCGGCATTGTGATGTACGGCGTCACCGGACGCATGGGGCTCAACCAGCATCTGGTGCGCTCGATCGTCGCCATCCGCAAACAGGGCGGCGTCGTCTTGCCGAACGGCGACCGCGTCATGCCCGATCCCATCCTGGTCGGGCGCAATGCCGATAAGGTTGCGGCGCTCGCTCGCGAACACGGCATCGAGCGCTCCACCGCCGATCTCGACGCGGCGCTGAAAAATCCCAGCGACACGGTGTTCTTCGACGCGGCGACGACGCAGATGCGCGCCGATCTGCTCACGCGCGCGATCGAAGCCGGCAAGCACATCTATTGCGAGAAGCCGATCGCCGACAGTCTGGAAAAGGCGGTGGCGGTGGCAAAGCTGGCCAACAGCCGCAAGATCAAGAACGGCGTGGTGCAGGACAAATTATTCCTGCCGGGCCTGCGCAAGATCAAGGAATTGCGCGATGCCGGCTTTTTCGGCCGCATGCTCTCGGTGCGTGGAGAGTTCGGCTACTGGGTGTACGAGGGCGACTGGGGCCCGCCGGCGCAACGTCCGAGCTGGAATTACAAGAAGGCCGAAGGTGGCGGCATCATCCTCGACATGCTGTGCCACTGGCGTTACGTGCTCGACAATCTTTTCGGCAAGGTGCAGGCGGTGAGCTGTCTCGGCGCCACTCACATTCCAAGCCGCGTGGACGAGGCGGGCAAAACTTACAAGGCCGACGCCGACGACGCAGCTTACGCAAGCTTCCAGCTCGAAGGCGGCGTGATCGCGCACATGAATTCATCCTGGTGCGTGCGCGTGCGGCGCGACGATCTGGTGACGTTTCAGGTGGATGGCACGCACGGCTCGGCGGTCGCGGGGCTTACGCGCTGCCTGACGCAGAGCCGCGAGGACACGCCGCGCCCCGTGTGGAATCCCGACGTACCGCAGACGATGAATTTCTACGATCAATGGAAAGAAGTGCCGGAGAAAATCACCTACGAGAACGGATTCAAAATCCAGTGGGAGGATTTCATCCGCCATGTGGTGGCCGGTACGCCGTGGCATCATGGCCTGATCGAAGGCGTCAAAGGCGTGCAGCTTGCCGAACTCGGGCTGAAAAGCTGGGCGGAGCGGCGCTGGGTCGACGTGCCGGAAATAAAGATCTAAGGAGCCACAAGTGGCGACTATTTCGCTCCCCACCAAGGACGGCAAGCTTAGCGCCTACACCACCGGCGAGCCGATTGTGTTTCCATCGAAGGCGGAAACGTCGCGGTTCAACCGCATTGCTTACGCTGCGGCACATGTGGTGGCCGATCCGCTCGCCGATATCGATCCGTGGGTCGATGCGAAGGTCGATTGGGAAAAAACCATAGCCTTCAGGCATTACCTTTGGGACCTCGGCCTCGGCGTCGCCGAGGCGATGGACACCGCCCAGCGCGGCGGCGGCATGGATTGGCAGAACTCACGAGAACTTATCCGCCATGCGCTGGACGCCGCCAAGACGCGGCCGGGCGTGAAAATTTGCTGCGGCGTCGGCACCGACCACATTGCGCCCGGACCGGATGTCACAATCGACGACATCATCCGCGCTTACGAAGAGCAGATCGAGGCGGTAGAGGGAATGGGCGGCAAGCTCGTCGTGATGGCGAGCCGCGCGCTCGCGTATGCTGCGAAATCGCCGCAGGATTATGCCCGCGTCTATGGCCGGTTTCTGAGCCAGGTGCGTGAGCCGGTGATCATTCATTGGCTTGGCGAGATGTTCGATCCGGCGCTTGCCGGATATTGGGGCGCTGCGGACCACGGCGAGGCGATGGAAACCTGCCTCGGCATCCTCACCGAACATGCCGCGAAAATTGACGGTGTGAAGATTTCGCTGCTGTCGAAGGAAAAAGAAATCGACATGCGCCGGCGTCTTCCGCAAGGCGTCAAAATGTATACCGGCGACGATTTCAACTATGCGGAACTGATCGCCGGCGACGAAGACGGCTATTCCGATGCGCTGCTCGGCATTTTCGACGCCATCGCGCCGGCGGCCTCCGCCGGATTGGCGAAGCTCGCGGCCGGCGACCTGCAGGGCTTCCACGGCGTGCTGGAGCCAACCGTTCCGCTCTCGCGGCACATTTTTCAGGCGCCGACGCGATTCTACAAAACCGGCGTGGTGTTCCTCGCCTGGCTCAACGGCTTGCAGGACCATTTCATCATGGTCGGCGGGCAGGAGAGCGCGCGTTCGCTGCTGCACCTCGCCGAACTTTTCCGTCTCGCCGACAAGGCGCGCGTGCTGCACGATCCCGATATGGCGGCGGCGCGCATGAGCAAGTTGCTTGGCGTTCACGGCCTCGGCTGAGTTTTACGCGCCCGTAGTCGTGGCGTTGAAGTGCTTGCGGATTTTCTGCGTCAATTCCACGAACACCGGATCGGCCAGCACGTCGAGCGAGCGCGGCCGCTTGAGCGGCACATCGTAGACCGCAGCGATCGTTCCCGGACGCTCGCTCATCACCAGAACGCGGTCGGCGAGAAACACCGCCTCCGGGATCGAATGGGTGATGAGCAGCACGGTCTTCTTGGTCTCGCGCTGGATGCGTTGCAGTTCGACGTTCATGCGCTCGCGCGTCATGGCGTCGAGCGCGCCGAAAGGCTCGTCCATGAGGACGATCTTCGGATCGTGCACCAGCGCGCGGCAGATTGAAGCGCGTTGCTGCATGCCGCCGGATAACTGCCAGGGATATTTATTCTCGAAGCCTTCGAGACCCACCATCTTGAGCAGCGCGGTGGCGCGTTTCTCGTAATCTTTGCGCGGCAGGCCTTTGACCTCGACCGGCATCATCACGTTGCGGAATACGCTGCGCCACGGCAGCAGCATCGCAGTCTGGAATACAATGCCGACCCCGCCGTGCGGCTTGGTGATTGCCTTTCCTTCGACGCGGATTTCGCCTTCGCTCGGCGGCAGCAGGCCGGCGATCATTTTCAACAGCGTGGTCTTGCCGCAGCCGGACGGGCCGACCACCACGACGAACTCGCCGTCGCTGATGGTGAAATCCAGCGGACGCAACGACGGCACCTCGCCGTCGCGCGTCCGGTAGGTTTTCGAGACGCCCTTGATCTCGATGACAGGGCGTCTCGTCTCGGTGGCCTGGGCCATGACTCTTAAATTCGGTGCAGACATGTCATGGCCGATTATCGCTCAGCTCCCGCCGGCCTTGGGAAGAAACTCGTTGGTGTAATAGGCCTTCGGGTTTTCCTTCGCCTTGGCTTCGAGCCCGCCGTATTCGACCATCACGTTGATCGTGTCCGCCATGTTGGCGTCCGTCACGTTCAACGGCCGGTTCTTCTTGCCGGACGGGTCTTTGTAGAGCGGGATGGTCAGCTGGAAGCCCTGCGTGAGCGTCTCGATCTTGCCGCCCTTCGGATTGGCATTGAGGATCGCCTGCGCCGCGCCCTTGGGGTCCTTCGAGGCAGCTTCGATCGACTTGGTGCTCGCGGACATGAACCGCTTCACCAGGTCCGGGCTATCCTTGATCGTATCCTTGTGGACGATGATGCCGGAGCTCACCAGGTTGACGCCGTAATCCGAAAACTTGATCGGGAAGACGTCTTTGCCGGTGGCGTCCTTGATCTTCATGCTCTGATCCATGACGTAGCCGAGCAGCAGGTCCGCCTGGCCGTTGATCACGGCGTTGAGCTTGGTCACCGCGTCGCCGGAGACGGTCTTGAAGTCGGTTTCCTTTAGGCCGGTCTTTTTCAGGAACAGAGGCCAGATCTGCGACATCGAATCGCCGGGCGTGGTGGCAACCGTCTTGCCCTTGATGTCCGCAGGCTTCTTGATGTTCTTGTCGGCGAAGCCCATCGCGGACATCGGGTTGGTCTGCAACGCGACGCCAACCGCCATCACCGGAGCGCCCTTCACGGCCGCGCGCATCATGGTCGGAACGTCGACATAGCCGAACGGCACCGTCTTGGCGGCGACAACTTGCGTCACCGTGCCGGAGCCGCGGCCTTCCTGGATTTCCAGATCGATGCCTTCGGCGGCGAAGATGCCTTTTTCCTTGCCGTAATAAAACGGCGCGTGCTCGCCGTAGACATACCAGTTGAGCATCAGAATGACTTTGTCGGCGGCGAACGCAGGTCCTGCGAGCAGGATCGCCCCGATCGTCACGAGTATGCGGATCATAGTTTCCTCCTGTTTGGTTTCTTTCTCATTAGGCCGCGATAATAAAGTCTTGCCGCTGGCTGGCATGCCAGGGAATGGCGAGGCGCTCGATCACGTCGAGCAGCCAGAATAAAATCACGCCGATCAGCGCGAGCACGACCAGCGCGGCGAACATCGTCGGCAGTTCGAAATTTCCGATCGAGCGTTGCAGCAAATAGCCGATGCCGGAATTGGAACCGACGAACTCGCCGACCACGGCGCCGACAACAGCCAGCGTGATCGAAACCTTCAAGCCGGAAAAAATCGCCGGCAGCGCGTGCGGCAAGCTCACCATGCGGAAAATCTGCAGCCGGTTTGCCTCCATCGCACGCGCGAGATCGAGCATGTCGGGCTCGACCGACTTGAAACCTTGCACCGCGGAAACAACAACCGGAAAAAATCCAAGCAGGAAAGCCGAGAGCACCTTCGGCAGCATGCCGAAGCCGAACCAGACGACAAACAGCGGCGCGATTGCGATTTTCGGAATCGACTGCGAGAACACCAGCAGCGGGTAGACGTAGCTCTCGACCGTGCGCGAACCGGCGATCAGCATGGCGACGGGAATGCCGAACGCAGCGGACAGGAAAAAGCCCCAGAGTGTCGCCACAGTGGTCGGCCAGGCTTCCTGCAGCAGCATCGGCCATTCCTGCCACAAGGTTATGATGACATCCTTGGGCGCCGGCACCTGATAAGGCGGTATGTGAAATACACGGATGGCGGCGTCCCACGCGGCGACCAGCAGGACGAGAAAAATCAACGGCCGCAGCCAGGCGGCCTGGAACCAGTGTTGCGATGGCTGACTCAATGGACTCACGCCGCCCTTTTCTGCGTCACAACCGCTCGGCGCTGTCTTGCCGCCCGGCGATGCCACATGTAACCATTTGGTTATTAAAGGTGGTGGCCGTGTTGGGGTCAAGCCACCGGGCCGCGTCGAATGTTCGCTGCCGGGTTGGTGGTGCGGCACCGGTTGTACTGGGTATTATTAAGGCATGACGGCCCCGCGACTTTTCCTGATGGACGCCACGTTCTACGAGCGGCCGGTGAAGCTGCGCCTGCCGTTCCGTTTCGGCGTGATTACGCTCACGGAAGCGCCGCAGGTCTTCGTGCGGGTGCGCATCCGGCATATCGACGGCCGCCAGGGCGATGGCGTTTCCGCTGAACTGCTCGTGCCCAAATGGTTCGACAAGTCGCCGCGGCTGCTGAACGAAGACAATTTCAATCAACTGCGCCGCTCGCTCGCTATTGCGCGGCGGCACATGCTCGGCGCCGACGCCGAGACGGCGTTCGGCCTTTCCGCTTTCACGGAAGCCGCGCACCACGCGGCCTGCGCCGAAGCGGGTCTCAATGGACTGATCGCGTCTTTCGGCCTCTCGCTGCTCGACCGGGCAATCATCGATGCGATCGGTCGGCTGGAAAAAACATCCGTCTTCGACATGGTGCGTGACAACCGTATCGGACTGACCTCGCAGACAGCGCCCGATCTTGAAGGCTTCGATCTCGATAATTTCCTAGCCGTGCTGCGGCCCGGTCCGTCGATTTTCGTGCGCCATACCGTCGGGTTGGTTGATGCCCTCACGCGTTCGGAGACCGCGGGCAAGCGCCTCGATGACGGATTGCCGGAAAGTCTGGAGGAAGTGATCGCAACCTACGGTCACCGCTATTTCAAGCTCAAGGTCGGCGGCACGATTGATGCCGACATCGACCGTCTGGCCGGCATTTCGTCGGTGCTCGACCGGCTGAAGGAGCCGTATTACGTCACGCTCGACGGCAACGAGCAGTTCCAGAACATCGAAGCCGTCGTCGAATTATGGCGGCGGATCGGCGCGGACACGCGACTCAATCGCCTGAAGGGCACGATCCTGCTGTTAGAGCAGCCGATCACGCGCACGCATGCGCTGAGCGCGCCGATCCACGTGCTGGCGCGTGAAATCCCGGTTGAGGTCGATGAGTCCGACTCCGACATCAGCGTGTTCCCGCGCGCGCGTGAACTCGGTTATCGCGGTATCTCGTCGAAATCCTGCAAGGGCTTTTACCGCTCGCTGCTCAATCGCGCGCGCGTCGCGCGCTGGAACGCCGAAGAGGGGCCTGGCCGCTATTTCATGTCGGCGGAAGACCTCACCACGCAAAGCGGCATCGCGCTGCAACAGGACCTCGCGCTGGCGACGCTGATCGGCGCCACGCATGTCGAGCGCAACGGGCATCAATATGTCGATGGCATGGCCGGTGCGCCGCAGGCGGAACAGAATGCTTTCCTCGCCGCCAACCCCGAACTTTATGCGCGCGCGCAAAACGGGCGGGTCCGCCTCGCCATCCGCGACGGCGCGGTGAACCTCACTTCGCTCGCCGGCATCAGCGGCCTTGCGTCCGGCGTGATGCCGGACTGGAACGCGATGACGTTATGCCCGCCGATGGAATGAGCATGCGCACAGATAATCTTTCGATCAATCTCGCCACCGTGCGGCAGCAATGGAATCTGCGCGAAGCGGTGGAGGCCTGCGCGCGCCACGGCATCATGGCGGTCGATCCCTGGCGCGACCAGGTGGCGGCGATCGGGCTTGATGAATCGGTGCGCGCGATCAAGGACGCCGGCGTGCGCGTTACCGGCTATTGCCGCGGCGGAATGTTTCCGGCTCCCGACGCCGCCGGGCGCCAGGCAGCGCTCGACGACAACAAGCGCGCGATCGACGAAGCCGCCGCGCTTGGCTCCGAATGTCTGGTGCTCGTCGTCGGTGGACTGCCGAAGGCGTCGCGCGATATGGCCGAGGCGCGCAAAATGGTGGCGGACGGTATCGCCGCGGTGCTGCCGCATGCGCGCGCCTGCAAGATGCCGCTAGCCATCGAGCCGCTGCATCCGATGTACGCCGCCGACCGCGCTTGCGTGAACACGCTCGGACAGGCGCTCGATTTGTGCGACTTGCTGGGCGAGGGCACCGGCGTCGCCATCGACACCTATCACGTATGGTGGGACCCCGATCTCGCGGCGCAGATCGCTCGCGCGGGAAAAGCCAAACGTATTCTCGGCTATCACATCTGCGACTGGCTGGTGCCGACCAAGGATATGCTGCTCGATCGCGGCATGATGGGTGACGGCGTCATCGATCTTCCGCGCGTGCGCGGCATGATCGAAAAGGCCGGTTACACCGGGCACACCGAGGTGGAAATATTCTCCGCCGCCGACTGGTGGAAGCGGCCGGGTGATGAGGTGCTGCGCACCTGCATCGAGCGCTTCAACAGCGTGTGCTGAAAAATTATCAGGCGTGCGGGACCACCGCCGTCGCTTCGATTTCCACGCGGGCATCCGGCTCCACCAGCCGCGTCACTTCGACCAGCGCCATCGCCGGGAAATGATCGCCCATGATTTCGCGGTAGGCCGCGCCCAGACCGGCGCGGGCGGCGAGGTATTCTTCCATGTCGCGCACATACCATGTCATGCGCACGATGTGCTCCGGCTGCGCGCCGCCTTCGGCCAGCACTTTGGCGATGTTGCTCATCGCCTGCTTTGCCTGCGCGACAAAACCCTGCGGAAAGCGCTCGTTCTCGTCCCAGCCGATCATGCCGCCGACGAACACCATGTCGCCGCGCGCCAGAACGCCGTTGGCGTAACCCTTCGGCTTCGGCCAGCCCGCAGGCTGCAATGTTTTGTTCTTGGACACGGGGCTTGCTCTCCTTATGACGCAATCTTGCGTGAGTTATTTTCGGCGGCGATGCGGCGCAGTTCGAAGCGCTGCAGCTTGCCGGTTTGCGTGCGCGGCAGCACGGTGACGAACTCAATGGCGCGCGGATATTTGTAGGGCGCGATGGTTTCCTTGACGTGCTCTTGCAATGTGCGCGTCATCGCCGAGTCTGGGTTATGTCCCGCGCGCAGCACAACATAGGCCTTGACGATCTGTCCGCGTTCTTCGTCGGGTGCGCCGACGACGCCGCATTCGGCGACGGCGGGATGCATCAGCAGCGCGGATTCTACTTCCGGGCCGGCGATGTTGTAACCGGCGGAGATAATCATGTCGTCGGAGCGCGCCTGGTAAAAGAAGTAGCGGTCCTTATCCATTAAATAAGTGTCGCCGGTCACGTTCCATCCGCTTTGCACGTAAACGCATTGCCGCACGTCTGCGAGATATCGGCAGCCCGTCGGCCCGCGGACGGCGAGGCGTCCGACGATGCCGGGCGGCATTTCGCGGCCCTCGTCGTCGATCACCATCGCTTCGTAACCGGGGACGACCCTGCCGGTGGAACCGGCGCGGATTTCGTCTTCCGGCGAGCCGATGAAGATATGCAGCATCTCCGTCGCGCCGATGCCGTCCATGATCTTGATGCCGGTGGCGGCGAGCCATGCGTCGAACGTCGCCTGCGGCAAGGCTTCGCCGGCGGAAATGCATTTGCGCAGCGACGAGATGTCGTGACCGGGCAATTTGCCGAGCATGGCGCGATAGGCGGTCGGCGCGGTGAAACAGATGGTGGCGCGGTGCCTGGCGATGCCGGCGAGCAATTCGTCCGGCGGCGCTTTTTCCAGCAGGATCATGGTGGCGCCGGCGCGCAGCGGAAACAACACGAGGCCGCCGAGGCCGAAGGTGAAAGCGAGCGGGGGCGAGCCGATGAAACGGTCGTCCGGGCCGGCGCGCAGCACGTGGCGGCCATAGCTGTCGCAGGTCGCCAGAATGTCGCGGTGGAAATGCATGGTGCCTTTCGGCTCGCCGGTGGTGCCGGAGGTAAAACCGATCAGGCAGACGTCGTCTGCCGCGGTATCGCAAGGAGTGAAATCTTCGTAGCCGGATTTCTGCATCAGCGCCTCTAACGATTGCGCCGCGCCATCGCCCCAATAGACGATGTGCTTGAGATCGTTCGATGCCGTCCTGGCTTTTTCCATTTCACCGGCAAGCTGCGCCTCGCACAGCGCAAATTTGATCTTCGCCTTGGTCAGGGCGTAAATGAGTTCCTTGGCACGCAGCAGCGGCATGGTTCCGATCACCACGCCGCCCGCCTTCATCACCGCGAGGTAGGCCGCCGCCATCATCGGTGAATTCGGCGCCCGCAGCAGCACGCGATTGCCCGGCACCAGCCCAAAATCGCGCGTGAGCACGTTGGCGATTCGATTCACCTTTTCGGCGAGCTGCGCGTAGCTCCACGTTTCCGCCGATGAGATCGCGCAAGGCCGCTCGCCGTGGCCGATGGCGATCCAGCGGTCGAGCAATTCGCTCACGCAATTCAGCCGATCCGGGTATTTCAAATCCGGCAGGCCGAACATAAAGTCAGGCCACTGCGCGGCGGGCGGAAGAAAATCCCGCGTGAAGGTGTCGATATGCGCGGAGCAAATCATGGCGCCTATTCCGCCGCCAACGCGGGTTTTGGCGGTTGTTGTTTCAGGGCCTCGCGTGCGATGACGATTTTCTGCACTTCGGTCGCGCCCTCGTAAATTCGCAGCGCGCGAATTTCGCGGTAAAGTTCTTCCACTTTCACGCCCTTGGTGACGCCAAGCCCGCCGTGCAGTTGCACCGCGCGGTCGATGATGCTTTGCGCGACTTCAGTGGCGTACATCTTTGCCATTGCCGCTTCGCGCGTGACGCGCGCCGCGCCTTTATCCTTTGTCCAGGCGGCGCGATAAACCAGCAGCGCGGCGGCGTCGGCTTCGGTCGCGCTGTCGGCGATGGCCGCCTGCGTGAGTTGCAGGTCGGCGAGCGGCGCGCCAAACAGCTTGCGCGAGGAGGCGTGCGTGAGCGTTTCGTGCAGCGCGCGGCGGGCAAATCCAAGCGCGGCGGCGCCGACGGTGGAGCGGAAAATATCGAGCGTTGCCATCGCCACCTTGAAACCCTCGCCGGGCGCACCCAGCCGGTTCGTGAGCGGCACACGCACGCCTTCGAAGTTGAGCGTGGCAAGCGGGTGCGGCGCGATCACTTCGATGCGCTCGGCCACCGTCAATCCCGGCGTATCCGCATCGACCACATAGGCCGACAGGCCCCTGGCGCCCGGCGCTTCGCCGCTGCGCGCGAACACCACGTAAAACGAAGCAATGCCGCCGTTGGATATCCAGGTCTTCGCCCCATCGAGCCGCACATGCGCGTTGCCGTCGGGCTTCGCGGTCATCGCCAGCGCAGCGACATCGGAGCCCGCCTCTGGCTCGGAGAGCGCGAAAGCGGCGATTGATTTTCCCTGACGCACCGGCGGCAGATATTTTTTCTTCAATTCCTCGGAGCCGAACAACGAAATCGCGCCGCTGCCGAGTCCCTGCATGGCGAAGGAGAAATCGCTCAAGCCGTCGCGGAAAGCGAGAATCTCGCGCGCCAGACACAGCGTTCGCACGTCGAGTGTATCGTGCGTGCCGCCGTAAGCGCTCGGCACCACCGCATCGAGAAATCCGGCTTCGCCCAGCGCCTTCACGCGCGCGCGGCAGGCGGCATCGACATCATCATGCGGCAGCCCCGGCAAAGTCGCATCCGCCCAGCGCGAAAATTTGCCGGCGAACGTGCGGTGCTCGTCGTCGAAGAACGGCCAGCTGAGAGTTTCGCTGAGCATGTCAGTTGCCCTCGAATACCGGCTTCTGCTTGTCGGCGAAGGCGCGATAGGCGCGGGCGAAATCCTCCGTCTTCATGCAGAGCGCCTGCGCAACCGCTTCGGCCTCGATGGCTTGATCGACCGGCATCGACCATTCCATTTCCAGCGCGCGCTTGGTCATTGCATTGGCAAAGGTCGGCCCGTTCGCAAGTCCGGTTGCGAGCGCCGCCGCTTCACCGAGCACTTTGTCCGGCGCGGCGAGACGGTTGAAAAATCCCCAGCGTTCGGCTTCCTCGCCGCCAAGCGTGCGTCCGGTGAACAGAAGTTCCGCCGCGCGGCCTTGCCCGATGATGCGCGGCAGGATTGCGCAAGCGCCCATGTCGCAGCCGCCGAGACCGACGCGGTTGAACAGGAATGCAATCTTCGCGCCCGTGGTGCCGAAGCGGATGTCGGAGGCCATCGCCAGAATGGCGCCGGCGCCCGCGCAAACCCCGTCGATGGCGGCGATGATAGGCTGCGGCGCGGCGCGCATGGCCTTCACCAGTTCGCCGGTCATGCGCGTGAAATTCAACAACCCGATGGTGTCGGTTTCTTCCACCAGCGGCTTGATGATTTCGAACACGTCGCCGCCGGAGCAGAAATTGCCGCCCGCGCCGGTGAGCACAAACACTTTGACTTGCTGGTCTCTGGCGGCGGCGCGGAAAATTCCGGCGAGTTCGGCGTAGCTCTCGAAGGTCAGCGGATTTTTGCGCTCCGGCCGGTTGAGCGTGAGCGTTGCGACCTTGCCGGTAACATCAAGGCTGACGTGGCGCGCTTTGTAACCGGCAAGCGGTAGCGAGACGGAATGAGCGGTCATCATTTCTCCCCCGCCGTGACGGCCTTGCGCGCGGAGGCTTTCGCGCGCGCCAGCAGCGTCATCAGCTTCTCGGTATCGTCGCGGCCAAGCCCGGCGAACAGTTCGGCGATCCAGTTCTCGTGCGTGCGCGCCATGGTGCGGAAGGTTTTGCGGCCCTCCGGTGTCAGGCTGACGAATTGCGCGCGCCGGTCGGTCGGGGAGGCGCGGCGCTCCAGCAGGCCCTGCGTGGCAAGACGCTCTGCCAGGCCCGTGACATTGCCGTTCGACACCATCATGCGTTTCGAGAGTTCGCCCAGCGTCATGCCGCCCGGCGCCTTGTCGAGCTGCGCCATCAGGTCGAAACGCGGCAGCGTGACATCGAACGTGTCGCGCAGGCGGCGGCGGATCTCGCCTTCGATCAACGTGGTGCAGGTGAACAGACGCAACCACAGCCGCAGCTCGGCCTCGTGATCGGCCGGCCGTTCGCTCACCTTTGTTTCCGCATCGAGCGGAAGCGCGGTCGTGTCGTCCATCAGATTTCTCCGCCGGCGATTGTCAGTGTTGTGCCGGTAACGGCAGCGGCATCCGGCGAGCACAAATAAAGTACCGCCGCCGCGACTTCTTCCGGCCGTATCAGGCGGCCAAGCGGCGCGTCCTTGGTGAACTCGGCGATGGCCTGCTCGCGCGTGCGTCCTGTTTTTTTGGCGACTGCGTCGGTGCTGGCACGCAGCAAGTCGGTGTCGGTGTAGCCGGGACATACCGCGTTGACGGTGATGCCGCTGTTCGCGGTCTCGATCGCGAGCGAGCGCACCAGCCCGACGACGGCGTGCTTGGCGGCGCAATAAGCGGGGACATAAGCATAGCCCTTCAGACCTGCGGTGGACGCGACAGCGACGATGCGGCCGAAACCTTGCTTCGTCATGCCGCCGAGCACTGCACGGGCTGAATGCACAACGCTCATGACATTGAGATCGAACATGCGTTGAAATTGCGTGGCGTCGGCCTTGGCGAAGGGCGCGCTCTCGGCACCGCCGGCATTGGCAACGAGAATATCGAAAGCGCCGCGCTCGCCGGCGGCGCGCGTAATCCCGTCCGCCATCACGCGCGCGTCAGTGACATCGGCGATGAAATATCCTGTGGCTTCGCCTTTGCCGACCGCATCCTTGAGCGGCGCTTCCTGCCGCCCCATCACGGTGACCTTGGCGCCGGCGCCCGAGAGCGCCGCGGCGATCGCGCGGCCGATGCCGCGTCCGCCGCCAGTCACCAGTGCATGCCGTCCATCGAGCGCCGTCATGAGAGCCTCAGGCTTGTTCCGCTCCAGCCAGCGCAAATACTTTAAGCCTAAAATATATAGGCCTCAAGGGTTGCCCGGCATATATTTCAAGCTTAAAGTAATTGCCGAGCGGAGCCCCATTCGCCTGACAGGCAGAGGCGCGCATGAAAATCCACGTCATCGGCGGCGGCCCGGCGGGCCTCTATTTCTCCATCCTGATGAAGAAGGCGTGGCCGGCCGCGCAGATCACCGTTTTCGAGCGCAACCGGCCGGACGATACGTTCGGCTTCGGCGTCGTGTTCTCCGACCAGACGCTGGAGACGTTCGAGGGCTACGACGCGGAGAGTTACCGCGCGATTACAAATAACTTCGCGTACTGGGACGACATCGAAATCCATTTCAAGGATACCGTGCACCGCATCGGCGGGAACGGTTTTTGCGGCTGCGCGCGTACGACGCTGTTGCGGCTGCTGACCGAGCGCGCGCGCGCACTCGGCGTTAAATTGAAATTTCAGTGCGAGGTTTCCGACATAGACACCGCGCGGCGCGAGGCCGATCTTGTTGTGGCGGCGGATGGGATCAATTCGCGCGTGCGCGAGAAATACGCCGAAGCGTTTCAGCCATCGGTCGATCTGCGCCCGAATAAATTTTGCTGGATGGGTTCAACGCGCCCGCTCGACACCTTCACGTTTTTCTTCCGCGAGACCGAGCACGGCATTTTCATCGTGCATTGCTATCAATACGAGCCGGGCCGCTCGACCTGGATTTTCGAAACCGATCCGGAAACATTCACGCGCGCGGGTCTCGACAAATTGGACGAAGCTGCGTCGGCGAAGTTTTTTGAAAACTTGTTCGCTACGGAACTGGCCGGCCACAAACTCATCACCAACCGTTCGATGTGGCGGAATTTTCCGACCATTCGCTGCGAGAAGTGGATTGCCGGAAATGTCGTGCTGATCGGCGACGCCAAGGCGACCGCGCATTTTTCCATCGGCTCCGGCACCAAGCTGGCGATGGAAGACGCGATTGCGCTCTACGAAGCGTTCCGTGTCAGCGGCGGCGATGTTGCGAAGGCGCTGGCGCATTATGAGACCAACCGGCGCGAGGAAGTCGAAAAGACGCAGCACTCCGCCGACGTGTCGCTGGTGTGGTTCGAACATGTTAGGCGTTTCTGGCAAATGCATCCGACGCGCTTTGCCTTCGGGTTGATGACGCGCTCGAAGGCGATCACCTATGACAATCTGGCTTTGCGTGCGCCTGAGTTTGTGGCGGAAGTCGATCGCGTTGTTGCCGGGGATGTGCGCAAGCAAGGCTTCGACACAGATATGGCGCACCCCGTGCCGCCGATGTTTCAGCCGTTCCGTTTGCGCGGCTTGACGCTGGCGAACCGAGTCGTGGTATCGCCGATGTGCCAATACTCGGCGCAGGGCGGCCTGCCAAACGAATGGCACATGGTGCATTACGGCGCGCGTGCCGTCGGCGGCGCCGGACTGATGTTTACCGAAATGACCGTCGTGTCGGAAGAGGCGCGCATCACGCCTGGCTGCGCCGGGTTGTATAACGACGCGCATGAAGCGGCGTGGAAGCGGATCGCCGATTTCGTGCACGGCAATTCCGCCGCCAAGTTTTGTTTGCAACTCGGCCACGCCGGGCGCAAGGGCGCGACCAAGCTGATGTGGGAAGGAATCGACGAGCCGCTGGAGCATGGCGCGTGGCCGGTGATGTCGGCTTCCGCGATTCCGTATTTCCCGCATAGCCAAATTCCGCGCGCGATGAACCGCGCGGACATGAACAAGGTAATCACCGATTTTACGCAGGCCGCGCAACGCGGCGCGCGCGCGGGCTTCGACATGCTGGAGCTGCATGCCGCGCACGGTTATCTGCTCGCGAGCTTCATCTCGCCGCTCACCAACAAGCGCACCGATGAATACGGCGGCTCGCTGGAAAATCGGCTGCGTTTCCCGCTCGAAGTCTTCCGCGCCATGCGCGCGGTTTGGCCCCATGACAAACCGATGTCAGTGCGCATTTCTGCGACCGATTGGGCCGACGGCGGGATCACGGGCGAGGAATCGGTCGAGATCGCACGCATGTTCGCTGACGACGGTTGCGATCTCATCGACGTTTCAACCGGGCAGACGACCGCCGATTCTGCGCCGATTTTCGGGCGCATGTTCCAGACGCCGTTCTCCGATCAAATACGTAACGAAGCGGGCCTCGCCACCATGTGTGTCGGCAACATAACCACCGCCGATCAGGTCAACACCATCGTTTCCGCCGGCCGTGCAGATCTGGTCGCGCTCGCGCGCCCGCATCTTGCCGATCCGTCCTTTGTGATGAAGGCGGCAAGCTGGTACGACGCGGACGTGCATTGCCCGCCGCAATATCTCGCGGGCAAGGAACAGCTGTTCCGCAATGCGTTACGCGAGCGCGAGGAATTGACCGACTTGCGCCGCAAGGCCAAGCCAAAGGCGCACGCCAACACCTGGAAGCAGGCGGCGGAATAAAATTATTAGTTTACGTCTTGGCCGCCGCCTCGATCAGCGAGCGAACTTCGCGCGCCTTGTCGATATCCCACAGCCGCTGGCTAAGTTCGCTCGCGCGCGCCGCGCCGAGCACCGGCTCCACCAATCCGTGGAATTTCGCGCGCAGGCCTTTGTCGTCGAGCGGAACCAGCCGCGAACCTAGCGCCTCGTCGGCCTGCCGCGTCACGCTGCCGCGCGCGGTGGTGACCGTGACGCGCGCGGGCCGCAAATCCGGATAGAGTCTGTCGATCTCCACTGGCGCGCTGACATGCAGCTTGCGCGCAATTTCGGTAAAGGCGGGATTGCGACGCACTTCATCGCTGAAATGCTCCAGCTTCACGCCGCGAAAGCGCACCGCGAGGCCGATCAGATACGGAAAGCTGAGTTGCGCGCTGGCGTAGTCGTCCCAGCCGGTATGGGCGTGCTCGGCGGCGATGCGATAAGTTTCGACATCGATGCGCGTGATGTCTTCGGGCTTTATCTTTTCGTCGTCGAGCAGGGCGCTCAGAGCCTCCACCGCAGGCTGAATGTGGCGGCAGCATGCGGATGGCTTGATGTAGCAATCGGTGATGCCGAATGGCACGGCAGGCGGCAACGCGATGGCGCGCAGCTTGCCGCCGCGGCCGAACGCAAAAGCTTGCATGAAACCGTCTCGCGCCTCGATCACCTGCGGCGGACCTTCGACGTTGTGCTCGGCGAGCAACGCGGCTTGCATTCCTTCGCGCGACGCGTGGCCGGCGTGCAGCCGCTTGATGTCGCCGCCGCCGTTGACGAACGCGAACAGTCCGGCGGCACTCGACGCCGCGATGCCGAGCGCATTGGCTATCTTCTCGGCGGACAATCCGCGCAGCTTTGCCACCGCCATCGCGGCGCCAAACGGACCGACGGCGCCGGTCGGATGAAATCCGCGCTGCCGCAAATCCGGCGCGCAGGCTCGCGCCAGCGCAATCGCGGTTTCGTAACCCGCCACCATCGCCTCGATCAGTGAGCTGCCGCTGGCGTTTTTCTCGTAAGCAACGCTCAGCGCGGCGGGAACGACGACGCAGCCGCAATGGGCAGAGCCGACGCGATAGCCATCATCGAGTTCGATGCCGTGCGCCGCGGTGCCGCCGAGAAACGCGGCGTCGAGCAGATCGGCGCGACGCGCGCGGCCCGGCACCGGAATTTTACCCGCGCCGCGCACCGACGCGATCACCGCCTCGGCACGCGTTGCTACTTCGCCGGGTGCGCCTGCGATCATCACGCCCACGGTGTCGAGCAGATGCCGCCGCGCGTAATAGCGGACTTCGTCGGTCAGATCGCCGTAACGCAATCCGCCGACGAATTCGACCAGCGCCGCGGTTGCGCCGGCGGCTGGATTAAGCGGATGAACGGCTTCGGCGTGCGACATGCGAAGAACTTAGGCCTTTCCAAAAAGCTTCACCAGCGCGTCGACTGCGACGACGCCTTCGCCCTTGGCGCGCACGATGAGTGGATTGATTTCAGCTTCGGCAATCGAGGGATCGTTCGCAAACTGCGAGAGCTTGACGATGGCTTGCGCCAGCGCGCCGATATCGCCCGCCGGCTTGCCGCGATAACCGGCAAGCGCCTGCAAGCTGTGCACTTCGCCGATCATCGCGTGCGCTTCGTCAAGATCGACCGGCGCCAGCCGCAACGCGCGGTCGCGATGGATTTCCGCCAGCAGACCGCCCGCCGCGACCATGACCAGCGGCCCGACATCGCGATCAACGCGATAGCCGATCAGGACTTCGCCGAGGCCCGCGATCATCGGCTGCACCAGCACGTGCGCGGCTTTGGTGGCTTTATGTATTTTTTGCGCTGCCGCGATCAGCGCCTTGTCGTCGCGCACGTTCAGCACCACGCCGCCGACATCGGACTTATGCGCAAATTCTGCCGACAGCACTTTCACTGCGACTGGATAGGGAAACGGCAGCGACGGTGCTTTAGCGATATCCGCGTCCATGGCCACGGCGGGCGCACGCGGGATTCCAGCGCGGTCGAGCAATTCATAGGCGGCAAGCTCATCGAGCGTGCGACCCGGCATACTTGTGATGACGTGTGGCGTCGCTGCGAGTGCTCGCGGCGCGCGCCTTAACAACATCGCGGCGATGGCATCGGCGCAGGATTCTGGCGCGTGGAAATTCGCCACGCCCGCCACGCTCAATCGGGCCAGCGCCTCGGGCGCTTCCGGCACCAGGAATGCGGCAATCGGTTTTCCCGCATTGGCGCAATCGACAATCGGTTGCACGGCGAGTTCGGGATGGAAACGCGCGGAGGAGCCGACGACCGCCAGCACCAGATCGAATTCCGGTGCGGCGAGCAGAATGTCGAGCGCGCTTTTCATGACCTCATAGCGCGTGCCGGCGGTGGTGAGATCGATTAGCCGTGCCGGCGCGGCTTCGATGCCGGCGGCCTTTAGTTTAGCCAATGTCGCGACGCTGGGTGACGCAACATCAATGCCGCGCAAACTAAGCGGATCGATCACCATGGTGGCGCCGCCAGCGGTAGTGGTCACTACGCCGACGGTCGGACGCCGCGCGCCGCGTTTTGAAACCGGCACGCGCGTGAGCAGCGGGACGCTTTCGATCAGTCCTTCGAATGTCTCGACTCGCGCGATGCCGCATTCCGCAAGGAACATGCTGGCGACGTCGTCTTCGCCCGCGAGCGCGCCGGTATGCGACACCGCAAGTTCGCGCGCTTGCGCCGAGCGCCCGAGCTTGTAGGCGACAACCGGCTTTCCGCGCGCGGCGGCGGCGAGCGCGAAAGCGCGCAGCTCACTCGCCTTGCGCATGGTTTCGAGAAACAGCAGGTAACCATTGATGTCGGGATCGTCGAGCGTCGCGGCGCAAATCTCACCTAGGGACAAATCGGCTTCGTTGCCGACCGACACCAATCCGGCAAAGCCGATGCTGCGCGCCTTTCCACGCGAGGCGAGTGCGCCGATGAGACTTCCGCTGTGTGAGGCCGCGAAAATACGGCCCACAGGCAAATCCTTTTCCGCGAAAGCAGCGTTGGCGGTCAGCAGCACTTTGTCCCGCAGGTTGACGACGCCAAGGCTCGACGGGCCGACGATGCGAATCCCGGTACGTGCGGAGATATCGCGCAACCGCGTTTCGCGTTTCTCGCCTTCCGCGCCAGATTCCGCAAAGCCATTCGCCAGCACGGTCGCGACCGCGACACCCGCCCGTCCGCATTCCTCAACCGCTTCGATCGCGGCCTCAGTCGGCGTCACGATGTAGGCGTGCTCCGGCACTTCCGGCAGCGCGGCGATTGAAGGCCATGCGCGCTCGCCCAGCACTTCATCGCGCCGCGCATTGATCGGATATACGCGGCCGCCATAACCGGCCTGACGCAGATATTTCAGCGGACGTCCGGCGGTTTTCGTTTCGTCGTTCGATTGCCCGATCAGCGCGACCGACTGCGGCGAGAGCAGCGCTTGCCGGAGCGCGCGCGCTTTCGCGCCGTCACTCGGCGGCGTCAGCATGACGTTTGCGCTGGTCGAAGCGGCGGTCGAACACGTGTTCGGCGATGCGGTTTTTCAAAATCTCGATCGAGCCGCCGGCGATCATCCAGCCGCGGCAGCGGCGCATGCAATATTCCACCAGCGTCTCGCGGCTGTAGCCGAGCGCGCCCATCACTTGCACGGCCTCGTTTGCGAGATCGAAGCCAGTGGTGTTGCAGGCGGCCTTGGCGACAGCGGTCTCGTAAGCCGATGGAAAACCGCGGTCGGCATTCACTGCCGCGCGATAAAGCAACAGCTGCGCGCTTTCGAGCTTGATCGCCATGTCGGCGAATTTCCATTGCAGGCCCTGGAATTCGCACAATGGCCGACCAAATTGTTCGCGGCTTGCCGCGTGCTCGCGCGCCTTGTTGTAGGCATAGCGGCCGAAGGCGAGCGAACGCGCCGCGTTGCCGATGCGCTCGACGTTGAAACCGGACATTTGCTTCTTGAAACCACCGGGGCCGAGCAGCACGTTCTCCGCCGGCACGCGGCAATTGTCGAAATGCAGTTCGCACCACTCTTCGCCGCTCATGAAACTCGCCGGCTGGCCGACGGTAAAACCTTTGGTGCCACGCTCGACGATGATCGAGCCGATGCCGCCGAGCCCTGCACTGAAACGCACATAGATGAGAAAAATCTGCGCGTCCGGGCTGAAGGTGGAAAACACCTTGCTGCCACTGATGAGATAATGCGAGCCGTCGGGTTTGGCGGTGGTTTTGAGTTCGGTTGCTGCGGAACCGGCGTCGGGCTCGGTCATGCCGAGGCTCATCACCGCGCGTCCGGAAAGCAGGTCGGGCAGCCAGCGCGCCTTCTGTTGCGGCGTCCCGTATTCGGCGAAGGTGCGGATCGGGCCGAAGCTGCCGAACTGCAGCACGTCGGTGGAACGCGGACACACCGAGGCGATCTGATCGACGGCAATCACGGCGTCCATCAGCGAGCCGCCCTGGCCGCCGTCGGCTTCCGAAACAGTGATCCCCATCAAGCCCTGTTTGCTCATCAGTTGCGCGACGTCGAAGGGAAAGCGCGGATTATGCGCGCGCTTGAGCGCGTCCTTTTCCAGATGCGCGAGCGCGAACTTCTTGACCGAGTCCGCGAACAGCTTCTGCTCGTCGCTGAATTCAAAATTCATATTGTCACTCCGCCTTCGCGCCCGCCTTCTTCACGATTGCCGACCATTTGGTCTCCTCAAGGTCGATGTCGGCGGCATATTCCTCCGGCGTGCTCACGAAAGGTTCGGCGCCGTCGGTGACGATGCGCGCGCGCACGTCCGGCGCGGCGACCGCCGCGCGCAACGCGGCATTGAGCTTGTCGATGATTGGCCGCGGCGTGCCGGCGGGAGCGATGATTCCATAGTGCAGCACCGCTTCGTAACCGGACAGGCCGGCCTCCGCCACCGTCGGCAAATCCGGAAAAATGGCCGAGCGTTTCGGGCCCGTCACAGCCAGCGCGCGAACTTTGCCTTCTTTGATGAGGCCGCTGGCCGGCGGCAGTGAACAGAAAAATATCGCCACATGCCCGCCCAGCAAATCAGTCAACGCAGG
Source organism: Rhizobium sp. Q54 (assembly GCA_945907045.1). Lineage (GTDB taxonomy): Bacteria > Pseudomonadota > Alphaproteobacteria > Rhizobiales > Xanthobacteraceae > Pseudolabrys. The sequence continues at coordinate 54,746 of CAMDSH010000007.1, read as the reverse complement.
CGAAGTGCCCTTGTAGGGAATATGCGCAAGTTGCACGCCGGCCCGCAGCGCAAATAGTTCAGTGCCGAGATGCATACCGCTGCCGATGCCGGCGGAGGCGAAGTTGAGTTTTCCGGGCTCCTTCTTGGCGAGTGCGATCAACTCCCCAATCGTGCGAACCGGCACCGAAGGGTTCACCAGAACGACAAGCGCGCTGGTCGCGATCAGTCCGACCGGAGCAAAATCCTTGCGCGGGTCGAAGCCGACATTGGGATAAAGCGTCGGACCGACGGCGAGCGTGCCGGTGCCGCCGAGGCCGAGTGTGTAGCCGTCGGGCTCGGACCGGGCGACCTGACGTGTCGCGATGGACCCTCCAGCGCCGCCACGATTTTCGATGACGATCTGCTGGCCGAGTTCCTTGCTCATTTTTTCCGCGACCAGGCGCGCCATTACGTCGTTGCCGCCGCCGGCCGCGTAAGGAACGACAAGCGTGATCGCTCGCACGGGATAATTCTGCGCCACGCCCGGACGTGCCGCGATGAACGAGGTGAGCAGCGCGAGCGTCAGCAGCCAGAATTTCGCGAACAGCACGGCCTTCGTCATGAGGATCAACTCGTCAGTTCGAAGTGGCGCCGGAGGCTTTGATGACCTCTGCCCATTGGGCTTCCTCGCGGTCGATGTCGATGCCGTATTGTTCCGGCGTGCCCGGCAGCGGCTCGGCGCCTTCGACGGCGAGACGCTTGCGCACGTCGTCGTTCTTGAGCGCGGCGTTAAGCTCCTTGTTGAGCCGGTCGATGATCGCGCGCGGCGTTCCGGCCGGCGCGGCGAGGCCGTAACGCAGCACCGCCTCAAAACCTTTCAGGCCAGATTCCGCGACCGTCGGCACGTCCGGCAACAGCGTCGAGCGTTCCGCACTGGTCACCGCCAGCATGCGCAGCGCGCCGGATTTCGAATTTTCGTGCGTGGCCGGAACGGGAGCGAACGCCATCGGGATGTGACCGCCGAGCAGATCGATGATCGCCGGCCCGGTGCCCTTGTAGGGAATATGCGTGAGCTTGATGCCGGCCATGGCGGCGAAATATTCACCGCAAACATGACTGACGGTTCCGATACCGGCGGAGCCGAAGTTTACTTTGCCGGGATTTGCCTTCGCGTAGGCGATCAACTCGGCGACCGATTTCACGTTGAACGAGGGATGCACCACCAGCGTATTCGGCGCGGTGCCGATCCGTCCGATGGGAGCAAAATCTTTACGGGGATCGTAGCCGACATTGCCGTAGAGCGTGGGGCCGATGGCGAGCGTGCCGGTGTAACCAAGTACGATGGTGTAACCGTCGGGTTCGCTTTTCGCGACAGCACGAGTGGCGATGGTGCCGCCGGCGCCGCCGCGGTTATCGACGACGATGGATTGGCCGAGCGTCTCGCTCATCTTTTCGGCGATGATGCGCGCCACGATGGTCGTGCTGCCGCCCGGCGGGAAGGGAACGATCAATGTGATCGGCCGGTCCGGATAATTTTGCGCGAAGCCTGGAGCGGTCCAGCCGAGCATGGCCGCGATGGCCAACGCGGCCCAAAATAAAACCTTCCGCCTTGCCATTTGAATTCCTCCCGGTTTCCTGCCGCCCCGCAATAACCGTTTGTTTTATCGTTGTTTATGCCCTTGGCCTTCGCGCGGAAGGCCGGTTACTGTCCTCCATCCGCCGTGATAAATAAAGCCAACAATTTGCAAGGATACCGCGCGCGATGAGCTGGTCCGACGCCTTTCTCGGCACATTGAAAGAGAACGACGTGCGGCTCGTGAGTTATGTGCCGGACAACGTGCTCAAGCCGCTGCTCGCGGGCGTCAACGCCGATAATTATTTCATGCCGGTGAGCGCGACGCGCGAGGACGAAGCCGTCGGCATGGTCGCGGGCGCCTGGATGGGCGGGATGCGCGGCTGCGTGATGATGCAGACCAGCGGATTCGGGACGCTGCCCAACGTGCTCGCCTCGCTGGTCGTGCCGTATCAGATCCCCGCGATTCTGGTCATTTCCGAGCGCGGCACGATGGGTGAATTCAACGTGGGGCAGGCGCTGGTCGCGCGCACCATGCGCCCGGCGCTGGATTCAATCGGCATCGCGCACCATACGCTCGACGACGACAAGACGATGCCGTTCGTTCTTGACCGCTCGATCAAGCAGGCGGTGGCGACGCAATCGCCGGTCGCCTTCATTCTCTCGCCGCTGCTCACCGGCGGAAAGACGTTCAAACCGTCATGATGAACCGCGGCGATCTCACCAAGCGGCTTGTCGCCAAGCTCAAGAAAGATGAGGCCGTGATCGGCGGCATCGGCAACACCAATTTCGATCTCTACGCAGCGGGACACCGGCCGCAGAATTTCTACATGCTCGGCAGCATGGGGCTCGCCTGTCCGATTGCTCTCGGCGTTGCGCTGGCGCAGCCGGAGCGCGGCGTCATCGCGCTTGAAGGCGACGGCTCGATCCTGATGAATCTCGGCGTGCTCGCAACGATTGCGCAGCTCAAGCCGCGCAATCTCACCATCATCATCATGGACAACGGCACCTATCAGATCACCGGCAATCAGCCGACCGCGACCAAGGATACCGCGGACATCGTGGCGATTGCGAAGGGCGCAGGGCTTTCGAACAGCACCTGGGCGCGCGATGAAAAACACTTCGAGGAATTGTTGTCGCGCCGCTTTGACGATGGCGGGCCGGTGCTGATCGCCGCCAAGATCGACGATAAACCGGCCACCGGTCAGACGGTGCGCGATCCCTCGCTGATCCGCAGCCGTTTCATGCAGGGACTTGGCACCGGACGCGGTGGCGCGCTCGACGCCTGATCGCGATCTTTACTCGCCCGCTTCCGATGCGCCGCCGTGCGCTTTCGACCAGCCGGCGGGATCGCGCATGAATGCTTCCACATCCGTGAGCGTCTTGGCGTCGAACTTTCCGCTCGCCTTGGCGACGGCGAGAACGTCCCACCACGTCGTGAGCGCATGCAGCGTGATGCCGATGTCGCTCATGATTTTCTGGCTTTGCGGATAGATACCGTAAAAGAACAGCACGAAGCAGTGTTCCACCGTCGCCCCGCCATCGCGCAGCGCGTTGACGAAATTCACCTTGCTGCGGCCGTCGGTGGCGAGGTCCTCGACGAGGAGCACGCGCTGGCCGGGAATTAATTGCCCCTCAATCTGCGAGCCACGGCCGAAACCTTTCGGTTTCTTGCGTACGTATTGCATCGGCAGGTTCATGCGCTCGGCGACCCAGGCGGCGAACGGAATTCCGGCGGTTTCGCCTCCCGCTACTGCGTCGATCTTGTCGCGTCCGATATCGCGGTCGGCACTGGCGACGAGAAAATCCATCAGCATGCTGCGCACGGCGGGAAACGAGATCAGCCAGCGCGAGTCGTTGTAAACGGGGCTCGCCCAGCCCGATGTGAAGATGAACGGCTTGTCGGTCATGAAACGCACGGCGCCGGTGTCGAGATAGGCGCGCGCGGTTTTCTCGGCGATAATTTTCTTGTCGGTCTCGATTTTCATTTACGGCGCTTTCGGTCCGGCTTTGACGTACCAGTCGTGAATTTGCGAGCCGGTCCAGAACAGCACGTCTTTCTTCTTGCGGATTTTCTCGAAGATCTTGCGGAAATATTTTGTCCGGTGCGGCGCGCCCATGATGTAGGGATGCACCGAGATCGCCATCACTCGGGCCGAGCCTTTGGCGTCGGCGTAAATCTGTTCGAACTGGTCGATGGCGCGCTCGTAGAATTCCGAAGCCTTGTGATGCTGGATCAACATCATGGCGACGTCGTTGCATTCCTGCGTATAGGGAATATCGACAATCGGCTTGCCGCGCGTTTTTAGCCACACCGGCTGATCGTCAAGCACCCAGTCGGCGACCCAGTCGTAGCCTTCCTCGCGCAGAATGTCGGGCGTCTCCCAGGTTTCGGTGAGGCCGGGGCCGAGCCAGCCGCGCGGGCGTTTGCCCGTATGCTTGGCGATGGCCTGCGCGGTCTTGCGGATGTCTTCGCGCTCGTTCGCCACCTTCTGCATGTTGCGCTGGGTAAATCCGTGGCCGACGAATTCCCAGTTGCGCTCGACGCAGGCTTTCACGATGTCGGGATAGGCATCGAGCGCGCAGCCGTTGATGTTGATGACGCCGGGAATCTTGAAGTCGTCATAGACTTTCAGCAGCCGCCAGAAGCCGACGCGGTTGCCGTATTCGTGCCAGCACCAGTTCGGAATATCCGGCATCGGCGAACCGCCCGCCGGCGGCGTCAATACAGTGCGCGGCATCGGTTGCGTCGCGTCCCATTCCTCGACGTTGGTGATGGTCCACACCACCATGCGCGCGCCGCCCGGCAGTTTGAGCGGCTTGCGCTGCGTGATCGGCGTATAGGCGATACGCTCGCCCGGCAACATTCCAATGGAAGGTTTCTCGTTCATTCGGCGGCCTTCATCTGTTTGTTGGCGATCGGCTGATACCAGTCGAGAATTTCCGCGCCGTTCCAGTGCACGACGCCCTCGTGCTTGTTCACGTAGTCATAAATTTGTTCGAGATATTTGATCCGGTGCGGCTGACCGCTGATGTAGGGATGAATGGCGAGCGACATGATTTTCGCGCGCTTGGCGCTTTCCGCATAGAGCCGGTCGAACTGGTCGATCGCGCGCTTGAGCAGATAATCGCTCTCGTGATGCTGAATGATCATCATCGGGATGTCGTTGAGCTCGATGGTGTAAGGCAGCGTCACCAGCGGACCCTTGGCGGTGCGGATCACCGTCGGTTCGTCGTCATAGACCCAGTCGCCGATATATTTGACGCCGGCTTGCGCCAGCAGTTCCGGCGTGTCGAGCGTCTGCGTGAGACCGGGGCCGAGCCAGCCGACCGGGCGCTTGCCGGAAAATTTTTCCATGATGTCCATGGTGCGGTTGATCATGCCGGCCTGATCGTCGTGCTTGTGGATCGGCATCTGATCGTAGGCGTGGCCCATGAATTCCCAGCCGTCGGTCCTCGCCTGCTCGGCGACGCGCGGATAGTCCTCGCAGATGCGCGCATTGGCGGCGAGCGTCGGCTTGATCTTCAGCCGCTCGAATAATTCGAAAAACCGCCAGCAGCCGACGCGCATGCCGTATTCATGCCAGGCCCAGTGCACAACGTCGGGGAGCAGCGGCACGCCGGTCGGGGCGGGGAGCACCTGCCGCGCCATCGGGCGCGCAATGTCCCAAACCTCGTAATTGACGATGGTCCAGAACACCAGCCGCGCGCCCTTCGGCAATTTGAGCGGCTCGCGGTCGACGATCGCAGAATAATCGCAGCGCTCGCGCGGGATCATAGGACCGGCCATGACACGCACTCCATTTTTTTACATTGAAGCATATTTTAAGTGTGCGCGGGGGTTCCGGCCACGCGCAGGCCCACCAGACGGTCCAGCGTGGCGGTGTCCTTGCGGAGGGCGGCTGCCGGCGCACGATGCACCACGCTGCCGCGCTCCAGCACAATCGCATCCTGCGTCAGTTCCAGCGCGATGTCGGTATGCTGTTCGACCAGCACGATGGCGATACGCCGGTCGGAGAGCATCAACTTCATCGCTGCGCTCAGTTCATCGACAATTACGGGAGCAAGTCCTTCCAGCGGCTCGTCGAGCAGAAGCAGCGCCGGATTGGTCATCAGCGCGCGTGCAATCGCCAGCATCTGCTGCTCGCCGCCGGAAAGCTGATTGCCCATGTTGTGACGGCGCTCGGCAAGCCGCGGAAACATCTTGAAGATGGAGGTTAAATCCCACGGACCTGGCCGCGCGGCGACAGTGAGGTTTTCCTCGAGCGTGAGAGAAGGAAATATCTCGCGCTCCTGCGCCACCCAGCCGATGCCTTCGCGCGCACGCCGGTGCGGCGGCATTTTCGAGATGTTGCGGCCGCGCCAGAAAATGCTTCCGCCGCGCAGCTGCGTGTAGCCCATGATGGTGAGCAGCAACGTCGACTTGCCGACGCCGTTGCGGCCAAGCACTGCGAGGCTGCCGTGCTCGGTCAGCTCCAGCGCCACGTCGTGCAGCACCATCGCGTCGCCGTAGCCGGCGCGCACCTGACGCAGCGTGAGCAGCGGCTCAGCCATGTTTGCGCTTCCCCAGATAGACTTCGCGCACGCGCGGATCGGCGGCAATCTCCGCAGGCGAGCCTTGCGCGAAGACCATCCCGCCGACCAGCACGATGATGTGGCTGGCGAAACGGAAGACCACGTGCATGTCGTGCTCGATAAAGAGCAGCGTGATGTCTTGCGACAAATCAGCGACCGCCTCGAAAATATCGCCGCTTTCTTCCTGTGGCACGCCCGCCGCAGGCTCGTCGAGGAGCAGCACCTTCGGCCGCGTCGCCAGCGCGAGCGCGATTTCCAGCAAACGCTGGCGTCCATAGGGCAGCTCGCGCGTGGGCTGGTAGCAGCTATCGCCGAGCCGCAACCGCAGCAAAATTTCATGCGCTTCGTCGATGGCTTCGCTTTGCGATGATAATTTGCTCCAGAATTCGCCCGACGATCCGCGCCGCTCGCAAACCGCGAGCGTGACCGCTTCCAGCGCGGTCAGTCCGGGAAAGAGACTGTTGATCTGGAAGGTGCGGGCGAGGCCCCGGCGCACGCGCTCCTGCGGCTCAAGCGCAGTGATGTCTTCGCCGCCGAGAAAAATCTGACCGGCATTGGGCTTGAGCATGCCGGTCATCAGATTGATGAGCGTTGTTTTTCCGGCGCCGTTCGGCCCGATCAGCGCGTAACGCACGCCCTTGGGCAAACTTAAATCGATGTCCTTGGCGACAACGAGCGAGCCGAAACTCATGGCGAGCCCGCGCGTGGAGAGAGCCGGTGCGTTCGCTTCACTCACTTGCGGCTCCAGCGCGCAGTGAGTTTAGCCAAGCCGCCGAGAATTCCGTTCGGCAGCAGCATGACGACGAGGATGAGCAGAATGCCGATCCCGAAATACCAGTATTGCGGCGCGATGCCGGAAAACTGGTCGCGCGCCACCATGAAGATGATCGCGCCGACAAGTCCGCCATAAAGCCGTCCGGCGCCGCCAAGCACCAGCATCACCAGCACGTCGGCGGAGCGCTCGAAGCTCAATGCTTCAAGCGACACGGTCTGCGTGGTCTGCGCGATCACCGCGCCCGCGATACCGGCGATGGCGGCGGCGATGGTGTAGGCCTTGCGGATATGCGCGCGGCTGTCCGCGCCGACGGCGGGCATGCGCGTCCAGTTCTCGCGGATGCCACGCAGCGAAAGCCCGAACGGCGAGTGGATCAACCGCCGCACCGCCAGGAAGACGAGAAACAGCACGGCCAGCGAATAGCCGTAAGCGGTTGTGCCGTAGAGATCGAATTTGAAATAACCGAACACCGGCCAGATTTTGACGCCCTGCAACCCATCGGAGCCGCCTGTGAGCCAGCCCGCACTGTTGGCGGCCTCGGCCAGCAGCAAGCCGAGACCGAGCGTGATCATGATCAATGTGAGATGCCGGAAGCGGGCAATGATGAAGCTGGTGAGGTATCCGATTAGTGCCGCCATCGCCGCCGCGATCAGCAGCCCGGAAAACGGCTCCCCCCAGACGAATTTGGAGAACAGCCCGGCGGCGTAGGCGCCGATGCCGAAGAACGCTGCATGACCGAGGGACACGATTCCGGCGTAGCCGAGAATGATATCAAGAGACAAAGCGAATAACGCGGCGACGGCAATCTGGCTCGCCAGCGAGAGATATGTCGGAAACAGAAAAAACGGCAGCAGCGTCGCAAGCCAGAACGCGATCTCGAGCGGATGCCAGCGGCTGAGCGAGCGGAGATATTCCTGAGGCTGGCTGGGCGCGCCGGCAAGCGACATGGCATCTTGCGGGCGCATGATCTTATCCGAAAGCCGGTTTCCACTTTTCGGGATCATGCGCTAGCGCCTCCCGAACAGTCCGGCCGGCCGCCACATCAGCACGGCGACCATGACCAGATAAATCAGGAAGGCGCCAAGCTCCGGCACATAATACTTGCCTGCGATGTCGCTGATGCCGATCAGGCAGGCGGCGGCGAACGATCCGCCGATCGAGCCGAGACCGCCAACCGACACGATGATCAGCACATAAACGAGATAGGTGAAGGCAAAATTCGGATCGAGGCCGACGATCTCAATGGCGAGAGCGCCGCCGAGGCCGGCGAGCCCGCTGCCGAGCGCGAAGGCGATGGCGAAGGTATGTTCGACATTGATGCCGAGCCCGCTCGCCATCCGCTGATTATCGACCGCCGCGCGCACCTGCGCGCCGAAGCGCGTGTATTCGAGCGTGCCGATCAGCACGATTGTCACCACCACGCCGACGCCGACCAGGAATAGCCGGTAGGCCGCGATATTGAGGCCGAGCACGTCGAACGAGCCGCGCATGTAGGACGGCATGTCGACTGGCTGTTGAGTGGTCCCGAAGAAATAGGCGGCGACTGCCACCGATACGAAGGCGATACCTATGGTGAGCAACACCTGGTCGAGATCGCTGGCGCGATAAAGCCGGCGATAGAGCGTGCGTTCGAACACCACGCTTGCCGCGGCGGCGGCCAGGAACGCAACCGGCAGACTGGCGAAAAACGGCCAGTGCAGTTCGTTCATCAAACTGACGGTGACGTAGCCGCCGAGCATGGCGAAAGCGCAATGGGCCAGATTGACGAAATTCATCAACCCCAGCGTCACTGACAGCCCGACCGAAAGCAGAAACAGCAGCATCCCGTAGGCAATTCCGTCGAACAGGACACCAAGAACAGGGGGGAGCATGGCTGTCAGCGTTCCTCAGCGGGACGAAATATCCTGATACTCTATTGGCGGCGATGCATAAAGGATGGGGCGACCGCCTTGGATCGCCCCATCCGAACTCAGGTCTAAACCGGCGATTACTTTTTCTTCATCGCTTCGTGGACCGGATCCTTGACGTTCTCGACTTTGCTGAAGTCGACGTTGACCAGCTTGCCGCCGACTTTCTCGACCCGGCGGATGTAAATGGTCTCGACCACGTCGCGCGTCTCCGGATCGATCATCATCGGCCCGCGCGGGCTGACCCATTTCGTGCCCTTCATCGCGCCGATGAGCTTGTCGGCGTCGGCGTCGCCCTTGGTCTTCTTCAGGGCTTCGTAGATCAAAGCCATGCCGTCATAGCCGCCGGCAGAGAAGAAGTTCGGGTTATCGCCGCCGAATTCCTTTTTGTAAGCCGCGACAAAATCAAGATTGAGCTTGTTCTTGAGATTGTGATCGTAGGCCCAGGCAGTGATGATGTTGAGCGCGGTGTCGCCCATGTTCTTGAGCGCGCTGTCGTCGGTGAGCTCGCCGGTGCCGAACACCTTCGTCTTCTTGGTGTCGATGCCGCGTTCGGCAAAAGCCTTGCCGATTGCCGCCGGCTGTGCGCCGCCGGGGATGAACACGAAGATCGCTTCCGGGTTGAGGTCCTTGGCGCGCTGGACGTAAGCCGAGAAGTCCGGATTGGCGACTGCCATGCGGACCGAGCCGACGATTTCGCCGCCAGCGGCTTTGAAGCCGTTGATGAAGCCCTGCTCGGCGTCGTGACCGGGCGCGAAGTCGGACACCATCGTGTAGGCTTTCTTCACTCCGTTCTTGGCCGCCCAGGTGCCGAGAGTCGTCGTCACCATCGGCAGCGTGAACGACGTGCGCGTGCAGTAGGGCGACTTGTCGACGATGATCGAGGTCGCCGCGTTCATGATGACCGAGACCTTCTTGGCTTCGGCGGATACGCCGCAGCCGGCGATCGCGTTCGGCGTCAGCAGCCAGCCGGCAAGGATATCGACGTTGTCGCGAACGACGAGTTCTTCGGCGAGGCGCTTGGCGACCGGCGGCGCGATGCCGCCGGTATCCTTGCGGATGATTTCGATCTTCTTGCCGGCGACGGTGTCGCCATGCTGCTTCATGTAAAGCTTGATGCCTTCATCGACCTGCTTGGCGCCGTCTGCGAACTGGCCCGAGTAGGGCAGAACGACGCCGATCTTGATGGTCTTCTGCGCGTTTGCAGCCGTGATGCCGACCGCGCTGGCAAGCAAGCCGGCGGCGGCGATCCGCATGATTTTCATGGTGTCCTCCCTGGGGTCATTATTGGCGGGGAGGATGCCTCAGCTACATCGCAAAGAAAAGCGCCGCTAACCGGGGTTCGCGGCGCGGCATTTTGACTGGTGCACGCGGCTTGGGCGCTGGCCCACCAAAGGCCTCAGGTTACGGAGACGGTGGCCTGCTCGTATTTGCCGGTGCCCATATTGCCATCGGCGAATATGCCGTGCGAGGCGATCCATTCGCGGGATTCCTCGAACACTTCCTTGGTGTAGGGCTCGAACACCAGACGCTCGCCCGGCCCCCAGCGGCGCGTATCCATTTGCGCATGATACCGCTCGGGGAATTCGTTCTTGTAATAATGCGTATAAAGCTCCGGCCGCAGGTCGAGATCGCGCTGCGCGCGGCGAAGCGCGCGGAAGAATTTGCGCAAATCTTCGGCATCCGGATTGTTATGGATCATCATTCCGATCATGAAGGTCGTATCGATGATCTTCCGGAAACCGAGCTGTTCGGCGAAGTAATAAGGCCCGCTGAACAGGTTCACCGCCGGGGCGGTGCCGTCGAGCAATTTGTCCATGCGCGCGAACAGCATGCCGTCGGCGTAGGTCAGATTGATCTTGTCGGCAGGCATATATTGTTCGAGCGCCTGCACGCTGGCGTAATGGCTGCCCGACTGAAATCCGACCGAGACCGGCACGCCGGCGAGATCGGCGGGGCTTTTGATTTTTGAATCCGCCGCGACGAAAATGCCGGCGGGCGCCACCGAATAGACCTCGCTCGACATCTTGCCGTGGCCGTTGGCGGCGGCGACGTTCACCGTCCAGTGGCAGGCGCAGCTTACGTCCGCGCTGCGGCCCTTCTCGAACGACTGGAAGGCGCCGACCTTGTCGCCCTTGTCGTGATGCTTGCCGTCTGAGGAGCGGATCAGTTCACGGAATTCGTAATCGAGCCCTTCCTCGGTGAAGTAGCCCTTCTCATGCGCGATCCATTCCTGCAAACGAAAGTGCGGTTCGATGATGAATTTGCTCATTGTTTCCTCCGGCTCGTCTTTTTACCGCCGCCGATAATGTCGCGTGAAGATAATACCTTATAGAGCGCCACGGCGATTGACTTGTATGTTCTTGTTATGTTCTCTTTAGCGGTTTCCGCCTTGGAGAGCCTGACGTGCGCCAGCCCATTGAAATCGAACGTCTTTATATCGACTGCGATGGCTTCTTCGCCTCGGTCGAGCAACAGGCGCATCCGCATTTGCGCGACAAGCCGGTGGGGGTCGTGCCGTTTGCCGAAGCGCAGCACACCTGCGTCATCGCCTGTTCGCGCGAGGCCAAGCTGCGCGGCGTGAAGAACGTTATGGACATCAAGGAGGCGCGCGAGCGCTGTCCCGACATCATTCTCGTTCCACAATCTCCGGACCTGTACCGCCGCGCGCACAACGCGCTGCTTTCGGAAATCTCCACCGTCATTCCCATCGATGCTGTCAAATCCATCGACGAGTTGACCTGCCGTGTCATGCCGCCGGATCGCGACGATCCGCGCGCGCTCGGCCTGCGCATCAAAAAACGGATTGCCGACAACATCGGGCCTTTCATCACCTGTTCGATCGGATTTGCAGCCAACCGCCAGCTTGCCAAGATGGCGAGCAAGATCAGCAAGCCGAACGGCAACACGGTCTGGCATCCCAACGACATGCCGGGTCCGCTGCTCAGGCTTTCCTTGCGGGATGTTCCCGGCATCGGCGCGCGGATGGAGAAAAATCTGATCGGCGCCGGGATCGAGACAATTGAAAAACTTCTCGCCACGCAGCCCAAGCACATGCGCAAGCTTTGGGGCAACGTGACCGGCGAACGGCTGTGGTATGCGCTGCACGGTTACGATGTGCAGACGCCGCCGGCGGGACGCGGCATGTATGGCCACGGCCGCGTGCTGCCGCCGGATCATCGCGCGCCCGAACATGCGAAGTCCGCGTCACGGCTGTTGCTGGTCAAGGCGGCGCGGCGCATGCGGCGCGATGGCTGGAACGCGGGCCGGCTCTGGCTGTGGCTGGAACTCATCGGCGATGAATCATTGCATCGCGATGCCTGGCTGCCGGCGGTGCATGACGATCAGGCGGTGCTCTCGGCCCTGGAAAAATTATGGAGCGACGTGAGCGTGGATTTGCCGCGCCGCTCGCGCATCGTGCGTCTCGGCGTCACACTGCTCGATCTCACGCATGCCGGCGAACGTCAGCTCGACATTCTGCTCGACGACGACAAGACCCGGCGCAAATGGGAGAGCACGACGGAGACCATCGACAAGCTCAACCGCAAACATGGCCGCACGCTGGTGAGCATGGGCCCTTGGACGCCGCCGCCCGGCGGCTATGCCGGCGGCAAGATCAGCTATACGCGCATCCCGCGCGCGGAGGACTTCTGGTGAGCTGGAAAACGGATTTGAAACTGAGCGATCTGGATGCAGGAACGGCGATTGAAATTCTCTGCAAGCGTTGCGGGCTTTCCCGTTACGAGACGCAGGCGCAACTCTTGGAGCGGCCGGAATTTACCCACGCCCATCTCGATGAGGTTGAATACAACCTGCATTGCTCGAACCGCTTCTGCCGCGGCGGGGTGCGTATCGCGCTTATTTACGACGATAAAACCGAAGCCTTCGTCGGCGGCATGGCGTAACCGGCGCCGGATCAATTGATGCTGATATTGGCGGCGCGGATGACATCGCCCCAGCGCTGGGTTTCCGACTTGATGAAAGCCGCCATCTCCGCCGGGTTCATGGTGCCCGACTGCGCGTTGAGCGAGCCGAACTGCGCGCGGATGTCCGGCTCGTTGAGTGCCTCGACGATCGCCTTGTTGAGCTTGGCGACGATGGCTTTCGGTGTTTTCGGCGGCGCCAAAATCGCGTTCCAGGTGACGGATTCAAAATCTGTCACGCCGGATTCCCGCAAGGTTGGAATCTCCGGCAAGGTGGCGGCGCGCTCGCGTGTCGCCAGCGCGAGGATTTTCACCCGGCCGCTGCGATGCAACTCGGTCGCCGCGGCCATCTCCAGGAACATCAGGTCGACGTGGCTCGCGATCAGGTCGTTGATCGCCGGGCCGGTGCCTTTGTAAGGAACGTGCACCAGCCTGGTGCCGGTGACGCGCTGGAATAATTCAGCGGACAGGTGCGAGGTCGTGCCGTTGCCCTGCGAGGCGTAATTGAGCTTGCCGGGATTGGCTTTTGCGTAAGCCAAGAACTCGCGCGCTGAATTCGCCGGAAAGTCCGGCCGCACCGCCAGCGTGTTGGGAATGATCGTCATCACCGCGACCGGCTCGAAAGCTTCCGGGTCGTACAGCAGCTTCTTGTAGAGCAGGGCGTTGACGGTGATCGGCGCCGGCACGGTTGCGAGCAGCGTGTAGCCGTCGGGCTCGGAAGAGGCCACCGCTTCGGCGCCAAGATTGCCGGACTGCCCGCCGCGATTTTCCACCGTGATGGTTTGCTTGAGGCGCTGGCGCAGTTTTTCCGCCAGAATGCGCGTGATGGAATCGATGCCGCCGCCCGCAGGCACCGCGACGATGATCTTGATCGGCTTTTTCGGATAGTCGGCGGCGCTGTCTTGCGCGAGCGCGGATGAGGCGGCGAGAGTCGCCGCGATCAACGCGAGAATGATTTGCGCGCGCCGCATTTTACTTAAGCCACCCGCGCCAGCTTCTGTCCGCCGAGATCGAGACCGAACAACCGCATGGCATTGCCGCCGAGGATATTGCGTTTCGCTTTCTCGTCCAGGAACGGCAAATCGTAGATCGTGCTGGGCAGATCGAAATCCCAATGCGGATAATCGGACGAATAAAGCAGCTGCGTCTCCGCCTTGATCATGCGGAACGTTGTCTCCAGCGCGCCCATATCGGTCATTTCCATCGGCTGCGAGGAGAAGAACATATCGCGCATGTAATCGCTGGGGAGTTTTTTCAGCGCCGGGGCTTCCGACGAGCGCATCATATATTCGTTGTCGAAGCGCTGCATCATGAACGGCACCCAGGCGAGCCCGCTTTCCACCCATGCCACTTTCAATTTTGGGAAGCGCTCGGGCAGGCCGTTAATGATCCAGTTGGCGAGATGGACCATGTTGTAGAAGACAAAACCAAGTGCGTGCACCGAGATGAAGCGGTTTAGCATGCCGGTGGTCTGGTCGTTCCAGTTGTAACCGGCGTGGAAGGCGAGCGGCAGGTTCATCTCCTCAAGCAGCGCGTAAGTCTTCATGTAGGAATTGTGATGCACCGGGCGGTAACGCGCCGACGTTACCATGAATCCGACAACGCCTTTTTTTCTGCCGAATTCCTGCACGATCTGGAATGAGGCTTCCGCGTCGTTGAACGGCAGATACAGCATCGAGCGGATGCGCGGCTCGTCCGCCAGCACCTTCTCGCAGAGCCAGCGATTGTATGCGCGCGCCAGCGCGACTTCGACCTCGACCTGCGGGTGCAATCCCAGTTGCAGCATCGGCGTCGGGAACATGATGGCGATGTCGATGCCGATGGCGTCCATCCAGCGCCGCGTGAGGGAGATGTCGCGATGCACGCCCTTTTCGCCTTTTTCCAGTCCGCGCAGCGGATAGCGCGTCACCCGCCCGCCCATGTCCTGATAGCCGACGCCCGCGGGCAGCATGCCGACGCTTTTCGCGCTCGCCTGCCGCGCCGAGCGTGCGAGTTGTTGCAACACCGGGTCGTCCATGTATTCGAGAATCTCGTCGATCGCTTCGCTCTCGTAATGATGCGAGTCGACATCGACGATGGGAAATTTCTGGTAGCCGCGCTCGCGCGCCTGGGCGACCGCGTGCGCCAGCAGCTTCGTCGTGTCGAATTCCTCCACCGCCATGCGGCGGAAATCGCTGAGCGGAAGATCCATAATTATTTTCCCGCCCAGGCTTGCCACATGCCGAGTTCGAAAATCTGCACGTTCACCGCCTTCAACATCGCGGAGACTGTCACCATTGCGTCGGTGGCGGTGACCGGTTCATTGGCGGGGAAGGCGGCGAGCGCGCCGTCGCGCTCGGCGAAGCGTTCGGAAAAAAGCCGCACGGCCCTTGCGAGCAGCGCCTGCACTTCGGCGTCGCTGGGTTCGCCAGTGTGCGGAACAATTCCGATTTCAGCCGGCGATGACATAGACATCCTCCCCTCGGCGCACGACGTCGAACGATTTGAGTTTTAGCTTCCGGTCAGCCGCGCATTCGCCGGTTTTCAGATCGTATTCGTAGCCGTGCCATGGGCAGACAAAATGGATTTCATCGCTGGAGAACTTCTGCCCCTGCCAGGTACGGTCGGGCGCAAGCACGTCCTCGACCTTGTGCATCATGATGCCTTCGCAGGCCGGCCCGCCCTGATGCACGCAAAGATTTTCGTAGGCGTAGAATTTTCCCTTCCAGTGAAACACGCCGATCTCGCGCCCGTCATAAGCGACGATACGGCGCTCGCCGTCGGGGAATTGCGCGGCCTTGGCGACGAAAACTTCCGGCATGGACACCTGCACTCATTCACGGACGCCTTCGCAGGCGCACAATAAAAAGTATCGCACTGAATGCGTGGGCGCGGCAACGTAAGGGAGTGCGAGCCATTCCGCCCGCGCAGGCCGCACCATCCGGCTGCGCCATTGCTCGGCCCGTCGTGCGCGCACATAGATGCGCGATGGACTGGATTCTCGCGTTCACGGCGGCGACCTTCTTTCTCGCCGGCCTCGTCAAGGGCGTGCTCGGGCTGGGGCTGCCGACGGTCGCCATCGGCCTTCTCGGTCTCATCATGACCCCCGCGCAGGCGGTGGTGCTGATGTTTGTGCCGACGCTCGTGACCAACATCTGGCAATTGGCGATAGGTCCAAGCCTGGTGCCGCTGCTCAAGCGGTTATGGCCGATGCTGGCAGGGATTTTCGTGGGGGCCTGGATCGGCGGCGGTATTCTTATGGGCGGCAATAGCTGGGCGGGTTCCGCGCTTGGCGCGGCGCTGGTGATTTATGCGCTGCTCGGCCTCACGGCAGTGCGGTTTTACGTGCCGCCGCGCGCGGAGCCGTGGCTCACGCCCGTGCTCGGCGTCATCAACGGTTTCATCAGCGCAGCCACCGGCGTGTTCGCGATTCCCGGCGTGCCTTACTTGCAGGCGCTCAATCTGAACAAGGACGACCTGGTGCAGGGCCTTGGTCTGCTGTTCACGGCGTCGATGCTGGCGCTCGGGATCGTGCTGGCGCACGAACGGGCGTTTGAAATGTCCGTCGCCGGGCCGTCGGCGGTCGCGCTTGCCGCGGCGCTGATCGGAATGTTCATCGGGCAAAAGGTGCGCGAATGGGTGCCGGCGGAAACTTTCCGGCTCTGCTTTTTTATCGGGATGCTGCTGCTCGGCGCGCATCTGGCGCTGCGTCCCTGGCTGTGATCAGGGGCCGCCGTGGGCGGATATTCACAGCTTTTGTTAGACGCATACCTGGGTTTCGCACCGGCCATACCGCCTTTTTGCACCGGCTTATCCACCAGCTATCCACAGCCGCGCGTTGCCGCGAATCGTAGCCGCCATCACTATTGGAACAAATCTGCCGCTCGCGCGTCATGAAGTTATCGGGCGCGAAAATTAAGGGCTTGCTCTCGCTTAACGCCAGGATGTGAAACTTCCTGAGTTTCTGGCCGAAACGAGTTTTGTGAGAGTATGGAAACACCGGCCGCGAATGGCCGGTGTTTTCTTTTGGTGCTAAACGGTGAAAGCGCCGCGAACGCTTTCCATATCATTTGATCGCGCGGCGAGCCGGGGGCTTCTTCCATGAAAGTTGTCGATCTCTCCCACGTCATGAACGTGCACACGCCCGGCTGGGTCGGTTACGCCGGTAACAAGATGTATTACGCGCAAAATCTGCAGACGCAGATGATCGTCGCGCAACGCATCGAAACCGCGCTGCATACCGGCACGCATTTCGACGGCGCCATGCACGCGACCGATGGGCGCGACGGCGACATGGCCTCGCTGCCGCTGGATTATCTGTTTAACCGCGGCGTGGTCGTGGACCTGTCCAAGAAGGTCAAAGACTGGTCGGTGATTACACCGGAGATGATCGAGAGCACGGGTGCGGACATCCGCGAGGGCGATATTCTCATTCTGCACACCGGCTGGCACCGGCATTACGAAGGACAGAGCCAGCAGGATCTGGTGCAGTATTTTTGTTATCACCCCGGCCCAAATCTCGCGACGCTGCACTGGATGCTGAAGAAAAAAATCAAATGGTTCGGCATGGATACCGGCTCCTGCGACCATCCGATGAACACATCCATCCGCAACATGCGCCCCGATATCGCTGCGCAATTCACCAAGCAGCACGGCAAGCCGGCGGCGGAGTTTTTCGGCACCTTCGAGTACACGCACAAGCTTTCCGGACGGCGCGTTTCCGCCGACATGTTCCCGTTTCACAACTGGGGATTCCAGGAAGGCTTGCTGCATGCCGAAAATCTCGGCGGGGATATCGAACTTGTCCTCGGTCAGCGCTGCCTGATCGGCGCGTTCCCGTGGCGCTATGACGGGCTCGAAGCCTGCCCGTGCCGTATCGTCGCGTTCCTCGATACCGGCGATGCGAGCGTGGAAGCGCTCGGCGATGCGGCGAAAGCCATTCTCACGCGATAAGGCTTCGGCATTTTCAGGCAGCCGTACGGCGCTTGACATTTTTGGCTTGGTCTTTTATTTAACCAAAAGGTTATTTAACCTTAAGGTTTAATATGATCGCAGCCGACCGCCTGAGCGCGACTTTCGCGGCCCTCGCCGACCCCACGCGGCGCGCAATCCTCGCGCGGCTCGCACTGGGCGAGACGACGGTCAGCGAGCTTTCGAAGCCCTTCAAGATGAGCGGGCCCGCCGTTTCCAAGCACCTGAAAGTGCTGGAGCATGCGGGCTTGATCGCGCGCAGCCGCGAGGCGCAATGGCGGCCCTGCCGGATCGAGCCGGTCGCGCTCAAGGGCGTCGATGACTGGATCGGCGAATACCGGCGGCTTTGGGAGGAACGCTTCGACCGGCTGGACGATTATCTCAAGACGCTGCAAGCCGACGGCAAAAAAAAGGACAAGAAACGTGGCCGAAAAAAATAAACTCGACGTCGAACAAGACGCGCGCTCGATGGTCGCGATCCGCATCTTCGATGCGCCGCGCAAGCTTGTGTTCGCGGCGTGGACGGATCCGAAACATCTGGCGCAATGGTGGGGACCGACGGATTTCACCACCACGACACATTCAATCGATATTCGTGAAGGTGGCGTCTGGCGTTTCGTCATGCATGGGCCGGACGGCCGCGACTACCAGAACCGGATCACTTATGACGAGATCGTGAGACCGGAACGTATCGTCTATCACCACGGCGGCGGCGATGATGTCGAGCCGGTGCAGTTTCGCACCACGGTTACGTTTGAGGATGTCGGCGGCAAGACACGGCTGACGTTGGGGGCGGTGTTCCCGTCAGCCGAGGAGCGCGACCGCGTCATCAGAGAATACGGCGCCGACAAGGGAATGGTTCAAACGCTGGCGCGCCTCGAAGCACATATCGCATCGATGGCGCGGAAAGCCTGAGAAGGAGAAAGTAAAATGCCCGTCACACCTTATCTGTTTCTCGACGGACGCTGCGAAGAGGCGATCGAATTCTACAAAAAGAGTATCGGCGCCCAGGTGCAGATGATGATGCGCTTCAAGGAAGGGCCCGATGACCACAAACCAACGCCCGGCACCGAAAACAAGATCATGCACGCATGCATCAACATCAATGGCGCACCGGTGATGCTGTCGGACGGCCGCGTTGAGAACAAACCGGAGTTCAAGGGTTTTGCGCTCTCGCTCGACGCCAAGGAAGCCGCCGACGGCGAGCGGATGTTCAAAGCGCTTAGCGACGGCGGGCAGGTGCAGATGCCGCTGATGGAGACGTTCTTCGCCAAGAGCTTCGGCATGGTCGCCGACAAATTCGGCGTTGGCTGGATGATCATCGCAGGGCCGAAAAACCCATGATGCTTGCCGCGCATTAGCCACAGCACACGAAAACGAGTCGAACATGTCTCTGACGCTTTACTTCCATCCGCTCTCGAACTTTTGCCAGAAGGCGCTGATCGCGCTTTACGAGAACGGCACGCCGTTCAAGCCGCATCTCGTGGATCTCGGTGATGAAAAACAGCGGACGGAATTTAAGAAAATCTGGCCGGTCGGAAAATTTCCGGTGCTGCGCGACGATGCCAACGGCAAGACGATCCCGGAGTCGAGCATGGTCATTGAATATCTCGACGTGCATTTTCCGGGCAAGACGAAATTCGTGCCGGCGGACGCCGAGCTCGCACGGCAGGTGCGGCAGAGCGATCGCTTCTACGACTGGAACATGAACCTGCAGACGCAGAAGATCGTCACCGACCGTTTCCGGCCCGCAGGTGAGAGCGATTCCATCGGTGTCGAACAAGCACGCACGCTAATGCAAACCGCGCTCGGCATTGTCGATAAGGAGATGGCGGCGAAAACCTGGGCCGTGGGCGACGTTTTCAGCATGGCTGATTGTGCCGCCGCGCCGGCGCTTTTTTACGCCAATATGGTGATGCCGTTCGCAGACACGCACAAGAACGCTGCGAAATATCTCGACCGCCTGATGCAGCGTCCGTCTTACGCGCGTGCGCTCGCGGAAGCGAAGCCGTATTTATCGCTGGTGCCGACGGCCTCAAACGAGGGAGCAAAACGTGGCTGACAGTAAAACAACCGGCGGTGATTTCGTCCTCTCGCGCGTGTTCGACGCGCCCCGCGATCTGGTGTGGAAGGCTTTCACCGAGCCGCAGCGCATGAAGGAATGGTGGGGTCCGAAGGGATTCACCGTCATTGCTTCGAAAATGGATCTGCGTGTTGGCGGCGGTTATCTCTACGGCTTGCGGGCGCCCGACGGCGGCGCGATGTGGGGCAAGATGGTGTACCGCGAGATCGTTCCGCCGGAACGGATTGTGTTCATCAATTCGTTTTCCAACGAGGCAGGCGGCACCACTCGGCATCCGCTGAATCAAAGCTGGCCGCTGGAGATGATGTCGATCATCACGTTCGAGGAACAACCCGGCGGCAAGACCAAGTTCACCATTCGCTGGTCTCCGCATAATGCGACGGCGGATGAGCAGAAGACCTTCGACACCAACCACGACAGCATGCGGCAAGGTTGGGGCGGCACCTTGGCTCAGCTCGAAGCCTATCTGGGGAGGGCTGTCTAAGAGACTCGCGCCAGCCGCGGATCGGGCGAATTGCTTTGCAGCGTCATCTGGATCGCTTCGCGCAGCATTGCGTGTTCGCTCTTCGGCCATTGCGCGACCTTGATGTCGGCGAGCAGCTTTGCCGACTTGCCGAACACGATGATGCGGTTGCCGACGCCGATGGCTTCCTCGAGCTGATGCGTGATGAGAATGGCTGTGGAGCCGCACTCGCGCGCCAACGCCAGAAACGTCTCGCGCAGTTCGGCGGCGGTGACCTCGTCGAGATGGCCGAAAGCTTCGTCCGCCAAAAGAATATTCGGCTGCACCACGAAAGCGCGCGCGATCGCGACGCGCTGGCGCATGCCGCCTGAAAGCTCGTGCGGATAGGCGTCGATGAAACGCTCGAGGCCCAAACGCTTGAGCCAGGTGAGCGCGCGCTCGCGTTGTACTTCCTCAGGCAAACCGATCAATTCGAGCGGCAGCCGCGCGTTGTCGAGCGCCGAGCGCCAGGGCAGCAGACGATCTTGCTGGAACACCGTCGCGATCTGGCCGCGGAAATGATCGAAGTCGCCATATGGCGTCTTGTCGCCGATGACGATGGAGCCTTCCGTCGGCGCTTCCAGTCCGATCATTAGATCGAAAAAAGTCGACTTGCCGCAGCCGGTCTGCCCGACGATGGCAACCACTTCGCGTGGCTCGATGCGGATATCCAGCCGCTCGATGGCGACGACGGCCTGTCCGCTGGTGGCCTGATGAAAAACTTTCCGCAACTGCCGCACTTCGATGGGAGGCGGACTGCTCATGGCCGCCACCGCAACAGCCGGCTCTCGATGCGGATCACCAAAGCTTCGAGCAGGAACAGCAGCGCCACCAGCACCAGCGTCCAGGCAAATACGTCGGCGACCGAGAATAATTCCTGCGCCACCGCCAGTTGATGGCCAATGCCGGTCACCGCGCCGACCAGCTCGGCGATGGTGACGACGCGGATGGCGAGGCTGAGATTAATCTTCCAGCTGGTGATGATGCTCGGCACGATGGCGGGCAGCATCAGCTTGATGAAAAATTGCAGCGTGGTGGGGCGGAACGAGCGCATCATGCCGCGCAGATCGCGCGGCACGCCACGCATGGCATCGAGCGAGTCGATCAGGAAAACCGGACCGCAGACGGCGAGCAGCACGAAGCCGATGCGGAATTCAACGCCGCGGAACCACAGCACGGCGAACAAAATCCACGACACCACCGGCACCGCCATGAACAGGCGGATCATCGGGTGCAGGTAATTTTCCAGGCTGCGCGAGCTGTACATCGCCATCGCCAGCGCGAGCCCAAGCACGAAGGAGACGATGAGCGCGCCGATGACCCGCGCCAGCGTCACGGCTACGTCAATCGGCGTGATGGTGAGCAGGCTCTGCCCGATGCGCACGAAGCTCGGAATCGCGAACGCCGGAATGCCGAGCGACGGCGCCAGGTAAGAGAGGATTTCCCAGACGATGCAAAAGACCAGAACGGAGACGAGAGTCTGCCGTGGAAAACGCGGATCGACGGCAAGCTCTCGATGCTCCTGAATCATCTTCCTATGACATGCTCACACGCTTATGGGGCGTAGATGATCTTTGCGTCCGGCATGGCTGGATAGAACCCGGCCTTCACCGCGCGCTCCATCATGTCGGTGATGGATTTACGCGTGGCGGGATCCCAGGCCGGCTGAATTATCATGTTCAGGCGCTTGCTCTCCACCGCCGCCTTGAGAATGCCGGGCGGCAGTTTGAGCGTCTCATTGGCGATCTTGTCGGCGTCGTCAGTGTTGCTGGTGATGAACTTTGCGACGTCCTGCAACGCGGCGAGCAGCATCTTCGGTGCGTTCGGATTTTTCGCGATCGCGTCGGCGCGCATCGCGGTGACGATTTCCCAGCCGTCCTGGCCGGTGATTTCCTTCCAGCCCGCCGCGCCGTTGAAGATGATCTTCCAGCTTGGATTTTGCTTCATGATGATGCTGGCGAGCGGTTCGATCACCAATGCGGCCTCGACGCGGTCGGCTTCAAGCTGCGCGCGCGCGACGGCGAAATTGGCGTTGACGACGGTGATGTCCTTGCCGAGATCGATTCCCTTGGCCGCGAGATACATCTTGGTGACCTGGAATTGAGAGCCGCCCATGTCGACGGCGAGCTGCTTTCCTTTCAGATCGGCGAGCGACTTGATCTTGTCGTCCTTGGTGAAGATCACGAGGTCCGCGAGCGTGAAGCCGGTAGCGATGATGCGGACCGGAACGCCTTCCTGATAGAGCTTCTGCAGAATCGTCGGCCCGCCGATCAGTACTTCGGTTTCGCCGGTGGCGAAGGCCGCATAGAACGCCGAGATCGAGGGATAGGCTTTGGCGTCGAGCTCGAAGCCGTGCTTCTTGTCGAAGCCCTGCGCCTTCATGATGTTCCACACCAGCGGATTGAACACCGGCAGCGTCAGGCTGGAGACGGTGATCTTCGGCAGCTGCTGCGCGTGTGGCGTAGCCATGCCGGCAACGGTGAAAGCGAGCGCCGCGGCAAGCGTGGCGATACGGCGGCGAGACATCATCGGCAAAAACAACATGACTGCTTCCCCCTGGTGGACGTTGCGTCCGTTTAAGCTATTGGGCCCGTTTCGCGCGGATTAGACAATCCGTGCGGCGGTTTCTCTTTTGCGCGCGGCGGTTTGTAATTTGCCGCGACGTGAAGGCGACTTTACTCCGGTTTCATTTGTGTGCAAATAAATGAAGGTCAGGTCGCGGGAGACGAGATGCCGCATATCACGACACCCGATGGCATACGGCTCTATTACGAAGAAGCCGGCACCGGCACGCCGGTTGTTTTCGTTCACGAATACGCTGCCGACTACCGCACCTGGGAGCCGCAGCTTCGTTACTTCGCGCGCGCACACCACTGCGTCACCTACAGCCAGCGCGGCTACCCGCCGTCCGACGTGCCGGACAACGCCGGCAAATATAGTCAGAACCTGTTCCGTGACGACGTGATCGCGGTGATGGACGCGCTGAAAATCGACAAAGCGCACATCGTCGGCCACTCGATGGGCGCTGCGACAGCGCTCCACGTTGGCATTCAATATCCCAAGCGCTGCATTTCGGTGACCGCCGCCGGCTGCGGTTATGGCTCCAGCCCCGATCCGAAAAAGGTCGAGGAGGCGCGCGCCGCCTCGCGCGAAACCGGCAAGATGTTTGCCGATGTCGGCATGGAGGAAGCCGCGCGGCGCTACGCCGATGGGCCGACGCGGCAGGCGCAAAAGAACAAAGACCCGCGCGGTTATGCCGAGTTTGCTAAAATGCTGAGCGAACATTCTGCCACTGGCCATTCGCTCACCATGATCGGCTTGCAGGCGAAGCGGCCGACGCTGTGGGAAATGGAAGCCGATCTGAAGAAATTTTTGCCGCCGCTGCTGGTCATCGTCGGCGATGAGGACGAGTGGTGTGTCGATGCCAGCATTTATCTGCGGCGCACGGTTCCGACCGCGGGTCTTATGGTGATCCCGCGTTCCGGCCACACCATCACGAGCGAGGAGCCGGACAAATTCAACGCCGCGTTGGAGGAATTATTCGCCGCCGCGGAAGGCGGCCGCTGGCTCGCGCACAAGCCGGCGGCACGCTAAAAACAAACACGGGAGGATTTCCAATGGATCTCAAGCTCAAGGGCAAGACCGCGCTGGTGACCGGCGGCAGCGAAGGCATTGGCAAGGGCATCACGCTCGCGCTGGCGCGGGAAGGCGTCGATGTCGCCATCTGCGCCCGCCGCAAGGAGCCGCTGGAAGCGACCGCGAAGGAAATCGCCAAGGAAACCGGACGCAAGATCGTCGCGATTCCCGCCGATTTGCGCAGCGATGCCGACGCCAAGAATTTCGTCGAGCAGGGCGCGAAAGCACTCGGCCGCATCGACCTGATGATCAACAACGCCGGTTCGGCGGCGGGCGGCGTGATCGAGCATCTGACGGAAGACGACTGGGACAAGGGTCTGCAGCTCAAGTTCATGGGCTACGTGCGCTGCTTGCGTTACGTGCTTCCCATCATGGTCAAGCAGGGCGGCGGGCGCGTGGTGAACCTGATCGGCAACGACGGCGTGAAGCCGTCTTATTGGGAAATCTGTCCGGGCGCGGCCAATGCGGCGGGACAAAATTTGACGCTCTCGCTCGCCGGGCAATACGGCCGCCACAACGTGAGCTTCTGCGCGGTCAATCCGGGCCCGGTGCGCACCGAGCGCTGGGCGGGTCTGGTGAAGGCGATGTCGCGCGACATGAAGATTTCCTACGAGGAAGCCGACAAGCTCGCTCCGGCGTCGATCCCGATGGGCCGCATCGCGGAAGTCGAAGAAGTTGCGAACTTGGTCGTCATGCTGGCGTCGCCGCTGATGCACATGGTCAACGGCACCATGATCGAGGTCGATGGCGGACAGGACAAGGCGCTGATGGACCGCTTCCGCGACCGCTGAGAAAAATTACGACGCAAGTGCCGGATGAGTTTTCGTTGACGGGAGTGCGACGATGAAGACGGTGTTTGAAAAAGTCATGCCGCCGAAAACCGGATTGGCGGTGGAGGTGAAAACCGGGCAATTGTTTCGCGTGACCGACCTGGAAGGAAAACAGGTCGTCGACATGGCGCTGTTTAATCTCGCAAACTTGCGCGAGAAACTCTCAACCTCTTATTCACGCACGCGCTACATCCCGAAGCCGGGCGAGACCTACATTCCGCGTGACAGTCTCACCATCGGCGATACGCTGATGTCGACGATCTGCCGTCCGATGATGAAAATCGTCGAGGAGACGCCGGAACCCAAAGGCATCCACGACACCCACAACCGGATGTGCAACCGCTTCCTGTACGAGACATTCGGGTTCGGTCCGCGCGACGGCTGCCACGAAATTATTTCCAAGGCGATCGCGCCCTACGGGTTGTTGCCCGAGGACGTGCCGGACACCATGGACCTGTTCATGAACTACCAGCACGACTGCAAGCAGCACCGCTGGCATATCGGCGAACCGGTATCAAAACCCGGCGATTACATCGAGTTCGAGGCGCTGATGGACTGCCTGGTCGGGCTTTCGAATTGCCCGCTCGATGTGCTGAACGCCTGCAACGGCTACAATTGCACGCCGGTGAAGATCACGGTTTTCGCGCCGTGACCGGGGTGCGCCGAAACGTCACAAATGCCGCCGTCCGGCGCGGCTCGCTTGACAGGCGGTGCAAAGACCATTTGCATACAAACTAATTCGCCTGGCCGGGAGGCGATCTATTCGGTGCTTCGTCAATCAACGCGTGCGCCGCGCAGGACGCGGTCGCCATACGCAGGGGAGTTGGTCATGATTACGACGCGTCAATTTCTGCAAATTGCTTTCGCTGGTGTCTGCACTGTCGCGTTTGCCCAGTCGGCATCCGCGCAAGGCACGATCAAGATCGGCGAACTGAACAGCTACAAGATGCAGCCGCAGTTTCTCGACCCCTACAAGAAGGGCTGGGAAATGGCGATCGACGAGGTCAACGCCAAGGGCGGCGTGCTTGGCAAGAAGCTGGAAGTGATCTCGCGCGACGACGGCGGCAATCCGGGCGACGCCGTGCGCGCCGCCGAGGAACTGGTGACGCGCGAAGGCGTCAGCATGATCGCCGGCACGTTCCTCTCGCACATCGGTCTCGCGGTGACGAATTTCGCCGGCCAGAAGAAGGTGTTCTTCCTCGCCGCCGAGCCGCTCACCGACAAGATCACCTGGCAGAACGGAAATAATTACACTTTCCGTCTGCGTGCCTCGACTTACATGCAGGTGGCGATGCTGATTCCCGCCGCTGTGGCGGCGAAGAAAAAGCGCTGGGCGCTGGTCTATCCCAACTTCGAATACGGCCAGTCGGCCGCCGAAAACTTCAAGACGCTGCTTAAGAAGGCACAGCCGGACGTCGAGTTCGTCACCGAACAGGCTCCGCCGCTGACCAAGGTCGATGCCGGCGCGGTGGTGCAGGCGCTCGACGACGCCAAGCCCGACGCCATCTTCAACGTGTTGTTCGGCGCCGACTTGTCCAAGTTCGTGCGCGAGGGCAACACCCGCGGCCTGTTCAAGAACCGCACGGTGGTGAGCTTGCTCACCGGCGAGCCGGAATATCTCGATCCGCTCAAGGATGAATCGCCGGTCGGCTGGATCGTGACCGGATATCCGTGGGACAAGATCACCACGCCCGAGCACAAGGCCTTCGTCGCGGCCTACCAGAAGAAGTTCAACGACTATCCGCGCCTCGGCTCCATCGTCGGTTACGTCACCTTCAAGTCGCTCGCCGCCGGCATCGCCAAGGCGGGCTCAACCGATACCGACAAGCTGATCGCTGCGTTCAAGGGCCTGAAAGTCGACAGCCCGTTCGGGCCGTTTGTCTATCGCGCCAGCGACCATCAGGCGACGATGGGCGCATATGTCGGCAAGATCGCGCTGCAAGGCGGCAAGGGCGTGATGGTCGACTTCAAGTATGTCGACGGCGCCAGCGTGCTGCCCTCCGATGCCGAAGTGAAGAAGCTTCGCCCGGCACCGTAAGCAGCGTCGGCAGAATGTGCTTAGCTAACCTCTCCCCGCGCGTGCGGGGAGAGGTGACTTCCCGGCCATGAGCTCATTCCTTTTCCAAGCGTTAAATGGTTTGTCCGCCGCGTCGGGCCTGTTCTTCGTCGCGGCCGGACTCTCGCTGATTTTCGGCGTCACCCGCATCGTCAACATCGCGCATGGGTCCCTCTACATGGTGGGGACCTATATCGCCTATTCGTTCGCGACCGTGGTCGGCGGCATGCTCGGTTTCTGGGGCGGTATCATCGCCACCGCGATCATCGTCGGCATCATCGGGGCGGTGATCGAGGTCTTGCTGCTGCGGCGGATTTACCGCGCGCCCGAATTATTTCAGTTGCTCGCAACCTTCGCGCTGGTGCTCGTCATCAACGATGCAACGCTCTGGCTGTGGGGACCGGAAGATCTGCTCGGACCGCGCGCGCCGGGCCTGCGCGGCGCCGTCGAGGTGCTGGGCCGGCAACTGCCGACATACGATCTGTTTTTGATTTTCATCGGGCCCGCGGTGCTGATCGTGCTGCACTTTGCGCTGGCACGCACGCGGTTTGGACGCTTGGTGCGCGCGGCGACACAGGACCGCGAAATGGTCAGTGCGCTCGGCGTCAATCAGGCGGTGCTGTTCACGGCGGTATTCGCGCTCGGCTCGTTTCTCTCGGGTCTCGGCGGCGCGTTGCAGGTGGCGCGCGAGCCGGCGAACCTGGCGATGGATTTGACTGTCATCGGCGATGCCTTCGTCGTCGTGGTGGTTGGCGGCATGGGCTCGATCACCGGAGCTTATTTGGCCGCCGTTCTCATCGCCGAAGTGAAGGCGCTGTGCATCGCCATCGGCGTCGTCGATTTCGGCGGTTTCTCGGTGAACTTTTCAAAGATGACGCTGGTCGCCGAATTTTTGGTGATGGCGGTGGTGCTGATCGCGCGGCCCTACGGATTGCTCGGGCGCGAGCAGGGCGCGGTGCGCAGCGTTGCCGAACCGGAAGAGCCGATCCGTCCGGCAACGCGCGGGCTCAAGCTTGCCGGAGTTACGGTGTTGGCCGTGCTGATCTACATGCCACTGATCGCGCAAGACTCGCCTTACGTACTGGTGCTCGGCGTCGACGTGCTGATCGCGGTGCTGTTCGCCGCCAGCCTGCATTTCATCATGGGACCGGGCGGCATGCATTCGTTCGGCCATGCGGCTTATTTCGGGCTCGGAGCCTATGGCACGGCGCTGCTGGTGAAATGGCTGGCGGCGCCGATGCTTCTCGGTCTCGCCGCCGCGCCGCTGCTGGCGTTGCTCGGCGCGCTGCTGTTCGGCTGGTTCGCGGTTCGCCTCTCGGGCGTTTATCTCGCGATGCTCACGCTTGCGTTTGCGCAGATCGTCTGGGCGGCGGTGTTCCAGTGGGAAGGATTGACCGGCGGCTCCAACGGCGTCGTCGGCGTATGGCCGACCGCGCCGTTCGACACGCGCGAGACTTTCTACTTGCTCACGCTCGCCCTTGCGGTGATCGGCGTCCTGCTGCTGCGGCGATTTCTGTTCGCGCCGTTCGGTTACGCCATGCGCGCGGGCCGCGATTCTCCGTTGCGTGCGGAAGCCATAGGCATCGACGTCAAACGCGTGCACTGGCTGGCCTTCGCGATTGCCGGCGCGGTGTGCGGCGTCGGCGGCGGGATTTTCGCTTTCGCCAAGGGCTCGATCTCGCCAGAGACGATCGGCGTTGGGCGCTCCATCGATGGCCTCGTCATGGTGCTACTTGGCGGTATCCAGACGCTCACCGGACCCATCGTCGGCGCTTCGGTTTACGCGACGCTGCAAGACACGATCATGCGGCAGACCGAATTCTGGCGCGCGATGCTTGGCGGAATAATTCTGCTTCTCGTGCTCGCGTTCCCCAGTGGCATTGTCGGCGCGCTGGCGAAATTCGCCCCGCGGCGGAAGGATCAGCCATGAGCGATCTTTCCATCCGCAGCCTGTCGAAAGCGTTTGGCGGCGTGCGCGCCGTCAACGAAGTGAGCTTCGAGGTCAAGCGTGGCGAGTTTCTCGCCATGATCGGCCCGAACGGCGCGGGCAAATCCACCTGCTTCAACATGATCAACGGCCAGCTGGCGCCGGATTCCGGCAGCATCTGGTTCGAGGAGAAAAATCTCACAGGACTCGTGCCGCGTGACATCTGGCGGCTCGGCGTCGGTCGCACGTTCCAGGTGACGGCGACGTTCGGGTCGATGACGGTGGCTGAGAACGTGCAGATGGCGCTGATTTCGCACGCCGGCGAAACGTTTCGCCTCTGGAAACCGGCGGCATCGCGGCACCGCGAGCGCGCGCTCGACTTGCTGCATCAGGTCGGCATGCATGAAGCCGCCGACCGCCCGAGCCGCGAACTCGCCTATGGCGACGTCAAGAGAATCGAACTTGCCATCGCGCTCGCCAACGATCCGCGCCTGCTGCTGATGGATGAGCCGACCGCCGGGATGGCGCCGCGTGAGCGCAACGATCTCATCGCGCTGGTGAAACGGCTGGTGGTCGAGCGTGGCATCTCAGTGCTGTTTACCGAGCATTCGATGGACGTGGTGTTTGCCTTCGCCGACCGCATCATCGTGCTGGCGCGGGGTAAATTAATTGCCGACGGCAACGCCAAGTCGATCCGCGACAATCCGCAGGTGCGGGAAGTTTATTTCGGCACCGGCAAGACCTTCGCGCGCGCGGGAGCGGCGACATGAGCGACGTAACAAACGGAGCCATGCTGAAGGTCGAAAACCTGAGTGCGTTCTACGGCGCCGCGCGCATTCTTTACGATTTGAACTTCGAGGTCGGGCGCGGCGAAGTGGTGGCGCTGATGGGCCGCAATGGCGCCGGAAAATCGACGACCATCAAGGCCCTGATGGGCATGATCGCGCAACGCCAGGGCGCCGTGCATTTCAACGGCCGCGACATCTCGCGCCTCAAGCCGTTCGAAATTGCGCGGCTCGGTCTTGGATTTACGCCGGAGGACCGGCGGATATTCGTCGATCTCACCGTGACGGAAAATCTCGACATCGGCCGCCAGCCGCCGCGCACTTTCTCCGACGGTACGCCCGCCCCAACCTGGTCGCCGGAAAAACTGTTCGCGCTGTTTCCCAATCTCGCCGAGATGCCGAACCGCCCCGGCGGGCGTATGAGCGGCGGCGAACAGCAGATGCTCACGGTGGCGCGTACGCTGATGGGAAATCCGCTTCTCGTATTGCTGGACGAACCGTCGGAAGGCGTCGCGCCGCTCATCGTCGAGCAGATGGCCAACACCATCATCGAGCTGAAAAAAGAAGGGCTGTCGATCCTCCTTTCCGAACAGAACGTGCACTTCGCGCAACTGGTGTCGGACCGGGTCTACATGCTGGAGAAGGGGCAGATTCGCTGGCAGGGAACGATGCCGCAGCTGGCCGAGAACGTGGACGTACAGCGCGCTTATCTAACGGTATAAAGTCGGACGGGGCATGTAGAACCCGAATTTATCCCTTTCGCCGCATGAAAAGACCGGCGTATGATTTCATTGAAAGGCGCTTTCTGATGTTGCGGCGTGAAAAGCTCAAAGTGCTGCCCGGCAAGGTGGAGCCCGCCGAAGCGTCCGGCTATCTGCTCGACATCCAGCCCGGCTTCCTGATGCGCGTCGCCATGCAGCGGCACACTTCGATATTCACTTCGCGCATGGTCGAGGATTTGACGCAGACGCAGTTCGCGGCGCTCGCCAAGCTGCTGGAAGTGGGGCCGTGCTCGCAGAACCATCTCGGCCGGCTGATCTATCTCGACGCCGCGACAATCAAGGGCGTGGTCGACCGGCTGCGCGTGCGCGGCTTCGTCATCACCTCCGACGATCCGAAGGACCGCCGCCGCATGGACGTTGCGCTCACCGAGCGCGGACGGCAGGTGACGGAGGTGGCTGTGAAGGTGGCCGCCGAGATTACCGCGGCGACGCTGGCGCCGCTGACTCCGGAAGAACAGCGCGCAATCGGGAAGCTTCTGACCAAGCTGACCTGAGCGTCAAACTTTCTTCTGCATGATTGCTTTTAGCCGCTGCGGCGAGACGGGAAGCTGAGTCACCGCGCCTGGCATCTGCAACGCATCGTCGATGGCGGCGGCGATGGCAGCGCCCACGGCGTTGGCCCCAGCTTCGCCCGCGCCTTTCAACCCGAGCGGATTGAGCGGGCTCGGCGCGTCTTCGGTGAGGATTATCTCGACGCGCGGAATTTCGTTCGCCGTCGGCATCAGATAATCGGCGAAGTTGACGCAGAGCGGCTCGCCGTTGTCGTCGTAGAGAAATTCCTCGTACAGCGCGCCGCCTAAACCTTGCGCCACGCCGCCGACGATCTGGCCTTCGATCAGCATCGGATTGACCGCGCGGCCGATGTCGTAGGCGACGAGATAGCGCTCGATTGCCACGCCGCCGGTCTCGGCATCCACGCGCAGTTGCGCGATGTGCAGGCCATACGGGTAAACCATGTGGCTGTATTCGTAGAAGCCTTCCGCGATCAGCCGTTCGGAATTTTTCGACATCGCCAGCGCGACATCGCCTATTTGCATGGATGCGCCGGTGCGGTCCTTGCGCGTGATTTCGCCGTTCGCGATGTCGAGCGCGGCGGGCGTGGTTTGCATCAGGCCCGCCGCGACGTTGAGCGCCATCTCGCGCAGCGCCGCCGCTGCGCGCCGCGTCGCCTCGCCGGTCATCACCGTGACTCTCGACGCATAAGCGCCACCGCCCTGTTCGATGCGGTCGGTCTGGCCGTGAATGATGCGCACGCGTGCGTAGTCGACGCCAAGCGTGTCGGCGCAGATTTGCGCCAGCACGGTCTCCATGCCCTGACCGACGGAGGCCGAGCCGGTGACGACCTCGATCTCGCCGGACGGCTCGACCGCGATGCGGACCAGATCGGATGGCCCGAGCCCGCTTTTTTCCACAAACATCGCGAGTCCGAGACCGACGCGCTCGCCCGCTGCGCGGCGTTTTTTCAGTTGTGCCTGCGTTTTTTCCCACGAGATGCCGGCGAGCGCCTTGTCGAGCAGCCGTGCGTAATCGCCGGAGTCATAAACGATCTTGGTGCCGAGCGTGTCGAGGCCGAGCGTGTATGGCATCTCGGCGCTTGCGATCAGATTGCGCCGCCGCACTTCGACCGTATCGATTTTTACCTTAGCCGCGATGGCATCGAGCAGCCGCTCGCGCACAAAGGTGCTCTCGAAGCGTCCCGGCGCACGATAGGTGCCGCCCGGTGTCTTGTTGGTGAGGCGGATGTGTCCCGCCGCGCGATAGGCCGGCACGCGATAGGGGCCGGGCAGCATGGCGGCGGCAAGATCGGGCACCGTCGCGCCGTGGGTGCGGACATATGCCCCCTGGTCATGAAAGAAGTCATCGTCGATGGCGAGAATGCGGCCAGCCCGGTCAATGGCGGCGCGAATGCGGTGCGTCTGCTGGCGCGAGTGATTGGCGGCGAGGAGATGTTCGCGGCGGTCTTCGATCCACTTCACCGGCCGCTTGAAACGCAACGCGGCGGCGCAAACCAGCACGTCCTCCGGATAAAGTTCGCCGCGAATGCCGAAGCCGCCGCCGACATGGCCCTCGAAGAGATTAACCGAGGCAGGCGCGCGGCCAAGCAGGCGCGCGATCTGGTCGCGGTTCCAGTGAGGCACTTTCGCCGCGCCGTACATTTCCAGCATGTCGCGGGCGGCGTCATAGCGCGCGATGGCGCCGCGCGTTTCCATCGGAACGCCGGAGTGACGCCCGATGGAGAGTTCAAGTTCGACGACGCCGTGCGCGGTCTTGAATGCGGCATCCACGTCGCCGTAGCCTTTCCGGATCACAACCGGTTCGGTGGTCAGGCTCGGCGCGAATTCAGCCGGCTTTTGAGTAGCACGCAAAACGACCGGCAGTTCTTCCACCTCGACCACGACCTGCTCGGCGGCGTCCTCGGCGAGATAGGCGCTCTCGGCGAAGATCACCGCGACCGGCTCGCCGACATAGCGGACGCGCTCCGTCGCCAGCACGCGCTGCCGGTAAGGCTCAAGTCCTTTCACCGGCGTGAGACGAAAATCGATGGGTGGAATTTCGGTTACGTTCTGCGCGGTCCATATTGCATGCACGCCGGGCATCGCGCGGGCGGCGTCAGCGTCTATGGACATAATTTTTCCATGCGCGTGCGAGGAGCGCACCACGCGCATGTGAAGCTGATCGGGAAAAGAAATATCCGCCGCGAAGCGCCCCCGGCCTTCGAGCAGCGGCCGGTCCTCCAGCCGCGGCACCGAACGGCCGATGAAGCCCTTGCCCATCAGCGCGCGCCGCGCATCTCGGCGGCGGCGGCGCGCACCGCTTTGATGATGTTCTGGTAGCCGGTGCAGCGGCAGAGGTTCGACGCCAGCACGTCGAGCAAGTCCTCGTTGCTGATGTCCGGTTCGCGCTCCAGCACGCCGACCGCGAGCATCAGGAATCCCGGCGTGCAGAAGCCGCATTGCAGGCCGTGGTGCTCCATGAAGGCGCGCTGCATCGGGTGCAACTCGTCGCCTTTGGCGAGACCCTCGACGGTACGAATTTTTTTACCCGCCGCCTGCACGGCGAACATCAGGCACGAGCGCACCGGTTCGCCGTCCACGATCACGGTACAGGCGCCGCAGACGCCGTGCTCGCAGCCGATATGAGTGCCGGTCTGCCCGCAATCCTCGCGGATGGCGTCGGCGAGCGTGCGGCGCGGCTCGACTCCGATAGCGTGATTGCGCCCGTTTATGTTGAGCGTGATGTTGGATTTTTCGGTCATGCCGCTTCCCCCGCTGCGCGCAATGCCGCGCGGATGCGCTGCGGCGTCGCCGGCATTTCGTCGATGGAAACGCCGAACGGCGAGAGCGCGTCGTTGATCGCGTTGATAACGGCGGCGGGCGCGCCGATGGTGCCGCCTTCGCCGAGGCCCTTCGCCTTGGTGATGGACGCGCTGGTGTGCGTTTCGATGTGATGCAACTCGATCGGCGGAATTTCGTGCGCGGTCGGGGGCAAATAATCAGCGAGCGTCGCGGTGAGAATCCCGCCGTCCGAGTCGTAGATGATCTCTTCCAGCAGTGCGTTGCCGATGCCCTGCGCGATGCCGCCATGCACCTGCCCATCGGCAATCATCGGATTGATGATGAGACCGGCATCCTCCGCAACCAGGAATTTTTCGACTGCGACGCGGCCGGTTTCCACATCGACATCGACGATGGCGACATGGCAGGCGTTGGAAAACGTGCCGGGCGGATCGTAAGTTCCGGTCTCGGTGATGCCGGGTTCAATCTCGCCCTTGAAACGGTGCGTCTGGTGATAGGCCTCGCGCGCCATTTTCGCGATGCTGATACTGCGGTCGGTGCCCGCCACTTTCGCGGCGCCGTCTTCCAGCACGATGTCCTCGGGCGCCGCTTCCAGCATGTGGCTGGCGATTTTGATCAGCTTGGCGCGCACCTTGCGCGCGGCAATGAGGGTCGCGCCGCCGGAAATCACCAGCGAGCGGCTGGCGAATGTGCCCCAGCCGTATGGCGCGCGGTCGGTGTCGCCGTGGATCACTTTAATAAGTTGCGGCGTGATGCCGAGTTCATCGGCGATGATCTGCGCCAGCGTCGTACGCAGTCCTTGCCCGTGCGGCGAGGAGCCGATGCGCGCCTCGACGAAACCGGATGGGTCAATCGACAAGATGACCGTCTCCCAGCCGGGGGTGATTTCCATGCCGCGCGCGGCGAACGCCGGGCTGCCATAGCCGGTGCGCTCGGAGAAGGTTGCAAAGCCAATGCCAAGATGGCGGCCCTTTGCGCGCGCCTCTTTCTGCCGCACTCGAAATGCGGGGAGGCCGATGTGCTCGACTGCCATTTCCATCGTCTGCTTGTAGGTAGCTTCGTCGAACACGAGACCCATCGCCGATGTGTAGGGAAATTTATCGATCAGGTTGCGGCGGCGAATCTCGATCGGATCGATGCCGAACGCGGCGGCGGCCTTGTCCATCAGGCGTTCGAGCACAAACGTAATGACCGGGCGTGATACGCCGCGATAGGGCGCCATCGGGCAGGTGTTGGTGATGACGCCGCGCGAGAGGCAGGCGTATTGCCGCACGTCGTACGGCCCCGGCATTTCCGCCATCGCCATCAGCGGTTCGACGCCACAGGTGGTTGGGAAGCACGAATAGGCGCCGATGTTGGCAAGGATGTCGGCGTTGAGCGCGACGAGTTTCGCATTTTTGTCGAATGCGCCTTCGAGCGTGACGTGCTGGTCACGGCTGTGGAATCCGGCGATCAGATTTTCGCGGCGATCCTCGGTCCAGGCAAACGAGCTTTTGAATTTGCGCGCCAGCCACACCAGCACGACGTATTCAGGGGCGAGCGACATTTTCTGTCCGAAGCCGCCGCCGACATCGGGCGCGATCACGCGCAGATCGGATTCGGGAAATCCCAGCACATCGGCGATTGCCGTGCGCATGAGATGCGGCATTTGCGTCGTGCAGGTGAAGGTGACGCGGCCGGTCGAAGCTTCGTAGATCGCGTGACCGGCGCGCGCTTCCATTGGCGTTGCATTCTGCCGGCGCGAGCGCGCGTCCACTTTGATTATTTTGTGCGCGCCTTTCCACGTAGCGTCGAAATCCGGGGTTCTCACTTTACCTTCGACGATCACGTTAATCGGCACCTGCGCATGCACCAGCGTCGCGCCCTTGGCGATTGCGTCGCGCGCATCGACCAGCGGTTTTGTTTCGGCGATCTCAACCTCGATCTGGTCGGCGATGTCTTCGGCTTCTTCTTCGCTCATTGCGACCACGGCTGCGACCGGTTCGCCGACGAAGCGCACGACATCTTCCGCCAGGATCGGCTGCTCGACGGGGATGTAATTGAACTTGTGCAGCATCGGCCGGATGCGCTTCACGCCCTTCAGATCGGCGGCGGTGATGACGTGCGCGCCTTCCGGCGCTGCGATGTTGGTGATTTTTCCGACGGCGACCGAACTGCGCACGAAACGCACCCAGTGCGCGGCGGGCAAATCCGCGGTAAAGCGGCCCTGTCCGGTGACCAGAGCGGGATCTTCCAGCCGGCGAATGGCGCGGCCGACCCAGGTTGTGCCGGAGCCTTTGGTGGGCGCGCTCATGGCTTTATCCACACTCCGCTCATTCCCGCGCAAGCGGGAATCCAGTGGCGTGATCGCAGGGGATGTGACTGCTGCCCTGGGTCCCCGCTTTCGCGGGGACGAGCGGGAAATGAGTTGAGCATCATGCGCTGTGCTCCAAAGCGCGGCGCACCACGGCGCGGACGAGATCGCGCCGGTATTCGCCGCTGGTCTGGACATCTTCCAGCGGGTCCACGGCTTTCGCCGCCGCTTCCGCAGCCGCGCGGAAAGCTTCATCGCCGGCAGCCTTGCCGTTCAGTGCGGCTTCGGCTTCGGGAATCCGGCGCGGGCGGTCCTCGGCGCCGCCGACACCGACGCGCGCATCCGCGATCTTGCCGCCTGCCACGCGATAGGTGACCAGCGCTGCGGCCATGGCAAAATCGCCGGCGCGGCGGTTGAATTCGTAGAAGCCGAATTTCGCGTCGGCGGGCAGCAACGGCAGCCTCGCCTCGGCCAGCAGTTCGTCCTCGGCCAGCGACGTGGACATGATGCCTTCAAAGAAATTCGCAGCCGCAATCACGCGCTCGCCGCGTTTGCTCTTGGCGATGATTTCGCCGCCAAGCGTCGCCGCCACCAGGCACCACTCCGATGCAGGATCGGCGTGAGCCAGGCTGCCGCAGAACGTGCCGCGCATGCGGATGGGATAATGCGCGATGTGGCGCACGACGTAAGTGAGCAGCTTGCCGAGTGGACCATCCACGACATTCTTGTGGAACGCCGCGTGGCGCACGCGCGCACCGATAACCAGTTTGCCGCCTTCGACGGCAAGCTTGTCCAGCCCTTTGACCTCGTTGATGTCGACGAGATGCGCGGGCCGCGCCATGCGGAACGCCATGATCGGTACGAGGCTCTGCCCGCCTGCCAGCACGCGGCCGTCCTGCGGCGCGACTTCGGCGAGAATCGCCAGCGCTTCCTCGATGGTCTTCGGAACGTGGTGGATGAACGGCGCGGGCTTCATGCCTTACGCCTCGTCCAACCCGATATCGACCGCGGGCGAGGACTGGATCATCTTGCTCGACGAGATGTAATCGACGCCGGTTTCGGCGATGGCGCGCACAGTGTCGATCTTCACGCCGCCGGAAGCTTCCAGCGGAATTCGCCCGGCGACGAATTTCACCGCCTCGCGCATCGCGTCGAGCGTCATGTTGTCGAGCATGATGATGTCGGCTTTCGCCGCCACCGCCTCATGCACCTGTTCGAGCCGGTCGCATTCGCATTCGATCTTGATGAGGCCCGGCACGCGGCTGCGCGCGCGCTCGATGGCCTTGGTGATGGAGCCGGCGACGGCGATGTGGTTGTCCTTGATCATCACGCCGCCATCGAGGCCGAGCCGGTGATTGGCGCCGCCGCCGCAGGTCACCGCGTGCTTCTCCAGCATGCGAAGGCCGGGCGTCGTCTTGCGGGTGTCGATGAGTTGCGCCTTGGTGCCCTTGAGCAAGTCCATCCAGCGCGCGGTTTCGGTTGCGATGCCGGAGAGGTGCTGCACGATGTTCAGTGCCGTGCGCTCGACCGTGAGCAGGCTGCGTGCGCTGCCTTTCACTTTCAGCAGCAGCGTCTTCGCCTTCACGCGCGTGCCGTCCTGCACGGCAATCTCGGTTTCCACCGTGGGGTCGTAGCGCTTGAAGCAGGCGGCGGCGACGTCGATGCCGGCGAGCGAGAGCGGCTCGCGCGCGTTCATGTGGAAGGCCGCGCGCGCATCGGCGTCGATCATCGACAGCGCCGTGAGATCGCCGTGGCCGATGTCCTCGGCCAGCCAGAGGTCGATCAATTTGTTGACGGTGAAGAGGTCGAACATGCCGGCGATCCTACATCAGCGGGCCATTGGGGGCGGCTTGGAGGATGATATCTCGTTGAATTACGAAGGCAATATCGTTTGCATACAAATGATTTTCAGCGTGGCGCGGCGCGGTCCACCATCAGCAGCAGCGCGTTCGAGCCGAC
Organism: Rhizobium sp. Q54; assembly: GCA_945907045.1. Lineage (GTDB taxonomy): Bacteria > Pseudomonadota > Alphaproteobacteria > Rhizobiales > Xanthobacteraceae > Pseudolabrys. The sequence continues at coordinate 16,934 of CAMDSH010000007.1, read as the reverse complement.
CGCGAAGATCGAGAGAAACACCGCGACCGCCATGATGGTCGCGATATCGCCGAGGCCCATCGCGGCGGTGATCATGAAGCCGAGGCCGCGCTGCGAGGCGAACATCTCGCCGATCAGCACGCCAAGCAGCGTGAGCGAGAAGCCGAGCCGCGCGCCGGACATCACTTCAGGCAACACGGCGGGCAGCGCCACCGTCATCGCCATCTGCCGCGGCGTGAGGCGCATGGCGTGAGCGGTGCGCCAGAATACCGGCTTGATCTGCATGATCGCCTTCATCGTGAAGATAGCGACCGGAATCAGCCCATGCATGGCGCCGAACGCGACCTTGGCGGAGATGCCGAGGCCGAAGCACAGCAGCACCAGCGGATAGAGCGTCACTTTGGGAAGCGAATAGAGCGCGATCAGAATCGGTTCCGATACCGTGCCGGACGTGCGATTGATCCCGAGCAGCGCGCCAAGCCCGACGCCGCCGATCAACGAAATCAGCACTGCGAATGAAAACGCGCGCGCGGTTTCCGTGACGTGCTCCCAGAACCGCGCGGTGGCGAGCAGCTTGCCGAGATGCGCGAATGTTTGCGCCGGCGAGGTAAGCGCGATGTCGCCGGCGAGCCAGTGCAGCCCCTGCCAGACGAGCAGCAAGCCGATCAGAAGAAAAATAAAATCGCCGCTTCGTTTCATGTCATCACCGCCGCAGCCGCGTCTGCAGGCGGCGGTCGATCATGTCGAGCGCTGTGTTTGCGATTGTCGCCACCAGGATGACCAGCAGCATCAGGCCGTACATGTTGCGGTTGTTGAAGTTGTTATAGGTGTAGGCAATCGAGTAGCCGATACCGGCGCCGGACAAAATGAACTCGGACGCGATAACGCCGATGAAGGCATAGGCGAACGAGAGCTTGATGCCGGTGAAGAGATATGGCGCCGCGGCCGGAAGATCGATCAGCAGCGCGCGCGCGGGCAGATTCATGCGGTAGATGCGCGCGGTCTTGCGCAGCACGCGCGGAATGCGATCGAGACCGGTCAAGGTGCTGGTGATCATCGCGACGATGGAGAGCAGAACGGCGATGGCGATGATCGCGCGGTCGCCGACGCCGAACACGACGATGAACACCGGATAGAACATGAAGGTCGGAATGGCGTAGTAGCTCGCCAGCAGCGGTTCGATGGCGGCGCGCAGGCGCGGCAGCGCATGAATCAGAACCCCGGTCATGAAGCCAAGTCCGACCGCCAGCAGCGACGACGCCAGCACGTTTCGCAGCGTGGATAAAATATCGTCGTTGTACTCGCCGCTCTCGATCAGCCGCCACAGGCTCACCACCATTTCGGTGGGCGCGATCACGACGGTGCGCGGAATAAAGCCGAAGCGGCACGCCGCCTCGAAGGCGGCGACAAGAGCTGCGACGACACCGAAGCGGATCCAGCCCTCGCGGGTTATCATTTGTGCCCCGCTTGCGTGCCCATGATCTTGAGCGACTCGACCCGCAATTTCTCCCATAGACGCGCGGTGATGCCGCCGAAGCGCGGATCGGAGACAATGCGGCTGTCGCGCTCGCGCGGCCATTTGGTCTCGACGAAATCGATGAACGTGCCGGGCCGCGCCGACATCACGCCAACGCGGTCGGAAAGCATCGCGGCCTCATCGAGCGCGTGGGTAATGAGCAGAACGGTGGCATTGGTCTCCCGCCACAGCCGCAACAATTCGTCGCCCATCAGCAGGCGCGTCTGCTGGTCGAGCGCGCCGAACGGCTCATCCAGCAGAATGAGGCGTGGTTGCAAAACCAGCGTGCGCGCGATGCACACGCGCTGCCGCATGCCGCCCGAAAGCTGCGCCGGATAGGTGCCGGCGAAATCGTTCAGCCCCATGAAACCGACGGCGTAGTCCACCCGCCGCTTGGTCTCGGCGGCATCGAAGCCCGCCCGCCGCAAGCCGAATGCGACGTTGTCGCGCACGGTGAGCCAGGGAAACGCGGCGTCTTCCTGGAACACGACGCCGACGCCGTCCGGCACGTCGGTCACGCGCTTGTCCTCGAACCAGACTTCGCCATCGGTGGGTGAGATCAATCCCGCCAGCACATCGAGCAGCGTGGACTTGCCGCAACCCGATGGGCCGACCACGCCGAAGAATTCGCCGCGCTTGATGTCGAGGTCGATGGGCCCGAGCGCATGCAGCTTCGCGCCGGAGGGAAGATCGAAGAAGCGCGAGACGCCGGTCAGACGCGCATGCACCACGCCCTCGCCCGGCGGGGGCGAAGACGCGTTGCCTGCCGGCGCAAAGGCCATCACGAACTGACCGTCACGGCGTAACCGTTACAGTTTGCGTTGCAGGTCCTTGGGCAGGAAGGACTGATCGACCAGCTTGTTCCAGTCGACGCTTTCCTTGAGTTCGCCGATCAGGCGCAACCCATCGGCGGTGCGCTCCAGCTCGGCGAGATTGAAATCGCCGAGGCTCCACATTTTCGGGCCGATCATGTTATTGACGGCCTCCTTCGCGATCGCCGGATCGAAATTCCACATCTTCTGCAAGATGGCGGCCGTCTCGGCCGGATTGGCGTAGATCGCTTCCACCGCGGCGCGCCGGCCGGCGATGATGGCGCGCAGCTTGTCGGGATTGGCTTTGGCAAAATCGCGCGTGGTGATGCCGACCGAAGTCGTCATCGGCGGCAGCACGTCCTTCGCCGCCAGCACGGTGCGATAGCGGTCCTTGCGGATGATCGAGAGCGGCTCGATCAATGCCGCGGCGGAAACGGCGCCCTGTTCCAGCATGGTGAGCGCGGGCGGATAGCCGCCGGCGGCAACGCGCGTGATCTGCGCGGCATCGATGTTCTTCGCCTTGACCACCATCAGGAAAATCATTTCCGAGGAGGATTTCGGCGAGGTGATAGCCACCTTTTTGCCGATCAGGTCGTTGATCGACTTGATGTCGGAATTCGGCATCGTCACCAGCGTCGACTCGGCGATGGTGCGCGTGCCGACATTGACCATGACGAGATCGAGTCCTTCGCGCGCGGCCGCGAGCGCCGCCGGCAACGCGACTTCGCCATACGGCGTCGCGCTGGCGAGAATGTTGCGCACGGTGGTGCCGCCGCCGGCCGAGCCGATGATGCCGGTGATGTCGATGCCGGCCTTCTTGAACAGGCCCTTGTCCATGCCGACGGCGAACGGCGCGCCGTAAAGGCTCTGGCCCCATTGGGTGACGGAAATTTCCTCGGCGCGCACGGGCGACGCGAGCAGTGCGCCGGCGGCGAGGGCGGCAAAACAGAAACGCGGGAGAACGGGTGTGCTGGAACGCGACAAAAACTGCGACATTGGGTTCAACCTTTTTTATGACGGGTGCGGCCGTCCTTGTGTTTACCGGCGCGTATTATGTCCCCACCTTCAGCGTGGCCACAAGGCCGCGCAATGTCGCAATGGCCGACAGCGCGACGATTTTTCCGGTGCGCGGATTCTCCGACGGCACGTTCTCGATCGACATCGAAAAACGCGCGGTGTCGGCGTCCACCTCGATGCGGTGCGTGTTGAGCTTGAGCGCGGGATCGGCCCAGATTTCGAGATGCGTCTTGTCCGGCCCGATGCCGGCGAGGCTGAGCGCCGCCGCGACATTGACGTTGGCGGGAAAACCTTTGGCGCCCTCGCGCGCGGTTCCGTCGAACACCTTCATCGGCTTGTCGAGACTGGCGAGCGAAATGCCGCGCTCAACCAAATAAGGCGCGCCGTCGAGCCCGTTCGGCGGCTTGCGCGTCACCATGTTGACCGAGCGGATGGTGCCTTCCGCAGCCGCGCGCACGGCGTCGAAGCCGATCAGCCCGCCGGTGGGGACGAGAATGCGCGCGCCTTTCGCCTTGGCGCGCTCGACCAGATCCCAGTTTTCCAGCAATTGCCCGACCGAGAGCGGCATGAAGATGCGCGCTTTATCGATGGCGCTGATGGCAACGTCACGAAATAATGGCGGCGGCAGGCATTCGACCACGACGTCGCAATCGTCCGCGAGTTCCGTTGGCTTGCGAACGGCAATCTTAGCCCCGATGTCCGGCAACACGCGGCGGGCTTTTTCCAGGTCGCGCATGGAAACGGCGGCGAGCACGAGGCCGGGAATTCCGGCAGCGAGACGGCGCGCCATTTCGGCGCCGACAGCGCCCAATCCGGCAAGCCCGATGCGGAGCGATTTGTCAGCCACGAAATTCTCCTTCAGCCGTGAATGCGCCAGCCGTCCGGCGTGAAACGATACAGCAATCCGGCTTTATGCACGCGCTCGCTCGGCGGATCGCTGACGCCCCAGCGGTCTACGCGGCGCGGCGGCCACTTCCAGTCTTCCGGCTTGCCGGTGCGGTAGCCATCATCCACCTGCTGCATCTCGCCGGTATATTCGATCGGGATTTCCTCCGGCCCGACGAAATAGCAGAACACGTTGTGTCCCGGTCCATGCCGCCCCGGCCCCCATTCGATGCCGTGGCCGTGGTCGCGCATGCGGCCCGCGCCGCGCATCACCGAATCGAGATCCGGCATTTCGAACGCGATGTGATTGAGCGTCGGCCCGCCGCCGAACGCCAGCACGATGCTGTGATGATCGGCATTGCAGCGCAGGAAGCGGAATTTGTTTGTGTGGTCGGATAGCTTGAAGCCGAGCGCCTGGAAACACGCGAAGCTCGCGTCATTGTCGCCGGTGTTGAGATTGATGTGCGAGAGCTTGCGTGGCCGGTCGGGTTTGTCGGCGGCATCGGCGTGATCCTTCACGCCGCAGACCACCGCGATGTTGCGCCCTTCCGCGTCTCTGAAACCGAAACCGTAATCTCCGTGCGGCTGCTTGAGCAAGGCGGGCGACTCGATGGATGAAAGCCCGTGTGATTTTATTTGCGCATGCAGCGCATCGACAGTGGCGCGGTCGGTAGCGTCGAACGTCATGCGGATGAGCGCTATCTCGCTCATCGGACGCAGCGCGAGGATGTGATGAAATGCGCCCGTGCCGCGCAGATAATGCACGCCGTTAATTTCTGCGACGGCCGAGAGATTCCAGACATTGGTGTAGAAGCGCAACGCCTTTGCCATGTCGGTAACGCCGATTTCGACGCTGCGCAGCGCCCGCACGCTGGCGTTTGGCATCAGATATTCCCGCCCAGAAAGCGTATGGCGTTGTCGTGATGCAGCGCCTTGATGTCGCTATCGTTCAACTTCAGCGATGCAATCGCCTCAATCGGCTTGCGCTCATACACCTCGAACGGGAAATCCGTGCCGACGCAAAGCTGGCTCACCCCGAAGCGCTCGATCAGAAAGCGCAGCGTGGCGGGATCGTAAACCAGCGTGTCGTAAAACAATTTGCGCGCCTGCTCGAATGGCGAAGCGCCGATCAGCGCGGCGAATTCCGGCTTGATGCTCCAGCCGTGCGCCAGCCGTGGCAGGATCGACGCAAATGCGCCGCCGCCATGACTAAACGCCAGACGCAGGCGCGGATGCCGCGTGATGACGCCGCCAGTCATTAATGAGGCGATGGCGAATGCGGTGTCCATCGGGAAACCGATGAAGGTCATCAGTCCCGGCGGGCCAACGATGCGCTCCTTTCCCGCCGGGTGCAGCGCGTGCACGAAGATGGCGGCGCCGAGTTCTTCCGCCGCGGCGAAGAAGACCTCGAAGCGCGGATCGCCGAGCGCGACGCCGTTGATGTTGCTTCCCACCTCGACGCCGCGGAAACCGTCCTTCATCACGCGCTCAAGCTCGCGCGCCGCCACATCGGGGTCCTGCATCGGCACGGTGCCGAGGCCGGCGAATTTATCCGGCGCGCGCGCGACCATGTCCGCGATCGCGCCGTTGACGTGGCGTCCGAGCGCCAACGCATCTTCGAGCGGCATCCAGTACGACAGCAGTTCCGGCATCGGCGAGAGCACCTGCCGCGCGATGCCCATGCGCGTCATGACTTCGGTGCGGCGTTCGATGTCCCAGCACTCATCCGTGACGGTGCGGAAATTCTTGCCGTCGATCATTACGCTTTTGTGGTGGCAGTCGTGCGCTTCGCACATCTGCGGCCATTGCTTGCCGCCGTGTTTTCCCGCGTAAGCAGGAATATCCGCCGGCACGATGTGCGTGTGAATATCGATCGCCGGAAACGTCACGATTTGCGTCCGGTGAAGTTCGGCTTGCGCTTTTCCATGAAGGCGCGCACGCCCTCGGCGTAATCCGGCGTCAGGCTCGCCGCGCGCTGGGAGTCGCGTTCTAGATCGAGCTGTGCATCGAGACCGTTGGTCATCGCTGCATCGAGCGCGCGCTTGATCAGCGCCAGTCCTTGCGTCGGCGCGCCGGCAAAATGCAGGCAAAGTTTTTCCGCCTCGCTCATCAGCGCGGCGTCGTCGACTGCTTTCCAGATCAGCCCCCAGCTTTCAGCCTTGTCGGCGGGGAGCGGCTCGGCCAGCAACGCGAGGCCGCGTGCACGCGCCATGCCGACAAGGCGCGGCAATATCCAGGTTCCGCCGGAATCCGGTATCAACCCGACGCGTGCGAAGGCTTGAAGAAAACTCGCCGAGCGCGCGGCGATCACGATGTCGCAAGCGAGCGCGATGTTGCAGCCCGCGCCGGCGGCGACGCCGTTTACCGCTGCGACGACAGGAAACGGGAGGGAGCGAATTTTTCGCACCAGCGGATTGTAAAACTGCTCCAGCGTGCCGCCGAGCACGACCTGCTCGCCCGGCTTCGCCAGCCGGTCGTTGAGGTCTTGCCCGGTGCAGAATCCGCGGCCCGCGCCGGTAATCAGCAGCGCGCGGCAGCTCTCGTCTCTCCCGGCATCGTCGAGCGCGGCGCGCAGCGCAAGATGCATCGCTTCGTTGAAGGCATTCAGCCGGTCGGGGCGATTGAGCGTGATGACGCGATAACCCGCGCGCTTGTCGACGAGGATGGAAGTGTCGTTCATGCTCACGATCCCGTCACGCCGCCGTCGAGATTTATACTCTGCCCGGTGACAAATGCAGACGCGTCCGACGCCAGAAACAACACCGCGCCGACCAGATCTTCCGGGGTTTCAGGGCGCGGCACGCATTGCATGGAAACGATCTTCACTTTCTGTTCGGGCGTGACCGTTTTGCGCTCGATCTCGGTGAAGGTCGCGCCCGGCAGAATGGCGTTGACGGTGATGTTGTCGGGGCCCAGTTCGCGCGCCATCGACAGGCTCATGCCCATCAGCGCCGATTTCGCCGCGATGTAATGCAGATAATTCGGCCGTCCGAGCCGCACCGCACCCGACGCGATGTTGATGATGCGGCCCCATTTCGCGCGGCGCATGGCGGGCAGCACGGCGCGCGCGCACAAAAACGGCCCGGTCAAATTGACGCGCAGCACCTGATCCCATTCCTCCAGTGGAATTTTATCGAACGGGCGCATTTCCAAAGTCGAAAAAATTCCGGCGTTGTTGACGAGAATATCGACGCGGTCGAATTGCCCGTCGATCGCCTCGACCATGCGCTCGATCGATTTCGGATCGGCGACATCGGTCTCGATCGCGACTGCCTTGCCGCCGTCGGCGATGATCTCGGACGCGACCGATGCGCCCTTTTCGATGTTGCGCTCGGCGATCACCGCGATGGCGCCCGCCATGCCGAAGGCCTTCGCGAACACGCGGCCAATGCCTTGCCCCGCGCCGGTGATGATGACGACACGCCCCGAAAGCGAAGGGAACACGACGTTTCGCAGGTCGGGCTGGCTCATGCCGCGCGCTCCTTGCCTGGCAACGTTTCGAGCGCCTCGCGCGCGCTCCACGGCGTCCACCACGGCTTGATCCCAAGATCGCGCGCGATGATGGCGGCGCTGATGTAACCGGAGCCGCCGGAAATCGCGCCGCCGGGATGTCCGGCGGAGCCGGCGTTGTAAAGATTCGGAATCGGCGTGCGGTAGCCGAAGTGGTTGTACATCACCTGCTCAGCGTTGAACGCGCCCATGAAGATGTCGCCGCCGCGCATGTTGATCATTTCCTGCGTGTATTCACGCGCGGTGTAAGCATAGCGTCCGATGATATTCTTGCTCGTCATGTTCGGGCAGACGCGCGCGAAGGTCTCGATGATGCGCTCGGAAAATTCTTCCTTGAACGTCTCGTAGGATTTCCCGCCGGTGTCGGGTTCGAGCGGCATCACGTGCCAAGCGTAAGTCGTGTGCTTGCCGGGCGGGGCCTGGGTGGGATCGAGCAGGCTGAGCGGCCCGGAGCCGAACTGGATAACCTTCGGTACGCGGCCCGCCTGCACGTCCTGATGCGCGGAGAACAAATCCTCCATCGTCTCCGCGCCGATGCTCCATTTCATCGCGCGGTTTATGTTGGGATCGAATTTTTCCGCCGTGAAACGCGGGCTCTCGTGCAGCGCGAGATGCAGGCCGAACAGCGTCCACGCCGTGTATTTGTAATCGTCGAGTTTCCGGCGGAACGTTTCCGGCATTTGCTCGCGCCCGATCAGCTTCTCGAAAGTCTGATGCACATCGAGCGTTGAGGCGACGAACTGTTTCGCGCGCACGGTGCGGCCGTCGTCGAGCGCGATGCCGGTCGCCTTGCCGTTCTCGATCACGATGCGGTCGATCCGCACCTGCGGCGCATAAGCGCCTCCCGCGGCGATGTAGGTCTCCATCAGCCCGCGCGCGAGGTTGAACGAGCCGCCCTGGCAAAGCTGGTAGCCGCTCTCCAGATCGAAGGCGCGGATGACAGAGCCCATCGGGCTGGTTTTCGATAGCGTATCGACCAGCCATGTGCCGAACAGCGACACCTTGAACAAAAACAAAAGCCGCACGTGCTCGTTCTCGAACAATTCACGCACGACATCGAGCGGCTGGCGCGCGGCCATCGCCAAAAATTCGCGGCCCAGCGCCGTGCGTGAAAGCAGCGCCTCGCGTTCGGCTTGCGGCAGCGGCTCGGAATAGCGCTCGGGGAGAAAAATATCTGCGGTGATCTTCTCGGCTTTGCGATTCCACTCGCGAAACGTCGCGGCGTCCTTCTTCGAGAAGCGCGCGATGTTGGCGAGCGATTCTTCCAGATCGCGCCCCAGCACCAGCGCGCTGCCGTCCTTGTGCGCCTGCCCCAGTTCGTAGCGCGGCGTGATGTAGGTGACGCGTTCGCCAAGTTCCAAATCCTTGAACCACGGCGTCTCGGTGATGTGGAAATGATTGATCGAGTGCAGGTTGTGGTAGAAGCCGGGCGCGGTCACCTCGCGGGTCGAAAGCCCGCCGCCATAGGTCAGCCGCCGCTCCACCAGCAGAATCTTCAGCCCCGCTTTGGCGAGATAGCTGCCGAGAATAAGCCCGTGGTGTCCGGCCCCGATGATGATGCCGTCGTAGGTTTTTTCCAGCGCCTTCGACAAAGGTCTTATTCCCCGGCTGTGCTGCCCAACAAAGTGTCGCGCCGCCACACTGCCGGGCGCGCACCGCGCGGGTCAATGGCCGCCGTTGCATGGCCCATTTGCCGTAATTTCCGGCCATTTCGCCGCACGGTTGCGTCACAGCGGCCAAACGGGTGGACCTTTTGGCGGCAAGCCCGATACATTACAATCCAATGCCAATGGGCCAAAAGGCCCCAGGGAGGGTTACGATCATGCGTAAAGCTTTGTTACTCGCGGGCGCGCTTGCGCTCGCCGCGGCGCCTGCCGCCGCTCAGCAGAAAACCATCAAGATCGGTTTCATCAGCACGTTCAGCGGACCGACCGCTGTCATCGGCAATGACATGCGCAATTCGTTTGAGCTCGGCCTCGATCATCTCGGCCGCAAGCTCGGCGGCCTGCCGGTCGAAGTCGTGTACGAAGACGACCAGCAGAAGCCGGAAGTCGGCAAACAGAAAACCGACAAGCTGATCGAGTCGGACAAGGTGGACTTCATCGTCGGCCACATCTGGTCGAACGTGCTGCTCGCCTCGCTCAAGTCGGTAGTCGATTCCAAGACCATGATGGTCGTCACCAACGCGGGCCCCTCGCAGCTCGCGGGCGAGCTGTGCTCGCCGTACGTGTTCTCGACCTCGTGGCAGAACGACCAGACGCCGCAGGCGATGGGCCTCTACATGAATCAGAAGGGCGTGAAGACCGCCTTCCTGATCGGCCCCAACTACGCAGCCGGCAAGGACATGCTCGCGGGCGTTGCCTCGACGTTCAAGGGCAAGGTCATCGGTCAGGAATTGACCACGTGGCCGACGCAGCTCGACTTCAACGCCGAACTCTCGAAGGCGCGCGCCGCCAAACCGGACGCGATCTTCGTGTTCTATCCGGGTGCTGCCGGCGTGCAGTTCCTCACGCAATACGCGCAGGCAGGCCTCAAAGGCACGATCCCGCTCTACACCGCGTTCACCATCGACGAGCTCTCGCTGCCGCGGCAGAAGGATCTCGCGCTTGGCGTTCCCGGCGCGCAGGAGTGGGTCAACGATCTGCCCAATCCGGTGAACAAGAAATTCGTCGCCGACTACAAGGCCAAGTACAAGTCTTCGCCGTCGTTCTACGGCGCGCAGACTTATGACGCGGCGGCGCTGATCAACAGCGCGGTCGCCGCCGTCAAGGGCGACGTGAGCAAGAAAGACGACATGCGCAAGGAAATGGAGAAGGCAAACTTCAAGTCCGTGCGCGGCGGCTTCCGTTATGGAAAGAACCACATTCCGATCCAGAACTTCTATCTGCAGGAAGCCGTGAAGGTTGGCGACGAATACGTGCTCAAGACGGTGGCGACCATCGTCAGGGACAATCAGGACCAGCACGTTTCCAAATGCCCGATGAAGTAATGATAAGTTGAGTCTGCAGGACGGCAGCGGCGCACACAGCGTTGCTGCCGTCTTGTTTTGGGGCGATCAAGCGAACCGCGATGCTTTATTTCATTGAGCAATGCCTCAACGGCGTGCAACTGGGCATGTTGCTGTTCCTGTTGGCCGCGGGCCTGACGCTGATCTTCGGCATCATGGACCTGGTGAATCTGGCGCACGGCTCGCTCTATATGCTGGGCGCTTATTTTGCCGCCACCTTCGCCGGTCTCACTGACAGCTTCGTCCTCGGTGCAATTCTGGCGCTGATCGCCACGCTGGTGGTCGGCATGGCGGTGGAGGTGATCGCCATGCGGCGGCTCTATGGCCGCGACCATCTCGATCATGTGCTCGGCACGTTCGGACTGATTTTGTTTTTCAACGAAATGGTGCGGTTGATCTGGGGCCCGGCCGGCATGACTCTGTCGCTGCCGATGGAGATGCTGCAAGCCGTCGAAGTGATCCCCGGTGTCTTCTACCCGCTCTATCGCCTGGTCATCATCGGCGCGACTCTGCTCGTGGCGCTGTTCCTTTATATTCTGGTCATGCGCACGCGCATCGGAATGCTGATCCGCGCCGGTGCTTCAAATCGCGAAATGGTCGGCGCGCTCGGCATCAACATCAAGTTGCTCTATACGCTGGTGTTCGGGCTCGGCGCGGCGCTCGCGGGATTTGCCGGATTGATGCAGGCGCCGATTCTCACCGTGCAGATCGGCATGGGCGAGAACATTCTCATTCTCGCGTTCGTCGTCATCATCATCGGCGGCATCGGCTCGATCCGCGGCGCATTCGTTGCGGCCGTTCTGGTCGGCCTCATCGACACCATCGGGCGCGCCTTTCTGCCCGATCTGCTGCGGCTGTTTTTCAGCACCAACGCCGCCTCCAACGCGGGGCCGGCCATTTCCTCGATGCTGATCTATCTGCTGATGGCGCTGGTGCTGGTGTTCCGCCCCGAAGGCCTGTTTCCCGCGGCGCGAAAATGACCGCGCAGATCAACGTCCGTTCCGTCTTCATCGCCGCGCTGCTGACGGTGCTCGCGCTGCTGCCGGTCTATGCCGCGCTCACCGGCAATTATTTTCTGATGACGCTGTTCACCCGCATCTTGATCCTTGCCATCGCGGCGACCAGTCTCAATCTCATTCTCGGCTACGGCGGAATGGTGAGTTTCGGTCATGCCGTCTATCTCGGCATCGGCGGTTACGCCGTCGGCATTCTGGCGAAAGAAGGCATCACCTCCGGTTTCGTGCAATGGCCGGTTGCGCTGGTTGTCTCGGCGCTGGCCGCGCTCGTTCTCGGCGCGCTCAGCCTGCGCACGCGCGGCGTTTATTTCATCATGATCACGCTCGCCTTCGCGCAGATGTTTTATTACATCGCGATCGGGCTCGACCGTTACGGCGGCGACGACGGTCTGACGATCTACAAGCGCAGCCAGTTCGGCGATCTCATCAACATTTCCAACAAGACGCAGTTTTATTATCTGTGCTTCGCGTTGTTGCTGGGAACGATTTATCTGGTCTGGCGAATCGTCAATTCCCGTTTTGGCATGGTGATTCAGGGCGCGCGCTCGAACGACAGGCGCATGCACGCCATCGGCTTCCCGACGTTCCGTTACAAGCTGATCTGTTTCGTCATTGCCGGCACGCTGTGCGGCCTCGCCGGTGCGCTGCTCGCCAACCACACCGATTTCATCAGCCCTGCATTGATGCACTGGACGCGCTCGGGCGATCTCATCGTCATGGTGGTGCTCGGCGGCATGGCTTCGCTGTTCGGGCCGATGATCGGCGCGGTGGCGCTGCTCGTGCTGGAAGAAACCCTTCCCATTCTGATCGGCGCTGTCGCGGCTCCTTTCGTGGGAGAGAACGCGACGCAGGCCGCCGAATATTGGCAGATCGTGCTCGGCCCGCTGTTCCTGATGGTCGTGCTGTTTGCGCGTGGCGGCATCAACGGTCTGCTGGCGGGGGCGCGCCGTGGCTGACGCTCTTCTGCGCATCGAGGGCCTGACCAAGCGTTTCGGCGGTGTCGTCGCTTCCGACGGCATCATGCTCGATGTCGCGCCGGGCGAACTGCACGCCGTCATCGGGCCGAATGGCGCCGGCAAGACGACGCTGATTTCGCAACTGACCGGGCAGCTCCCTCCCGATGCGGGAAAAATCCAATTCGCCGGTCTCGACATCACAACGCTGCCGACGCACCGGCGCAGCGCGCTCGGCCTCGCGCGCTCATTCCAGATCACGTCGCTGTTTCTCGACCTGAGCGTGCTCGATAACGTCGCGCTCGCGGTGCAGGCGCATGCCGGACACTCCTTCCGTTTCTGGCGCGATGCGCGCAGCGAGACGCAATTGCGCGAACCGGCGCGCGCGGCGCTCAAGCGCGCGGGACTGGAGATGCGCGCGGACTTGGCCGCGGCCTCGCTCAGCCACGGCGAGCACCGTCAGCTTGAAATCGCCATGGCGCTGGCAGGCAAGCCGCGCATGCTGCTTCTCGACGAGCCGATGGCGGGCCTTGGCCCGGAAGAATCCGCCCGCATGGTGGAATTGCTGCGCGCGCTCAAACGCGAGCACACGATCTTGCTGGTCGAGCACGACATGGAGGCGGTGTTCGCGCTCGCCGACCGCATCACGGTGCTGGTCTATGGCCGCGTGATTGCTTCCGGCGCGCCGGAGACGATCCGCAAGGACGCCGAAGTGCGCCGTGCTTATTTGGGCGAACAGGACGCGGAGGCGGTGCATGTCTGACAACGCCCTGCTCGCCATCGACAACATCGAGACCTGCTACGGCCTGAGCCAGGTGCTGTTCGGCCTCTCGCTTGCCATCAAGCCCGGCGAGGTCGTGACGCTGATGGGCCGCAACGGCATGGGCAAGACCACGACCGTGCGCTCGATCATGGGGCTGACGCGCGCTCGCGCGGGCAGCATCCGTTTCGGCGGCGAGGATATCCGCGATCTCCCCTCATATCGCGTTGCGACGCTTGGTATCGGGCTGGTGCCGGAAGGGCGGCAGATTTTCCCGAACCTGAGCGTGCGGGAAAATCTGGTGGCGACCGCGCGCAACACGAGCGCCGGCGGCTGGACGCTGGAGAAAGTCTACGAACTTTTCCCGCGTCTCTCCGAGCGCAGCGGCAGCATGGGCAATCTGCTCTCGGGTGGCGAGCAACAGATGCTTGCGATCGGCCGCGCGCTGATGACCAATCCGCGTCTCCTGATTCTCGACGAAGCGACGGAAGGTCTCGCGCCGCTGATCCGCGCCGAAATCTGGCGCTGTCTGGCGCGGCTCAAAGCCGCCGGCCAGGCCATTCTGGTGATCGACAAGAACGTCGCGGCGCTCACAAAAGTTGCCGACCGGCATTATTTGATCGAGCGCGGCCGCGTGGTGTGGACGGGTTCCTCAAGCGAACTTGCCGCCGCGCCGGACATCCAGCACCGTTATCTCGGAATTTGAATTTCAGCGCGCGTGCGCCGGCAACGGTCCGCCTGCGGCGCCGCGAACGCCGCCTAAGCGACGGTGCAGCCGGTCGAGCAGCAAATAGATCACCGGCGTCGTGTAGAGCGTGAGCACCTGCGAGACGATCAGTCCGCCGATGATGGTGATGCCGAGCGGACGGCGCAGTTCCGAACCCGGCCCGGTTGCAATCACCAGCGGCACCGCGCCGAGCAGCGCCGCCATCGTCGTCATCAAGATCGGCCGGAAGCGCTCCATGCAGGCTTCGAAAATAGCCTTCTCAGGCGAAAGGCCGCGCTTGCGTTCGCCTTCCAGCGCAAAGTCGACCAGCATGATGCCGTTCTTCTTCACGATGCCGATGAGAAGAATGATGCCGATGAAGGCGATCACGGTCAGCTCGGTATTGAACATCAGCAGTGCCAGCAGCGCGCCGAGGCCAGCCGACGGCAATGTCGAGATGATGGTGAGCGGGTGCGCGAGGCTTTCGTACAGTACGCCGAGCACGATATAAACCGCGATCAGCGCCGCCGCGATCAGCAGCGGCTGCGCGCCGACGGTGCCTTTGAACGCGCGCACGTCGCCGGCGAAATCGGCGTGGATCGTATCCGGCATGTGCAGCAGCGCGACGGTTTGCTCGATCGCCGCGGTGGCTTCCTCGATCTTCGCGTCCGGCGCGAGATTGTAGGTGATGGTGACGGAGGGGAATTGCCCCTGATGGTTCACCACCAGCGGCGCTATCGAGCGCTCGACGCGCGCCACGCTCGATAGCGGCACCTGCGTATTGCCGCCGCCCGCAACGTAAACGTGCGCCAGATCCGATGGATCGCGCTGATATTTCGGATCGACTTCGAGGATGACGCGATACTGGTTGCGCTGGGTGTAGATGGTTGAAACCTGCCGCTGCGAAAACGCGTTGTTGAGCGCGTTATCGATATCCTGGATTTTCACGCCGAGCCGTGCCGCCGCCGTGCGGTCGATTGAAATTTTCGCCTGCAGTCCGCCTTGTTCGCGGTCGGTGGTGACATCGACGATGCCGGGAAGCGCTTTGATGCTCTCCTGCACGCGCGGCAGCCAGCGCTGCAATTCGTCGAAATCGGGGCTCCACAGCGTGAACTGATATTGCGAGTCGCTCTGCCGGCCGCCGACGCGCAAGTCCTGCGCCGGCACCATGAAGACGCGCAAGCCCGGAATATCGGTCAACCGCGCGCGCAGCCGCGCCACCACTCGCTGCGTGCTCACGCCGCCGCGCTCGGCCAGCGGCTTCAGACTGATGAACAGCCGCCCGCGATTGACCGAGGCGTTGAAGCCCGACGCGCCGACCGAGGATCCGACGCCCGCGACGGACGGATCCGATAACACGATATCGAGCGCCTGCTGTTGCAGCTCAACCATCGCCTGGAACGAAACGTCGGTCGATGCCTGCGTGCCGCCGAACACGAGACCCGTATCGTCCTGCGGGAAATAACCCTTTGGTGCCTTGATATAGAGAATGACCGTGAGCGCGATGGTGGCGAGAAAAATCATCAGCACCAGCACATGCCGCCGCAACACCAGCGTGAGCGTTCGCGAATAAAACTGGATCATGCGCGTGAGCAGGCCTTCCACGCGGCGGTCAAGCCAGGTCGCATTCGGGCTTGGCGGCGAGCGCACGAAATAAGCGCAGATCATCGGCGTGACCGAGAGCGAGATTACCGTCGATACCGCAATCGCAAATGCAAGCGTGACGGAAAATTCGCGGAACAGGCGGCCGACGATGCCGCCCATGAACAGCAGCGGAATGAACGCCGCGATCAGCGATACGCTGATCGACACTACCGTGAAGCCAATCTGCTTCGCGCCCGCCAGTGCCGCGCGCAGCGGCGAATATCCCTTCTCCAGGTTGCGGAACATGTTTTCGATCATCACGATGGCGTCGTCCACCACGAAGCCAACGCTCACGGCGAGTGCCATCAGCGAGAGATTGTCGATGGAAAATCCGGCCAGCCACATCGCGGCGCAGGTGCCCGCGAGCGAGAGCGGCACCGTGATGCCGGCCGCGATGGTCGCTGCGCCCCGGCGTAAAAACAGGAACACCACCAGCATCACCAGCATGACGGTGGCGGCGAGGGTGAGTTGCATGTCGCGCACGCTGGCGCGGATGGTCTGCGTGCGATCGGAGAGCACCGAGATTTCGATGCCGGCGGGAATCCAGCGCTTCAGGTCAGGGATCAGCTCATAAATGCGATCGACGGTTTCGATGACGTTGGCGTCGCCCTGCTTGGTGACGATGAGCAGCACCGCCGGATCGCGGTTAAACCCGCCGGCGGAGCGGCTGTTGCGAACGCTCGGCTGGATCGATGCGATATTTGAAAGGCGGATGACCGTGCCGTTGACGGTTTTCACCACCACCGGATCGTAGTCGGGCGGCGCGCGCAGCTGGTCGTTGATGCCGATGGTCACCGCGCGGCGGTCGCTGTCGAACACGCCGAGCGGGCCGACCGCGTTGGAATTGGCGATGGAGAGGCGGACATCTTCCATCGAGATGCCCATGGACGCGAGCTGTGCCGGATTGACGCGCACGCGGATCGCCGGCTGCTCGGAGCCCGCGGTGGTCACTTCCGCCACGCCATCGACCTGGCTCAGCCGCTGCGCGATCACCGTATCGGCAGCATCATAAATCGCGCTGGGGAGCACGTTCTTCGAGGTCAGCGCTAAAATCAAAATCGGCGCTGCCGAAGGATTGGCTTTGCGGAAAGTCGGCAGCGTCGGCATGTCGGAAGGCAGATCGCTCAGC
>CAMDSH010000006.1 GCA_945907045.1 Rhizobium sp. Q54 | reverse complement strand
CCCTTACTGCTTGTGGCGATGCCGACGACGCCGATCGCTCCGCGCGGCGTTTGCAGCGGTACGAAAAACCACGGCACGGTCGGCAACGTGGTTGTGTCGGCGCCCGCCGGTTCGTTGTGATCCAGCGCCCAGCGCGCAGCGGTCATGGCGGCGGTGTCGAGCGCGTCTTCCGGCGGCCAGGCGGCGCGCATTGCGAGTTCCCCGTCGTGCCCGAGCAGCACCACGGTCGGACGATTCAGGCTGGCGTGGATTTCGCCCGCCGCGCCTTCCGCGATGTCGTCGATGGTCGCCAGCCCGGACAACCGGCGCGTAAACTCAAACAGCCGGCGCGTGGCACGTGTGCGTTCCGCCGCGGCCCGCGCCTGATCGCGCACCCGGCCTGCAAGCGCCGAAGTCATGACGGCGACCGTCAGGAACGTGACTAGCGCGAGAACCTCATCCGGCTTGGCCACCGTGAACGAGTAATACGGCTCGATGAAGAAGAAATTGTAAGCCAGGAACGACAAAATCGATGCGTACATTGCCGGCCATACGCCGAATCGCAGCGCCGGAAACAGCACAGCCAAGATGAATATGATCGAGAGGCTTTCGAACGGCGACAGCCACTTCAGCAGGTAGCCCGCCCCAACCCCCGCGGCGACGGAGAGCGTCGACCACACCAGCGGCATCACTTGTACCGCGAATTGAAGTTGCGGCAACCGCCATCCCGGTTGCGAGGCCGTATCGTCCCGACCTGTCACCAGATGAATGGCGATGTCTTCGGCGCGGCGCACCAATTCGTGCGGCAACGAGCGGCGGAATAGTTCAGTGAAGAACCCGCCACGTGAGCGCCCGATCACGATTTGCGTAACGTTCTCGAACTTAGAAAAACGGAAAAGTTCGGTCGGGATGTCGTTGCCGATCAACGTTTGCGTTTCGCCGCCAAGCGTTCGTGCGAGCTTCATCGCATCGTCAACACGCGCCCGGCTCAACTCATCGAGATGGCTTCCCGGCCGCTCCACCGTGACTGTGATCCAGGGTGCATCCATCAAATCGGCCAGGCGCTTTGCCGCCCGTACGATCATTGGGGAGCTGAGGTCGGGTCCGACGCAGGCGAGGATACGTTCGCCGGCTGCCCACGGCCCCTCGATCGCCTGCGCCTGCATGCGCTCGATCAGATCAGCGTCGATGCGTTCGGCGGCGCGCCGCAACGCCAGTTCGCGCAAAGCCGTTAAATTCTGCGGCTTGAAGAAGCTTTCAACCGCGCGCGCAGCGGTTTCCTGAACATAGACCTTACCCTCGGCCAGACGCTTCAACAATTCGTCCGGTGGAAAATCGACCAGCACAATTTCGTCGGCCTGATCGAACACCGTATCGGGAACGGTTTCACGCACGCGCACGCGCGTGATTTTCTGAATAACGTCATTGAGGCTTTCGAGATGCTGGATGTTGAGCGTCGTCCAGACATCGATGCCGACGGCGAGAATTTCGCCGATGTCCTGCCAGCGCTTCGGATGACGGCTGCCGGGCACGTTGGTGTGCGCGTATTCATCGACCAACAGCAAATTCGGCCGCCGCGCCAGCGCAGCGTCGAGATCGAATTCCTTCATCACCTGGTTGCGATAGACGATCGGGGAGCGCGGCAAAATGTCGAAACCGTCGACCAGCGCCTCGGTTTCCCGCCGTCCATGTGTTTCGACGAGACCAATGACGACATCGCGACCCTCGGCTTTCGCCGAACGGGCCGAGGTCAGCATGGCGTAGGTCTTGCCGACGCCGGGCGCGGCGCCGAGGAAGATTTTAAGCTGACCTCGCCCTTCCTTCTTGGCGAGCGCGAGAAGCGCGTCCGGTGAGGCTCTCTGTTGGGTGATTTCGGCGGGCATAACTTCCTCGCCCGCCCAGTTTAGGACTTAAGGGCGTCGAGCGCGAGGTTGAGTTTCAGCACGTTGACACGCGGTTCGCCCAGCAGCCCAAGAGTACGGCCCTCGACGTTGCTCTCCACCAGCGCCCGCACCTGAGGCTCCGGCAGGCTCCGCGCCTTGGCGACGCGCGGCACCTGAAACAACGCGGCTTCCGGGGAGATGTGCGGGTCGAGACCGCTGCCTGAGGTTGTCACCAGATCGACCGGGATGGCTGCCGACGCATTTTCCTTTTTCAATGTGTCCACGTCGCCCTTGATACGCTCGGCTAGCGCTTTGCTGGTCGGGCCGAGATTTGAGCCCATGGAATTGCTTGCGTTGTATGGCGCGTCGACAGTCTTGGTGGCGTCTTTCGGGTCCGGCGCGTTAGTCGCCGACGGACGGCCGTGGAAATATTTATCGTCGGCGAACACTTGTCCGATCAGTGACGAACCGACGACCTTTCCGTCTTTCTCGATCAGGCTGCCTTGCGCCTGGTTCGGGAAGATCACTCCGGCGATTACCGTCATCGCGAGCGGATAGGCCAAGCCCGTGATCAGCGTCAGCAGGACGAGTAGGATGATGGCCGGGCGGATTTCTTTCAACATGACGCTTCTCCTTAGACCAAGTGCAAGGCATTGACCGCGAGGTCGATGGCCTTGATGCCGATGAACGGCAGCACGATGCCGCCGAGTCCATAGATCAGCAGATTTCGCTGCAGCAGCGGGCCGGCGCCGATCGGGCGATAGCGGACGCCCTTCAACGCCAGCGGAATGAGCGCGATGATGATCAATGCGTTGAAGATAATCGCCGACAGGATCGCGCTCTGCGACGTGGCGAGCTGCATGACATTGAGCACGGCAAGCTGCGGGTAGAAGGCAAGGAAGATCGCCGGGATGATGGCGAAATATTTTGCCACGTCGTTGGCGATCGAGAAGGTCGTGAGCGCACCGCGCGTCATCAGCAATTGTTTGCCGATCTCGACCACCTCGATCAGCTTGGTCGGATCGGAATCGAGATCGACCATGTTGCCGGCCTCGCGTGCGGCCTGAGTGCCGGTCTGCATGGCGACACCGACGTCTGCTTGGGCGAGCGCCGGCGCGTCATTGGTGCCGTCGCCGCACATGGCGATCAGCCGGCCCTGCGCCTGCTCGTTGCGGATGTAGCGCAGCTTGTCCTCGGGCGTCGCTTGGGCGATGAAATCGTCAACGCCGGCTTCCGAGGCGATGGCGGCGGCGGTCACCGGGTTGTCGCCGGTGATCATCACGGTCTTGATGCCCATGCGGCGCAACGCGGCGAAACGCTCCTTCACATCCGGCTTCACCACGTCTTTCAGATGGATGACGCCGAGAATACGGTCGCCTTCGACCAGACCGAGGGGAGTACCTCCGGAGCGCGCAATCTTGTCGACGGCTGCACGGAAAGTCGGTGACTCTGAAACATTTTTACCGGCCTGCTTGCGCGCGAACTCGAGCACGGAATCGATCGCGCCCTTGCGCAGCTTGCGGTCGCCGATGTCGATGCCGGACAACCGGGTCGTGGCCGAGAATTCGATGAACTTGGCACCGGCCGGCGCTGCCTTGTGCTTCACATTATATTTTTCCTGCATCAGCATGACGATGGAACGGCCTTCCGCGGTTTCATCGGCATCACTGGCAAGCAACGCCGCTTCCGCCGCCTCGCGCTCGGTCACGCCCGGCACCACGATGATTTCGGTGGCCAGACGGTTGCCGAAAGTAACGGTGCCGGTTTTATCGAGCAGCAGTGTGTCGACATCGCCGGCGGCTTCGACCGCGCGGCCGGACATCGACAACACGTTGAATCGCACCAGCCGGTCCATGCCGGCAATTCCGATGGCCGAAAGCAACGCGCCGATGGTGGTCGGGATCAGCGTCACGAATAACGCGACCAAGATGACGACGGAAACTGCGCCGCCGGCGTAAGTGGCATAGCTCGGGATGGTCGCGGTCGCGAACACGAAGATAATGGTCAGGCCGATCAGCAGGATGTTCAGCGCGATTTCATTCGGCGTCTTTTGCCGCTCGGCGCCTTCGACCAGCTTGATCATGCGATCGAGGAATGACGTACCGGGCGACGATGTGATGCGGACCACGATGCGGTCCGACAGGACGGTGGTGCCGCCGGTCACAGCCGAGCGGTCGCCGCCGGATTCGCGGATCACCGGCGCGGATTCGCCGGTAATGGCGGCCTCGTTCACCGAGGCGATGCCTTCGATCACGTCGCCGTCGCCCGGAATAATGTCGCCGGGCTCACACAGTACCAGGTCGCCGGCTTCCAGCTCTTCCGCCGATACGCCCTCGTAGACCGCGTAATTGTCCGGCATCAGAATGCGCTTGGCGCGCGTCTCGGTGCGCGTCGCGCGCAAAGTATCGGCCTGCGCCTTGCCGCGTCCTTCCGCCACCGCTTCGGCGAAGTTCGCGAACAGCACGGTGAACCACAGCCAAAGCACGATCTGGAAGGTGAAGCTTGTGTCGGCGTGATGTTGCAGCACATCGCGTACCAGCAAGACCGTCGTTAGAGCCGTGACGACCTCAAGCACGAAAATAACCGGGTTCTTGATCAGCGTGGCCGGATTGAGCTTGACGAAAGCCTGGCCGATTGCCGGCAATACGATCTTCGGGTCGAAGAGCGTGGAGACAGGCATCCGTTTGCGCAGTTTGGTCGTATCCATTGCCGTAACTCCAAATGATTCCTGATCAGAAAACCGTGTTCGCCTGCATCGCGAGATGCTCGACGATGGGCCCGAGCGCGAGCGCGGGGAAGAACGTGAGGCCACCGACGACCAGAATGACGCCGACAGTGAGGCCGATGAACAGCCCGCCCGTGGTCGGGAATGTGCCGGACGATGCGGCAACGCTCTTTTTCTCCGCGAGCGAGCCGGCAATCGCCATGGCCGGGATGATCATGAAGAAGCGGCCGACGAACATGGCGACGGCGCCGGTAATGTTGAAGAACATCGTATTAGCCGTTATGCCGCCGAAGGCCGAGCCGTTATTGGCGGTGCTCGACACATACAGATAGAGCATCTCGGAAAAACCGTGTGGGCCGGCATTGCCGAGCTGGGTGAGCGCCTGGGGATTAACCGCGGCGACCGCGGTCCAGCCGAGCATCATCAGCGGCATGGCCAGGATGGCGAGCATGGCCATCTTGACTTCCTTGGCTTCGATTTTCTTGCCGACATATTCCGGCGTGCGGCCGACCATCAAACCGGCGATAAAGATTGTGAGGATGACGAACAGCAGCATGCCGTAGAGGCCGGCACCGACGCCGCCGATGATGATCTCACCGAGCTGCATGTTGATAAGCGGGATCATGCCGCCGAGCGCCGTGAATGAGTCGTGCATGGCGTTGACGGCGCCGCAAGAGGCAGCCGTCGTGATGACGGCAAACAGCGCCGAGGCGACGATGCCGAAGCGGACCTCTTTGCCTTCCATGTTGCCGCCGGTGAGCCCGAGCGCATTCAGCGTTTCGGTGCCATGGGCTTCGGCCCAGTAACACACCGCCACGCCGGCGATGAACAGAATGCCCATGACAGCGAGAATCGCCCAGCCCTGGCGCTGATTGCCGACCATGCGGCCGAACACATTGGTCAAAGCCGCGCCGAGCACAAAGATCGACAGCATCTGGATGAAATTCGACAGGGCGGTCGGATTCTCGAACGGATGCGCCGCATTGGCATTGAAGAAGCCGCCGCCATTGGTGCCGAGCATCTTGATTGCGACTTGGGAAGCGACCGGTCCGACCGCGATGGTTTGTTTGGCGCCTTCCAGCGTGGTGGCTTCGACGTAAGCACCCAGCGTCTGCGGCATGCCCTGCCACACCAGAAAGATCGTGTAGACGATGCAGATCGGAAGCAGGATGTAGAGCGTGCAGCGCGTGATATCGATCCAGAAGTTGCCGACGGTCTTGGCCGAGGCGCGGGCGAAGCCGCGGATCAGCGCCACCGCCAGCACGATGCCGGTCGCCGCCGACAGGAAGTTCTGGTGCGTGAGGCCGAGCATCTGCGTGAGGTACGACATCGTGCCCTCGCCGCCGTAGTTTTGCCAGTTGGTGTTGGTGATGAAGCTGACCGCCGTATTGAACGCGAGATCAGGCGCGACGTTGGATTGCTCGGCCGGGTTAAACGGCAGCGAGGCCTGCAAACGCATCAGCGCGTAAAGAATGAGAAAGCCGCCGACATGGAACAGCAGCATGGCGATCGTATAGGTCAGCCAATGCTGCTCGCGTTTTTCGTCGACGCCGCCGAGCCAGTAAATCACCGCTTCGACCGGGCGCAGGACCGGCGAGAGAAACGTGCGCTCACCGCTGAACACGCGTGTCATATAGGCGCCGAGTAATGGCGCGAGCGCGACAATGATCGCGCAGAAAAGCAAAATTTGGATCCAGCCAATCGTGGTCATGATGCGCCTCTCAGAATCTTTCGGGCCGCAGCAAAGCGTATGTGAGGTAGATCAGCAGCCCGGCCGTCACGAGACCGGCGAGCGAATAGTCGAAGATCATGGCGCTCTCCCTTAAAGCCGGTCGCAAGCGAAGGCGTAGCCAATCGCCAGCGCGAAAAAGACGAGACCAAGCGCCATGAGAACGAGATCGAACATGGGAGCTACTTGTTAAATTTCTTTGGGAGCAACAACGCTTCAAATAGGCTGGTGAAGATAAGGAAGCGATGTGAATTGCAGTTGCGATATATCAAGACGGCATAAAGATCGTTCCGCTGAGCCATGCGGCGCTTCGCAAAATTTCGATCTTTATGACGCGTTTATGCGGAAGCGTTGACTTCCCAATCGAATTTCTATGCGGCGGCGCACACCTTGCAGTCACGGAGGTCGGAAAGGCTTCCGCAACAACAAGGAGAGACTTCCATGACTGCCCTTGTGCTCGAAAATCTCGCCGCACTGCCGGTCCAGATGCAAAACCTGCGGGTGCTTCTGGCGCGCTTGGCGCGGGCACTTGATGCCCTCGTCAGTGCCCGTGCGGCCCGCTCCATCCCTGAATGGCAGATGCGCCAGGTGCAAAGCGAAATCGCACGCATCAACGGTTTAATTCAGGATGGTGACAAACGGCGCCCGGTGGCACGCGACAACAAAGCGAAATCGACGGGTGAATCTGCCCGCTCCGAATCCGCGATCTGCAACTTCGGCCACTGACCGGTTTCGGTCAGCGGTTCTTTGCCTGAATGCTGCTGTGAAAGGCGCCTGGAGGGCTGCTGGTTTCGTCCAAAAAAAAATAGGAATAAATTCTTGGTGCCCAGGGACGGAATTGAACCGCCGACACTGCGATTTTCAATCGCATGCTCTACCAACTGAGCTACCTGGGCGCCGGTCCCGCAACGATCGGCGGGGAACGGAAAGCGCGGGTTTTATAGAGGCTCGATTCCGCACTGTCCAGAAGCGCCCATTTGGCGCGCGAATGGCCCCTTTTAGCCAGTTAGACACCGATGGCGCGGCGGAAACGCTGCTTTAGTTCCACGCCATCGCGCGTCGGGAGCACGCGCGGCGGATCGTCGGCGGCGATGCGGACGCGGGCGAATAGCGTCTCGTTGAGGCCCGCGAGCCGTTTGGCGAGATCGCGCAAGCCGGCTTCGTCGTACACATCGAGCCGCGCGCCGATGCCGCAGGCTTCCGCAACTTTAAGCAGATCGACGCCGCCTTGCGTGTGGCTCGGCTGCATGCCGGTTTCGCCATAGACGCCGTTGTCGAAGACGACGATGGCAAGATTTTTCGGCTTCTGGATGCCGACGGTGGCGAGGCTTCCCATGCCCATCAGCATCTCGCCGTCGCCGGTGAGAACGAGGACGCGCCGCTTCGGCTGCGCCAGCGCGATGCCAAGCCCGATCATCGCCGCCCCGCCCATCGCACCCCAGAGATAGAAGTCGCGCTCGCTCTCGCCCAGCGATGCAACGTCCCACGTCGTCGAGCCCAATCCTGTGACGACGAACAAATCATCGGGCCGGTTGCCCAGCAATGCCGCGACGGCGGCGCGGCGCTCCAGCATCACTTTGTCCATTGCTTGCGCCCGATCAACTGCTGCGAGAGCAACACGGCAACGGCGGTTTCATTTTTGAACACCTGCTCGATCGCTTTGGTAACCGCAGGTTCGACTTCATCCGGCGCATTCGCGCGCACGACCTGCATGTCGCAAAGTTTGAGCGTCGGTTCGACGATGGAGCCCATCGGCACCTGCCATGGATTGAACTCCTCCCACTCGCCGCGCATCGTCACCAGCATCAGCAGCGGAAAACGGCAGGTGCGGATGAGCGAGAGCATGTTGATGCAATTGCCGACGCCGCTGGATTGCATTAGCAAGACAGAGCGTTCGCCGCCGAGCCAGGCGCCGGCGCAAAGCGCCACGCCTTCCTCCTCGGTGGTGAGCACGACATCACGCATCTTCGCGTCAGCGCGGCACAGATCGATCAGCCGCGAATGCCCTGCGTCCGGCACGTAGCCGGCCTGGGAGATGTTCGCGCGTTTGAGCGCCGCAAAAATCTTGTCCGGCCAATCCATCAGTTTTCCGGCTTTTCTTCGGCGTCGCGGACCTGCTCGCCGTCTTCGTCCTCGGTTTCCTTCACCGGCACGGCATAGACACCGGCGAGCCAGCGATGCAGATCGACATCGGCGCAGCGCTTGGAGCAGAACGGCTTGAATGCGTCGTCCGCCGGCTTGCCGCAGAGCGGGCAAGGCTTTCCGGGGGACAAAGTCGGCGCGGCCATCGTGCGGCTAGACCGCGTTGAGCCAGCCGAAATGGATCGGATAGCCCTCGCCGCCAAGCATCAGCGCGGTCTCGTACAGCGGCAGGCCGACCACGTTGGTGTAGGAGCCGACGAGCTTGACGATGAACGTGCCCGCGAGGCCCTGCGCTGCGTAGCCGCCGGCCTTGCCGCGCCATTCGCCGGAAGCGAGATAAGATTCGATGTCCTGATCGGAGAGACGCTTGAAGCGCACGCGCGTCTCTACCAGCCGCTGGCGGAACGCCTCCTTCGGCGTCACCAGGCACACTGCCGTGTGCACGCGATGGCTGCGTCCCGAGAGCAGCCGCAGGCACTGCGCCGCCTCGTCGAGCAATTCGGCCTTCGGCAAAATGCGGCGGCCGACCGCGACCACCGTGTCGGCGGCAAGGATAAACGCGCCGCGCAATTCGTCGTCGAGCTTGACCGCGCCGAGCGCAGCTTCCGCCTTCGAGCGCGCCAGCCGGGTGGCATAGGCGCGCGGCAGCTCGCCCTTTTTCGGCGTCTCGTCGACTTCCGCCGGGCGGAGCGAATCTGGCTCGATGCCTGCCTGATTAATGAGCGCGAGGCGGCGCGGAGAGCCGGAAGCGAGGACGAATTTGGGCCGGCCAATCATCTGCTGGGTGCCGTTCGACTAGGGAAACGAAGAGAGGTGACTACCGGAAGCGGACGGGTTGCACAACCGAAACGGAAACCGCCTAGTTGGCGCGGCATTCCGGCGGACGTTGCGCGCCGCCTTCGGCCAGCGCGCAGCCGCCGGGCTTGTCGCTGAACTGGGCATTGGACGAGAGCTTGAGCGCGATCAGCGCGGCTTTGGCGCCGGGTTCTCCCAATTCAGCGGCTTCGGTGGCTTGATACAAAAACCCGCCCGGATAGGAGATGCGCAGATCCGGATTGGACGCCAACAGACCCATCACCTCGATCCGCGCCTCGTGATCCCATCGCGCCAGACCGTCGAGCAATTCGATGCCTTTCGGCATGTCGCGCGGCACCAGTTTGCCTTCGATGTAAAGCCGGCCGAGTGCGCCGCGCACCGCCGGCACGTCGGACGCGGTCCGCCCGCTGAGCAGCGACACCGCCCGCTTCGGGTCGGCCGCGCCGCCTTCGCCCTTGATCAGCATCTCGGTGAGCGTCGGAAGCGCATGGCCCGGATAGGTGCGCAGCGCCTCCTCGAGCAGCGCGCGCGCGCCGGATCCGTCCGGCGAATTGCGATTGCCAGATTGGCCTTGGCGTCTCCACGCCCGGCGCTCGCGTATTTTTCCAGCAGCGCGATACCGCGCGTGCGCTCATCGGCATTGGCGGACTTGGCCAAAAAGTTGCCGAGCCGCAATTCGATGTCGGCCGCCGTGGTCTCCTTCGGCGGGTTCGCCATCGCCCGCGTGGCCCAATGGATCGCGCCCGCCGGATCGCGCTTCACGGTGGCGCCGCGGTCGAGCAGCACCGCCAGCATCCACATCGAATAAGGGTGACCAAGCTCGGCCGCCTTGCGCAGCGATTGCTCGGCTTCGGCGCGCGTGACCAGTTGCGGCTTGTTCACGTCGCTGCGGTCGTAGGATTTGTGTGTGTCGTAAATCTCGAACAGCGCGTCAGCATGATTTTGCGCGCCCAGCTCGCGCAACAGCTTGATCTCTTCCGCCCGTTGTCCGTCCACGCCATAGGACCGCGCCAGCGCCCGCTTGATGCGAAGATCGCCGCCGTCGGTCGTCATCGCCTGCATGCAGGTTTCGATCCAGACCTTGTTGGCACGCTTGCGCTGCTCGCGGTCGAACATGTCCGGAGGACTTGCGTTGATCCGCAGACATTCCTGCGCGGCCGCGCTTTGCGCCGTGGCCTCCCCCACAAAGACTGGAAGAGTCCCGAGCGGTAAAAGGCAACAGGTCAATAAGACGAGCCGGAATCGCATTTGAAAACTCCAAGACGTTTGAGGCTCATTCAACAACAATCGCGGATAAAAACAAAGCTACCCGCAGCTTTCACTCGTTGCCGCTGCCCTGTGCGCCGAAGCGCTGCCTGATCCGCTGCATCAGCTGATCGCGCACCGCGCGGTAGGCGTCGAGGCGCTGCTCGCGGCTGCCCTCGGCGGCGGTCGGATCCGGCGTCGGCCAGTATTCCACTTGCGCGGCCAGCGTGCGCGTCAGCTCAAGCGCGCGATGGTGCGCTTCCGGCGCGAGCGTGACGATGAGATCGAAATTGAGCCCCTCCCATTCCTCCAGTTCCTCGAAGGTGAGCGGCTTGTGCTTCGCAATGTCGATGCCGATTTCCTCCATCGCCGCAACGGCAAAGGGATCGAGTTCGCCTTTGCGCACCCCGGCGGAGCCGACGTAAATGGTCTTGCCGAACATTTCGCGGAACAGATGCGCCGCCATCGGCGAGCGGATGGAATTCATCCCGCAGGCGAACAGCACCGCCTGAGGGCGCGAGGAGCGGGCTGCAGTCGGCATGAGCGACTCAGCCCTTCCAGTGCAGCACGCAGATCAAAGTGAACAGACGCCGCGCGGTGTCGAAGTCCACATCCACCTTCGACTTGAGACGCTCCATCAGCAGATGCGAGCCGTCGTTGTGCAGGCCGCGCCGGCCCATGTCGATGGCTTCGATCTTATCCGGCGTCGCGGTGCGGATCGCCTGATAGTAGCTATCGCAGATCATGAAATAATCTTTCACGATGCTGCGCAGCGGCGCGAGCGAGAACAGGTGAGCGATCACCGGCTCGCCGTTCTCCAGCCGGATGTCGAACACCAGCCGTGCACCGTCGATGCTTAAGTGCAGCGCGTAAGGCCCGCCATCGTGATTGGCGGGAGCGAATGTATTTTCCTCCAGCAGATCGTAGATCGCGACCGCGCGCTCGTGCTCGACATCCGGATTGGAACGGCCGATGGAATTCTCGTCGAGCGTCACCGCGACGAGCCGCTGTTTCGAAGCGGAGGGCTTGGCCGGGCTCATCGCTGATTGAGGCGTATCGCCACCGAGCGCGCGTGCGCGTCGAGGCCCTCGGCTTCGCCGAGCGCTATCGCAGCGGGACCGAGCGCGCGCAATTGGTCCGGCCCGCATTTGAGGATCGACGTTCGCTTCATGAAATCGAGCACGCCAAGCCCTGACGAGAACCGCGCCGAGCACGCTGTGGGGAGCACATGATTGGAACCGGCAACATAATCGCCGATGGCTTCCGGCGTGTGCGCGCCGATGAAGATCGCGCCCGCGTTGCGGATGCGCGCCGCGAGCGTTTCCGCCTCAGTTGCGGTGATTTCGAGATGCTCCGGCGCCAGCGAATCGACCAGCGGGATCGCATCGCCGAGATTTTTCACAACGATGACCGCGCCGAACTTGTCCCACGACGCGCCCGCGACCTTCGCGCGCTTGAGCGTCTTGAGTTGCGCGGCGACCGCTTTCTCAACTTGGCCCGCGAGCGTGGCGTCATCGGTAATCAGGATCGATTGCGCGCTCTCGTCGTGCTCGGCCTGCGCCAGCAAGTCGGCCGCGATCCAATCGGGATTACCCGTTTTGTCGGCGAGGATCAGAACTTCCGAGGGGCCGGCGATCATGTCGATGCCGACGCGGCCAAACACCAGACGCTTGGCCGTCGCGACGTAGGCGTTGCCCGGCCCGACGATTTTTGCCACAGGCGCGATGCTCGCCGTGCCGTAAGCGAGCGCGGCCACCGCCTGCGCGCCACCAACGCGATAGATCTCGTCAACGCCCGCGAGCTTCGCGGCGGCGAGCACCAGCGGATTGAGCTTGCCGTCCGGGGCCGGCACCACCATCACGACGCGCGGCACGCCCGCGACCTTCGCCGGCACTGCATTCATCAGAACGGACGACGGATAGGCCGCCGTGCCGCCGGGAACGTAAAGCCCCACCGCCTCAATCGCGGTCCAGCGCGAACCCATCTCGACGCCGATCGCATCGGTGAAACGCTCGTCCTTCGGCTTCTGGCGGATGTGATAGGCCTCGATGCGGTCACGCGCTAATTCAAGCGCGCCGAGGGCCACGCGATCGCATTTTGCCGCGGCGGCGTCGATCTCGGCGGCAGCAACGCGCAGGCCGGCTTTGCCAAGGTCGAGCCGGTCGAATTTCCGGGTCAGCTCGATGAGCGCAGCATCGCCGCGCGCGGCGACGTCAGCCAAAATAGCGCGCACGGCCTGCTCGACGTCTTCCGCCGTCTCGCGCTTGGTCGCGAGAAGTGCACGGAAACGCTCGGCAAAATCGGCGTCCTTGCTGTCGAGGCGAATGGGCATGACAGGTGAATGGCGTGGGCTTCCGGGCGCGTCAACCCCTCACATTGCACGCCGCCGGGGCAATGGGCTTTAGTGCGTGATTGACGGTGAAATTTGCGACGGGGGGATCTCATGGCTGAACCGATCACGCGAAAGAATCTTGAGAGATTCGACGTGCCGGACAGCCGGTACGAAATGGTGATGATGCACTTCGAGATCGCGGCGGGGATCAACACCGGGCTGCACACGCATCCCGGCTTCGACTCGGCTTATCTGCTGGAAGGCGACCTGACGGTGCTGGAGCGCGGCCAGCCGGACAAGCTCATCCGCGTCGGCGAATCCTGGCAGGTGCTCCCCGGCGTCGTGCATGAGGTGAAGGCGGGCAACAAACCTGTGAAGGTGCTCGCGGTCTATGTCGTTGAAAAGGGAAAGCCGCTGGCGACGCCCTGGACGCCTGACGCGGCGCGTTAACGCGCTTTAGTCTTGGCCTTATTATCAGCCTTGGATTTTGCCTGCGCGGCCTCGGGGTGATCCGGGCACTTCGCCGCCGTCCAGGCCGGCCCGAGATCGGCAAGCTCGCCCTCCAGGCATTCGACCTCAAGCCGCAGCGTCGCGCCGCCCGAGAAAATCAGCGTCACGACGCCTGCCGGCGCGTCTTCCTCGACGAATTCCACGGCGAGCAGATTGAGCACATCGTCTTTGGCGGGATCGACATCGCGGCTCTTGCAGCTGAGCACGCGCTCGAAACGCAGCGCCGCACGCCGCCGCCGGTATTCCGGCGTCTGCTGGGTCGCCGCTTCCCAGTCGAAGCGATTTAGCGCGACGACGACGCGTTTTTCCTTCGCACGCCACAGCACATCGGCGACCTTCACGGTCGCGTCCTGCAGATGCGTGGAAACGATTTCTAGGTCCTCTTCGTCGAGGACGACAAATTTAATGGGATCCGTGGCCACGGCCGATCCTTCTTGCATTCGATTTGAGCCCCGCTCCTGCACCCGCGTAGTTAGGCGGCCTCGCGCGCCAGCGCAAGACGCCGCGTTTTGCGAAAATTATTTCCCGCCGAATGCCGGCTCCAGGCCCGCCGCGATCCAGCGCTCGCGTGTCGCGGCAGCCGTAAGTTTGCCGATCAGGGCGGCGGCGGCCTCGCGCGACGCGCTTTTTGCGGAAATCGCCGCCGTATAGGTATTCACGTTCGCAATCTCCTTCGGCAGCAGGCCGGCGACCTTGGCGCCCTTCACCGGCAGAATTTCGCTGATGAAGGTCGTGCCGATTTCCGCTTCGCCATTGGCGACGGCGGTGGCGACATCGTGCCCGCCCCGGCGCAGCACGGCCTTCTTGCCGATCGCCTCGGCGATGCCCAGCCGCTCCACCAGCCCGACAAAGAACGTGCCGGACGAGCCGCCCGCGTTCGGGTCGGTATAGGCGACCGAGCGCGCATTTAGCAGCGCCTGCTTGAACGCTTCCACCGTCGAAATATCGGGAACCGGCGCACCCTCGCGGATGACGACGCCCGTGACGACGCGGCCAAGATCGATGCGGCTGCCGGGCACGAACGCGCCGGATTTTTCCATGCCCTCGATGGCGGAAACCGAGAGCACAACGAGATCAGCCGCCTCGCCACTTTCAAAGCGCTTGCGCATCGCGCCGACGGTGCCGAAGGCAAATTCAACCTTGTGGCCGGTCTCGCGCGCGAATTCCTCGCCGAGCGCGAGAACCATCGGCTTCACCGCGCCCGCGCTCATCACCTTGATTTCAGCCGCCACGGCGCTCACTCCCGTTGAAAAGAACATGAGGGCGGCAACACTTGTTTTGAAAATGCTTGCGCGCATCCCGTCCCCCATTCGCGGGCGCAATCGTGACGGAGATGAATGCGTTAGTCCAGACGTTGAATTTTAAGCGCTCAGGCGTTCGATCGAAGCGCCGCAGGCGGAGAGTTTTTCTTCCAGCCGCTCGAAACCGCGGTCGAGATGATAGACGCGGTTGACCATCGTTTCGCCTTCGGCGGCGAGCGCAGCGATCACCAGCGAGACCGACGCACGCAGGTCGGTCGCCATCACCGGCGCGCCCTTGAGTTTCTCGACGCCCTCGATGGTCGCCGTTTCGCCATCGAGATGGATGCGCGCGCCAAGCCGCGCAAGCTCCTGCACATGCATGAAACGGTTTTCAAAAATGGTCTCGGTAATGCGCGAGGTGCCCTTGGCGCGCGACATCAGCGCCATCAGCTGCGCTTGCAGATCAGTCGGGAAACCGGGGAACGGCGCAGTGGTCACTTCGACCGGCGCGATGCCGCCGCCGTTGCGGGTGATTCGGATGCCTTCGTTGGTGGTGGATACCGTGGCGCCGGTTTTGGCGATCACGTCGAGTGCGGCTTGCAGCAATTCGGGGCGCGCGTTCTGCAACAGCACGTCGCCGCCGGTCATCGCGACAGCCATCGCGTAGGTGCCGGTCTCGATGCGGTCGGGCAGCACGCTGTGGCGCGCGCCGTTTAGTTTCGGCACGCCCTCGATCACGATGCGCGAGGTCCCCGCGCCGGAAATCTTCGCGCCCATTTTATTCAGGCAATCCGCGACATCCGTAATCTCGGGCTCGCGCGCGGCGTTCTCGATCACGCTGGTGCCGCTGGCGAGCGAGGCCGCCATCAAAGCCGTGTGCGTGCCGCCAACGGTCACTTTCGGGAAAACAATCTCGCCGCCGCGCAATCCTTTTTTGGCGCGGGCGATGACATAGCCGCTTTCGATTTCGATTTGCGTGCCCAAACGTTCGAGCACCATAATGAGCAGATCGACCGGCCGCGTGCCGATGGCGCAGCCGCCCGGCATGGAAACTTTCGCCTCGCCCATGCGCGCCACCAGCGGCGCTATCACCCAGAAGCTGGCGCGCATCTTCGACACGAGTTCGTAAGGCGCGGTGGTATCGACGATGTGCTTGGCCGAAATGTGCAGCGTGCGGCCGCTGTTGGGATCGTCGCCCGGCCGTTTGCCGGCGGTCATGACATCGACGCCGTGGTTGCCGAGGATGCGCTGGAGCAGGCCGACATCGGCGAGCCGCGGCACGTTGTCGAGGATCAGCGTCTGATCGGTGAGCAGGCTGGCGATCATCAGCGGCAGCGTGGCGTTCTTCGCCCCGGAAATGGGGATCGTCCCGTTAAGGCGCTGTCCGCCGACGATGCGTATGCGATCCATTTTGATCCCTGAGGGCCGCCTGAAGGCCTGATTTATGGCCCAGCGGCTGCCGTCCTGCAAAGCCAAAGAAAATGCAGGGTTACCGCTCCAAATCGCCGTCCGATTGCGGCGAAAGTCGGACCCCGCCAGGCCCCTCCGCTTGCCCTTTGCCGGGCCGCGCGGGCGAATCCGCCGCCCGGTTGCGGGCTTGCGCTTTGCGCCGCTTGAGGTTTTCCCGCAAGGACGCCGCCCGCCGTTCTTCGCGCCGGGCCTGAGATTTATTTTTCTCAGTCATGCCATGAGCTTAAAGCCCGGCAAGCCGCCATGCAAAGCGCCTCATGCCCGGCTCGACATGCCTGCCGTAATCGGATATTCGCACCACGCGCGAGACGATGCTGCCGTAGCTCAGTGGTAGAGCACTTCATTGGTAATGAAGAGGTCCACAGTTCAATCCTGTGCGGCAGCACCACGCGTTTCATGAAAATTGAAATTCCGGCAAACGCCGGACAGGCCGCTTAGCCCGCGAGCGCGGTTGTGGGCGCGGGCATCTTAACGGCTTCCCGCCCGACCATCGCA
Organism: Rhizobium sp. Q54; assembly: GCA_945907045.1. Taxonomy (GTDB): domain Bacteria; phylum Pseudomonadota; class Alphaproteobacteria; order Rhizobiales; family Xanthobacteraceae; genus Pseudolabrys. The sequence continues at coordinate 110,080 of CAMDSH010000006.1, read as the reverse complement.
GCATAGTCGCGGATCGGCTTCGGCCGGCCGATGAGAAAGCCCTGGATCTCGTCGCAGGATTCGGCGGTGAGGAAGTCGAGCTGCTCCTGCGTCTCGACGCCCTCGGCGACGACGGGCAGATCGAGACCGCGGCCAAGGCCGATGACGGCGCGAATGATCGCGGCCGATTGCGGGTTCTGACTCAGGTTCGCGATGAAGGCCTGGTCGATCTTGATCTTGTCGAACGGGAACGACTGCAAATAAGACAGCGACGAATAGCCGGTGCCGAAGTCGTCCATCGCGATGCGCACGCCGAGATTTTTCAGCCGCCGCAGGATCGACACCGCGCGCGCGAAATCGCCGATCAGCACGCCTTCCGTGATTTCGAGTTCAAGCCGGTTCGGCGAGAGACCTGTTTCCAGCAGAACCTGATGCACAAGCCCGGCGAGATCGCCGTGGCGGAACTGAACAGGCGAGAGATTGATGGCGATGCGCATGGGCTTTGGCCATGAGGCCGCCTCGCGGCAGGCATCGCGCAAAATCCATTCGCCGAGCGACATGATGAGGCCGCTCTCCTCCGCCAGCGAGATGAACATGCCGGGCGGCACCAGACCGCGGTTCGGATGATGCCAGCGCACCAGCGCCTCGAAGCCGGTAATCTCGCCGCCGATGAGCGCCTGCGGCTGGTAGTACAATTCGAGTTCGTTGCGTGAAATCGCCGAGCGCAGATCGTGCTGCAGCGCGCGCTTGTCGCGCAGCCGCTTATCCATGTCAGGTTCGAAGAAGCGCAACGTGCCGCGCCCTTCCGCCTTGGCGCGATAAAGCGCGGCATCGGCATTGGCGACCAGCGTCGCGGCATCGCTGCCGTCGGTGGGATAGATGCTCACGCCGGCGGTGAGACCGACGCGCAGCGGATTGCCATCGACATCGACGTCCTTTGCCAGCGCCGCGTACAGCCGGTCGGAAATCTCTTCCGCGCCCGCGGGCTGCGGCCCGATGGCGGTGATCACCGTGAATTCGTCGCCGCCGAGCCTCGCCACAAAGGCGCCCTGGCAGGCTTCTTCCAGACGCCTGGCGACCTGACGCAACAACTTGTCGCCGGCCGCATGGCCGAAAACGTCGTTGATCTCCTTGAAGCGATCGAGGTCGATGCACAGCACGGCGAAGTTTTCTTTCGTCTTTGCGGCCTGTTCGAGCGTCGCTTCCAGGCATTCTTTGAACGCCGTGCGGTTGGGTAAATCGGTGAGCGGATCGTGATGCGCCATGTGCGCGATGCGCGCCTCATCGCGTTTTCGCTGGGTCACGTCCTGAACGACGCCGATCATGTACTGAAGATTGCCGTCGGAACCCGCGATCGGGAGCCGCGTGCTGGTGACGATGCGGGTGCCGCCGTCCGGGGTGGTGATCGCGTGCTCGTCGAAGAATTGCTCCTTGCCGGATTTCAGCAGTTCAAGATCGTGCGCCAAAATGGTGTCGGCCGCCGCCTTCGGAAACACTTCGGCCGCCGTTTTGCCGAGCATCTTTTCGGCGGACAGTCCGAAATATTTCTCGCCCGTGCGATTGACTAGCAGATAGCGGAAGCTCGGCAACTCCTTCACGACGATGGCGGAAGGCACGTTGTTGATGATGGTGTCGAGGAAGGTGCGCGTATTCGCCAGTTCACGCTGCGAGCGCGTGCGCTCCGTGATGTCCTCGTGCGTGGCGATCCAGCCGCCTTCCGCCAGCGGCTGATTGATGACGGAAATCGAGCGTCCGTCCACCAGTTCGATGTCAAACGCCACTTGCTTACCCGCCTGGAGCGAGGCCCGCAGTTCAGTGTCGTATTTTTCCGCGTTGAGCGGGAAAGTGCCGGCGGCGATGCGCGCGTCAAGCAGGTCGCGAATGGTGCAACCGGCCCAGATCATCGCCGGTTCGATGCGATACATCTCGACGTAGCGCTGGTTCCACACCAGCAGCCGGTTTTCGGCGTCGAACATGCACAGGCCCTGCGACATGTTGTTCAAGGCGCCATCGAGCAGCAAATTCTGCGCGGCGACTTTTTGACGCGTGCGGCGATCCGAGACGACGCCGATCATGCACAATCCCAGCACCACGCCGGTGACAGCGGCTATCGCAAGCGACAACGAAACATCCGACAAAGAATTTGCGCTTATGATCCGCGTTGTATCCGGAATGATGCCGACAGCGCCCATCGCGACGAAATGGTGCGAAACGATCGCAAGCGTCAGAAGAATGGCTGCGCTCAATACTCCCCGCCAGCTGTCGTCGTGTTCAGCAACGGTGAGCGCGCCCATGCCGAACAGAATTCCGAGAACGATGGATGCCGCAACGAGATCCGGCGCCCAGATCACGTCGCCCTGCATATCAAGCGCCGCGATGCCGAGATAATGCATGCAAGCGACGCCGGCGCCGACAATTCCGCCCGCCACGGGCGCGCCCCAGCGATGGGGGCTGTAAATGGCGAAGGCAAGTCCGCCTGAGGTAATTGCAACGGCGGCGATCAAGGAGATTGCCGTCAGCGTAAAATCATAACTGATCTGAAATCCCGGATCGTAGGCGAGTACCGCGATGAAATGCGTGGCCCAGATGCCGCATCCGGTGGCGGCGCCGGCCGTCAGCAGCCATCCGGCGCGGGAGCGCCCTTGCAACGAGCGAGCGCGATGAAAAAGGCTCACCGCCGCGAGGCAGGTCAGAAAGCAAACGATTCCTGCGAGAACGACCAATCGCCAGTCGTGCTCGTTGCCGAGACAATTCAGAACCCTGAACATTAAAGACGCCCCCTCTCCGTGATCGGGAAGCGCCGGCGACGCCAACTCCCGATTTCACGGCAATATTCTTCGGCTATTTAGAGGAGCTAATTTACACGCGGCGTTAATCCCGCCGCGGGGGTGTGGTTAATTGACTGGTAAGCCTACGAGGCCGTAAACGGCGTAAAAAAAGCCGTGCAAGATCAACCCCTGCTGCTTGAGCGCGGTTTGAGAAACGCAAAATCGCAACCCTGGTCTGCGCCGAGAATTTCCTGCGCGTAGAGTCTGGCGTAGCCGCGTTCGGGTTTTTCCGCCGCCGGTTTCACCACCGCCGCGCGGCGCTTGAGTTCGGCGTCGTCGACCAGCAGGTCGATGCGATGCTCCTTCACCGACAATTTAATGCGATCGCCGTTGCGCACCAAACCGAGCGGGCCGCCTGACGCCGCGTCCGGCGTGACATGCAGCACGATGGTACCGAAAGCCGTGCCGCTCATGCGCGCGTCCGACACGCGGATCATGTCCTTCACGCCCTTCGCCGCGAGTTTTTTCGGGATCGGCAGGTAACCGGCTTCCGGCATCGCTTCCGGCGCATTCGGGCCCGCATTCTGCAACACCAGAATGTCATGCGCTTCGACCTCAAGCGCGGGATCGTCGATGCGCTTGGCGAGGTCCGCCAGCGACGAGAACACCACCGCCTTGCCTTCGTGCTCGAATAATTTTGCGTCCGCCGCCGAGCGCTTGAGAATGGCGCCTTTCGGCGCGATGTTACCGAACAGCGCGACCAGCCCGCCTTGCGGCTCCAGCGGTTCTTTCCGCGCCGCGATGATGTTGCGATCGACATATGTTTCGATCTCGGCGGAAAACCGCTCGCCCAGCGTCTCGCCCGTCACCGTCATGCAATCGAGATGCAGCAGGTCTTTGAGTTCGCGCAGCAGCGAGCCCATGCCGCCGGCGGCGAAGAAGTCTTCCATGTAGCCGTTGCCGACCGGCTTGAGGTTCACCAGCACCGGCGTCGTGCTGGAAAGCTTGTTGAGCTGTTCGAGCGAGACGTTCACGCCGGCGCGTCCGGCGATGGCGGTGAGATGGATCACCGCGTTGGTCGAGCCGCCGAGCGCGAGCAGCACGCGCAGCGCGTTCTCAACCGATTTGGCGTTGACGATGCGCTCGGGCGTGAGCTTCGAGCCGATCAGCCGCACGGCGGCCGCGCCGGTTGCTTCCGCCGCGCGCAGGCGGTCTGCGTGCACGGCCGGAATCGCAGCAGTGCCCGGCAGAATAAGTCCAAGCGCCTCGGCGATGCAGGCCATGGTCGAGGCCGTGCCCATCACCGCGCAGGTGCCCGCTGTCGTCGCGAGGCGTCCTTCGACCGTGGAGATTTCAGTCTTGTCGATGTCGCCGGCGCGATAGCGCGCCCAGAATCTGCGGCAGTCGGTGCAGGCGCCGAGCTTTTCGCCGCGGTGGCGCCCGGTCATCATCGGCCCGGCGATCAACATGATCGCGGGCCGCCCCGCCGACACCGCGCCCATCAGCTGCGCCGGCACCGTCTTGTCGCAACCGCCCATCAGCACGACAGCGTCCATCGGCTGCGCGCGCACCATCTCCTCGGTGTCCATCGACATCAGATTTCGGTATTTCAGGCTGGTCGGGCTCAGGAACACCTCGCCGAGCGAGATGGTGGGAAACTCCACCGGCAGCGCACCGGCGGCGAGCACTCCCCGTTTCACGGCGTCGAGCAGTTCGGGGAAATGCCGGTGGCAATTGTTGAAGCCCGAGCCGGTATAGGCGATGCCGATCACCGGCTTCGCCAGCATCTCCTGCGAATAGCCCATCGACTGCGCAAACGAGCGCCGCAGATACAGGGAAAAATCCCGGTCGCCGTAGTTGGTCAGACCGTGCTGGAAACCGACTTCACGTTCGCTCATGCGGATACTCTTTGCAGCCACGACAGGCCGGAGGCAAGCGGCGTTTTCTCAGCCCAGCCCCATGCCGACCGGGATGCGGATTTTCACATCGGGTTTACTGGAGCGCGGCAACTTGCTTATGGCGGTGGCGAAATAGCCAAAATAATTTATCACCCACGGGATCAATTGAAACGACGACTTGCCGCCGAACAGGCGGTCGATGGAGATGATCGGCACCTCGCCCAATTTGAGGCCCGCCAGTTGTGCGTTGATCGCCATCTCGAAAGCCACCGCCCAGCCGACCGACTTGGTGTCGCGCGTGAGCCGGTCGAAGTCGCCGCGCCGGAACAGCTTGATGCCGGTGGTGGAGTCGGAAAGGCCGACACCCGACATCGCGTTGAGCATCGCGTTCGCCGTGCGTGAAAGGATATGGCCGATGATGGTGCCGCCGAGCCGCCGTCCGCCATGCGCGTAACGGGTGGCGCTGACAAACTCGGCGCCTTCGTCCATCAGCGCCATCATGTCGTCGATGGCGAGCACCGGCCCCACTTCGTCGGCGGCAAAAATCAGGATACGTTCGCCGCGCGCCGCCGCCACTCCGCCGCGGATCGCTCCGGCGACCCCGTTGCCCAACCGATTGAGCAGAGGATGAACCTGCGGATAACCGGCGCGCACTTCCTCAACGACGGCGATGCTGGTGTCGGACTCATGATCGAAGATAACGAGGATTTCGTGCGGCACGGTGAGAACCGCGCGCAAAATACGCAGCATGACGCGCAAGTTCATGGTCTCGTTGCGCACAGGCAAAAGGATTGTCAGCGCCACGTGGTCGGTCATAGGCAGGGCTTACTTTATTTCCGGGAATTACGCACGTGCCGCTTGTAGCCGCCGCCACCAGCCGGGCCCGGCGCGGGCGAGAAACTCCGCCACGATCACGGCTGTGAGCAGCCACATCACGTAAAAATATCGCGGCGTCGGGATGTAAATCATGGCGGTGACGTGCTCGGCAAGCGTCGCACCGGCGATCAGCCGCAGCCACGGATCGTAGCCGCGCCCCCAAAACGCGACAAAGATGACGACGCCGACGGCGGCGGCATTCAACGGCGCCAGAAAGAGGAGATCGCCCGGCCCACTCAGCCAGCCCGCGATCTGGGCCAGCCCGCGCTGGACGTGCTCGCCGCCGAAGTCGAGACGCAGGATTTCACCCAAGGCAGAGACGTAAGCCGAGGGTGGCATCGTGTAGGACGCGGGCAGACCCGAATTGCTGCTGAACAAGACCAGTTCATGACCGTAGTGCCAGTTGTGCAGCGGCATCAGCAGCACCGGCAGGAAACCGGCGCACATACCGGCAATCCGCCGCCATTGCTGTTGCCAAAGCGCGGCGAGGCCAGCCCCGCCCAGCAATATTCCAACCATCGGCGCGATAATGGGTTTAACGAAAACCGCGAGAGCAAGGAGCAGCGCGCCGCCGAATGCAGGAGCTGCATCCGGCGTGGGGCCGGGACGCCGGACGCCGGCGATCACCAGCATTCCGCTCAGAAACAAAATATGCGCGGCGGAGTCGGCAAAACCGCGCGCAGCCCATTTTGCGTAATGGAAGAAACTGGTGCCGAAAATTTCGCCCAGCGGCAGCGCAGTGAAAACCACCACCAGCGGCCACGCAACCTCTTGCGTGAGAAAGCGCTTGAAGACGCTGTACACGACGATGGGCATCGCCAGCACCAGCGAAAGGTAGCCGAGATTGGTGTCGCCGAAGGCGATCATCTCCAGCGCGCGGAAATAGCGCAGCCCCGGTCCGCCGTAATAATAAACCCTCTCGCCGCCGATCAGCGCCGCGGTGAAATCGCCGCGCATCAAATCCTGCACGATCGTGCGTCCGACGCCACTGTAGAACAGCCCATCGTCGCCGCCGTCGAACGGACGCCAGCCGCCGATGAAACTCGCGTCGTCGATGACGATTACCGAGAGCGCCAGCGCAATCAATGCCGCCGGTTGCACGGTATCGCGCCAACGCACGCGCACCAGCAGCAGAAGCAGCCCGGCGCTCGCCAGCAGCGACGCCGCGTCGCGCGCGATCAGTTGCGCGCGCGTGGCCAGCGGCGAATTCAATTTCATAATCAGCGAATCCGGCTTGACCGAGACGCCGAAAATTTTACGACCAATATCGCCGCCGGTGATTGCGCGGCATGCCGTCTCCGCATGACGCAAAATTTCATAACGCTGATTGGCGCCTTCCCACAGCACATCTCCGCGCCAGCACAATTCCGCGCCGGTATAATTGGCGGGAAATTGGTACATCACGAACCACGGTACGGTGACATGCCAGCGCTGCCAGCCCATCCAGAAACGCCGGTCGCGCTGTCCGCGTTCGAGCGCGCCGTCACCGTTCCAGTTGTAACGCTGCTCGTTGATGAACCCGAGCCGCAACCACACTGCGTCGGAAAAATTGATTTCGCTCACGGTTCGCGAATATGCGGGCTTGGCCAGAATTCCGTCGGCGGAAAAGGCGAAAGCGCGATCCGGAAACGGCCCGGCCTGCCAGCATCCGGGCGTTTTCGGATCGCAGCGCTGCGCGGCCGGATAGCGAGCGTCGAATTCGGTTTTCATGAACCGGTAAACGTCGGGCGGCAGCTGCTTTTCCAAAACGCCCGCCGGATCGCCCGGCACGAAGATGTTGTGGCCTTCCTGGACCGGCTGCGGCGTCAGCAAAATGCGTAGCAGCACGGCGGCGGCCACGACCGCGACCGCTGCCAGCCAACGGCCACGCGACGCCGTCATCTCGCCGGCGAATATCAGAACCGCCGCCACCAGCAGCAGCAGCGCGTAGCCGAACAGATGATTGACCGGCAGCCCGGCTGCGGCGACGGCCAGAAGCATCGCCGCCAGACGGCACCAAAACGCGCCGCGCGGCGTTGAAACGGCTTCCCTGCTATCGGCCATCATGTTCTGTGGTAGTTTTCGGAATCAGATGTCGGGTGGAGCGCGGCGCGGTCATGTCGAAGTTCGACTATAGCCTGTTGAAGTCGGTTGGGAACGATGTGGTCATCAGCCCGAACGCGGAATTCCGCCGCCCGCAGCTCGTCAGCATCGGCAATCACGTCGCCATCGATACCGCCTATATCACGACCGCCGCGGATATCGGGGACTACGTTCACATCGGCCCCTATGTGTCGATCATCGGCGGGCCTAAGGCGCACTTCACGATGGGGAACTTCACGAATCTCGCGGCCGGCTGCCGGGTCGTTTGCGTCAGCGACAAGCACATGGGCGACGGATTGATCGGGCCTGCGACGATCCCGGATCAATACAAAGACGAGCTTGATATGGGTCAGGTCGTCATGAAAAATTTTGTCAATGTAGGGACCAATGCCGTGATCCTGCCCGGCGTGACGCTGGCCGAAGGCACGGTGATCGGCGCCTGTTCGCTGGTGACCAAAAATACCGAGCCCTGGACGATCTATACCGGGATTCCAGCCAAGCCGGTGAAGGTGCGGCCACGGGAAAAAATGCTGCGCTATGCGCAAGAGCTTGGCTATCCGGCCAAAGCCGGCGGCTGATCTATCGCGTCAGCGCCGCAGCGCCGCCACGATCACCGAGCCGATGCGGTCAAAATCGGCGTCGGCGAGATCGAAGCGCGAGGCAAGCCATAATCCGCGCCGGGAAATATCCGTGCTGTTGGAAAATTTTTTCGCGTCGGCGGCATAAGGCGCCTGCCGGTGCAGCGGCAACCAGAACGCTCGCTGGCCGATCTTCGCATCGTCGAGCGCGGCACAAACGGCAGCACGGTTCTCCAGCAGCACGTCGGTCCATTGCCGCACTTCGCCGACTTCCGAAAATGGCGGCAATGTCAGGCCCGGCTGATTGGCGAGCCGCTCGGCATATAAACTGTCGCGCCGCTGAGCCGCCGCCAGCCGCTTTTCCAGTTCGTCGAGTTGCGAGAGCGCGACCGCGGCCTGCAAATCGGTGAACTTGAAATTGAATCCGATCACCGGGTGCAGGTCGTCGCCGCCGGTGCCGCCGTGGCGGCGGCCCTGGTCTTTGAGTTCGCGCAAGCGGTCATGCAGCGCGTCGTCGTTGGTGGTGACGATGCCGCCCTGTCCTGCCGTGATCGTCTTGTTGGCGGAGAACGAAAAGCATCCCGCAAGTCCGAACGAACCCAGAGGACGCCCGGCATAGCGAGAGCCCAGCCCCTCGGCGGCATCGCAGATCAGCACGAGGCCAGTATCGCGGCAGATTTTTTCCAGTCGCCTGTAATCGGCGCCGCGCCCGTTTACATCGACGGTAACGAGCGCGCGCGTGCGCGGGCCGATCGCGGCCTTGACGCCATCGGGATCGACTCCGAAGCGAACCGGCTCGACATCGACAAGTTTCACCTCCGCCCCGGCCATCCGTACCGCGTTGGCGGTGGCCGCGAACGTGAGATCAGGAACCAGCACCTCATCGCCCGGACCGACGCCGGCTGCCATCAGCGCCAATGAAATGGCCGCGGTACCGCTGGTCACCGCCACCGCATGGCGCGTTCCGGCGACGGTGGCGACTCGGCGCTCGAATTCGCGCGCCAGCGGGCCATCGTTGATGTATTGGCGATCGAGGACATCGCGCAGCCGCTCGATTTCCCTGCCGGTCAGGTGCGGACCAAACCATGCAATCGGCGGCGGATTTGAATGGCCTTTGGGCGGGGACATTCTGCTGTGTCGGTGTCTATTTGTGGAATGCGATGCGTATGTACACCATGATTATCCTATAATACCAAAAATGTATTCGCGCGACGCAGCTTTACCGGATCCGGGACGATGCCCTCCATTACGACTCTGACGAAAGCCAGCCGATGAGCCAGCGGCGCGTACTGGTCACCGGCGGCAGCGGTTTCATCGGCTCCAGCCTGGTGAAGGCGCTGGTCAAAAGCGGAGCGCGCGTGCGCGTGTTCGATGACAATTCGCGTGGCAGTCCGCGCCGGTTAGCCGACATCCAGAAAGACATCGAATTCACCGGCGGCGATATTCGCGATGCTGGCGCCGTCGATGCTGCCATGCGCAGCATTGACGAAGTGCATCACCTCGCCTTCGTCAACGGCACGGAATTTTTCTACAACGCGCCCGAACTCGTGCTCGACGTGGGCGTCAAAGGCATCGTCAATGTGCTCGACGCCTGCCGGAAGAACAAAGTCGGCTCGCTCATTCTGGCCTCAAGCTCGGAGGTCTACCAAACCCCGTCGAACATCCCGACCGACGAGAGCGCGCCGCTGATCGTGCCCGATCCGCAAAATCCGCGCTTCTCATACGGCGGCGGCAAGATCATCAGCGAACTGATGGCAATCAATTACGGGCGCAAGGATTTCGAACGCGTGCTGATTTTCCGTCCGCACAATGTCTATGGCCCCGACATGGGCTGGGAACACGTCATCCCGCAATTCGCGCTGCGCATGCAACGCGCGATCGAAAAGCATCCCAAAGGCGCGGTGCCGTTCGAAATACAGGGCGATGGACGCGAGACGCGCAGCTTCTGCCACGTTGACGACCTCGTCGCCGGCGTCATGACGATGCGCGAGAAAGGCGAGCACCTCGGCATCTATCATGTCGGCACGCGCGAAGAGATCGCGGTCGCCGATTTGGCCCGCCGCATCGCTCGCCACGCGGGGCGCGAGATTGAGCTCATCACCGGCCCGGTGCAGCCCGGTTCGACGCTGCGCCGCTGCCCCGACATTTCTAAACTCGGCAAGCTCGGCTATAAGCCGCGCGTGCCGCTCGACGATGGCCTACCGCCGACACTCGACTGGTATTGGCGGAACGCCGCCCTCGCGCCCAAAAGCTGATCAAGGAGTGTTCGCTTGCGCCCGATAAAAGTTGCGCGTGCCGCCGGCACCGGCGCCAGCGTTCCGGTGGAATGCTGTCAGATTTGCGGACACGAGCCGCTCGATAACGTGCTCTCGCTCGGCTACATGCCGCCGGTCAACCAGATGGTGACGATCGGGCAGATACAAAAGCAATTGCCGTGGTTCCCGACCAATCTGCTGCATTGCCGAAAGTGCGAACTGGTGCAGCTCGGCTGCGTGGTCGATCCGGTCATTATTTTCCCGCCGGAATATCCCTACACCAGCGGCATGACAAAGCTGCTGCGCGACAATTTCGCCGATCTCTATGCGGAATCCTCCGCGCTGCTCAAGCTCAAGCCGGACGATCTTGCCGTCGATATCGGCTCCAACGACGGCACGCTGATCTCGAACTTCCAGAAGGGCGGCCACCGCATCCTCGGCATCGAACCGACCGACGTCGGCGATATCGCCAATTCGCGCGGCATTCCGACCATCAAGCGTTATTTCGGCACGGCAGCGGCGAAAGAAGTGAAAGCCTCGCACGGTCCGGCGCGCGTCATCACGGCGGCGAATTGCTTTGCGCATATCGAGGACGTGCATGCCATTGTCGATGGCATCATCGAAATGCTAGCGCCCGACGGCGCGTTCATCTCGGAATCGCATTACCTCATTCCGTTGCTCGACACGCTGCAATACGACACCGTCTATCACGAGCACTTGCGTTATTATTCGCTGCACAGTTTGAAGCATCTGCTGGAGATGCACGATCTCGAGGTCTTCCACGCCCGCCCGATCCCGAGTCACGGCGGCTCGATCCGCGTCTATGCCGCCCGAAAGGGGCAATATCCGGTGCAGGCCAGCGTCGCCAAGATGCTTAGTGCCGAACCGCGCGGCGATGCGATGACTAAACGTCTCGACACCTTCCGCCACGACGTGGTGCTCTCCAAATTGCGTCTGCTCTCGATGCTGCGTGATCTGAAGGAAAAAGGCGCGCGCATCGCGGGCATCAGCGCACCCTCGCGCGCCTCGACGCTGGTGAATTATGTCGGCCTCGATGAAGGCATCATCGATTATGTCTGCGAGATCGCCGGCTCGCTGAAAATCGGCAAGTACATGCCGGGGACGCAAATCCCCGTCGTGGACGAAGCCAAATTGTTCGCCGACCAGCCGGACTGCGCGGTGATTTTTTCCTGGCACATCGCCGACGAACTCGCGCCGAAACTCAAAGCCAAAGGTTTCCGCGGCCAATTGATGACGCCGCTGCCCGTTCCACGCTTTCTTTAGATTGGTAACGCCGATGTGGCCGAAAATTCGATCGCGCAAGACCATCAAGATTTCGCAATGGATGGAGCTGATCGAGCGCGAAGTGGAATTCGCGGAAGGCGCACCGCCGGAAATTTATCATGCGGTTGGCCAGCAGGATTACATCGCGATCCTCGCGCGAACGCCTGAGGGCAAGATTCCGATCGTCAAGCAATACCGCCCAGCGCTGGAAAAATTCACCTGGGAGCTGCCCGCCGGCATGGTCGAAGCGGGCGAAGACCCGGCGGAATGCTGCCGGCGCGAACTGCTGGAGGAAACGGGAATGCCCGCCGCCAAGGTGCACGCGCTCGGTACCTACGCCCCCTGCACCGCGCGGCTATCCAACCGCCTGCATTCTTTTTTTGTCGAGACCGACGCTCGCGATCCACGTCAGGCCGTGGAAGCGGGTATCGACGTCAAGCTGGTGTCGCAGGCGGAATTGGCGGAGTTGATCCGCGCGGGCGAATTCGTCCTGCAACTGCACATCGGAGCGATCATGCTCGCGGGCATGCGCTCCTTTATCGATCTCGGCGATTTCAGCGGGAAAAAGAAATAGCCCCCGCCGGATGGCCCTGTACGGCATTGATCCGCGTCAAAATCGCCCACAGAAACGCGGCAATAATCGTCTCGACAAACCGCATAGAACCCTTCTAAAAAAGGGGCAGTGGGGCCTGCGGACCAGAAAATAGTCATGGATTACAAGGCGTTTTTTGCACAGGCCCTGGACCGGCTGCGGGAAGAGCGGCGCTACCGCGTGTTCGCGGACCTTGAGCGCCTCGCCGGCCGTTTCCCCCACGCCCTCTGGCACGCGCCGCAAGGCCCGCGCGAGGTCGTGATCTGGTGTTCCAACGATTATCTCGGCATGGGCCAGCACCCGAAGGTGGTCGGCGCCATGGTCGAGGCGACTTCGCGCATGGGCGCGGGCGCGGGCGGAACGCGCAACATCGCCGGCACCAATCATCCGCTGGTCGAGCTTGAGCGCGAACTCGCCGACCTGCACGGCAAGGAAGCCGCGCTGGTTTTCACCTCCGGCTATGTCTCGAACGAAACCGGCATCGCCACCATCGCCAAACTGATGCCGGACTGCCTGCTGCTGTCCGATGCGCTCAACCACAATTCGATGATCGAGGGCGTGCGTCAGTCGGGTTGCGAGAAACAAATCTGGCGGCATAACGATCTCGCTCATCTCGAGGAATTGCTGCGCGCCGCGCCGAACCGGCCGAAGCTGATCGTGTGCGAAAGTCTCTATTCCATGGACGGCGATATTGCTCCGCTCGCGCGCATCTGCGATCTCGCGGAACGCTACAGCGCGATGACCTATGTCGATGAAGTTCATGCCGTCGGCATGTACGGCCCGCGCGGCGGCGGCATTGCCGAACGTGACGGCGCAATGAAGCGCGTCGATGTGATCGAAGGCACGCTTGCGAAAGCGTTCGGCTGCCTCGGCGGCTACATTGCCGGCAACGCGGAGCTGATCGACGCCGTGCGCTCCTACGCGCCAGGATTCATTTTCACCACCGCGCTACCGCCCGCCATCTGCGCGGCTGCGACGGCGGCGATCCGTCATCTCAAGGTTTCAAGCTGGGAGCGCGAGCGCCATCAGGACCGCGCCGCGCGCGTGAAGTCGGTGCTCAATGCCGCCGGCTTGCCGGTGATGCCGAGCGAAACCCATATCGTCCCGCTGTTCGTCGGCGATGCGGAAAAATGCAAGAACGCGAGCGACATGCTGCTCGCCGAGCACGGCATCTATATCCAGCCGATCAACTATCCGACCGTGCCGCGCGGCATGGAGCGGCTGCGCATCACGCCCTCGCCGTATCACGACGATGCGCTGATCGACGCGCTGGCCGAAGCATTGATCGATGTTTGGGATCGGCTGGAACTGCCGACCCGCGTCAAGGCGCTCGCCGCCGAGTAATTCCGCGCTCACGCGCTCTCAATCCTCATCGTCTTCGAGCATCACTTTGGTGAGCGGCGGCTGCTCAGCCCTTTGCGGCGGCAACGACGCACTGCGGCTCGCCACGTGCGCGACGAATGGCAGCGTAAGCGAGACAAAGAAAATACGCGCGAGATGATGCGCGCCGACATAGACCGGATCGAGATTGAGCGCGAGCGCCAGGATCATCATGGCGTCGACCGCGCCGGGCGCGAAAGCGATGATCGCATCGGCGATGCGGAACGACAGAAAGCTGGTGAGCACCCAGACAAATACGGCGGCGACCGCCGTCGCCACCGCGAACGAACCGAACGCAGCGCCGATATATTTCAGCAACAACCGCAACGACGTGTTGGCGAAGCGCGAGCCGGTGACCGCACCAAGCGCAACCATCGCGGCGTTCGCCACCCACCACGGCATCACCGCATGGACGACGCCGGTGCCATGCAGAACGGCCGAGCACAACATCGCGCCGAACAGCAAGCCGCCAGGGAAATGCAGGCGGTAGAAAATCACCGCCACCAGCGTCGAGACCGCGATCAGTCCCGCCAGCTCGGGCAGAATTTCAAGGCTGAACGGCCCCCCGATCATGCGCGCCGGCGCGGCGGCAAGACCCAGCGCAACCAGCCCGGCGGGCAGGCCGACCGACACGATCACCACTCGCATCGTTTGGACGATCGCCACCGCGCGCAGATCGGCGCCGGTTTCGGTCGAGAGCACCACGACCTGCGAGAGCGCTCCCGGTGCCGCCGCCAGCAGCGACGAGGTCAGATCGATGCGATGGACGTAATACAGATAAGCGGTGGCGGCCGCGTGCATGCACACCAGCGCGACGATGAGAACGGCAAGGCTGAGCGGCCAGGCCGCTATTCCTTGCAGCGTCTCCGGCGTCACCACCGCGCCGAGCGAAATTCCGATCAGCACGAAAATCGTGCGCGTCAGCGGGTTCGGCATCATCACCGGACGGCCCGCGAGCGCGGCCACGGCCACCGTGAGCATCGAACCCGAAAGCCATCCGGCGGGAATACCTAAAAGACCGAACGCCGCGCCGCCCGCCGTCGCGATCAGCAGCGTCTCGGCCAGCTGGCCGAGCGGGATGCGCCGCAGGTTGAATGAAGAGAGCAAGGGCCGGCGTTTCTCAGGCGATGCGGCCGCTGCGCGCCTCGCGCCGCGATCCGGTCGCGCGATCAATGCCGTGCGCGCCGCTCTGCGTCAAATGCACGCAAGGCTGGGCAGGGCCGCGCGCGGCGCAGGTCGAAACCCAAATTCGAAGCCTAGAACAGCAGGTCGCGCGTGAACTCGTCGAGATGGCCCACCGCCGCAAGCGCGGATTTCAGCCGCCCGCGCTCCTCGCCGCTCAGCCGTTTGAGCACAACCTTGTTGCCTGGCGGCAAGCCGCGCTCGATGTCCACGATCTGCTGGCCGAGAATGAGGTCGAGAATATCGCCTTGCGCGTGCCCCAGCGCGCCTAGATCGTGCGCGCCGCCGTGACCGAGCGCGATCACGCCCGCGAGCCGCGCCGAGGTCGAACGCTCAAGAATGTGATGGCGTATGGCTAGAACGCGCGCCGTGGTGACGATTCCGAACAGAGCGGTTTTTTTCAAGTCTATGCGCCCGCCCTCGGTGCGAATGCCGCCCAACATGTTGAGCCCGGGTTCCGCCTCGCCCGCCGCTTCCACGAGCAGCTTGGCGAACGCGGCGTTGCCGCTCGCGGTATCGAAGGCGCTGCGCCAGAGCGCATTCGCCATAGCCATGTCGCCGTGCACGCCGGCAAGATCGAAGAAAATATCGACCGAAAGCAGATCCGCCGGATTGGAGCGCCCGATCCACCCATCGATGCGCTCGCGCCAGGTCGCGACCGAGCCGCGCCATTGCGGATTGCGCGCCATCACGCCGCCCTGGCAATACGGCACGCCAACTTCGTGCAGGATGTCAGCGGCGATCGCGCCCAGCCGCGCGAACCAGCGGTCGGCATCTCCGTCCGGCGCGCCTTCCGCGAAAACAATGGCGTTGTCCTGATCCATCGCCAGCAGGCTTTCGCCGCGCCCGGCCGAACCGAGCACGCACATCGCGTAACGGCAGGGCGCTTGCCCAAGGCCTTCCGCCTGCATCCACTGTTCGGCGAGCACGGCGGCGCGGCGCGTCAACGCGCCCAGTTCGTGCGAGATCACAGCGGCGATGCCGATGGTCGGCACGCCTTCGGCGCGCAGTTCGGAAGCGGCGCGCGGCAGCCGTACCCAGGCGCGCGCAAGTTCAGGAACATCAGCCGCCTCGTCGATATGATCGCCGAGCGTTACGGCTTCCTGCGCGCGCAGCCGCAACAGGTCGCGCGACGTGACAACGCCGCAGATCAGTCCATCTCCGTCTTCGACGCCGAGGTGGCGTAATTTGAGCCGGTTCATGCGGCCGAGCGCGCGATAGACGAAAGCATCGGCCGGCACCGCGGCGAGCGGGCGGCTGGCGAGCTTGTCCACCGCAAGCGTAAGTGCCTGCGCGCCGTGTTTGGCCAGCGCTCGCAGCACGTCGCGTTCGGTAACGATGCCGGCATCGCCGGCGGAAACGGGGTCGGCGTCGGCAACCAGCAACGATGAGATGTTGTCCGCCGCCATGCGCTTGAGCGCATCGCCAAGCGGTGTCGAGCCTGGAATAAATTTCACCGGCGCGCTCATCACGTCGCGCACACGATGGCGGTAAGGATAGGTGTCGATGCGCGCGAGCGCGCTCTCCGCGGCATCCGCGCCCGGCGCCGCCACCGCTTCCAGCCATCCGGCGCGGTGATGATCTTCCAGCACCTTGGTGAGCGCGAGGCAGGCCTGCTCGGCTTCCGCCAGCGTGCGGATGCCACCTTCGCGCAGCTTCGGCAGCAGCGCGAGAAATATCTTCGCCGTCATGATGGCGTCAGCGAGCGCCGAATGGCGGCCGGCGATGTCCACTCCGAGCCAGGCGGCAAGGTGATCGAGCGTGTAGCCGCCGAGATTTGGCTCCGCCACCTGCGCCAGCAGCCGCGTATCAAGCGTGCGCGGACGTTGCCACGGCAAACCCGCGCGTTCGCATTCGCGCTTGAGCACCGCAAGGTCGAAGCCGAGCGTGTGACCGATGACGATTTCGCCGCCGATCATCGCGCTCAGTTCCGGCCACATTGCCTTGAAGGCGGGCGCAGATGCGACCGCGGCATCGCCAATGTTGTGGATACGCGTGGAAGCCGCCGGTATCGGCTCGCCCGGGTTGACCAGCGAGCGATAAGCCGACTTCTCGTCGATCCGCCCGCCGGCCAGCCGCACCGCGGCGGCCTCGACGATGCGCGCGCTCGCCGGATCGAGCCCCGTGGTCTCGGTGTCGATCGCGACCGCTTCAAGAGCGATCAACGGCGTTGCGCTGGCGAGTTTTGCCATGTGTCTCCCCGGGACAAGCCGGATCATGCCGGTTTCCATGTCTGTTGTTTTGACCGGTGACAAGCCGCTCCGAAGCCGCAGCCGCGCGATGGACCTGAAGCCCGATCTGTGGTGACCTAGAGGCGGTAAAACCTTTAACCTGCCGGGACTTAGCACCCGGCGCCGGAAGGTTACGCTGATGCTGCAAGGCTGGGTCGTTATCGCGTTCGCGCTCGGCTATATCGGCCTGCTGTTCCTCATCGCGAGCTATGGCGACCGTTTCCGTCTGGCCGGCCGCGAGAGCCGCCTGCGGCCGATGATCTATCCGCTTTCGCTGGCGATCTATTGCACGTCGTGGACGTTCTTCGGCTCGGTCGGCCTCGCCTCGCGCACCGGATTCGACTTTCTGGCCATCTACATCGGGCCGGTGCTGATGATCGGCCTCTGCGCGCCGCTCATCCTGCGCATGGTGCGGCTCGCCAAGATGCAGAACATCACCTCAATCGCCGACTTCATCGCCGCGCGCTACGGCAAGGGCCAGGCGGTCGCCGCCACTGTCGCGCTCATCGCCATCATCGGCACCATTCCCTACATCGCGCTGCAGCTCAAAGCGGTCTCCTCGTCGCTGGAGACCATCATGTCGCATATCGCGACCGATGGCGCCGCGGTTCATCCATTCTTCGGCGACATCGCGCTGTTCGTGGCGTTTTCGATGGCGATCTTCGCCGTGCTGTTCGGCACCCGGCACATCGACGCGACCGAGCATCAGGACGGACTGATGCTGGCGATCGCGATCGAGTCGATCGTCAAACTCGTCGCCTTCCTCGCAGTCGGTGTGTTCGTGACGTTCTGGATGTTCGATGGGCCGGTCGCGCTGTTTACCGAAGCGATGAAGCAGCCGCACACCGCCGCGATATTCACGCGCGAGCCGCGCATCGACACGCTGGTGGCGATGACACTGCTATCGTTCGTCGCCATCGTGCTGCTGCCGCGCCAGTTCCACGTCACCGTTGTCGAGAACAACAACGAGGGCGAGGTCAAACGCGCGGCCTGGATGTTTCCGATTTATCTGGTGCTGATCAATCTGTTCGTGGTGCCGATCGCGGTCGCCGGCCTGCTGACGTTTCCTTTCGGCAAGGTGGACAGCGACATGTTCGTGCTGGCGTTGCCGCTTTCCACCGGCTCGCACATGCTCACCATCGCCGCTTTCGTCGGCGGGCTGTCGGCCGCCACCGCGATGGTGATCGTGGAATCGGTCGCGCTCTCCATCATGGTGTCGAACGACATCGTCATGCCGTTCGTGTTGCAGCGCCGGCAAATGCTGCTCACCGGCCACGAGAATGTCGGCACGCTGCTGCTCACGGTGCGGCGGCTCGCGATCTTCTTCATCCTGTTTCTGGCTTACATGTATTACCGCTCGGCGGGCGAAGCTCAGCTCGCCTCCATCGGCCTGTTGTCGTTCGCGGCGGTCGCGCAACTTGCCCCGGCTTTTTTCGGGGGCGTGATCTGGCGGCGCGGCACCGCGCGCGGCGCCATCGCGGGGATGGTCTGCGGCTTCCTGGTCTGGGGCTATACGCTGCTGCTGCCGAGCTTCGCCGATGTCGGCATCGTCGGCGGCGATTTACTGCGCGATGGACCCTTGGGCCTCACGCTGCTGCGGCCGCAGCATCTGCTCGGGCTCGACCTGCCGCCGCTGGTGCATGGGGTGATCTGGAGCCTCGCGGTCAACATCATGGCCTTTATCGGCTTCTCGCTTAGCCGCGCGCCCTCGCCAATCGAGCGCTTGCAGGCCAACGTGTTCGTCCCGGCTGATCTCACGCCGATCTCACCGAGCTTCCGGCTCTGGCGGTCTTCCGTGACGGTGGAGGAGCTGACCACGACGGTGGCGCGCTATCTTGGCGAGGATCGCGCGCGATCCTCGATCGAGAGCTTCGCCACGGCGCGGCGCATCAGCGTCGATCCGAAAGCCGAAGCGGATTTCCAGCTTCTGCGCTACGCCGAACACATGCTCGCTTCGGCGATCGGCGCGGCGTCCTCGCGTCTGGTGCTATCGCTGCTGCTTCGCAAGCCGACGGTATCGACCAAAGCCGCGCTCAAGCTGCTCGACGACGCCAACACCGCGATCCAGTACAACCGCGAAATTCTGCAAACCGCGCTCGATCACGTGCGCCAGGGCATCGCGGTGTTCGACAAGGACCTGCAGCTGATCTGCTGGAACCGGCAGTTCGGCGAAGTGCTCGACCTGCCGCCGGCGGTGACGCGCGTCGGCATCGGGCTCGACGAAATTTTGCGCTACAACGCCAAGAACAGCGAACTCGGCGCCGGCCGCATCGACGAACTGGTGCGCGAGCAGATCGGCCGCTACGTCTCCGGCAGTGAGCCGTTCCTCGAGCGCTTCGCCGAGCGCGGGCTGGTGATCGAAGTGCGCGCCAACCGCATGCCGGACGGCGGCATCGTCACGACCTTCACCGACATCACGCCAAGCGTGGAAGCCGCCGAAGCGCTGGAGAAAGCCAACGAGACGCTGGAGCGCCGCGTGCGCGAGCGCACCGAGCAGCTCACGCGCCTCAACGCCGCGCTGGCGCGCGCCAAGGGCGAAGCCGACGAGGCCAACATCTCCAAGACCCGCTTCCTCGCAGCGGCAAGCCACGACATCCTGCAACCGCTCAACGCGGCGCGGCTTTACGTCACCAGCCTGGTCGAGCGGCAAGCAGTGAGCGAAAACACCCAGCTCGTCGGCAACATCGATGCCTCACTCGAAGCGGTCGAGGAAATTTTCGGCGCGCTGCTCGATATCTCACGGCTCGATTCCGGCGCCATGCGGCCGGAACTCGCAAGCTTTCGCATGGACGAACTGCTCCGCCAGATCGAGGTCGAGTTCACGCCGCTGGCCAGCGCCAAGGGGCTGGAATTGACCTTCGTCCCCTGCTCGCGCGTCGTACGATCCGACCGCCGCCTGCTGCGCCGGCTGCTGCAAAACCTCATCTCCAATGCCATCAAATACACGCCGAAAGGGCGCGTTCTGGTGGGCTGCCGGTTGCGCGGGAGCAACCTGTGCATCGACGTCTACGATACCGGCGTCGGCATCCCGCCGTCGAAACAGCGCATCATCTTCACGGAATTCCACCGGCTCGATCAGGGCGCCAAGATCGCGCGCGGGCTCGGCCTCGGTCTTTCCATCGTCGAGCGCATCGCGCGCGTGCTCGGGCACGAGGTGGAAGTGAAATCGGCGGTCGGGCGCGGTTCGAACTTCTCCATCGAGGTGCCGCTGTCGAACGCCGCGCCAAGCGCGCTGCCGCAGCGCGATACGCCGCGCATCGATCCCGGCCAGCTCGCAGGCACCATCGTCCTGTGCATCGACAACGAGCCCGCGATCCTCGACGGGATGGAAACGCTGCTGGGCGGTTGGGACTGTCAGGTGATCAAGGCGCCCGATCTGAAAACCGCGCTGCTAGCGATCGAGGAAAGCACGCTGGCGCCGAACGGACTGCTGGTCGATTACCACCTGGACGAAGGCAACGGCATCGAGGCGATCAACGGATTGCGCCGCCGCCTCGGAGAGGATTTGCCGGCAATTCTGATTACCGCCGACCGCAGCCCGAAAGTGCGCGAGGAAGCACGCACCGAAGGCATTCAGATTCTCAACAAGCCGATCAAGCCGGCGGCGCTGCGCGCGCTGCTCGCGCAATGGCGGGTACAGCGGATCGCCGCGGCAGAATAAGAAGATTTAGGTTTCGGCCGCGACGCTCGCGGACCATTGCCCGACTTCGATCTTGGAAGCCGCGATCACCGCCTGGGTGCGGCTCTCCACGCCGAGCTTCTGCAAAATCGCCGAGACGTGGGCTTTCACCGTCGCCTCCGACACGCCGAGCTGATAGGCGATCTGCTTGTTGAGCAGGCCTTCCGACAACATCATCAGAACGCGCACCTGCTGCGGCGTCAGCGTCGCCAGCCGCGTCATCAGTTCGGCGGTCTCCGCGTCCGAGCCGCTGTCGAGATCGACGTCGGGCGGCGTCCACACGCCGCCGTTGAGGATGCGCGCGATGGCAGAGCGCATCGCATCAACGCCGAGTGTCTTCGGGATGAAACCGGAAGCGCCGAACTTCATGCAGCGGCGAATGGCGGCGGGATCGTCGTTCGCCGACACCACGATCACCGGCACGCTCGGATATTGCGCGCGCATGTACATCAGGCCGGAAAATCCGCGCACGCCCGGCATGGTCAGGTCGAGCAGAATGAGATCGACCTCGCTGTCGCGCTCCAGCAGGTCGGCGACCTCGTCGAACGAGCCAGCTTCCGCGATGTCCATGTGCTCGAACAGCCCGGTGACCGCCTCGCGCAACGCGCCGCGGAACAAGGGATGGTCGTCGGCAATCACCAGCCGGTGGGACTCGGACGAATTCACGCTACTCACTCACGTTGACTGTCGCGGCCGTCGCGGCCGGGCAT
Source organism: Rhizobium sp. Q54 (assembly GCA_945907045.1). Classification (GTDB taxonomy): domain Bacteria; phylum Pseudomonadota; class Alphaproteobacteria; order Rhizobiales; family Xanthobacteraceae; genus Pseudolabrys. Next base: position 88,586 of record CAMDSH010000006.1, on the reverse strand, counting down.
TGTTCCGCCGCCCCTGCCCCCGTGCAAGCCCGCATAAAAAGGGGTCCGGAACGGCGGCTTAAAAACTACGGGTCACATTATAGGAAGCCAGTCTAAAAGGCTCGCAAAACAAGCGGGGGCACGGGCCTCGTTTAGGGCCATTTAGCCCGCGCGCAATGCGCCGGTAATGGCGGTGATATCGATGCGCTCGGTCAATTCGTGATGGATATTGGCAAGCGTCACTTTCAGATAATTGCTCGTGGTCATGAAATCGCGCCCCCGCAGCTTTTCGTGAATCGGCATCAGTTCGAAATAAAGCTTCGCGAAAGGCTCAGGAATATCGATGGCGCGTTTGGGCGGGTGCAGGCCGATGAGTTTCAGGCGCTGCTCCAGTTCACCGCGCAATTTACTCCATGCGGCCTCTCCCAAAGCCGCGGGCACCGGATAACCGTCGAAAACCCCCAGAATGACGCCCATAAGCTTATCGAGGTCGCTGCGCCGGTTGGCCGTGCTGTTCGAATGCAGCACGTTGTCGGCGACCTCCGTCACCATCACGAGCCCGAGCGGATAAGAGCGCCAGCGCGATTGCTCGACCGCCTGGTGAAATTCCGGCTCGGCAAAGAGCACTTTGGAATAATGGCCGGCGCGGGCGCGCGAATATTCGTAGATCGCCTTCTGCACCAGAAAGGCGGAATTCTCGTCGATGAACTTCGCGAGCGCCTGCGAATCCCGGATCGGGGACCGGCGACGGAAGCGAAATATATCCAAAAAACCCATCACTATTTTCTCCAAGATATTCATCGCATCACTGTAATCGTTCGAGCCGTCTTCGCATCTGCGAAACAATCATCGCAAAAAAGTCAATTAACTCAGTAGCTATAGCCGTTTCCCTTGGCCGAAAGTCTTATACGGGCAGCCTAAGTCTCGGTGCTACCTTTTATCATTGACCTCGGAACCGTCTGCAAAAAACGGACTGGGGCAGCGGCAAAGGGGGGTGCCGCAATGGCCGACAGTCGGCCCCCCTCGCACGTTCACATCCGGACCGCACCTGCGGGCCGGTGCTTTGAGGGAGGGCAAGCAACTCATGGCCAGTCAATCAAACACCGACGCACACTGGAGGAAGACCACCAGGCTGATGTTCATGCATCTCGGCGTCTGGTTCTTCTTCGGTTACGTCATCCACATGTTCGTCAAACCATTAAACACCATCGTCATCCCAGTGCTCGGCTTCCCGCTCGGCTTCTACATGGCCGCTCAGGGCTCGCTGATCGTGTTCGTTGTCATGCTGTTCATGTTCGCGAAACAGCAGGACAAGATCGACCGCGAGTTCGGCATGGCTGAAGACGACTGAGGGAGAGAAAAATCATGGCAACACAAACCGCTGCCGGCGCAGACGCCTTTTATAAGCAACTCGGCCGGATGTATGGCACTTATGCGGGCGGCTTCGTCGCCTTCATCGTCCTGCTCGCGATCCTTGAGCAGATGGGTGTCCCGAACAAGGTTCTTGGCTATCTGTTCGTGTTCTTCACGCTGGCGGTTTACGCCGTCATCGGTGTTATGACGCGAACGGCACAGCTATCCGAATATTACGTCGCTGGCCGGCGCGTGCCGGCCTTCTACAACGGCATGGCGACCGGCGCCGACTGGATGTCGGCAGCTTCCTTCGTCGGCATGGCCGGCACGCTCTTCCTGCTCGGCTACGATGGCATCGCGTGGGTGCTTGGCTGGACCGGCGGTTTCGTGCTGGTGTCCATCTTGATCGGACCGTATCTGCGCAAATTCGGCGCCTACACGGTTCCGGACTTTATGGCGTTCCGGTTCGGCGGCAACTTCGCCCGCTTCATCGCGGTGATCGTGCTCGTCTGCTGCTCCTTCACTTACGTGACGGCGCAGATTTACGGCACCGGCCTGATTGCCTCGCGCTTCCTTGGCATGCAGTTCGAAGTCGCCGTGTTCGCCGGCCTCGTCGGCATTCTGCTCTGCGCGATGCTGGGCGGCATGCGGGCGGTGACCTGGACGCAGATCGCACAGTATATCGTGCTGATCATCGCCTACCTCACTCCGATCGTCATCTTGTCGACACAGCATTACGGCATTCCGATTCCGGAACTCACCTACGGAACCGCGATCGCCGAAATTACCGCTCGTGAAAACCAGATGCTGGCCAACGGTCTGGCGACGGCGGCTACTCTCAAGCCGCACATCCAGCCGTTCATCAACTACAGCCCGCTGAACTTCTTCGCGATCATCTTCTGCATGATGGTCGGCACCGCTTCGCTGCCGCACATCCTGATGCGTTATTTCACCACCCCGTCGGTGCGTGAAGCGCGGCAGTCGGTAGCGTGGTCGCTGCTGTTCATCTTCCTGCTTTACTTCTCGGCGCCTGCTTACGCCGCGTTCTCGAAGCTGGAGGTGTACACCAACATCATCGGGGCCAACGTCACCTCCTTGAAGCCCTGGCTGTTCCAGTGGGGTCAACTCGGTCTGATTCAGATCTGCGGCAAGAATGCCAGCAGCATCGCCGACGTTGTCGCCGCTTGTAAGGCGATCGCAGGCCACACCGGCGTCGTTCGTCTGCAAGACTTCGTCATCAATACGGACGTGATCGTGCTCTCCACGCCGGAGATCGCGGGCCTTCCGTACGTGATCTCGGGTCTGGTGGCCGCGGGCGGTCTGGCGGCGGCGCTTTCGACCGCTGACGGGCTCCTGCTCGCCATCGCCAACGCACTGTCCCACGACATCTACTACAAGATGCTCGACCCGAATGCGCCGACGATCCGCCGGCTCACCGTGGCTCGCGTTCTCTTGTTCTTCGTGGCGGTGGCGTCGGCTGCGCTTGCGGCGACCAAACCGGGCGACATCCTGGCCATGGTCGGCTGGGCGTTCTCCCTCGCGATGGCCGGTAACTTCCCGGCTCTCGTCATGGGCGTCTGGTGGAAACGCACGACAGCAACTGGCGCGATCTGCGGCATGCTGGCCGGCTTCGGTCTCTGCCTGTTCTATCTCGTCTGCACCAGGTACTTCCCTGGTTACGGCGTGAAGTACTTCGGCATGAGCTCGCTGCTGAGCCCGCTCACCGGTGCACCACTTGTCGATATCGCCAAGGCTATGGCACTTCCAAATGCCATGGAAACTTGGCCGACACTTGCGCATCCGATGGCCAACAAGATCGGCTGGTTCGACCTCAACAACATCGCCTGCGGATTGCTGGGCATGCCTCTCGGCTTCCTGGTGATCTACGTCGTCAGCCTCATGGGCAAGGAACCGTCGAAGGAAATGCAAGCCTACGTCGACGAGATCCGGAAGCCGCGTGGCAAGACGGTGCTCGAGGAAAAGGCTTGATCGCACTCGCGATCTAAGCTGGAGCGGGGCCCTACGGGGCCCCGCTTTTTTTCGATTGCCGCGCCAACCTGCAGCGGCCATTGTGCGCTTAAATGAGGATCGACATCCGGTGACCGGCGCTTCCTTTCTCACCTACTGGTATTTCCACCTGCCGAATTTCATTCTGGCAGCGTTGATGTACACGATGCTGGGGCGCGTGCTGCTCGGCCTATTCGTGGACCCGGATTCGCCGAATTACATCTGGCGGTTCTTCTGCCGGATTACCGACCCGGTTCTTGCAATTCTCGCGCTGGTGACTCCGAAGGCAACGCAACCGGTCGTGCTCTGGCTGTTCGGATTCGTGTGGATGTTCTGGTTGCGCGTGCTGATGCTCTATCTATTTTTGGTTCTGGGCCTCGCGCCCAAGGTTGGTTAGGCGCGCCATGGAAAAAAACTTCTATTACATCGGCATCGCTTTTTTCGGCATGATCAACGGCCTGTTCAACCAGATCGCGCTGCTGTTTGCTTTGTTGCACGTCCAGATTTTGGCGCCGACGCTTTTGTTCGGCAGCACGCCGCTGACCCTGCTGTTTTCCTCGCTGATGGTGTCAACCGCGACGATTATCATCGGCGGAATCCCGGCCGCCATCTATGAGCACTTCATCGGCGCCAAAGATGACTCCACCGCGGCATCGCTGTGGATATGGCTGGCGGGCACCGCGCTGCTCACGCTCCCCGCCATCGGTAATTTTCTGCAATTCGGCCTTTAATCGCAGCAATGCGATTACCGTGCACAGCTGGCGTGCCGGCGGCGGCCACCGGTTGAAACTAGTCAGCCTAGCGCGGTAGCCTGCTCATTCAGTTCATGCTCACGGGCGTCTCCATGGAAGAGATGCGGCGCATTGCTTACGAGACGGTGCTGCGGGCCTGCGGTTTTGGCTGTCTCGCGATCTTTTGCGTAATGATCGGCATGTCTTTCATACCGGCGCTCGCATTCCAGGCCGGCGGTTTTCTCACCACGATGATGGCCATAATCCTTATCTACAAGGCGCGCGAAGCGCTGACCAAGGATTACCGCAAGACCGAGATGTGGCTGTATCTGGAGAAGGATTTCCGGCCGCCGGAAGCCTATGCCCAGTGGGCGAGCGCGACGATCCTGCGCGACACTTATTTGACCTTCGCGATGTGGACCTCGGTCATCGCCATCTCGATGTGGGTGATGGCGCTGTTCTTCTCGCTGCTCGGCCTGTAACGCAGAGCGGCTCCGGCAAAATCTCCGCCGATTTGACTGGACGCCCCGCCTGCCGGGGCGTTTGCTTTCACACATGTGATTCGTGTGGGTCGCCATCCGCCTGTTGCAACCGCGCAGGGAGAGCACCGATGAATCCTTTCGACCGGCAATCGCCTTTTATTCAGCAGCAGCATGCGCACTGGCTGCGCGGCAATCGGCTTATGCTGGTGATGCTGGGGCTGTGGCTGCTGTTTTCGCTCACCGTTTATCTGTTCGTCATTCCGCTCAACAAGATCACCGTGCCGGTGCTGAACATGCCGCTCGGCATATTCATCGCCGCGCAAGGCGCGCTTGTGGTGTTCGTCGTCATGCTGTTTCACTTCGCCCGGCAACATGATGGCGGCGGTGGCGCACCGGACGAGGACGGCTAGCGGCTTATTTGCGGCTGCCGAGAAATTGCAGCACCACCTCGCGGCGGTGGGGCTTGGCCCTGTGCTCGGCGAGATAAATACCCTGCCAGGTCCCCAGGCTCAGCGCGCCGCCGCGCACCGGAATTTGCAGCGAGACGCCGTTGAGCATCGCCTTCACGTGCGCCGGCATATCGTCCGGGCCTTCGGCGTCGTGCACCCAGCCCGCATCTTCCGGCGCCAGACGGTCGAGCGCAGAGATCAAATCGGCCTGTACGTCGGGATCGGCGTTCTCCTGAATGACCAGCGAGGCCGAGGTGTGGCGCAGATAAAGCAATAGCGCGCCGTCGCCTGCGCCGGCTTGCTCGATGAAGCGCGCCGCCTCGGCGGTGATTTCGCTAAAACCGGGACCGGCGGTTTCGACAGTGAGCGTCGCCGTCGCGATGAGCTGCGGCGCCGTGCTGCTGATGGCTGAAAGACGCACCGTCACGAATGATCCGTTTGCATCAGGTCTTCGTCATCAGGTCTTTGGCATCACGTCTTTTGCATCCGGTTGACCAGCGCAACGAAACGCCGCCACGCCTTCTCGATGAAGGCAATCGCGCGGTCGAGGTCCTGATCGGTCGGCAGCTTTAAATGCTGATCGCTGTTATTGGTGTCAGGCGAGGTTGCGCGCGCCGCCAGCTGTTTTTTAAGCGCCGCGTTGTCTTCCGACAGCCGCATGATTTCATTCTCCAGCGCATTGCGCTCTTCCGGCATCGCCTGGCAGGCCCAGCCGACCGCGCGCTCGCTGCACAGCGAGGCCTGCCCGGTGACGGTATCGAGCCGCACGAAACCGCCTTCGACGCGGTTGAAACTGTATCGGCCGGGGGCGGCCCCGGGCGGCTGTTCCGGCGCGGCTTTGTCTGTGGCCGCAGAGGGCGCGGCAGACGGCTCCGGTTGCGTTTGAGCGGCAGCCGGGCCGCTTAGCACCGCCAAGCCGACAGCAAACAGAAACGCAAGACGGGTCATCACAAGTGCACCCTCATTGATTTGAAGAGCGCCAGCGTAACATTCCTCAAGAGATCGCAGAACCTTGCACCTTTATTACGGTTGACGGAGCCGCGGAGCGCCCAAAATCGCGGCAGAAAAATCGGCATTTATCGCTGTGGTTCAATCACTTATGCCGCACTGGCCGTTTCTTGACTCGAACATACCCTGTGCGTATGGTCCGCGCGGCTTTTAGGGCGGCGGAACAAGTGGGTGCCTTGAAAATTCGCGGATGTCGAAAGCATGGCTGACGGCAAACGCGGAACAGGCGATCGCAAGAACCAACCGGACGACGAAGCTCATCTCTCCGCGAGGCTCCAGCATCTCGGCGAGCGGCTCAATCAAGTGAGCCGTCCCGCCGAAAATAGCTCCGGTCCTCGTCAGACCGCCGACCCATCGGCGCTCGCGCGCGGTTTTCGGCTTTCGACCGAACTGGTGGCGGGCGTCATCGTGGGCGCGCTGATCGGCTGGCTGCTGGATCGCTGGCTCGGAATCTCGCCGTGGGGGATGATCGTGTTTCTGCTGCTCGGCTTTGCGGCCGGCGTTCTCAACGTGATGCGCGCGGCGGGCGTTGCGCCCGATGCGAATAGGACCGACTGATGGCCGACCCCATCCACCAATTCCAGATCGTGGACCTTGTCCCGCTCGGCAAGATCGGTTCGTCCGAAATCGCCTTCACCAATTCGGCGCTGTTCATGGCGATCGCGGTCGGCGGCATCACCGCCTTCCTGCTCGGCGCCACATCGAGCCGCCGGCTGGTGCCGAACCGCATGCAGTCGATGGCCGAGCTGTCCTACGAATTCGTCGCCAACACGATACGCAGCACCGCCGGCACCGAGGGAATGCGCTTTTTCCCGTTCGTGTTCTCGCTGTTCATGTTCATCCTGACGGTGAACCTGATCGGGCTGATCCCTTACGCCTTCACGGTGACGACGCACATCGTCATCACGGCGGCGCTTTCGCTCTCGGTGTTCATCACGGTGCTGGTGTACGGCTTCTGGAAGAACGGCCTGCACTTCTTCAATCTGTTCGTGCCGAAAGGCATCCCGATTTTCATCTTGCCGCTGATCGTGCTGATCGAGGTGATGTCGTTCCTCTCGCGCCCGATCTCGCACAGCGTGCGACTGTTCGCCAACATGCTGGCCGGTCACATCACGCTGAAGGTTTTCGCCAGCTTCGTGACCATGCTCACCGCCTACGGCGTTTTCGGCTGGGCCGGCGCGGTGCTGCCGCTCGGCCTCACCATCGCGCTGACCGCGCTGGAAATGCTGGTCGCGGTGCTGCAAGCCTACGTCTTCGCCATCCTCACCTGCATCTATCTCAACGATGCGATTCACCCGGGCCACTGAAGCCCGTTCAACCTAAGAAGGAGTTTTCCTCATGGATCCGATCGCCGCGAAATACATCGGCGCTGGAATTGCCTGCATCGGCATGGGCGGCGCCGGCGTCGGCGTGGGCGCCATCTTCGGCCACTATCTGGCCGCCGCTGTGCGCAATCCGTCGGCCGCGCAGGGCCAGTTCGGCAACCTGATTTTCGGCTTCGCCGTCACCGAAGCGCTCGGCATCTTCTCGCTGCTGATCGCGCTCCTGCTGCTGTTCGCGCTCTAAGCGGACCGCAGGCCACGATAGGCCAGACGCGATGGCAACAAACACAGCGCATACCGAGGCGCCGGGCGGGCATAAAATCCCGTTCCCGCCCTTCAACGCGCAGACTTTTGCCTCGCAGCTATTCTGGCTGGCGATTGCCTTCACTTTTCTCTACGTCGCAATGTCGAAGCTCGCGCTGCCGCGTATCGGCGCGATCATCGATGGCCGTGCCAAGCGCATCGCCGACGATCTCGCCGAAGCGCAACGCTTGAAGGGCGAGTCTGACGCCGCCATCGCCGCCTACGAGAAGGCGCTGGCCGACGCCCGTGCGCGCGCGCAACTCATCGCCAATGAAATGCGCGACAAGCAGGCGGCGGAGGCGCAAGCGAGCCGCAAGAAGCTGGAAGATGCGCTCAACGTGAAGCTTGCCGACGCCGAAAAGAGCATCGCCGCCACCAAGAAAGCGGCGATGGCGAACGTTTCCAGTATCGCCGCGCAAGCCGCTACGGCCATTGTCGAGCGGCTGATCGGCACAGCGCCGGGCGAAAAAGCGGTCGCCGACGCGGTCGCTGAAGCCCTCAAGCGCTAGAGGATCGCACGATGTTCGAACCGGAAGTCTGGGTTGCGATCGCTTTCGTGATCTTCTGTGGCGGCCTGATTTATCTCGGCGTGCATAAGGTCGTTATCGGGGCGCTCGACAAGCGAGGCGAGCGCATCAAATCGGAACTCGACGAAGCCAGCCGCCTGAAAGACGAGGCGATGAAGCTGCTCGCCGACTACCAGCGCAAGCGGAAAGAGGCCGAGGGCGAAGCGCAGGCCATCATCGCCGGCGCCAAGGCCGAGGCCGAACGGCTCGCCATCGAAGCCAAGGCCAAGGTCGAGGATTTCGTCGCCCGCCGCACCAAGATGGCGGAGACCAAGATCGCCCAGGCCGAGGCGCAGGCGATGACCGACGTGCGCGCCGCTGCCGCCGAGGCTGCCGTCGCCGCCGCCGAAAAAATCCTCACGCAGACGGCCAAGGGCCAGGTTGCCGGCGACCTGCTCGCCAAGGGCATCGAGGACGTCCGGAAAAAGCTCAATTAGCCAGCACGCATCTGGCTTTTCGGCGTTTCTGCTATCCCAGATTTAGGTTGTCCCCAACGCTACCAGCCCTTGTGCACAAGAGGGATGGCGCGCCCAGCCATCATTGCGACCCACCGCACCGCCATTATTCTTGGTTATCTGATTCGCGGCACACGCTTCGCGAGTCCTGTTGTGCGTTCCCAGAAAATAGTGCGGCCGGCAGACCGGCCAAGGTCCGAGGGACCCCGTGGTCATCTTCGACTGCAACGGCGTACTCGTCGATAGCGAGCCGCTGGCCACCTCGGTGGCCGCGCAGGAGTTCATGCGCGCCGGTTTCCCGATCACCCCCGATATCGTCGCGCGCTATTTCACCGGCCGCCGCCCCGCCGACATGTTCGCCGAGGTCGAGGCCGTCTCCCGCCGCAAGTTGCCGGAGAACTTCGCCGCCACCGTCGCCGCCGCCACGTTGCGGCGCTTCCGCGAGCAGCTGCGCGCGACGCCGCACATGGCCTATGCGCTGAGCTGGCTGCGCGGGCCGAAATGCGTCGCGTCGTCATCCTCGCTCGACCGCATCAAGGTGAGCCTGGAGACCACCGATCTCGCACGCTTCTTCGAGCCCTATTTGTTTTCTGCGAACGACGTGCCGCGCGGGAAACCGGCGCCCGACCTGCTGTTGCATGTCGCCGCCAAGATGCGCGTCGCGCCGTCCGCCTGCATCGTGGTCGAGGATTCGCCGGTCGGAGTCGCCGCCGCCGCCGCAGCAGGCATGACGCCGATCGGTTTCATCGGCGGCAGTCACGCCGGAACGCAACTCGGCGAACATCTCAAGCGGGCGGGCGCGCGCGTCGTCATTTCCGACATGCGGGCGCTCAAGGGCACCGTTATCGATTTGCGCGGCTGGTAACTTCTCTCAGCGCGGCTGTGCCGGCTGCCTGGGCGCCGGTTTCTTCGCAGCGGTCTTCGGCGCGGGCTTTGCTTTCGGCTCCGGCATGCCGGCCGGATCGAAGCCGACATAAACGATATACGAGTCGATATCGCCCGCCGGCACCGGCATCGGGAACGTCAGATCTTCGGCAATGTGCGTGAAAGTAACCCGGGCTTCGTTTTCCGGCACCGTCACCGACACGCGATAAAATTTGGTGGTGACGGTCTTCGCGTTCGTTCCTTCGTGCACGACCGCAAGACGCAGCGGGACATCGATCTGGCCCGGCCCGCCGGCCGGCCCAAGGACGAGACGCCCCTCCACGCCGACCCGGATGGTGACATTGCCGGTGCGAACCTGGCAGTCCCGCGACGTGCGCACGATGCTGCCCTGGTAGCGCACATCGAGCGCGGCGTTGTCTGCGCCCCGGCCTGAAATGTTCAACGTCGAAGCGCCTGGCCGGACCTGCACGCCGGGACATTCGAAATCTTCCGGGGTGTTGCTGGTGATGCCCGTGGGCTTCGCCGGCGGCCCGAACAAAGCCGCGCCCAGCTTGTCGCCGGGATCGCTGGAGGCGGACGAGGAGCCACCGGATATGCTGGAGCAACCGGGCAGCGCAATCGCGAGCACGACAAGCGCCAGAACGGCGCCGGGCGTCCTCCCCGCGTCTTTTCGTCCGTTACTCAACTCACGCATTTGAAGCCCGTGTCCCCGAAACGCCCCTCACCGGAGGCCCGCTTTATAGCAACCCAAGCATGGCAGTCCCAAGGCGGCGTCCTTGCGTGGTTAAGGCGCATCGCTTCTCAGACGCGCATAAAGCAGGTGGTCCTGCCACGCCCCGTTGATACAGAGGTATTCGCGGGCATAGCCCTCGCGCTTGAATCCGGTTTTTTCCAGCAGCCGGATCGAAGCGTCGTTGCCCGGAATGCAGGCCGCCTCCAGCCGGTGCAGCCGCAGGTTTTCGTTGGCAAAGGGAATGAGCGCGCGCAGCGCCGCTGTCATGAAGCCGTGGCGCGCGAACTGCGCCCCCATCCAATAACCGAGACTGCCAGCCTGGGCGACACCGCGGCGGATATTCGCCAGCGTCAGTCCGCCGACCAGCGCGCCATCTTCGTTGCGAAAGACCATGAAGGCATAAGCGAGATCCGCGCGCTGATCCTCGGCGTAACGCTTGAGCCGCCTCCGGAACGCGCCGCGCGTGAGATCGTCCGACGGCCAGGTCGGCTCCCACGGCGTGAGGAAGCCGCGGCTGGCTTCGCGGAGCTGTGCCCATTCGGCGTAATCCGCCATCTGCGGCATCCGCAACATGATGCCGTTGCCGGTAATGGCCGGCATCGGTTCGGAAAAACTGACGGTGCGGAAAAACGCCATGAACCAGCCCGCTCAACGATAATACATCAGGCCACGCGGCTGGTGAGGCTCTCGGCGATCGCCGCCGCGCTCTCAAGTCCGCTGCCGGGGCCGAGCGCGGCAATCGCCGGACGGCCGCGGCCGATCAATGCGCGCCCGGCGGCGCGCGCGCGCTCGACCGTCACAGCCTCGACCTTCTCGACGATTTCCTCGACCGGAATCGGCCGCCCATAGGCCAGCATGTGGCGTGCAAGCTGCCCGACGCGCGCTTCGGAACTCTCCAGCGCCATCAGCAGTCCCGCTTTCATCTGCGCCTTGGCTCTGGCGACTTCCTTTTCGTTCAGTGTCTCGGCGGCGCCCGCGATCTGATCGACCACCACGCGCATCAACTCGGGGGCATCCGCCGCGTCGGTGCCGGCATAAAGCCCGAACAACCCGGTATCGCTGTAAGGCGCATGAAAGGCGTTGATCGTGTAGCAAAGCCCGCGAATTTCTCGCACCTCCTGAAACAACCGCGATGACATCCCGCCACCGAGCACGCTGGTGAATACCTGCAACGCGTAAAGCTCCGGGTCGCGCTGCGGAATGCCTTGCAACGCGAGCGCAATGTGCACCTGTTCGAGATCGCGCGACTCGATGCGCGCGCCGCCGCCGAACTTCGCCGGCTGTGGCACCGGCGCCGCCGGACCCTGAAAGCTGGCGAACAGCCGCTCGGCCTCGGCGACGATGGCCTTGTGATCGACCGCGCCGGCGGCCGCGATCACCATGTCGGGCGCGCGGTAATTGCGCGAGAGATAAGCGCGCAGCCGCTTGGCGTTGAAAGCACGCACCGACGCCGGCGTGCCGAGGATGGAGCGGCCGACCGGCTGGTTGGGAAACGCAGTCTCCTGCAGGCGGTCGAACACCAGATCGTCGGGCGCGTCTTCCGTCGCGCCGATTTCCTGCACGATGACGTTCTGCTCGCGCTGCAATTCCTCCGGGTCGAAGGTCGGATCGGACAGAATGTCGGAGAGCACGTCAAGCGCCAGCGGCACGTCAGCCTTGAGCACGCGCGCGTAATAGGCGGTCGTTTCCACGCTGGTTCCGGCGTTGATATCGCCGCCGACGGCTTCGATGGCCTCGGCGATCTGCCGCGCGGTGCGCCGCGTCGTGCCCTTGAAAGCCATGTGTTCAAGCAAATGCGATATGCCGTGTTCATCCGGCAGTTCGTCGCGGCTGCCCGAGCCGACCCACACGCCGAGCGAAGCCGTATGCAGATGCGGCATGTCGTCGGTCACGATCGTGAGGCCGGAAGAAAGTTTCGTCATCGCGACGCTCATGCCGCTGCTCCTTCACGCGCGGCACGCGACGCCGCCTGGACAAATCGTTCGACCGCCGCCTGATCGGGCGGCAGCACGGTGAGACGTTCTTTCCGCTGCGGCAAATCGCCAAGCCAATCTGGCAGCGCGGGGCGCACGCCGGTGGCGGCTTCCACCGCATCGGGGAATTTCGCCGGATGCGCGGTCGAGAGCACCACCATCGGCACGGCAGGATCGCGCGCTTCTTTCTCGGCGACGGCAAGACCGACGGCGGTGTGCGGATCGACGAGATAACCGGCCTCGCGCAACGTGGCGCGCATGGTGGCGGCAACTTCGTCTTCGTCCGCGCGGTCGGCTGTGAACGAGTTGCGGATTTCCGAGAGCGCGCGAGCCGAAATCGCGAAGCGGCGCGATTGCGCCAGCGAACCCATCAGCGCGCGGATGGATTTGGCGTCGCGGCCATAGGCATCGAACAGCAGCCGTTCGAAATTCGACGACACCTGTATGTCCATCGACGGCGAGGTCGTCGCCATCACGTCACGCAGCTCGTAAGTGCCGGTGGCGAACGTGCGCGCGAGAATGTCGTTGACGTTGGTCGCGACCACCAGCCGGTCGATGCCGAGGCCCATGCGCTGCGCGGCGTAGCCGGCGTAAACGTCGCCAAAATTCCCCGTAGGCACGGTGAACGCGACTTTCCGCTGCGGCGCGCCGAGCGCCACCGCAGTGGTGAAGTAATAAACGATCTGCGCCACGATGCGCGCCCAGTTGATCGAGTTGACGCCGGAGAGCCGCACGCGGTCGCGGAACGCGTGATGATTGAACAGGCTTTTCACCAATGCCTGACAATCGTCGAAGGTTCCCTCGATGGCGACGGCGTGCACGTTGGCATCCTCCGCCGTGGTCATCATCCGCCGCTGCACTTCGGAAATGCGATTGTGCGGGAACAGCACCACGATGTCGGCCTGCGCGCGGCCGCGGAAGGCTTCCACAGCCGCGCCGCCGGTGTCGCCTGAGGTCGCGACTACGATGGTGGTGCGCTCGCCGCGCGCCTGCAGCACATGGTCCATCATCCGCGCGACCAACTGCATCGCGAGGTCCTTGAAGGCCAATGTCGGCCCATGAAACAGCTCGGCGACGAATGTGCCGGTGGAAAGCTGCACTGCCGGCACGACGGCGGGATGGCGGAAAGTGCCGTAAGCCTCGCGCGCCATGCGGGCGAGATCGGCGTCCGCGATGGTGCCGCCGATGAAGGGGCGGATTACCTCGACCGCGACCTCGGCATAAGGCTGACCGGAAAAGCCGGCGATAGTCGCGGCGTCGAACCGCGGCCAGCTTTCCGGCACGTAAAGTCCGCCGTCGCGGGCAAGGCCCGCGAGCATGACTTCGACAAAATCAAGCGGCGGAGCCTCGCCCCGCGTGGAGATATAACGCATTGAATTTACTAGCGTTTAAGGGGTTTGCGCGCCCGTTTCCAGGGCAGAGTAATGGTAAGGGACGGCTTTAACAAGGAAGCGGATTTAGCTCTCGCGCAGGCGGCTGCGCAGCCACGAGAGGAAACACAGGACGAACACCACGGCGAGCGCGAACCAGGTGAGCGCGTATTGCAGGTGGTTGTTGGTTAGCTTCACTTCCAGTCTGCCCGCTCGCGGCAGGTTCCCCGGCGGCTGCGGCTCTTCCTGCTCGACATAGAACGGCGACACCCGGCCCCAGTTTTTCGCTTCGCCGATCATCTTGGGGTCGCGGACATACCAGACGTTGTTTTTCGGTTCGTCCGCCGGCGTGAAAAGCTCGCGCGCCTCGGGAAAGCGGATGACGCCGACGATATCGACGATGCCGGTGAGCGAGCCGTCCTTGCGCGTGGCCGGATCCTTGCGGTCGAGCGGCACGAAACCCCGATTGACGATCACGATGCTGCCGCCGACGAGCCGCACCGGCGTGAACACCCAATAGCCGGGGCCGGAGACGTCCGAGCGGAACGCGGAGCCTGCGGTATAAACCAGCGCTTCCTGCTCGTTGAGATATTCGGCGGGAAACGTCACGCGGCGATATTCTTCCTGCTCCGGCTTAAGCCGTATCCACTGATCGCGCGGCGGCAGGCCGGACGCAGGCGGCGCGGCGAGCCGCTGCGTCACCATTTCGATCAGCTGTTCTTTCCAAATTTTGCGGTCGAGCTGCCAGATGCCGAGCCCGATCAGTATGATGACCGCGACGCTCGTAAGCACGAACGGCTCAAAGACGCCGCGCCGCCTGCGAACGGTTTTCTCAGGCTTGCTCATGCATCGCTCCGGCCATCGTGACGGCCTTCCGCGGCCTTGTGATGGTATTGCAACGCGATCAGCAGGCCCTTCATCGAGCGCAGCGGCAACAGCGTGACGGCAAGAATCATCGGTCCCCACAACAGCGCATGCAACCAGAACGGCGGCTGGTAAAGAATTTCCGTGATCAGCGCCGAGAACACCACGATGAAGCCGGCGATGAAAATAACGAAAATCGCCGGCCCGTCGCCGGCATCGGCGAAGCTATAACTCAAACCGCAGCGCTCGCATTTTGCCCGCAAGGTGAGAAAGCCGTCGAACAGTCTGCCCTCGCCGCAGCGCGGACAGCGGCAGCGCAGACCCCTCGCGATCGGCAATGGCGTGGCGGTTTTTCCGGTCATGTCACTCTTCGCAGGCGAAAGCATGCGCCGTCATGAAACGCGAAAGGGCGGCACACTCGCCGCCCTTTCGTAGCAAATGTGTTGCAACTTCAGTGTCCGTGGCCGGCGCTCGCGCCCGCGCCCCATACGTAAATGCAGGCGAACAAAAACAGCCACACCACGTCGACGAAGTGCCAGTACCAGGCGGCGAACTCGAAGCCGAGATGCTGCTTGGGCGTGAAGTGTCCGGCGATAGCGCGGAACAGGCAGACGATCAGGAACAGCGAGCCGATGATGACATGCACGCCGTGGAAACCGGTCGCCATGAAGAAAGTCGCGCCGTAGATGTTGCCTTTGAAGTTGAACGCCGCGTGCGCGTATTCGTAGGCCTGCACGCAGGTGAAGGTGAGCCCGAGTGCCACCGTGAGCGCGAGGCCCCACTTGAGGCCCTTGCGATCGCCTTCCAGCAACGCGTGATGCGCCCAGGTCACCGTCGTTCCCGAGGTGAGCAGGATCAGCGTGTTAAGCAGCGGCAGATGCCATGGATCGAAGGTCTCGATGCCCTTCGGCGGCCAGACGCCGCCGGTGAAGGCGATGCGGCCGATTTCATTTTCCGCGCCGGGGAACAAGGCGGTGTTGAAGTACGCCCAGAACCAGGCGACGAAGAACATCACCTCGGAGGCGATGAACAGGATCATTCCGTAGCGATGATGCAACTGCACCACGCGGGTGTGATGCCCCTGATATTGCGCCTCGCGGATGACATCGCGCCACCAGCCGATCATCGTGTAGAGCATGCCGACGACGCCAACACCGAAGATGAGCGGCGCGGCGGCGAAATAATGATGCATCCACATGATGCCGCCGAAGGCCATCATGAAAGCCGAAATCGAGCCGACGAACGGCCACGGGCTGGGAGCGACCAGGTGGTAATCGTGGTTCTGCGTATGAGCCTCAGCCATCGTCGTCTCCGTTCAAGTGTCGCTCGGCGGGGTAATGTTACGCCCGCGGTTTAAGTCCTGCTCTCAAATCCGTCCGGAAGGTTTTCCCGGCGCTTGCGCCACCGGCTTGGGCTGCTCGCGCTGCGGATAGAACGTATAGGAAAGCGTAATGACGGTGAGATCGTTCTGGTCGGCATCCTTCGCCAATTCCGGGTCGACGTAGAATACCACTGGCATTTCCCGTTTCTCGCCCGCGCTCATGCGCTGCTCGGTGAAGCAGAAACAGTTGATCTTCTGAAAATAGAGACCGACCGTCGGCGGCGAGACATTATACGAAGCCTGCCCCAGGGTCTCGCGCGCGGCTTCGTTGGTCACCGTATAGAAGGCGGTCACCACCTCGCCGATGCGGACTTCCACGGAAGTCTGCTCCGGCTCGAATTTCCACGGCAGGCCGGGGATGACATTGGCGTCGAAGCGCACGGTGATCTTGCGCCCCAGCACATGGCCGGGCGCCGCGTTGGAAACCTGCGTCGTGCCGCCGAAACCGGTGGCGCGGCAGAACCAGTTGTAAAGCGGCACCGACGCATAGGCCATGCCCAGCATCATTGCGACAAAAGCACCGCAGCTGGCGGCGATGACAACATCGCGGCGCGTGCTTTTACCTGGCGCGGAATTTTTCATAGCGGCCGGCTCAGAATGCCGGGGCCGAGCTTGACCACGGTGACGATGTAAAACAGCAGTACAAGCGCGCCGAGCGAAAGCGCGATGGCGAGCGAGCGCGCACGGCGGCGGCGCTTCTGCTCCTCCGTAAGCACGATGCCTTCGTCTTTGCGCCGCTCATTCATCTTTATGTCCAGTAGCGCGGTCACGCCGCCACCCGGCCGATGAGGCCGCCCCATCCCCGTTCGGCCAGCAATACGGCAAACAGCAGGAAAAGATAGAGAATCGAGAAGGCGAAAAGATGCCGGCTGGCGCGCTCTGCCGGGCGGCGCTCAGCGCGCACCTGAAATGCCAGAATGAGCATGATCGCGCCGGTCACCAGCGCGGTGACGCCATAGAGCACGCCCGCATAACCGAGCGCCCAGGGCGCCAAGCCCAGCGGCACCAGCACGAGCGTGTAGAGCAGGATCTGCCGCCGCGTCGCGGCGTCGCCCGCCACGACGGGAAGCATCGGAATTCCGGCGCGCGCGTAATCCTCGGTGCGGTAAAGCGAGAGCGCCCAGAAATGAGGCGGCGTCCAGAAGAAGATGATCAGGAACAACAGGCACGGCTCGAGCGAGATGCTCCCCGTCGCCGCCGCCCAGCCGATCACCGGCGGGAAAGCCCCGGCAGCGCCGCCGATGACGATGTTCTGCGGCGTCGAGCGCTTGAGCCACATCGTGTAGACGACTGCATAGAAGAAGATGGTGAAAGCGAGCAGCCCGGCCGCGACGAGATTCACCAGCAGCCCGAGCACAACCACCGCGAAGACCGACAGCGTGAGCCCGAAGGCGAGCGCCTCGCCCGGCAACACGCGGCCCGCCGGAATCGGGCGGCGCGCGGTGCGCGTCATCTTGGCGTCGATGTCGGCGTCGTACCACATGTTGAGCGCGCCCGACGCTCCGGCGCCGACCGCGATGCAGAGCAAGGCGGTAAAGCCGATCACCGGATGCACATGCACGGGCGCAATGGCGAGGCCGACCAGCGCGGTGAACACCACCAGCGACATCACCCGCGGCTTCATCAGAGCGAGATAATCGCCGACGCCGGCAAGGCTTGGTTCGATCAGACCCTGCTCGATAAGCCTTCTTTGCCCGGCACCTTCGCTGATGAGCGACATTATCTACCCTTCAATGCGGCTTACTTGATCCGCGGCAGGGTCTCGAACTGGTGGAACGGCGGCGGCGAGGACAGCGTCCATTCCAGCGTGGTTGCGCCGGGACCCCACGGATTGGCGCCCGCCGGACGCTTCTTCGCGAAGGCTTCCGCCAGACCGTAGAAGAAGATGATCACGCCGAAGCCCGAAACATACGAGCCCATGGACGAGACGAAATTCCAGCCGGCGAACGCATCCGGATAATCGACGTAGCGGCGCGGCATGCCCGCGAGGCCGAGGAAGTGCTGCGGGAAGAATACGATGTTGACGCCGATGAACGTGACCCAGAAGTGAATCTTGCCGATGGTCTCGTTGTACATGTAGCCGCTCATCTTCGGGAACCAGTAGTACCAGCCGCCGAAGATGGCGAACACGGCGCCGAGCGAGAGCACGTAGTGGAAGTGCGCCACCACGTAATAAGTGTCCTGCAACACGCGGTCGACGCCCGCGTTGGCGAGCACGACGCCGGTGACGCCGCCGACCGTGAACAGAAAGATGAATCCCATCGCCCACAACATCGGCGTCTTGAATTCAATCGACCCGCCCCACATCGTGGCGATCCAGGAGAATATCTTCACGCCGGTCGGCACCGCGATCACCATGGTGGCCGCGATGAAATAAGCCTGCGCGCCGGTCGACATGCCGACCGTGTACATATGATGCGCCCACACCACGAAGCCGATGCCGCCGATGGAGACCATCGCGTAGGCCATGCCGAGATAGCCGAACACCGGCTTCTTCGAGAAGGTCGCGACGATCTGGCTGACCATGCCGAAGCCCGGCAGAATCAGGATGTAAACTTCCGGGTGGCCGAAGAACCAGAACAGATGCTGGAACAGCACCGGATCGCCGCCGCCTTCGGCGGAGAAGAACGTGGTGCCGAAATTGCGGTCGGTGAGCAGCATCGTGATGGCGCCCGCGAGCACCGGCATCGAAAGCAGCAGTAGGAACACGGTGACGAGCTGCGACCACACGAACAGCGGCATCTTGTGCAGCGTCATGCCGGGCGCGCGCATATTGAAGATGGTGGTGATGAAGTTGATCGCGCCGAGAATCGACGAGGCGCCTGCAAGATGCAGCGAGAGGATCGCGAAGTCGACTGCCGGTCCCGGATGGCCGCTGCTCGAGAGCGGCGCATAGATCGTCCAGCCTGCGCCGACGCCGGGCGAGCCCGGTTCGCCTTCGACAAAGGCTGAAATGATCAGCAGCGTGAAGGACGCGGGCAGCAGCCAGAACGAAATGTTGTTCATGCGCGGGAACGCCATGTCGGGCGAACCGATCATGATCGGCACGAACCAGTTGCCGAAGCCGCCGATCATCGCCGGCATCACCATGAAGAAGATCATGATCAGGCCGTGCGCGGTGGTGAACACGTTGAAAGTGTGCGGCTCGTGGAAAATCTGGATGCCCGGCGACTGCAACTCCATCCGCATGCCGATCGACAGCGAAGCGCCGATCACGCCGGCGACCAGCGCCGTCACCAGGTACATCGTGCCGATGTCCTTGTGGTTGGTCGAATAGACGAAGCGGCGCCACCCAGTCGGGTTCGCGTGCGCGTGATCGTCATGATGAGCGTCGTGAGCCGTCGTCGCCATAATCCCGTTCCTTCGACCGTGTTGTCGCCCGCTCGCTGCCTGTTCGCGCCCGAATTACTTTTCGGCCGCGGCCAGAACGTTCGGTTGCGCGCCGTTATCCTGCGCGTATTTCTTCTTCGCCTGATCCAGCCATGTTGCGTATTCGCGATCGCCGACCACCCGGATCGCGATCGGCATGAACGCATGGTCCTTGCCGCACAATTCCGAGCACTGGCCGTAATACATTCCCTCGCGCGTCGCCTTGAACCAGGTTTCGTTGATGCGGCCGGGGATCGCGTCGATCTTGACGCCGAACGACGGGATCGCGAATGCGTGGATCACATCGGCGCCGGTGGTCAGTATGTGGACCACCTTGTTCACCGGCACCACCATTTCATTGTCGACCGCGAGAAGACGCGGCTGGTCGGGCTTGCGGTCCTTCTCCTGCAGCATCAGCGAGTCGAATTCGAATTTCGCGTCCGGATAACTGTAGCTCCAGTACCACTGCTTGCCGGTCGCCTTCACGGTGACGTCGGCCTTCGGCATGTTGAGCTGGTGGAACAGCAGGCGGAAGGAGGGCACCGCGATCGTCACCAGGATGACGACGGGGACCACGGTCCAGATCACTTCGATCAGGGTGTTGTGGGTCGTCTTAGACGGCACCGGATTGGCGCGCGCGTTGAACTTCACCGCGACGATGGCCAACAGGATGAGAACGAAAACCGAAATGGCAACGATGAGATAGATCAGCAGGTTATGAAACCAGATGATCTCTTCCATCACGGGCGAACCCGCCTGCTGCAAATTCATCTGCCATGGCGATGGCTGGCCGAGACCGGCTAGCGCAATTCCACCGGTGGCGAGTACGGCTGCACTCGCAGCCATGAAAGCGATCAACCGCTTGAGCAACAGCATCGTCGGTTTGCTCCTTCGACGAAATTCGGCCGCGTCGGCCCCAACGCACCACACACCGCGAGGCTGATGTACGGCGCTGCCCGCTTGTGCACGGGTGGGTCACGGGCGTGACTCGTTGCGTGAACGTGCGGCGGGACGGGGGAAAATCCCGGTCTCTCAAACCACAATTCCGGGCCTGCCGCAATGCGCCTTGTTATATGTCGCATGCGACAAACGGCTTATTTTTCACAGCTACCGGAGGCCTCCAAAAGCTCGTAGCGGCGGGCCTGCATCACCACGCCGCCACAATGGTCTTGTCCTGCTGGGGCCTGCCGCATGCTTGCTTGACATGACGGCCCCGCCATATACCCAGACGGGCCTGACAAGACCGGGGCAAGGTGCGATTCGGGGCCATTCGATGGGCACTTTCAGCCAAGAATTTAGTCAAATGAACCTTGGACGAGCGCTTCGCCCGGTTGCCGCGGCTTTCATGCTCGCGCTCGCCGCCCTGTCAGGCAGCGCCGGCAACGCCCTCGCCCAGGGCGCCGTCCGCTCCGTGCATCAGGAATGGCAGATCCGCTGCGACACGCCGCCTGGCTCCCAGGGCGAGCAATGCGCGCTGATCCAGAGCGTCACCGCCGAGGACCGGGCCAATGTCGGCCTGACCGTGATCGTTCTTAAAACCGCCGACCAGAAAAGCCGGCTGATGCGCGTGGTCGCGCCGCTCGGCGTGCTGCTGCCCTCAGGCTTGGGTCTGAAGATCGACCAGACGGATGTGGGCCGCGCTGGCTTTGTGCGCTGCCTGCCCAACGGCTGCATCGCCGAAGTCATCATGGACGACACGCTGATCAAACAATTGCGCACGGGGCAGACCGCAACCTTCATCATCTTCCAGACGCCGGAGGAAGGCATAGGCTTTCCCATGAGCCTGAAGGGCTTCGGCGAAGGCTACGACAAGCTGCCGTAATTCCAGCACGCGTGGTAACTTCCGCGCGGGTTGTTGCGGGAGGATTGCGTGGAATTGGGTTTTGTCGGTCTCGGCGCGATGGGGCAATTGATCGTCCCGCGCCTTATTGCTGCGGGACATTCCGTCACCGGCTGGAATCGTTCGCGCGACAAAGCCGAGCCGCTCATCAAGGCCGGGATGCGCTGGGCGGATACGCCGCGTCAGGTTGCCGAAAAATCCGACATCGTTTTTTCCATCGTCACCGACTCGAACGCGGTGAAGGCGGTCGCGCTCGGCGAGCAAAGCATTCTCGCTGGTTTGCGAAAAGGCGGCATCTACATCGACATGAGCACGATCGATCCCGACGCCAGCCGCGCGGTCGCCGCTGAATTTACAAAAGCCGGTGCGATCATGCTCGATGCGCCGATATCGGGAAGTCCCGTGACGGTGGTGCAAGGCAACGCCTCGGTGATGGTCGGCGGCGACGCTGCTGCCTTTGAACGCGCCAAGCCGGTGCTGCTCGCCATCGGTCCGAAGGTGACGCACATCGGGGCCAACGGCCTTGCCTGCCAGATGAAAATCGCGGTCAATCTGCTCCTCATGGTGGAGGTGATCGCATTCGGCGAAGCCATCGCGCTGGCGGAAAAAGGCGGCGTTTCGCGCGAGACCGCTGTCGATGCGGTACTCAAGAGCGTCGCGGCATCGCCGGTGCTCGGCTATCGCGGGCCGTTCATCCTTGAGGGCAAGATGCCGAAGGTGCCGCTCGCCGACGTGACGCTGCAACAGAAGGACATGCTGCTGGCGCTCGATCTTGGCCGCAAGCAGGGCAGCCCGGTGCCGCTCGCCGCCGCCGCCAACGAAATGATGAACGCCTGCCGCGGGCTGGGGATCGATCACAAGGATTTCGTCGCGGCGCATGAAGTCTATCGCCGGCTGGGAGGACAATCATGACATCAACCGCCGAAAAGATCGGCGCCGCGCTGGCGAAAGCCGTGAAAGGCGCCGCCGCCAAAATCAACGAGGCGCCGAAATCAGTGTCGATGTACCGCACCAATTTGCGCGACGTGCCGAAGGTCGAGGGACTCAAGCGAGACGACGGCTGGGTCGACATGCAGGTGCAGTTTTTGATCGACAAGAAATCCGCCGGCGCCGACCACGTCGTCGGCTGGACCGTGCTCAAGCCCGGTGCGCGCCATGAAAATCACCGGCATCACAACTGCGATGAATTTTTCATAGTCATCAAAGGCCGCGGCACGATCTACACCGATACCGGCGAGAAGCCTTCCGGCGAAGGCGACGTGATCTATTCGCCGCGCGGCTGCTGGCACGGTTTCAACAACACCTCGCAGGAAGATGTCGTGCTGGTGTGGGGCTGGATGGGCGCGGGCTCGATCGAGGCTTCGGGTTACGAAATACACCCTGAGAGCCACAAGTGACCGCCGCCTAGCGGACGGCACGGCACGGCAACACGCGCAAGGCTACATTCAATTCGCGGGCGACCACGGCCAACGCAGAAGTGCCGATGACGGGGAGCGGCGTGCGCGCCGCGCGACGATCTCGTCCACGCTTTGCTCCCGATGGGCGATCCGCGACGAATCCTGCGCCGGGTTCGGCGCTCCCTTGGCCTTGTTGGTCACCTTGTCGCCGAAGTGCCGGTAGCGATTAGGCTCGAAGTAGACGAAGAACTTGGCCTGCCGCGGCGTCCACCACCGCGCCAGCTTGGCCTGGTACTTGTTGAGCCGGATGCAACCCAGACTGACCGGCGACCCAAACGTGCCGCCGGAGTCGAGGCCGCCCGCGATCTGATGGATGCCGTTCGCCCGCTCGCCGGTGTAACCCTCCGCCGGCAGGAAGTGCATAAAGTTCGGCATCTCGATCGGATTGCCGCCGTTCTGGAAAGGTACCTGCGTGGCGTTTCCGCCGCCCATCCGCGCGTCCCGGAGAGCATCGCTAGCGCCATAGCGGCGATCCGAACTCCAGCTGCGTGAATTGATGATGTTGACCGGCGCGTAATAGCGGTTGAGCGGCGGCGGCGCCCGGCTCGACGATGTCACGAAGCGATAGACGAGCTTCGGTTTCCCATCGACGAGCTCGCAAAAATTCAACGTCTGTCCCACGCAATAGCCGTTGAAGACCGGCGGTTTGTTTACCGGATCGGTCTTGTAGCGCTCGACCTGCTCGGCATAATTTTTCATATCCCCCAGTTCCAGCGAGAGCGCCGTTGCGTCGTCCGGATTTTCCGCAGACTCCAGCAGCGACTTGGGGTTTTCCTTCGCCAACAACCCGATATCGACGTTGCGTGTGACGGCGATTGCGCGCAAACGCGGAAACTCGCTTAATTCGCTCACGGGCGAGAAATATTCCTGCACGCCGCGGCAATAACCGCTTTCGTCCGACGAATTCAAATCGGCGACGATGTAGCGCTGACGCAAATGTTGCGGGAGTTTGATATTCTCGTTGAGCGCAGCGTCCGGCGGGAAGAATTCCCCGGTTTTCGGATTCGTCAGCGTCTCGAAAGGAATCCGGCAGCTCGCGTCGGCATAGGGGGCAGCTTCGGCGGCAAGCAAAGCGTCGGAAGTCGCGGCCAAAGCAGCCGACGCGATAATGACAAACGCACCGAGCCGACATAATGACAAGGACGACACGCGCATGCCCCCAAAGATAAAGCACCACGCCCGACATCGCAGATTACGCTTCAAGCATGACACCGCTGAATTGAACCGGCAAGGACATCGGCGCAACCATCCACCGCCGGCTTAGAACGATAAACGAGACGCTTCGCGGTGCGCTATTATTGCCGCGGTGCTGATTTTCCCGGAGAGGCAAACGTGACCTTCGCGCTGACCGATCTCGAAAACCCGCTGATCAAAAACGGAATGATGGCGCAGCTCGCGAAGCGGCGCGAACGCATCGCCGCCGGCGAAAAACCGTTGGGCTGGAAGGTCGGCCTCGGCGCTCCCGCGATCATGCAAAAACTCGGCAACGCCGGGCCGATGGTCGGCTTCCTGATGCAGCGCGGGCTGCTGCTGTCCGGCAGCACGGTGTCGTTCGCGGGCTGGACCAAGCCGGTCGCCGAAATCGAGATTTGCGTTCGCATGGCGCGCGACCTGCCCGGCAAGGCCGAGCGCGATACGGTGATCGCGGCGATCAAGGAAATTCTCCCCGCCATCGAGCTTGCCGATTTCGAACCTCCCCCGACGCCGGAAAATATCGGCGTGGTGCTGACTGGCGATCTTTATGCACGGCATGTCGTGCTGTGCGGCAACACGCGCGCCGGCGCGGGCGTGGACGGGCTCACCTCCCGCCTGATCCGGCGCGGCGCGGAAGCCGCAAGCACCACCGATCCGGAGGCGCTGACCGGCAAACTGGTCGATATCGTCGGCCACGTCGCCAGCATCCTCGACGCATGCGGCGAGCGCCTGCGCGCCGGAGACGTCATCATTACCGGCTCGATCACGCCGCCGCTGATGCTGGAGCCGGACGAAACCGGCCTTGCCCATGTGCTCGACCCGATTGGCGAGGTCGAGGTGAGTTTCACGCACGACTGATTGGCGCTCGCGGAATCGCCCGCGGCACCCTATCTTTGCTGGGAAGCCATTCCGGAGCACAGACCCATGGACCTTTCCACTGCATCGCTGATCGACCGCGCCGGGCTCGACCGCACCAAGGTCGCGCATCATCTCGGCCGCGGGCTGGAAGGCGCCGACGACGGGGAACTTTTTCTGGAATACCGCCAGGCCGAAGTGCTGGTGTTCGACAACGGCCGGCTCAAGCAGGCGACCTACGATACCGCGCAAGGTTTCGGCCTGCGCGCGGTGAAGGACGAAGCGGTTGGCTACGCGCATGCGTCCGATCTGTCGGAAGACGCGCTGGCGCGCGCGGCCGACGCGGTGCGCGCGGTGAAGGGCGGCTACAAAGGCAATTACGCCGAAGCGCCCGGCCGTACCAACCGCAAGCTTTACAGCGACGACAATCCACTCGGTGAGCCGGCTTTCGAGGCGAAAGTGAAGCTGCTGGAACAACTCGATGCCTATGCGCGCGCGAAAGATCCGCGCGTGCGGCAAGTATCGGCCAGCATCGCCGCCACCTGGCAGGTGGTGGAAATCTTACGCGCGGACGGACAGACCTATCGCGACGTGCGCCCGCTGGTGCGGCTGAATGTTTCGGTCGTCGCGGGCGAAGGCGACCGGCAGGAATCCGGCGGGCATGGTTTCGGCGGGCGCGAAGGCTACGCGCGCTTCATCGAGACCGGCTCATGGCAAGGCGCGGTGGACGAAGCCGTGCGTCAGGCGCTGGTCAATCTCGAAGCTGTTCCTGCTCCCGCCGGTGAAATGGATGTGGTGCTCGGCTCCGGCTGGCCCGGCGTCATGCTGCACGAGGCTGTGGGTCATGGCCTCGAAGGCGACTTCAACCGCAAGAAGACCTCGGCGTTCGCGGGGCTGATGGGCCAGCGCGTGGCCTCGAAAGGCGTCACCGTCGTCGATGACGGCACGATTGCCTCGCGGCGCGGATCGCTCTCCATCGACGACGAAGGCACGCCGACCAACCGCACTGTGCTGATCGAGGACGGCATTCTCGTCGGCTACATGCAGGACCGGCAGAATGCACGGCTGATGGGCATGAAGCCGACCGGCAACGGACGGCGCGAATCTCACGCGCATGTGCCGATGCCGCGCATGACCAACACCTACATGCTCGCGGGCCAGCACGACCCGAAGGAAATTCTCGCCTCTGTGAAGAACGGCCTCTACGCGGTGAATTTCGGCGGTGGGCAAGTCGACATCACATCGGGAAAATATGTCTTCCAATGCACCGAGGCCTACAAGATCGAGAACGGCAAAGTCACCGCGCCGGTGAAGGGCGCCATGCTGATCGGCAACGGCCCGACCGACCTGCATCGCATCTCGATGATCGGCAACGACTTCGCGCTCGATCCCGGCATCGGCACCTGCGGCAAGAACGGCCAGGGAGTGCCGGTCGGTGTCGGGCAGCCGAGTTTGCGGATGGACCGCATTACGGTTGGTGGCACTGGTTAGAAATAGCTAGCGTACAACACCCGAAATGCAGCACGGCTTCGTGCGCGGCGGCTTGATCCTGTCCTTGAGATAGCAGCGCGCGTTCGGCCCAAAATATCCCGGCCGCGTGTAGGTCCATGCGCGGCAGCGGCTCTCGCCCTCGCAAGCGGTTTTGCAAAGTGCGCCTTCCGGATCGGCAGTGAGTTCGAAGCTGCGATAATCGCCGCCGAAACGGTCGATGGAAAATTCCGACGGCCCCTTGCGCGGCTCGATCACGCCGGCCCCGCGCACGCCCGACACGCAGCATTTGTCTTCCGCCCGGCTGGGGACCTGGTTCTTCAGCCAGCAGGTCGCCAGCGTGCTGGCTGTGCGCGGATAGGAAAAGCTCCAGGCCCGGCAGCGCGCATCACGCTCGCAGCGCCCCGCGCATTCGGCGGGATCGCCATTGCGAATTTGGAAGCTGGTGTAATCGCCGCCGCGCCGGTCGAAGCCGGTCTGCGCCCACGCCGGCGCCGCCGCGCTCACGAGAACGAGCACACTCAGCAGGATGAGGATTCGTCGCATCCGTGCCAGCCTTCCCTAAAGTCCTCGCCCCGTGCCGCGGCATGTTAGAGAAGCCCGCGCGCGAGTGCGAGGCCCGCGGTTACGATTAGCCGCTGTTGCCGCCGATGGACAGGCGCGGAAAACGACGCTAAATGCCGCGCATCATGAGCATCCCTGCCCGCATCGGCGTTGCGCTCGCCGCAACGTTCATCCTGCTTGCGCCCGCGCTGTGGAACGGCTTTCCGCTGCTGCAGTACGACACCGGCGGCTATCTAGCGCGCTGGTTCGAAGGCTATCTCGTCCCCAGCCGCTCGGGCGCCTACGGACTTTTTGTCGCAATGGGTTGGCCGCTGAACTTCTGGCCGGTTGTCGCGCTGCAAGCTGCCGCAACGGTGTGGATTGTGTCGCTCGTGCTGCGCGCGCTTGGAATCAATGGCCGCCCGTGGCCGCTGCTTGTCACCATCGCCGTGCTCACGCTGACGACTACACTGCCGTGGATCGCGGGCATTTTGCTCACCGATATTTTCGCCGGACTTGCCGTGCTGGCGCTGCATTTGCTCACTCTGCACGCGGACCGCCTGAGCGGACGAGAACGCGTCGCGCTCGTCGTATTCATTGCCTTCGCGGCGGCGACGCACAGCGCCACGTTCCTGCTGCTGCTCGCGCTCGTACTGGCGGCGCTGGTTGCATCGCTCATTAACCGGTCGCTGGTGCCGCGCGCCGCAATCGTCCGCGCTGCTCTATCTCTGACGCTTGGTGCCGTCATGCTGGTGAGCGCAAACTTTGTCGTCGCAAAACAAATCGCTTGGACGCCGGGCGGCTACGCCATCGTCTTCGCGCGCATGCTGCAAGACGGCATTGTCGCGCGCTATCTTGAGAAACATTGCCCCGATCCTGCGCTCAAGCTCTGCCCCTATCGCAACGAACTGCCGCCTGACGCCGATACGTTTCTCTGGGGCGAAGGCGTGTTCGACAAGCTCGGGCGCTTCGCCGGACTCGACGACGAGATGCGGACCATCGTGCTCGGCAGCGTGATCGAATATCCGAGCGCCCAGATCAGGACCGCGCTTGCCGCTGCGCTCGGACAAATAGTCGCCGTGCGCACCGGCGAAGGCGTGCGGTCCGACCTCTGGCACACCTACACCATCATGGAGCACTTCACGCCGTCGGTGCTGCCCGCGATGCGCGCAGCGCATCAGCAGCATGACGAACTCAATTTCGAAACGATCAATGCCGTGCACCTGCCGGTCGCGCTCGCAGCAATGGCGCTGCTGCCGGTGCTGATCTGGCTCGGCTGGAAGCGAAACGATTTTTCCGATCTGGGATTTCTCGCCGCCACCGTGACGCTGGCGATTCTCGCCAACGCATTCATCTGCGGGCCGCTTTCCAATCCGCACGATCGCTACGGCGCGCGGCTGGTGTGGCTGGCGCCGTTCGCGGTGCTGCTCGTTCCCTGGAGCCGCCGGAAATAAATGCGCCCGCCGCGGGGGCAACCGGGCGGGCGCTTAAGATCCAGCCGCGAGAGGGGAATCGCGGGGCCGGATCGGCGGCCAGTGAGAGGGACCGGCCGTAGCTAGTCTCAGACGCTCAGGCGCGCGGGCCTGTCGGTCGGCGGCGCCTTGAAGGCGCTATCCGTTTGCGCCGTCAGACCGAGCGAAATGCCGTGGCGGGCCAGCCGCCGCTCCAGCGCACGCGTGCGAAGCAGCGCGGTCGGATCGTTCCAGGGCATCACGCTGATCGCATCCTGCAAATCCGCGCGCGTGAGCCCGATATCGGCCAGCATGCGCTCGTCCATCCTGGCAAGCACGGTGGTGTCGCGGCGGTGCTTGAGCGCGCGGGCGAATTGTTTGATCCCGCGCAGGATGAATGCGCCCAGCACGAAAAACGCCTGTACGACCGGCACGTTTGCCGTAGTTGAAACCGGAATGCTCGTTCTCATATCGCTCTCCATCATCAATGCAGCAGACGCCGAAACTGGCCGCCGGCTGTTCGCCGGGCCACCCGAAATGCCCACCCGTTTTGTCGTGACGGGACGAATATGCCCCGGGGGGATTGATAAGTGAAACGAATGTTTTTAATCTGACTTATCAGCCAGGGTGATGTGTCCCCGGCCCGGAAAACAGCCGGAAAAACAGTCATGAACGCGCTGATCGACGTCGACCAACTCCGCACTTTCATCGCCATCGCCGAGACCGGCAGCTTCACCAGAGCCGCCGAGGTCGTGAACAAGACTCAGTCGGCGGTGTCGATGCAGATGAAGCGCCTTGAGGAGCGAATCGAGCGGCCCATCTTTGCACGCGACGGCCGCGCCTCGAAGCTCACCGAAGACGGCCAGCGGCTGCTCGATTACGCCCGCCGCATCGTCAAGCTCAACGTCGAGACGCTGGCGGCTTTCTCCGACGCCGAATTGTCCGGCCGCGTGGCGCTCGGCGTGCCGGACGATTACGCCGACCGTTATTTGCCGGAGATCATGGCGCGGTTTTCGCGCGCCTATCCCGGCGTCGAGCTCACCGTCATTTGCGAACCGACCGTCGATCTGATCGAGCGCATCGACGCCAACGAACTCGACCTCGCCATCGTCACCAACTGCGACGGGCGGCGACCGGCGGAAACATTTCGCCGCGAACGGCTGCTATGGGTGAGTTCGAACCGGCATCCGACACATCTGGAAACGCCGCTTCCCCTCGCGCTCGGGCGGCCAAGCTGCGTGTGGCGGCGCACCGCGGTCGAGGCGATGGAAACGACCGGTCTGAAGTTCCGCATCCTCTATTCCAGCTCGAACGCGGGCGCCGTGTCGGCCGCCGTGCTCGCGGGCCTTGCGATTTCCGTGCTGCCGGAATCCGGATTGCGGCCCGGCATGCGTGTGCTCACCGCGGCGGAAGGATTTCCCGAACTGCCCTCGTGCCGCATTGGGCTGATCCGCAACGCGCACGAAGGCTCGGCGCTCGCCGACGCGCTCGCCGGTCACGTCATCTCGTCGCTGGATAACCTGTCGGAAGCGACGCAAGCGGCGGAATAATTCAGTACGCGTACTCTTTGAAAATCGGCTCGACCGAGCCTTTCCAGCCGCCGTGGAATTTCTGCAATAATTCTTCCGCCGGCGTGATGCCGCGCGCGAGCAAATCTTCCAGCGGCTCCAGATAAAGCGTCTCGTCCTGCCCCCCCACGCCGAGCCGCTTGCGCCGCGCCAACCCCTCGCGCGAAAGCGCCAGCATCTGCGTCGAGACTTCGAACAGCGTGCGCCCCTTGATCTTCGCCGCGAAGCCGAGCTTCGGCACGTCGTCGCGCAGCTTCTGCCGCTCCGCCGCGCTCCAGTGCTTGACGATGTCCCAGGCGGCATCGAGCGCCTTGTCGTCATAGAGAATGCCGACCCACAGCGCCGGCAATGAAGAAAGCCGACGCCACGGACCGCCGTCAGAGCCGCGCATTTCCAGATAACGCTTGAGCCGCACCTCCGGGAAAATGGTGCTCAAATGATTGGCCCAGTCAGACATGGTCGCGCGCTCGCCCGGCAGCGCGGCCAGCTTGCCCGCCAGCAGATCGCGGAACGATTGCCCCGCCACATCGATGTATTTGTCGCCGCGCTTGACGAAATACATCGGCACGTCGAGCGCGTAATCGACGTAACGCTCAAAGCCCATGCCCTCCTCGAACGCCCACGGCAGCATGCCGGAGCGCGCGTTGTCGGTGTCGCGCCAAATCTCGGAACGGAAAGAGAGAAAGCCGTTCGGCTTGCCTTCGGTGAACGGCGAATTGGCGAACAGCGCGGTTGCCGCCGGTTGCAGCGCGAGCGCGACGCGCAGCTTTTTCACCATGTCGGCTTCGGAGGCGAAGTCGAGGTTCGCCTGCACCGTGCAGGTGCGGTACATCATGTCGAGGCCGAGCGTACCCACCTTGGGCATGTAATTGGTCATGATGCGATAGCGGCCCTTCGGCATCATCGGCATGTCGGCGCGCGTCCAGCACGGGATCATGCCGATGCCGAGGAAGCCGATGCCGAGCGGCGCCGCCACTTCGCGCACTTGCGCGAGATGCGCCATCAGTTCGGTGCAGGTTTGATGCACGGTCTCCACCGGCGCGCCGGAGAGTTCGAACTGCCCCCCGGGTTCGAGCGAGATCGCGCCGCCGCCGGTGACGTCGAACATGCCGATGATGTTCTCGCCCTCCATGATCGGCTCCCAGCCGAGCAGATGCTGCATGCCGACGAGCAGCGCGCGGATGCCGCGCGGCCCGGCATACGGCACCGGGCGGTGGCCCTGAACCGTGAAGGCGAATTTCTCGTGCTCGGTGCCGACGCGGAATTGCGTCTTCGGCTTGCAACCGGCTTCGATCCACGCGACCAGTTCGTCGCGCGTTTCGATGGGCCTCATGTCGATCTGATCGCGAGCCATGCAAGTTCCCGGCGGAAAAAGGGCCGCGACCTTAAACATGGCGGCCTTGAAAGAGCAATGAAGGGGCGAAGCGCAGGACAGCTATGCGCGGGTGCGCATCCGCTTTCTCGCGGCGCGTTTTCGCGCCCGGGCTTTGTGCATTCGCGTTTGCCTTCGATTGAGAAGGCCTCGCGTCTGAGAAGCATTGCCGCCCGGATCGCGCTTTATCTCAGAGCGCAAATGTTAGGAATATAATCCGTATTCGCCTCTTTTGTCAATCGACTCCATTGACCTGCAATCGATATTTCGATAATCGTTGAATTATGGAAATATCGGATGCGGTCGCGGCCCTGGCGGCGCTGGCGCAAGACAGCCGGCTCGAAGCCTATCGCCTGCTCGTCAAAGCGGGCCCGGACGGAATGCCGGCCGGAGAAGTGGCGTCCGCCCTCAAGCTGCCGCCCAACACTTTGACGTTTCATTTCGACCGCCTGCGCAACGCGGGGCTGATCACGGTCCGACGCGAGGGACGCTCGATGATCTACGCAGCGCGCTTCGACACCATGAACGCGCTGCTCGGCTACCTGACCGAGAATTGCTGCGGCGGCGCGCCGGAGAAATGTTTTCCCGCCCGCAAGAAATCCGCGCGCGAAAAAGCCGATGTTTGAGCGTCCTCTCAATGTGTTGTTTCTTTGCACCGGAAATTCCGCGCGCTCGGTGATCGCCGAAGTGGTGCTCAACAAACTC
The DNA here is from genome assembly GCA_945907045.1 of Rhizobium sp. Q54. Taxonomy (GTDB): domain Bacteria; phylum Pseudomonadota; class Alphaproteobacteria; order Rhizobiales; family Xanthobacteraceae; genus Pseudolabrys. Next base: position 56,883 of record CAMDSH010000006.1, on the reverse strand, counting down.
GGGCGCGGAAAATTCTGCGCATATTCAGCCGGCAGCCAGCCGAAGGGGGCCGTGAACCCGAATACGCTGAGGCTGCTGCAAGGTCTTGGCTACGACACATCGGCGTTGCGCTCGAAGTCGTGGCTTGAATTTTCAAAGCCCGGCGCGCCGGAATTCGATTTCATCTTCACGGTCTGCGACGACGCCGCCGGTGAAACCTGTCCGGTGTGGCCGGGCAAACCGATGACCGCGCATTGGGGCATTCCCGATCCCGCCGCGGCGCAAGGCTCTCCCGGCGAAGTCGCGATGGCGTTCAACCTCTCCGCCAAATTGCTCACGCAGCGCATTTCGATTTTCGCCGCGCTGCCGTTCGAGAAACTATCCGCGCTGGCGCTGCAGAATAAATTGCGCGAGATCGGGTGCATGGACGGCGCGACGGGCAAAGCGAAAGCCGAAGCCTGATGCAATCCGGCATCTCGCGCCGCATCGCCGCCGAAGCGCTCGGCACGTTCTTCCTGCTCGCGACCGTGATCGGTTCGGGAATCATGGGCGAGCGTCTCGCGGGCGGCAACGAGGCGCTCGCGCTGCTCGGCAACACGCTGCCGACCGGCGCCATTCTTGTGGTGCTGATTTTGATTTTCGGCCCGGTGTCCGGCGCGCATTTCAATCCGGCGGTGACGCTGGTGTCCGCGGGGCGCGGCGAGATTTCGCGGCAGACGGCGGCGGCTTACATCGCCGTTCAAATTGTTGCCGCGGTGATCGGCGTATGGGCGGCGCATGCGATGTTCGATTTGCCGCTGCTGCAAATCTCAGAAAAAATCCGCAGCGGGCCGGCGCAATGGTTCGCGGAGTTCGTCGCCACCTTCGGGTTGCTGCTGACGATCCTGGGCTGCGTCGCGCGTGCACCGACGGCGGTTCCTTACGCGGTCGGGCTCTACATCACCGCCGCCTACTGGTTCACGGCCTCGACCTCCTTCGCCAATCCGGCGGTGACGATGGCCCGCGCGCTGTCGAACACCTTTGCCGGGATAGCGCCTGCGGGCGTAGCGGGCTTCATAGCCGCGCAGCTCATTGGCGCTTTCGCCGCCGCCATATTGGGGCGCTGGCTGTGGATCGACCGCCGCGCAAAGCCGCGCCGCGCTTAGACTTTTCAACCGTTCTTTTTTCGTTCTTTTCCTTCGCAGCGGCATGCTCTACACATTGCGCCGCAATGACCGAGTTCTCCCCCCATCAGGATGCGGCGCTCAGCGCGGTGGCCAAGTGGCTCAAAGCCAAGCCGGGCGCGAACGGCACGCCGCAGATTTTCCGCCTGTTCGGCTATGCCGGGACGGGCAAGACCACGCTCGCGCAGCACATCGCCGAAGGCGTCGATGGCGACGTGAAGTTCGCGGCCTTCACCGGCAAGGCCGCTTCCGTGATGCGCAGCAAAGGCTGCGCGCAGGCCTCCACCATTCACAGCCTGATTTACCGCGCGCGCGAAAGCGGCGAGGAAACGCCGAGCTTCGACCTGTGGGACGAGGCGCCCGCCTCCAAGGCTTCGCTCATCATCATCGACGAATGCTCGATGGTGGATGCCGAACTGGGGCGCGACCTGAAATCCTTCGGCGTGCCGCTCTTGGTACTGGGCGATCCGGCGCAGCTGCCGCCGATCCAGGGCGGCGGATTTTTCACCGAGGCCGAACCGGACGCGATGCTCACCGAAGTGCACCGGCAGGCGCAGGGCGATCCGATCATCCGGCTCTCGATGCAGGTGCGCAACGGCGAGCGGCTGGAGCCGGGCGAGTACGGCGTCACGCAGGTGGTGAGCCGCGACGCGCTGGAGCCGGAGCGCGTGATCGAGGCCGATCAGGTGCTGGTCGGGCGCAACGCGACGCGGCGCGCCTACAACACGCGCATGCGCGAGCATCGCGGTTTCGAGGACGCGCTGCCTTCCGCGGGCGACAAGCTTGTGTGCCTGCGTAATAATCGCAAGAAGGGTTTGTTCAACGGCGGCCTGTGGAGCGTGAAGGAGCGCGGCGCGCGGCGCACCGGCATCATGACCATGCGGCTGATGCCGGACGAGGACAGCGGGCTGCGCGGCGTGAAGGTTTCCGTGCGGCCGGAATGTTTTTCCGGCGGCATCGAGGACATCGACTGGGCGCGGCGTAAACCCTACGACGAATTCGATTACGGCTACGTCCTCACCGTGCACAAGGCGCAGGGTTCGCAATGGGACGACGTCGTGCTGTTCGACGAGAGCTTCGCGTTTCAGGACAGCCGCGAGAGATGGCTCTACACCGGCATCACCCGCGCGGCGAAGAAGCTGACGGTGGTGGTGTGAGAGGCCGTCATCGCCGGGCTTGTCCCGGCGATCTCGCTTAGGGACGCACCGCATTGACAATCTGATCGGGATGGCCGGGACAAGCCCGGCCATGACATTCTGAGGATGGCGCGCTACGCCGCTTCCTTGCGCCGCCCCGGAGCGAAGCGGCCATAGAACGTGTCGTTGCGCTCGGCCATTTCGATCAGCAGCTTCGAAGGCGCGAAACGCGGGCCGTATTTGCCCTCGAACTTGGCGCACATCTCGACGAAACGCTTCGTCCCCATCATGTCGATCCACGACAGCGTGCCGCCGGAAAACGGCGCGAAGCCGAAACCGAGGATCGAGCCCACGTCGGCCTCACGCACGTCGGTGAGCACTTTCTCCTCGAAGCAGCGCGCGGTCTCCAGCGCCTGGATCGCCAGTAGACGCTGCTTGAGTTCGACGATGTCGATGGTGTCGGGATCGAGCTTGTTGGGCTGCAAATCGGCAAGACCCGGCCAGAGTTTTTTCGGTCCGGTTGCCGGATAATCATAAAAGCCCTTGCCGTTCTTGCGGCCGAAGCGGCCTCGTTTCTCCACCATCTCTTCCAGCAGCGCCTTTTGCCGCGGATCGATGGCGGCGGCGCCGAGATCGGCTTCGGTCGCCTTCACGATTTTCCAGGCAAGATCGACCGCGACTTCGTCGTTGAGCGAAAGCGGGCCGACCGGCATCCCGGCCATGCGGCCGAGATTTTCGATCATCGCCGCCGGCACGCCTTCCGCCAGCATCAGATGGCCTTCGCGGATGTAGGTGCCGACCACGCGCGAGGTGTAGAAGCCGCGTGAGTCGTTGACGACAATCGGCGTCTTGCGGATCGCGCGCACGTAATCGAGCGCGGCAGCAAGCGCCTTGTCGCCGGTATTTTTGCCCAAGATGATTTCGACCAGCATCATGCGATCGACCGGCGAAAAGAAATGAATGCCGATGAAACGCGCGGGATCCTTGAACTCGGTGGCGAGCGACGTAATCGGCAGCGTCGAGGTGTTGGACGCGAAGATGACGCCTTCGCCGATGGCGGCCTGCACCTTGGCGATGACTTCGGATTTCACTTTGCGATCCTCGAACACAGCCTCAATGACGAGATCGCAAGACTTGAGCGCGCCGTAATCCGCCGTCGCGGTGATCGCGGCGAGCAGCGCATCGCGGTCCGCCGATGTCGCGCGGCCCTTGGCGATGCGATCCGAAATCTGCTTGTGCAGCGCCGCCTTGCCCTTGTCCGCGGTTTCCTGATCGCGGTCCACGAGCACGACCTGCAATCCGGCCTGCGCGCTCACCTGCGCGATGCCCATGCCCATGAAGCCTGCGCCAACGACGCCGATCTTCGCGAGCTTCGTTGCCGGCACTTCCGTCGGGCGGCGCGCGCCCTTGTTCAGCTCCTGCATGGAGACGAACAGCGTGCGGATCATGCTGGCCGCTTCCGGCGAGCGCAAAATTTTCGCAAACCAGCGCGACTCGACGCGCAGCGCCTGATCCATCGGCAATTGCAGGCCCTCGTAGACGACCTGCAAAATTGCGCGCGCGGCGGGATAATTGTCGTAGGTCTCGCGCCGGTAGATCGCGTTCGCCGCCGGGAACGTCATCATCCCCGCTTTCGAATAGACCGGCCCGCCCGGCCATTTGAATCCGTCGATGTCCCACGGCGCCTTCGCCTTGCCGCCGGCCTTGATCCATTCCTTGGCCTTGGCGACGAGTTCACCCGCCGGAACGATGGCGTCGATCAGCTTCATCGCCTTGGCGCGGTCGAGCTTGAGCTGATCGCCTTTCAGCAAAAGTTGCAGCGAGTCGGCGGGCGGCATCAGCCGCGCGATACGCTGCGTGCCGCCGGCGCCGGGGAAAAGCCCGATCTTGATTTCGGGCAGGCCGACGCGCGTTTTTGGATTTTCCGCCGCGATGCGGTGATGGCATGACAGCGCGAGTTCAAAGCCGCCGCCGAGCGCGGTGCCGTTGATCGCGGCGACCCACGGCTTGCCGCAGGTCTCGATGCGCCGGTAAAGCTGCGACAATTTACGGCTTTCAACGAACAGCATTTCCGCCGCCGCGTCCTCGCCCTGGCTCTTCGCCATGTCGGCAAATATTTGAACAAGCCGGTCGAGCAGCGTCAGGTCCGCGCCGGCGCAGAACGCCGCCTTCGACGAGGTGATGACCGCGCCCTTGATCGCGGCGTCACCCGCGATTTTCTCCACCAGCGACGAGAGTTCCTCGATCACCGCGAGGTTGATCACGTTCATCGAATAGTCCGGCATGTCCCAGGTGACGAGCGCGATGCCGTCGGCGTCCACGTCGAATTTGAAATTTGCCATCGTCGCGCTCCTTAAGCCGGATACGGCTCGCCGTTCTTGCGCACGTAGCGGAACGTGCTTCCATCGCGAATGGCCTGCATATCGATTTCGGAATAGTGCGCGCGTTCGCTCGGCCCGCGTGTGCCGACTTCAATGAACACTGCGTCGCGATTCGAACGATTGATCAGACAATGGCCGTTCTGCACGCCCGCCTTCCAGGCAGCGGCGTCGCCCGGCTTGAGCACGATCTCGCCGTCGTCCTCGCGCAGCACCACTTCACCGTCGAGCACATAGACGAATTCGTCCTCGTTCTCATGCCAGTGACGTTGTGACGAAGCCGCGCCCGGCTTGAGCGTGCAGACGTTGAAGCCAAATTGCGTGAGGCCGGCAAAGCGGCCCAGCCGTTTGCGCGAACGGCCTTCAACCGCCTTGTTGAACGGAGAGGGATAGCCGGTCGCGGTGTCGATCGGAACTTTATCGATGTCGATCTTCGGCATTCCTCACACCCGCTCGATGATGGTGGCGGTGCCCATGCCCGCGCCGATGCACAGCGTAATGAGCGCGGTGTTGAGATTGCGCCGCTCAAGTTCGTCCAGCGCGGTGCCGAGGATCATCGCGCCGGTCGCGCCGAGCGGATGGCCCATCGCGATGGCGCCGCCGTTGACGTTGATCTTCGAATTGTCGAGCTGGAACGCCTGCATGAAGCGCAGCACCACGGAAGCAAAGGCTTCGTTGACTTCGATCAGGTCGATGTCATTGAGCGTCATGCCCGCGCGCTTGAGCACCTTGTGCGTCACGTCCACCGGCCCGGTGAGCATCATCGCCGGCTCCGAACCGATATTGGCAAACGCCCTGATGCGCGCGCGCGGTTTCAAATTCGCGGCAGCGCCCGCCTGCTTGCTGCCCAGCAGCACGGCGGCGGCGCCATCGACGATGCCGGAGGAATTGCCGGCGTGATGCACGTGATTGACCGCCTCGATTTCCGGATGCGCCTGCACCGCGACGGCGTCGAAACCCGCCATCTCGCCCATCTGCACGAACGAAGGCTGCAACTGCGCCAGCGACTGCATGCTGGTGGTGGGGCGCATGTGTTCGTCTTTCGCCAAAATCGTGAGGCCGTTGACATCCTTCACCGGCACCACGGATTTCTTGAAGCGGCCTTCGTCCCACGCTTTGGCCGCGCGCTGCTGGCTTTCCACCGCCAGCGCGTCCACGTCATCGCGCGAGAAGCCGTATTTCGTTGCGATCAGATCCGCCGAGATGCCCTGCGGCATGAAATAGGATGGGATCGCGATTGCCGGATCGACCGGCCACGCGCCGCCCGACGCGCCGATGCCGACGCGACTCATGCTCTCGACGCCGCCGCCGATGGTCATTTCGTGCTGGCCGGACATGATCTCCGCCGCGGCAAAATTCACCGAATCCAGTCCCGAAGCGCAAAAGCGGTTGATCTGCACGCCCGGCACGCTCTGCCCGTAACCGGCGCACAGCGCCGAGACGCGCGCGATGTCGCCGCCCGCCTCGCCGACCGGATCGACGCAGCCGAGCACCACGTCATCAACCTGGCTGGGATCGAGCTTGTTGCGGTCCTTGATGGCTTTGAGCGTCTGCGTGGCGAGATTGAGCGCGGTGACTTCGTGCAGCGCGCCGTCAACCTTGCCGCGCCCGCGCGGGGTGCGAACGTGGTCGTAGATGAATGCATCGGCCATCGGCGTTCTCTCCTGCGCGTCACAAACTCCGCGCGATCAGCAGCTTCATGATCTCGTTGGTGCCGGCATAGATGCGGAATACGCGCGCATCGCGATACAGGCGCGAGATCGGGTATTCGTCCATATAGCCATAGCCGCCGAACAATTGCAGGCAGCGGTCGATCACATTGCCTTGCGTGTCGGTGAGCCGGTATTTCGCCATCGAGGCGGTGACAGTGTCGAGTTCGCCTTTGACGTGCCGCTCGATGCAGTAATCGAGGAACACCTTGGCGATGGTCGCCTCGGTCTTGCACTCGGCGAGTTCAAATTGCGTGTTCTGGAACTCGATAATCGCCTTGCCGAAGGCCTTGCGCTGCTTGACGTAATCAACCGTGAGCGCGACCGCGCGCTCCATCATGGCGACCGCGTGCACGGCAACGATCATGCGCTCCTGCGGCAGTTCCTTCATCAACTGGAAGAAACCCTGCCCCTCTTCGGTGCCGAGCAGCGCTTCGGCGGGAAGCTTCACCTCATCGAAAAACAATTCCGAGGTGTCGGCGGAATCCATGCCGAGTTTTTTCAGCTTGCGACCGCGCCGGAAGCCTTGCGCGCCATCGGTCTCCACCACCATCAGCGAGACGCCCTTGGCGCCGGCTGTTGCATCGGTCTTGGCGACGACGATGACGAGATTGGCGTGCTGGCCGTTGGTGATGAAAGTCTTCGAGCCGTTGAGCACGTAACCGTTGCCGGATTTTTTCGCCGTCGTGCGCACGCCCTGCAAGTCGGAGCCGGTGCCCGGCTCGGTCATGGCGATGGCGCCGACAAGTTCACCGGTTGCGAGCTTCGGCAGCCAGCGCTTTTTCTGCTCCTCGGTGCCGTAATGCAAAATGTAGGGCGCAACGATGCCCGAATGCAGCGGCGAGCCGAAAGTGTCAAAACCGCCAAGCGAGAGTTCGCGGTTGATCACCGCCTCGTGCGCGAAGGTGCCGCCGGAGCCGCCGTATTCCTCCGGCATCGAGGCACACAGCAACCCGGCCTCGCCCGCCTTGGTCCACACCTCGCGCGGGTAGATGCCGTCTTCGTGCCAGCGGTCGAGATGCGGCGTGAATTCGGATGTGACGTAACGGCGCGACTGTTCCTCGAGCAGGACCAGATCCTCGGTCATCCATGCCGGGCGTGGAAGGTTGAGCGCGTCCATTTTGAGTGTGGCCTTGCCGACCGCGTGCCTGTTGAGCGCGAACCGGGCGAATCACCCGAGGCACAACATAAGGCGCGGCGCGCGGCGGCGCGAGAGCTTCCCTTACCGCTCGCAATTACCGCGATCAGGAGGCATCATGCGGCAAGCGTTGATGAAATGGACATGCCGGAAAGGGGCTTGCCCGTGACAGCATTTCGCCTTGTGGCCGCAACTTTGCTGGCGCTTGTCATCGCTGCGCCCGCTCAGGCGCAGACAACCGTACACCGCAGCAACGCTCCGGCAGGCGAGGCCGCTCCCACCGGCGGCTCGTTCTCCATCCGCTTCCCGGTCGATTTCAGCGATGTGGAAATGAAGGTTCCGGATCCCAATGCCCCGACGCTCGTTGTGCACATGCTGACGGGCATAACCGGCGAGAAGCTCAGATTCTCCGCGACCGAAATACCGCAGCAAGGGCCGCCGAAACCGCTCGACAGTTTCATGGATGAGGCCAAACGCAGGCCGGGCGCGGTGGTATCGGACATTCAGCACGGCCAGAAGGAGGGCGTCGAGACGCTGTCCTACGCGCTCACCGAGCCCAATGACGGCACTTACTTTCGCGTGATCCGGACCAAGACCACCGGCTATCTGCTCGTGATCCAGTATCCCCGGACCTTGTTCAACAAGGCGGCCGGCCTGAAGGACGAGTTCTTCAACTCGTTCAAGATCACGAAGCCCTAGAAAAAAAGCGCGCGGGCTGCTTAAGCCGCGACGCGGCGGATGAAGCTTTCCACCTTCTCGCGCAGATTGGCCGCCGCCGTTTCAACCGCCTCGGAGGCGGCAAGCACGGTATCGGCGGAACTGCGTGTCTTGGTCACCGCGCTGGTGACCTCGTCCAGCACGGAGACCACCGCCTTCGATCCGGCGGCGGCATTCGCGACGTTATCGGAAATCGCGCCGGCCGCTGCGTTCTGCTGCTGCATGCAATCGGCGACCGTCGAAGTTTTCGAATTGATTTCCTGCATGCGCTCGGTGATGCGCGCGATGGCTTCCACCGCGCCGCCAACAGACGTTTGAATCGCGGAGATCTTCGCCGCGATCTGCTCCGTCGCCTTGGCAGTTTCCACGGCCAACGTCTTCACCTCGGAAGCAACGACCGCGAAGCCGCGCCCCGCCTCGCCCGCGCGCGCGGATTCGATGGTCGCGTTGAGGGCGAGCAAATTCGTCTGCGCGGCGATCGACTGGATCAGTTTTACGACGGCGCCGATTTCCTGCGCCGCCTGCGCCAGTCCGGCGACCTGCTGGTTGGTGGCGTGCGCTTCGCCCGCCGCGGTGCGCACCAGCCCCATGGTGCCGTCGAGCTGACGGCCGATATCCGCGATCGAGGCGAGCAGCTCGTCGGCGACCGTCGCCGCCGAACCGACGCTGGCGGAGGCCTCGTTCGAGGTCGCGACCGCGCCGCGCGTGCGCTCCAGCGTTTCTCCCGACGATGTGGAAAGCGCCGTCGCGGTCGAGCGGATGGTGGTAACGGTTTCGTTGACAGTTTGCAAAACGGAATCGACAACTTCGCGGAACGACAGAATGGCGGCATCGACCGACTGCCGGCGTTGTTCCTTCTCGAGATCGACCGCGTGCTCCTTGCGAAGAAGTTCGGCTTCCGCGACCACGCGCGCCTGCTCCGCCTTGTTCTTTTCCGAGCGTTCGCGAGAGAACGCCGCGTAGTGCCGCATCTGGCGCACGCCGAGCATGATCACGCCGCCGATCACAAAGATCATGAAGGTGGCCGCGATGATGAGCAGATTGGCGTCGTGCTTCCAGTCGGCCAGCGCTGCGTCGGTGGTGATCGATGCCGCGAGAATGAACGGATAGTTCTCCAGCCGGTGCGCCGAGATGAGCTGCTCATTGCCGTCGAGATCGCCGATTTTCTGCACCGGCCCATGTTCGGTCTGCCCCAGCACCTGCATCAGCGTCTTGTTGCCCGCGTAAGTGCGCGCAGCGGACGGATCGACCTGCGGATGGCGCGCCAGCAGCACGCCATCGTCGCGGAACAGCGTTATCGCGCTGTCGGGCCCCAGCTTGATGGCGGCGAACGACTGCTCGAAATACTGCATCTCCATCGCGCCGAGAATCAGCCCGAGAAACTCGCCCTTCGGTCCGGACGCGCGGCGCACGAGATGAATGGTCCAGGTTCCGGTCGCGCGATTGCGAACCGGCTCGCCCATGAACCTCGTCATGTTCGGATTGGACTTTAGCGCCTTGTAAAATTCGCGGTCGGTAACGTCGATGTCCGGCGGCGGCCAGAAGCGGGAGAAATTGAAAAGCTTGCCCTCGGCATTGATCAGCGTGATGGAGCCGATATGCGGCCAGCCGTTCACTTTATCCTTGAGCATCAGATGCACGTCATGCCGCGACATCAGCCGCTCGTAGACCTCGGTATTTTCGATTCCGAGATCCGCCATCCGGTCGATCAGGCTGCCTTCGATCAGATCGACAGTCTTGATCGCGCGATCGACCTGCTCGGCCAGAACCGAAGCGATATTGTGCAACTCGCGCTGGCTGGCGGCAAAAGCGCGGTCGCGCAGGTTACTGATGATGAAAATGGTGCCGACCGCGATCGCCGCAATCAGCAGCACCCCGCAAAGAATCAGGAGATGGATAGGCTGCCGTCGCATCGTGTCAGAAAGCTTCGTCCGGCAATTCCATGGTGCTCGCGGCGCCGGCCTGGATGCGTGCAAGATGCGTCGCGGTTTCGGGCAACATGCGCTCCATGAAGAAGCGCGCGGTGACGAGCTTGGCGGAATAACGCGGCGCGGAGCCGTTCGCCTTCGGCAGTTTCGCCTGCGCCGCCTCGACGATGCGGCACCACATGTAGCCGAGCGCGACGAGGCCGAAGAGATGCATGTAATCGGTGGCGCCGGCGCCGGCGTTGTCGGGCTTCGCCAGCGCGTTCTGCATGAACCACATCGAAGCCTGCTGCAGGTGGCCGAGCGAGACGCCGAGTGGGCCGACGTAAGGCTTCATCGCCTCGTCGCCGTGTTCCTTGATGTAACCGGCGACCTCATTGAAAAACGCCATCATCGCGCGGCCGCCGTCCTTGCCCAGTTTGCGGCCGACAAGATCGAGCGCCTGGATGCCGTTGGCGCCTTCGTAAATCTGCGCGATGCGCGCGTCGCGCACGAACTGCTCCATGCCGTGCTCGGCGATGTAGCCGTGGCCGCCGAACACCTGCTGCGCCATCACCGTGTTGGCGAAGCCGCAATCGGTGAGCACGCCTTTGATCACCGGCGTGAGCAGGCCCATGTGATCGTCCGCCGCCTGGCGCTGCTTTTCGTCGTCGGAGCGATGCGCGATGTCGCCCTGCAACGCTGTCCAGGTGACGAGCGCGCGTGCGGCTTCGTTGAACGCCTTGATGGTGAGCAGCGTGCGGCGGATGTCGGGATGCACGATGATCGGATCGGCAGGCTTGTCCTTGTACTTCGCGCCGGAGAGCGAGCGGCCCTGCAGGCGTTCTTTGGCGTAAGCCGCCGCGCTCTGATAGGCGACCTCGGATTGCGCGAGACCCTGAATGCCAACGCCAAGCCGTGCCTCGTTCATCATCGTGAACATGGCGTGCAGGCCGCGGTTCTCCTCGCCGATCAGCCAGCCGGTGGCGCCGTCGTAATTCATCACGCAGGTGGCATTGCCGTGAATGCCCATCTTCTCTTCGATGGAGCCGCAGGAGACCTTGTTGCGTTCGCCGAGCGAGCCGTCATCCTTGAGCAAGATTTTCGGCGCGACGAACAGCGAGATGCCCTTGGTGCCTTCCGGCGCGCCTTCGATGCGCGCGAGCACGAGGTGCACGATATTTTCCGCGAGATCATGTTCGCCGGCGGAAATGAAAATCTTGGTGCCGGTGATCTTGTAGCTGCCGTCGGGCTGCTTAACCGCCTTGGTGCGAAGCAAGCCCAAATCAGTGCCGCAATGCGGCTCGGTCAAATTCATCGTGCCGGTCCAGCTGCCGGCGATCATTTTCGGAAGGTATTTTTTCTTCAGCTCGTCCGAGCCGTGCACCGCCAGCGCCGCGGTCGCGCCCTGCGTGAGGCCGGGATACATGGCGAAGGCCATGTTGGCCGAGCACATGAATTCCATCACCAGCCCGGTCATGGTGGCGGGCAGGCCCTGGCCGCCGAACTCGGCGGACGCCGAAATGCCGATCCAGCCGCCATCGACGAGCTGCTTGTAGGCTTCCTTGAATCCGGTGGGCGTGATGACGCTGCCGTCCGGCTTGCGCTTGCACCCTTCGCGGTCACCGACGCGATTGAGGGGCGTGAGCACTTCCTCGCTGAATTTCGCAGCTTCGCCCAGGATCGCCTCGACGATGTCGGGCGAGGCGTCGGCAAAACCCGGCAGGTTGCCGTAGCGGTCGAGATGGAACACGTCGTTCAGCAGGAACAGCGCGTCATCAACGGGCGCTTTATAGGTCGGCATCATACCCTCCTGGGCTCTTCGCCGGTGCGCCGGTATTCGGCCGGGCCCGTTAATAACTCGTTAACTATGGTCCGGTTGCGACGGTTTTAAGATCGCGCGCGATACGCCAAAAACACCGCAGCAACCGCATGCCGGTGATGATGACCCATTCGGTTTAGCGTCTCGTTAAGGCTGTTCCATCCCGCGCGCGGGATGAGAAAAATGCCGGTAAAATCTGGCACTTCGGCCGATCTTTAACCGGCTGTTTACCGTAAACGTTAAAAAGTCGGGGCGAGGACTGCGGACCGTAGCCCGTCTCCACGTCGCATTAACGCGCGCCGGTTCCCAGGGGCCCAACGGCTCTCGCTCCTCCACAGAAGAAGTGGGTGCGAGCTAATGAAAACTGGCGTGCCGTGGAGTGTAAAAGGAATTCGCCCCGAGGCGCGCGAGAGCGCCCGCGAAGCCGCGCGCCGCTCCGGCATGTCGCTGAGCGAATGGCTCAACTCCGTCATCATCAACACCGCGGCGCAGGAAGGCGTCGACCCGCACGCGCATGATGATGACGATGACAGCGATCTTTCCTCGGTGCATCAACGCTTCGACGATCTTACCCGCCGCATCGATCGTCTCGCCGCCGCAGGCCCGCAGGTTCCCGCCGCTGTCGCGCGTTACGCGCCGCCAATGCACGCGGGCGGCGGGTTGTCCGGTATCGATCAGGCTGTGGCGGAAATTGCAGCGCGCCAGCGTGCGCTCGACGGCGAACCCGCCGGTCACGCCCCCGCCATGCCCGCGGTCGCGATGGCGCCGCGCGCTCCGATGCCGACGCAGGATTTATCCGGGCTTGAACAGCAATTACGCAACATCACCAGCCAGATCGAAACGCTACGCCGTCCCGGCGTCGAAGAAGCGATCAACGCGCTGCGCTCGGAACTCTCCGACATCGGCCAGTCGCTGACCGAAGCGATGCCACGCCGCGCGCTCGACGCCATCGAGAAGGAAGTGCACGGGCTAACCCAGCGCATCGCCGACAACCGGCAATCCGGCGCGGACAACGACGCGCTCGCGGGCATCGAGCATGGATTGAACGAAGTGCGCGACGCGCTGCGCTCGCTGACCCCCGCGGAAAATCTCGTCGGCTTCAACGAAGCGGTGAACGGGCTCGCGCACAAGATCGATCTTATCGTCGCGCAGAAAGACCCGCATACGCTGCAACAGCTGGAAGACGCGATCACGACGCTGCGCGGCATTTCCTCGAATGTGGCGTCCGACGAAACGGTGGGCCGCCTTGCCAGCGACGTGCACATGCTGGCGGTGAAAGTCGATCAGATCGCGGGCGCCGGCGCGGCCATCGAAGCGCTGGGCAGCCTCGAACAACGCATCGCGGCGCTCTCCGACGCGCTCGCCGCGCGCAGCCAGAACGGCGACAGCGTGCCGCCGTTGCTCGAAGCGCTGGTGCATTCGCTGTCAGACAAGATCGAACAAATTCAATTGACGCGCGGCGATGCTCTCGCCGTCGGCCATCTGGAAGACCGCATCGTCAAGCTGGTGGAGAAGCTCGACGCTTCGGATTCCCGCCTCGTGCATCTCGAAGCCATCGAGCGCGGGCTTGCCGACCTGCTCGTGCATATCGAGGACATCCGCGCGAATAAAAACGCCGACGGCCTGCGCGCCGAGGTGCCGCCGGTTGTCGATGCATTGCAGCGCGATCTCGCCCGCACGCAGGATTCGCTTGAAGCCGTGCACGGCACGCTCGGCCACATGGTCGACCGCATGGCAATGCTCGAGCAGGGCATCCGCAGCGAGCCGGTGCCGCCGCCTCCCCCGCCGCTGCCGCCGGCGCCGACATTGAAAGAGCCGGTACAGACAACCGCCGCCCGCATGATGGGAGCGGAAGCGCCGCAGAGCGCGCCGCCGCCTCCCGCCGCCGCGACGCGGCCGCAACTGATGCCGGGCCGCAAGGGCGAACCAATCGATCCTGACCTTCCGCCCGATCATCCGCTCGAACCCGGCGCCGCCCGCCCGCGTCATGCAGGAACGGGCGCGTCACCCGCTGCCCGCATCGCCGCTTCCGAAGCCGCGCTCGCGCCAGCCAGGCCGCCGGTCATTCCCGATCCGGGCGGCAAGTCCGATTTCATCGCCGCCGCGCGCCGCGCCGCTCATGCCGCCGCGCTAGACCCCTCGCCGCGTATTGCAACGAAGAATGAGCCCGACAAAGCCCCCACGGAGGACAAGCCGCGCTCGTCGCTCTCGAAGCGGATTAAATCGCTGTTCGTCGCTTCAAGCATCGTCATCGCCGTCGCCGGATCGCTGCAGATCCTCGACATCCTGACGGGAGGCGCCGATCAGCCCGGCACGGCGGCGCAAAAATCCGCCAAAAATTCCACCGACACCAACAGGCAGATCGCCGTCGTTCGGGACGCTCCGCCGCAGACGGAAACACCGGCGGCGAGCAATCCCCCCGGCAGCACGGCATTGATACTGACCGTGCCCGAGGCCGCGTTCAGTTCGGTTCCGGCGCTCAACGGTTTGCCGCCAATCAATACGCCGGGCAGCGACATCACCGGATCGATTGCGCAGAAAAATCCGGGCAAGACCACAATGCCGGGACTGCCGGCGTTCCCGCCATACATGCCGCCGCAGGCCGGCGCCGACGCCAACAAGATTCCGATCGCCATCGGCGGGCCGGCGTTACGCAACGCCGCCGCAGCCGGCGACGCCGCAGCCGCTTACGAAATTGCCGCGCGCTATGCCGACGGCCAGGGCGTTGCGCGCAGCCCGGAAGAAGCCGTGCGCTGGTTCGAGCGCGCAGCCGACAAGGGCCTGGCGCCGGCGCAATTCCGGCTCGCCAGCATGTATGAAAAAGGCCAGGGCGTGAAAAAGGACCTCAAAATCGCGCAGCGGCTCTATTCCGCCGCCGCCGAGAAGGGCAACGCCAAGGCCATGCACAATCTCGCCGTGCTCTACGCCGAAGGCATTGACGGCAAACCGGACTACCGCATGGCGTCGCAATGGTTCCGCAAGGCCGCCGACAGGGGCGTTTCCGACAGCCAATATAATCTCGGCATTCTTTATGCCCGTGGCATCGGAATCGATAAGAACCTCACGGATTCCTACAAATGGTTCTCGCTCGCCGCCGCGCAGGGTGACAAGGAATCCGCCAAGAAACGCGACGAAGTCGCCGCCCGCCTCGACGCCGCCGCGCTCGCGGCGGCACAGGCCGCGATCAAGGCCTTCGTGGCTGAGCCGCAGCCGGAGCAGGCGACGCATGTCCCCATCCCCTCCGGCGGGTGGGATCGCTCCACCTCGGAGACGCCGCCCCCTCCCGGCAAGAAGAGCGCCGGCGGGGTCCGGGTCGGGGCGCGATAATCAACCAAAAGCACCGACAACAGGTGCCTGGCGCCGCAAACGCCGTTACAATCTAAATCGAAGCATGGCCCGGCCTGCGTGCCGATGTTGCCAGCCGCGGCATCCGCGAAAAGATGCGCGCCGCGGCGGGAAACCGTCGGTATGAGAATATTTGTCTCGAACCGGCGGATTGCGTCTCTTGCAGATCTACCTTCCGATCGCCGACCTGCCCGTAAACATCTTCCTCATTCTGGGGATGGGGCTGGCGGTCGGATTCATTTCCGGCATGTTCGGCATCGGCGGCGGGTTCTTGATGACGCCGCTGCTCATTTTCGTCGGCGTCTCGCCCGCTGTGGCGGTTGCGAGCGTGGCGAGCCACATCGCGGCATCCTCGTTCTCGGGCGCGCTCTCGTATTGGCGTAAGCGTGCCGTCGATCTTGCCTTGGCATGTTTGCTGCTGGCGGGCGGCATTATCGGCACCGCCGCTGGCGTGTGGCTGTTCACCACCCTGCGCGCTCTCGATCAGCTCGATCTGATGATCGGGCTTTCATACGTCACGCTGCTCAGCGCGGTCGGCGGATTGATGATTTACGAAAGCGTGCGCGCCATCTTCCGCGCGAAGCAAGGAATTCCGGTGCAGATGCGCCGGCCCGGCAGCCACACCTGGCTGCACGGCCTGCCACTGAAGCTCCGCTTCAAGCGCTCGATGATTTACGTATCCGCGATCCCGGTCTGGATCATCGGCTTCATCATCGGTTTCATCGGCGCGATCATGGGCATCGGCGGTGGATTTTTACTGGTGCCGATGCTGATTTATTTTCTGCGCGTGCCGACCGCCACCGTGATCGGCACATCGATGGTGCTCACGCTCGTCACCATGGCGTCGGCGACGGTGATGCACGCGGCGACCAACCAGCTCGTCGATGCGGTGCTCGCGCTCATTTTGATGGCGGGAGGCGTCATCGGCGCGCAATTCGGGGCGCGCGCGGGACAAAAGATCAGCGGCGAATGGCTGCGCCTGCTGCTCGGCCTGCTGGTGCTGGCGGTCGGCTTGCGTTTTTCCTTCGAGCTTGGCGTCAAGCCCGACGATTTGTTCTCGATCCGCGTGGTGGAAACGACGCCATGACCGCGCGCCGCCCGCTCATGCTTGCTGTTGCTGCGGCCGCGTTGTTCGCCGCCGTGCCGCCTGCCGCCGCCGAACGGCTGATCGTGTCGCTGTCGAACCACCGGGTGGCGATCACGTCGAGCTTCGACGGCGAGGACCTGGTGCTGTTCGGCACCGTCGAGCGCGACGCCGCCACCGTGCCGCGCCAGCGCGGCTACGACATCGTCGTCACCGTCACCGGGCCGCGGCAGACGCTGCGCACCCGCCGCAAGGACCGCGTGCTCGGCATCTGGGTCAACGTCGACTCCCGCCTGTTCGTGCGCGTGCCGACGTATCTCGGCATCTTCACCAACCGCCCGATCGCCGACATCGCGCGGGCGGAAATCCTGCGCCCGCTGCAGGTCGGCATCGACAATTTCCTGCTGCCGCAAAGCATCGGCCCGGACACCGCCGACACGGTGCGCGACGATCCGTTCCGCGCCGCCTTCGTGCGCATCGAAACCGAGAAGGGGCTGTATCGCGAAAGCCCCAGCGCGGTGACGTTCCTCTCGCCGACCGTATTCCGCGCAGCGATCCCGCTACCCGCCGAAGTGCCGACCGGGAATTACGCCATCGACGTGAAGCTGTTCGCAGACGGCGCGCTGATCGGGCGCACGACCTCGGCGCTGGAAATCGTCAAGGTCGGCTTCGAGCAATATGTCGCCAATGCCGCGCGCGACCACGGCATTCTCTACGGCCTCGCCACCGCGATGATGGCACTGCTCACCGGCTGGTTCGCCAGCGTCGTGTTCCGCCGCGACTGATTTTTTTTCAGCCACCGCAACGAGACTGGCAACCGGCAGAGTTTTTTCCGTGCGGGTGGAAGCCGGTTCGAGGCTGAGCAATTTCAATCCCGCGCTTGCAATCGTGGCGCGCACATATTTTGCGCTGTGGGCGTAACGCAGCGTCTCCCGCAGGATCACCCTCTCGCCGTCATGCGTTTCGCAGGTAAAGGCGATGCGGCCGGACGGCGCCATCACGCGCAGCGACGCTTCCAGCAGCGGCGCAAGCTCGGCTGCATAAACGAAAACATCCGCCGCGAGGACGAGATGATAGGACGCCTTGGCGGCGGCTTCATCGGCGAGACATTGCAGCATGTCGGCTTCGATCAGCCGGTCGTAGAGCCCCTTGTTGCGCGCCTGCGCTACCATGCCGGGCGAAATATCGACGCCGACAAGCCAATCGCAATAGGGGCGGAACGCTTCGCCGCCCAACCCCGTGCCGCAGCCAAGATCGAGCAACGAGCCGATGCGAGACCGCCCGCCGTTCGCTTTTTCGACGGCGGCGAGCAGCAGTTCGGGCGCGCGATATTTCAGCCCCTCGCGCAAGGCATGTTCGAAAGCCGGCGCGTAATGATCGAACAGAGCGCGCATATAGGCCGGGGGCATGGTCTGCGGCGGCATGGCGCCGAGCCGCATCAGATGCACCGCCGCGCCGTGGCGGTCGTCCGCGTCGGCATCGCGCGCCTTGGTGAAAGCCTCGATCGCGCCCGCGCGGTCGCCCAGCTTTTCGCGAATTTCGGCCAGCGCGAACCAGGCCGAGGCGTAAGCTGGCGTCAGTTCGAGCGCCTGCCGCAGCAGATCGGCGGCGCCCTGCAGATCGCCCTTGGCCTTGCAGTCACGCGCCCACTCGAAGCGGCGGTCGGCGATCAGGTCGCCGGAGGAGAGAAAATGGGTGGAAAGTTCTGTCACACGTTCGGTTCACAGATGATATCGGACGTACGGCGTAAATTCTGCCATGATCGCCGGCAGTATAGGATGACATGCGAACGGAGACGACGATGGCCGATAATACCGTGTCCCGCTTTTTCGGCGGCTCGCCGCTGGCGGTGCTGGGCCGCTTGATTCTAATTTCGGTGCTGGTCGGCGTCATCCTCGCGACGCTGGGGCTCGACCCGTGGAACATCCTGCGCAGCGTCGAACGGCTGGTGCGGAGTATCTGGGATCTCGGCTTCGACGCG
Organism: Rhizobium sp. Q54; assembly: GCA_945907045.1. Lineage (GTDB taxonomy): Bacteria > Pseudomonadota > Alphaproteobacteria > Rhizobiales > Xanthobacteraceae > Pseudolabrys. The sequence goes on along the minus strand of CAMDSH010000006.1, from coordinate 38,527 downwards.
TTCTTCTGGCTGTGGCGCTATTTCCTGCTCGGCGCGGTGATCGTGATCCCGATCTGGCTGATCATTCGCCTGTTAAATGCGCCACGGGGGAAATAGCGCTATCCCGGCCAGCTCTCCGCCGTCATCGCGGCGGCATCCGAGCCAACCATCGCGTTGATCGAGCTGCGATTGCCCCGCCGCAGCGCCGCCAGCAAATCCGTCTTGATTTCCGACACCAGCCCGAGGCCACGGAACACCAGCCCGGTGTAAAGCTGGATCAGACTCGCGCCGGCTTTTATTTTCGCAATCGCCGTAGAGCCTGAATCGACGCCGCCGGCGCCGATGAGCGGGAACGCGCTCTCGGCGCGCACATAAGTTTCCGCCAGCATTCGCGTCGACAGTTTGAACAGCGGCTTACCCGACAGGCCGCCCGCCTGCCGCGCCGTCTCGCGCTCGCGCAAGAAGTTCGGCCGCGCCAGCGTCGTGTTGCCGACGATCATGCCGTCGACGCGGCGCGCGCGCGCAACACCGACCACGTCGTCGAGATCGCCGAGCGTCAGATCGGGCGCGATCTTGAGCAGCACCGGAACGGGCCCGGCATTCTTGCTCACGCGGTCGCGCGTCTCGACCACGCGCGCGAGCAGATCGTCGAGCGCGCCCGCCTGCTGCAGGTCGCGCAGGCCCGGCGTATTCGGCGACGAAACGTTGACGGTGAAATAACTGGCGACCGGCGCGAAGGCTTCGATCAGGCGGACATAGTCGGCGGCGCGATCGGCGCTATCTTTATTGGCGCCGACATTGACCCCGACGATGCCGCCTTCATCCGCGCGCGCGGCAAGCCGTGCAAGCACAGCCGCTTCGCCCTCGCTGTTGAAACCGAGCCGGTTGATGACGCCAGCATCCGCATCGAGACGGAACACGCGCGGGCGCGGATTGCCCGCCTGCGCGCGCGGCGTGACGGTGCCGATTTCGACAAAGCCGAAACCGAGCCGCAACAGCGCGTCGGGCGCCGCCGCGTTCTTGTCGAAGCCGGCGGCGATGCCGACCGGATTGGGAAAATTGAGCCCGAAGGCGCGCACGCCAAGCAGCGGAGAGTCGGGCGCGGATTGCGGCAGCGGCACGAACCGGAGCGCCTTGACCGCGAGCGCGTGAGCGTCCTCCGGGTCGAGGGCCCGCAGCAGCGGGCGGGCGAGGCGGTCGAAAAGACCGATCAAATAAGGCTCCGCGGCAGTGGCCTTTTTAGTAGATGCCGCGACCCTAGCGGGCAGCCGCCGGGGTGTCCAAGGGCGAGAGTTCCATTGGCTTTGCGGGCTCATGCGGCGATGGAAAAACCGCTGGACGGAATCGAATCAAGGCTATAATTCCTAGGGAGCGGACAAAATTCATAGCCGCCAGAATCATCCATCGAAACCAGCCATCGAGACCAGTCATGGCCAGCCTCACGCATAACCAGATCTGGACCGCCATCGACCGGCTCGCCGCCCGCTCCGAAATGTCGGCGTCGGGCCTCGCCAAAAAAGCCGGCCTCGATCCGACCACGTTCAACAAGTCGAAGCGCGTGACGCCCGACGGCCGTCCGCGCTGGCCCTCGACCGAGTCGGTGGCAAAGGCACTCGACGCCACCGGCGTGAGCGTCGATGCTTTCGTCAAACTCATCGTCGAGGGTTCGCGCGCTGCCGTGCAGCAGGTGCCGCTGATCGGTTTTGCCGAGGCGGGCGCCGGCGGATTTTTCGACGACGGCGGCTTTCCGGTCGGCAAGGGCTGGGACGAAGTTGCCTTCCCCGCGGTCAACGACCAGCACGCCTATGCGCTGGAGATTTCCGGCGACTCGATGAAGCCGGCCTATCGCGACGGCGACGTGATCCTGGTTTCGCCCGCCGCGCCCGTGCGCCGCCACGACCGCGTTGTGGTCAAGACCAAGGACGGCGAGGTGATGGTGAAGGAACTCAAGCGCAAGACCAACAAATCGATCGAGCTGCAATCGCTCAATTCCGATCACCGCAACCGCACGCTGGCGATGAAGGATGTGTTGTGGATCGCGCGCATCGTGTGGGCGAGCCAGTAGGCCTGCTTAATAATTCCATCAACTCGGCTTGACCCGGCTGGCGGCGCAGCAGACGCTCCGCTATTGTTGCGCAGCGAGATTTTTCGCAATGGGGACGACGACATGAGCGGCATCACACAAATTCATCCGGCGGCCTGCGCCTGCTGCGGCGACATGCTGCGCGCGCGTTTCGACCGCCGCGCATTTCTGCAAGGCGCCGGTGCACTCGCGCTCGCCGGCACGATTCCCGGCTTCGTGTTCGCGGCTGAAGGCAATTACGAAGCGATGCTGCTCACCTGCATCGATCCGCGCTTTCCCGAACCCACCGGCAATTACATGAAGGGCCGGTCGCTGACCGGGAAATACAGCCAGTTCACCTTCGCGGGCGCGTCCATCGGCGTCGTCGCACCGGCATTCAAGGACTGGCAGAAGACGTTCTGGGACAATCTCGCCGCGTCGATCCAGCTGCACAACATTCCGAAAGTGATCGCGATGAACCACCGCGATTGCGGCGCAGCGAAGATCGCCTATGGCGAGGACAAGGTCGCCAACGCGCAGATCGAAACCGAAACGCACAAAGCGGCGCTGATGGAATTCCGCCAGCAAGTGACGGAACGCCAGCCCAAGCTCGCGGTCGAACTCGGCTTGATGGCGCTCGACGGCAATGTGGAAATGTTTTCGTAAACTTTCAAACTCTCCCGCGTTCACGGAAACGACGCCGGGACGCGGGAGATAAACATGCAAAAAAATTCCGGCAAGCCGAAAGTCAAATGCAAGAATTGCGAAGGCAAGGGTTTGCTCAAGAAGGGCGACAAGAAGGTGAAATGTCAGCGCTGCGGCGGGACCGGGTTCAAGCCGTAAATCACTCGCTGCGCGCCATCTTTAATCATCCCGTCATTCCGGGACAGCCTGAAAGGCTGGACCCGGAATCCAGAGCCGCAAGCAAATGTCCTGTCTGCTCTGGATTCCGGGTTCGCTCTGACGTGCGCCCCGGAATGACGAAAGATCACGCGCTACGCGCGAGGGCGCCGTCGATCATGCCGATGGTGTTCTCGACGCCATAGACCGCGACGAAAGACCCGAAGCGCGGGCCTTTCTCCTGTCCGAGCAGCACCTGGTAGAGCATGTTGAACCAGTCGAGCGAGACGCCCGGCTTGCCGTCCTTGGCTTTCTTCTTCTCATCGAGGAACGGCTCGCGACGCCCGATCTCGTAAATCACATCCTGAATTTCTTCCGCCGTCGCGCTCGCGGGCAATTGCGCCAGCGCGTCGCGCAGATCGATCAGCGCCGCGCGCTCGGATTCGCTCGGCTGGCGGAATTTTTTCGCCGGCAGCACGAAGTCGCGGAAATAATGAATGGCGTAACCGACCATCGCGTCGAGCTTGGGATGCGTCTTCGGCGTCACGCCGGGGCGATAGCGCCCGATGAAGCCCCACAGCGTCTCGGCGTTCTCGGCGTTCGACGACGACACCAGCGTAAGCAGCATGGTGAAGGTCACCGGAATGTCCGGCGGCGGCGGATTTCCGGCATGGATGTGCCACACCGGATTTGACAGCCGTTGCTTGGTCTCCTGGCGCTGATAGCCGTCGAGGAATTGCTGATACTCGTCGACGGTGCGCGGGATGACATCAAAGTGCAGCCGCTTGGCGGATTTCGGCTCGCGATACATGAACAGCGAAAGCGATTCCGGGCTGGCGTAACGCAGCCACTCGTCGATGGTCAGCCCGTTGCCTTTCGACTTGGAAATCTTCTGTCCGTTCTCGTCGAGGAACAGTTCGTAATTGAACCCCTCCGGCGGCTGGGCGCCAAGCGCCTTGGCGATTTCGCCGGACAATTTGACCGAGTCGATCAGATCCTTGCCGGCCATTTCGTAATCAACGCCGAGCGCAACCCAGCGCATCGCCCAGTCCGGCTTCCATTGTAGCTTGCAGCGCCCGCCGGTCACCGGCGTCGTCACCGGCTTTTTGGTTTCCGGGTCTTCGTAGGTGATGGTGCCGGCCTTGGCGTCCTGCGAGAGCACCGGCACCTGCAGCACGATTCCGGTTCGCGGATCGATCGGCAAGAACGGCGAATAAGTCTGAGCGCGTTCCTCGCGCAAGCTGGGGAGCATGATGTTCATCACCGCGTCGAAGCGCTCCAGCACCTTCATCAGCGTCGCGTCGAAGCGCCCGGCGGTGTAGCAGTCGGTCGAGGACATGAATTCGTACTCGAAACCGAAATGATCGAGGAAGGCGCGCAGCCGCGCGTTGTTGTGCTCGCCGAACGAGGGATGCGTGCCGAACGGGTCGGGCACCTTGGTGAGTGGCTTGCCGAGATGCTTTTCCAGCAGTTCCTTGTTCGGCACGTTGTCGGGGACTTTACGTAACCCGTCCATGTCGTCGGAAAAAGCGATCAGCCGCGTCTTGATTTTATCGTCGGTGAGCACGCGGAAGGCGTGACGCACCATCGTCGTGCGCGCGACTTCGCCGAAGGTGCCGATATGCGGCAAACCGGACGGGCCGTAGCCGGTCTCGAAAATCACTTCATCCTTCGGCTTTTTCTTCAGCCGAGCGACGATCTTGCGCGCTTCCTCAAACGGCCAGGCGGCCGAGGTCTCGGCGACCTCGCGCAAGGATGCGGATGTTTCGGCGGAAACGGTCATGTCAGAACGGGCTTACCGGAAAATAGCGCAGCCATAAATCGGTAAAGCGGCCTTTTTCCCACAACCTGAACAGCGCCCAGTTGAACGCCTGACGCATCAGATCGTTGCCCCGTTTGACCACGACGCCAACGCCCTCGCCGAAATAATTGCTCTCCAGAAACGGTCCGCCGCGAAACACGCAGCAACTGGCCGAGTCGGTGCCGTTAAGCCAGAACGCCAGCTCGACGCCGTCGCCGAACAGCAAATCCACCTCTCCCCGTTTCAACGCCTGATGCGCTTCGTCGGCGTTACGATAGGGCTTGAGCACGGCTTCGGTGAAAAGCGTTTTCAGGTAAGCCTCGTGCGCGGTGCCGGCCACCACCGCGATGGTTTTCTTTTCCAGCAACTCCGGGCGCATGTCATCGAAAGGAACGTCGCGGCGTGACACAAAGCGCGCGGGCGTGCGGTAATACGGATCGCTGAAATCAACACGGCGGCGCATGTCCGGCGTGGCCGCGATCGACGCGATCACGGCGTCACCCTGATTGGCGTTGAGCGAATCGAGCAGCGTGTCGAAGCGGCGCATCTGGATGGTGCAGTTGGCCTTGATCTCCTCGCAGATGGCGCGCGCGAGATCGATGTTGAAGCCCGCCGGGTTGCCGTCCGAGCCGAGATAATTGAACGGCGGGTAATCGGTCTCGGTGAGAAAGCGGATGACGCTGATGCGCGAGAGATCCGGGCGCTCCGGGCGCCGGCGCGGGTCCCAGAAACCGGGAACCGTGACGCCTTCCTGCGTGATCGGCTTCATGGCGGGCGGAGGCGGCGTGGGCGCAGGCGCAGTTTGCGCCATTGCGCTCATCGTCAGCGCCGCGGCCATCACAGCCGCGAGCACGGTGCTGAGACTCGCGTTTGCGATTTCGATGTGACGGTGCCCGGTGCGCCGACCGAGATTGCGCTTCATTCGCCGGCCTCTTTGGAATCGCGGCGAACATAGCATCGAACCGGCAACGCACCATCCCCCATCACAAGGGTCAGTTGCTGTCGTCGAGCAGCCTGCGGGCGATGACCTGCGCCTGAATCTCGGCCGCGCCCTCGAAAATGCTCAGGATGCGGGCGTCGCAGAGAATACGAGAAACCGGGAACTCCAGCGCGAAGCCGTTGCCGCCGTGAATTTGCACCGCGTTGTCGGCGGCGGCCCATGCGACGCGCGCGGCCAGCAGTTTAGCCATGCCGGCTTCCAGGTCGCAGCGGCGGCCGGAGTCCTTCTCGCGCGCAGCGTAATAAGTGAGCTGGCGCGCGATCATGATTTCCACCGCCATCATCACGATCTTGTCGGCGACGCGCGGAAAGTCCGCGATCGGCACGCCGAACTGGACGCGGTTCTGCGCGTAGCCGAGCGCCTGCTCCATCGCGGATTGCGCGACACCGACGGCGCGGGCGGCGGTCTGGATGCGCGCCGATTCGAACGTCTGCATCAACTGCTTGAATCCGAGCCCCTCGACGCCACCGAGCAGGTTCTCCGCCTTCACCTCAAAGCCGTCGAAGGCGATCTCGTATTCCTTCATGCCACGATAGCCGAGCACTTCGATTTCGGTGCCCGTCATGCCGGCGGCGGGGAACGGTTTCTCGTCGCTGCCGCGCGGCTTTTCGGCGAGCAGCATGGAAAGGCCGCGATGACCGGACTCCTTGGGATTCGTGCGCACCAGCAGCGTCATCAGATCGGCGCGCACCGGATGCGTGATCCAGGTCTTGTTGCCGTAGACTTTGTAGACATCGCCCTCGCGCACCGCGCGCGTCTTGATCGAGGCCAGATCGGAGCCGGTGTTCGGCTCGGTGAACACCGCCGTCGGCAACACTTCGCCGGATGCGATTTTGGGGAGCCATTTGTTTTTCTGATCGGTGGTGCCGGAACCTAAAATCAATTCAGCGGCGATTTCCGAGCGCGTGCCGAGCGAGCCGACGCCGATATATCCGCGCGAAAGTTCCTCCGAGACGACGCACATCGATTCCTTGCCCAGCCCCATGCCGCCGAATTCTTCCGGAATGGTGAGGCCGAACACGCCAAGCTCGGACATCTGCTTGATGATCTCGAGCGGGATGTAACTGTTGGTGCGGTGCCAGCCTTGCGCGTACTGGATCACTTCGCTGTCGGCGAATTTCCGCATCTCGTCGCGAATGGATTCGAGCGTCTCTTCCAGTCCGCACATGCCGATGGTGGCGCGCGCGTCGGCGCGCATCAGCTCGCTCAATCGTGCGCGGCGCTCGGCGGTGTTGCCGGTGGCAATGAGTTTCTCGACAGCGGGCACCATGCGCGAAGCGACCTGCGCCTGGGTAAGCCCGAAATCGGCGGGACGCGCGATCTCGCCCTGGCTGATCGGAATGCCGCCGGCGACCTGCGCGAGATATTCGCCCAGGCCGATGCGGACCACATGCTCTTCGATTTCGCCCAGCGAATCGCTGCCGAGCATGCGCGCGGTGTAAGCGGCAAGCTGTCGCACCGCCTCCGTATAAGTCGCGAGCCAGGCAAGCCCGTGCGTGGCGCGCTGCTCGCGGTCGAGCAGCTTGTTGACCACATGGCCTTCGACCACCACGCGCGCGCGCACCTTGGTTGTGGCGTCCGCCAGCAGCGTTTCAAGCGCGGTGGCCGCTTCCTGCGCCAGTTCGGCAAGCTCGTGATCGGCCTTCGGGCGGGGAGCGGCGGTCGGCATCGGATTCCTTCGATAGCTACGGGGGCAAATGCCCCTGTTGAGACTACGTGTGCAGTGCACAAAAGCAAGACCACAGAGGACTTTTGGGGGCCTCGCACAGACGCTGCGGCGCCAGCGTGAATAGCCGTGAAGTGATGAAAATTCCCACAATATTAACCATATTGCGCTTCCCTGAGATGGGGATTACCGGCCGACTTGTTCATGCCCCGCCAGGCCATTCCAGTGCCACGCGAATTGGAATCATGCGGCTGTCTATCTCCCGCCTCGTATCCTCGGTTTCGGTCCGCACCCGCATCATCGTTCTGGCGATGATCCCGGTCGTGGGCTTCCTCGCCAATGGCATCGCCTTCACCTCCGGCGGCGCCGATGTCGACGACGCCTTCCAGCGGGTGAAACGCGCGGCCGCACTTGCCGACGCCAGCTATCAATTCAAGGGGGCGCTCAACGGCATGCTGATAGGCGCGCGCGACTTTGAAAAGGCGCCGAGCGAACAAATGATCAACGCCTTCAACGGCGCCCACATCATGGCGCTCAACAACCTGAACATCATCGAAATCTCGATCGACGCGGCGGCGCGGGACGATCTTAGCGCGCTGCACACGCGCCTGACGGACGTTAGCGCGCATTTCGCCAATCTCGTCAACGAGCATGTGCGATTGGGTTTCACCGAAGAGAACGGAATCCGCCAGCGGATGAAGACGGCGGGCACAGCGGTGGAGCGCATCATCAACCAGGAAATGTCCTGGCTTGCCGAAATCGAGGCAAAGAAATTGCTCACCTCGCTGCTGGTGATGCGCCGTTATGAGGCCGAATACCGGCTGGAGCGGCACGATATTTCACAAGCGATGTTCAACGCCGAGTTCAAGAAATTCACCGCCGCCTTCGACGCCGTCGGAGGCTCGCCGGAGATGAAAAGCCAGCTCGAAGCTCAAGTGAAAACCTACGTCGACACCTTCACCGAATGGATCGCGATCATCAATCGAATCGAGCCGTCGCTGACCATCATCGATCTCAACACGCAGGAGATGTGGCCGGTCGCCGACCGCCTGATCACGTCCGCCCAACAGCAGGTCGCGGAGGCGTCGAACACGCTGACGCAATCGCAGGACCGCACGAAAGGGATCATCTTCTGGGTCGGCTGCATCGCGGTCATGATCGGGCTCGCCTGCAGCTTCATGATCGGCCGCAGCATCACTCACCCGCTCGACAGCCTCGCCGGTGTGATGAAGCGCCTCGCCGACGGCGATACCACGGCGCAAATTCTCGCGACGCATGCGCGCGACGAAATCGGCGCGATGGCGCGCACCGTCATCGTCTTCCGCGACAGCATGATCGAACGCGAGCGCCTTTCCACCGAACGGCGCGAAGGCCATCGCGCGCGCGAACAGCACGCCGACATGATCGCTGCGGCCATCGCGCGATTCGAACAATCCGTCGACGAAGCGCTCGGCAAATTGCGCGGCGCGGCGGCGCGGCTGGAAACCGCTTCGACCGATCTGAATGGCGCAACCGACACGGTTTCCACCGAAGCGCGCAGCGCCGAGGAGCGCGTCAGCGCCGCATCCGGCAACGTCACCGCCGCGGCAAGCTCGGTCGAGGAACTTGCGGCCTCGATCGGAGAAATCGCGGCGCAGGCTTCCAAGTCGACCGAAGTCGCGGAGCGCGCGGTGTCCGAGGCAAAGCGCACCGCCAATACCATGACCGAACTCGGCAACGCCGCCACCCGCATCGGCGAAGTGATCGGGCTCATTCAGGCCATCGCCGGACAGACCAATTTGCTGGCGCTCAACGCCACCATCGAGGCGGCGCGCGCGGGCGAAGCCGGCAAGGGTTTCGCGGTGGTCGCGTCGGAAGTGAAATCGCTCGCCGGGCAGACCGGCAAGGCGACAGAGGAAATCGCCGGGCAGATCGGCGCCATTCAATCGGCAGCCGCCGACGCCGCGCAGGCGATCGAGCAGGTCAACGAAATCATTGTCGAGATGTCCGGCATCGCTAACATGGTCGCGTCGACCGTCCAGCAGCAGAACTCGGCGGTGGCGGCGATTGCCGAAGGCGTCAGCCGCGCTTCCGGTGAAGCGCGTACCGGCGCCGAAGCGATGAGCCGCGTCGCCGGCGCCAGCGCCGATGCCCGCTCGACCGCAGCCGACGTGAAGGGCCTAGCCGATGCGCTCGCCATCGACGCGGAAGGCCTGGAAACCGAAGTGCGGCAATTCCTCACCGACGTGCGGGCGGCGTAACCTCTCCCTTCCGGCGAACGGCTGAGACTGCCGCTTGCAAATCTTTCCCTAATAGCCAATCTCACGCAGGGCGAGGCCGCCTGGGGTAAACGCTTTGCATTTTCTCAAACGATCCTTGCTGATCGCCATCGACGCGTTCCGGGATTTTCTCGCCGACGACGGCTGGGCCATCGCCAGCCACATCGCGCTCTCCACCTTGATGGCGATGTTTCCATTCCTGATCGTGGTAACGGCAATCGCCGGCTTCATCTTCGGCTCCAAGGAAATGGCCGACGAGGCCGCGCGCATTTTGCTTGAAGCCTGGCCGAAGGAAGTCGCCGGTCCGCTCGCGCTCGATATCCACGGCGTGCTGACCACCGCCAACGGCGGCGTGCTCACTTTCGGCGTCGCCTTCGCGCTCTACTTCGCATCGAGCGGCGTGGAGAGCCTGCGCATCGGGCTCAACCGCGCCTATGACGTGAGCGAACCGCGCGGAGCATGGCTGCTGCGTCTGGAATCGATCGGCTATGTGCTGGTCGGCGCGGTGGCGCTTCTGGCGTTTGCTTTTCTGGTGGTGCTGGCGCCGCTGATCTGGGCGACGATGCTGAAAATCGCGCCCGCCATCGCGCCGTTCGGGGAATTGATCACCTTCGCGCGGTTTTCCGTCGCCGCGCTTGTGCTCGTGGTCGCGCTGCTGATCGTGCACTTATGGCTGCCGGCCGGCAGCCGCGGATTACTTCAAGTGATGCCGGGAATCGTCGCGACGCTGCTGCTGTGGCTGGCGAGCGGCGCGATATTCGGGCGTTACCTCGCCGAGTTCGCCTTCGCCTATTCGATCATGTACGCGGGGCTGGCCTCGGCAATGATCGCGCTGGTGTTTCTCTACGTCTGCGCGTCGATCTTCATTTACGGCGGCGAATTGAATTCGGCGATCCTGAAAGCGCGCGGGAGCAAACGGCGAGCACGTACTCGCTAGATTCGCGAACTAGGCTGCGCCGGCGGCTTCCTGCGCATCTTCAAGCGTACGCAGACCCGGACCCGGCGCGTTCACCAGCACGGCCATGTTGCCGGGAGGATGCTGGTTCTTCCACATCTTCACATGCGCGAGCGGGATCTGCTCCCACGGAAACACTTCGCTCATGCAAGGATCGATGCGGCGTTCGAGCACGAAGCGGTTGGCGGCGGACGCCTGCTTCAGGTGCGCGAAGTGCGAACCCTGAATGCGCTTCTGCCGCATCCAGACGTAACGCGCATCGAAGGTGAGATTGTAGCCGGTCGTTCCCGCGCAGAAGACCACGATGCCGCCGCGCTTCACGACCAAACACGAAACGGGGAAAGTCTGTTCGCCCGGATGTTCGAACACGATGTCGACGTCGCGTTTTCCGGTGATGTCCCAGATCGCCTTGCCGAAGCGGCGGGCTTCCTTGGTCCAGTCGTTATATTCCGCGGTGTTCACCGCCGGCATCTGGCCCCAGCACTTGTATTCCTTGCGATAGATGACGCCCTTGGCGCCGAGATTGAAAACATACTCCGCCTTCGACTCATCCGAGACGACGGCGATGGCGTTGGCGCCCGATGCGGCAACGAGCTGCAAGCCGAACACGCCGAGCCCGCCGGACGCGCCCCACACCAGAACGTTGTCGCCCGGCTTGAGCGTGTGCGGCGAATGGCCGAATAGCATGCGATACGCCGTCGCGAGCGTAAGTGTGTAGCAGGCCGACTCTTCCCAGGTGAGATGCGAGGGCTTGAGCATCAACTGGCGCGATTGCACGCGGCAGAATTGCGCGAACGAGCCGTCCGGCGTCTCGTAACCCCAGATGCGTTGCGAGGGCGAGAGCAGCGGATCGCCGCCGTTGCAATCCTCGTCGTCGCCGTCGTCCTGATTGCAATGGACGATGACTTCGTCGCCGACTTTCCAGCGCTTGACCTTCGAGCCAATCGCCCACACCACGCCGGAGGCGTCTGAGCCAGCGATGTGAAACGGCTGCTTGTGCACATTGAACGGCGTGATCGGCTGACCGAGGCCCGCCCAGATGCCGTTGTAATTGACGCCGCCCGCCATCACGAGGACGAGCACTTCGTCGTCGGCTATCGTCCAGGTGGGGACGACTTCGAGCAGCATGGATTTGTCGGGCGGGCCGTGGCGCTCCTGGCGGATCACCCAGGCGTGCATTTTTTCCGGAACGTGGCCGAGCGGCGGAATCTCGCCGATGGCGTAGAGATCCTTCAACGCAGCGAGGTTCGTCACCTTGGCAGCAGCCGGCATGCCCAACCCTCCACGGACAGCGCGGTCCGTGGCAATCAGTCTGCCGCAACTTATGTTGCAGTGCAATATAGCCTTTCGACGATGCACAGGGGCCGCAAAGGCAGCGGTTTAAGGGTTCCGCAAGGCGGCACTTTTAGGTTTGCCGCATGGCGCTTGCCGATATCGCCCATTCCCATCAGCCCGCACAGCCGCCGCTCGCAAAGGCGGCCGAGTTGATCTGCTTTGCGCTCGTCGTCGCGCACGCGGTCTATCTCGTCACATCGTATTGGCAGGGGACGTGGCTGATCGCGCCGGATGGCGGCGGCATCGCGTCCGATTTCGTCAACGTCTGGGCGGCCGGAAAGCTGGCGCTCGAAGGCAGCCCGGCGGCGGCCTACGACTGGCACATCCACAAGGCGATAGAAGAGGTCGCGGTCGGACATCCGTTCGCCGGATATTTCGGCTGGCACTATCCGCCGGCATTTTTGTTCGCGGCAGCCGCGCTCGCGCTGATGCCGTATGCGGCGGCTTACGCGCTCTGGGTGTTCGTCACATTCCCTCTCTATCTCGCCGCCGTGCGCGGCATCGTTGGCGAGCGCAGCGGTTATCTGCTGGCGGCGGCGTTTCCCGCCGTGCTCTCGAACTTCGTCGTCGGGCAAAACGGATTCCTCACCGCCGGACTGCTTGGCGGCACGCTGTTATGGATCGAGCGCCGCCCGGTGCTGGCGGGAATTTGTCTCGGGCTTCTCACCTACAAGCCGCATCTCGGATTGCTGTTTCCCATCGTGCTGGCAGCGGCGGGATACTGGCGTGTATTTTTCACGGCGGCGTTCGTCGCCGCGCTGATGGCGCTCGCCTCGATGTTCGCGTTCGGCGCGGAAACCTGGGCGGTGTTCTTCGCGTCGATCTCGCACACATCGCAGGCGTTCCTCTCCGACGGTTGGGCCGACTGGAGCAAATTGCAAACCACGTTCGGTCTCACGCGCACGCTTGGTGGAAGCGAGACGCTGGCGTGGTCGTTGCAAGCAATCGTCGCGATCATCGCCGCCGCGATTGTCTCCGCGCTGTGGCGCAGCAAAGTTTCGTTCGACATCAAGGCAGCGGCACTCGGCACCGGCGCGATGCTGGCGACTCCATATCTCTACACCTATGACCTCGTGGTGCTGGCGGTGCCGCTGGCGTTTCTGTTCCGCGCCGGGCGCGCAAACGGATTCCTGCCCTTTGAGATGGCGGGAATTGGATTTGCCTGTCTTCTTATTCTCACCTTCCCGTTCGTCACCGCGCCGGTGGGTTTCGCCGCCGTGCTGGTGGTGGCCGCGCTGATCGCGCGCCGCGCCATTGCAGCGAGAACAATATGAGCGCGCAAGGCATCGCCACGCCCACCACGCCGCAAATGTCCGCCGCGCGCCTCATTGGGTTGATCGGGTTGATGCTGGCGCTCGGCTATCTCGTCGTGCTTGGCGGCGCGTGGGTGCAGGGACATTGGCTCATCGACGCGCAGGGCCGCGCCATTGCCAACGACTTCGTCAATGTCTGGGCGGCGGGCCAGCTCGCGCTCGATGGCAATGCCGCCGCGGCTTACGACTGGACGATTCACAAAACCGCCGAAGTACGCGCCGTTGGGCATGCGTTCGAGAATTATTACGGCTGGCATTATCCGCCGACTTTCTTGTTCGCCGCCGTTAGTCTCGCGATGCTGCCTTATACGGCGGCGGCGCTCGTTTGGCTGGGCGTCACGCTGCCCGGTTATCTCGCGGCGATGCGCGCCATCACCGGCCAGCGCGCCGGAATTCTGCTGGCACTCGGTTGCCCCGCCGTGCTGTGGAACGCCACCGCCGGACAGAACGGATTTCTCACCGCCTCGCTGATCGGTGGCACGCTCGCCTGCATCGAGCGGCACCCGGCATGGGCGGGGATTTTTCTGGGGCTACTCACCTACAAGCCGCATTTCGGCCTGCTGTTTCCGGTTGCGCTGATTGCCGGCGCGCGCTGGCGCGTCATCATCGTCGCGGCAGGCGTCGCCATTGCGATGGCTTTGCTGTCGTGGGTGAGCTTCGGCTCCGCGCCGTGGCAGGCTTTCTTCGACGGCCTCTCTGTGACAAGTCAGGCCGTGCTGGGCGAAGGCCGCGCCGATCTGCACCGGCTGCAAAGCGTGTTCGGTTTTGTCCGCGCTCACGGCGGCAGCGAAACTGTTGCATGGGCGGCGCAGGCAAGCGTCGCAGGCGCTCTGGCGCTGGCGATTTTCGCGCTGTGGCGCAGCCGCGCGCCGTTCGAACTGAAAGCCGCTGCGCTCGGCTGCGCGGCGCTCCTGGCGACGCCGTATCTCTATATCTACGATCTCGTCGTGCTCGCGATTCCGGCTGCGTTCCTCATTCGCTTCGCGCTCGTACGCGGATTTTTCATTAGCGAAGCGATTGGCCTCTCCGCCGCCGCCGCATTGCTGCTGATTTATCCTTACGTGAAAACGCACACCGGTCTGGCGACCACGCTCATCGTCGCAATGCTGGTGATGCAGCGGGTATTAAGTTCGGCGCGTAATAACAGCGTCCGCTGAAACCACGGCGGCTGCGCCAGACGTCACCACGACGCTTCCCAAGTAGATCTCGCCATCGGAAAGACGGCCGTGCCGCTGGCACTGTTGCCGGTCCGCACTCCGGCATACGAGCCCGCCACCGCGCCTAAAGCGGGCTTGTCGACACGATGCATTTTTATGGAATCGCTCGTGAACGACGTGATCGTGAACGATGTGGCATAGCCATGACTCCACGTACCCTCGTATGCGCTGCCGCCGATATTGCGTAGCGTGAGGGACCAACTCAGGCCGAAAGCGTGTTCGTTCAACTGAATTGTTTTCGGATACGCGCTTCTTATGACCGCATCCCGGTTTGCGGGGCGCGGTTCTGCATCGCCTGACACCGACTTGTTCGGTTTCCCGACGCTGCCGCCGGTACTTCCGGCTTGCGCGACGATGAGGCGATCTTGAGCGCCCGCCGTGGCGGATGAAAAAGCAAAACTCGCGATTGCTGCCAGTAGGACAAGGACGCGCATGGACGTCTCCCGATGGCTACTCATCGAGGATGAACTATACGACCCGTTGCCGCCGGATGTCTTGCGAGAATCCGTGCCGCCTGCCGCCTACGGCTTGCGGCGAAGCTGCGCCAGCGAGGCAAGCATCGCGGCCCGGGCGGGCGAATCCTGATAGCTGCGCACGAGCGTCTCGGCTTCGCTCAATTCGGCTTCGGCGTCACAGCCATGCGAGGCCAGCCATTTCAGCGCGGGCAACTGTTCGCCGAGCCCGAGCCGGTCGAGCAGTTCGGAATAGGGCCGCGGATCGTCGGCGCGTGGCCGGTAGACTCTGGCGAGCTGATCGTGGATCGCCTTCTGCCCCGCCGCGCACAGCTGGGGCGTCGCCGCGAGATCGAGCGCCGGCAGATATTGCATCACCGTACGCGCTTCGTGATCGCTCTCGCGCAGCATTTCGACGGCATCGGCGGTGCGGTGATCGAGCTTGCGCGCGCCGGCGAGCGCCTGTTCGCGCAAATTTATCTCCTCGGCAAAACGCAGCCATGCTTTGAGATGCGCCTTCGGAGTCAGCATTGAAAATCGCTCGGGATGCTCGCGCACGATCCGCCCCAGATTTTTGGGATCGCGAATCTCGGCCAGACGATAAACGTCGAAATTGGTGTCGCGATAATTCTTCGCCATGGATTCCCAGGCCAGCGATTCGGCATCGCACGAGCATTCATAACCGACGAGCCAGTTCATCGCGGCGACAGCGTCCGCCACCGGCCCGGCGATATCGGCGTAAGGTTTGGAATTGGGGCTCTTGAGCACAAGCGGCTCGACGCGTTTGCGCAGCAGACTGCGCGCCTTGCCGCAAAGCGCGGGCGTCGGGTCGAGATCGAATGAACCGAGATAAAGCAGCGGAAAGTCGCCGCGATCCAGCATCAGTTCGGCTTCGCTCTGGCGCTTGTCGAGCTTGCGAATCCGCTCCAGCACCTCGGTGCGCTTGGTGTCGTTGCGCGTCGATAAAAACGGGGTCAAATCCCACAGCGGGGAATTTGCCGGCAGGCTGGCGAAGTCCGCGTCGTATTTTGCACGTATGGCGCTTTCTTTATCGAGCGCGCTCTCCCGCATTTCGCTCATCGGCCAGATCGAAAGGCAAAGCACGAGGACCGCGCCCCAGACAATTCCACCGGCGAGGCGCGCGGGCACCCGCGCGTGCATCGGCGGCATCAGCGCCCAGAAGCAAAACGCCACGATCAGCGGCGGAACGAGCACCGGAATAACGAGAGGTAACAGGTGCGGCGCAATGTAAAGCTTTGAGAGCAAATCCAGCGCCAGCATCACCACAAAGCCGGAGACAGGGATGAGGATGAACGCCGCGAACTTGGCGGGCGGCGGCATCGTGCCTTTCATGGCGGCTACGATCGCGAGAATGAAAAGCAGCAACCAGAGGATGATGACCTCGATGGCGGCGTAGGCTTGCCCCAGAGCGTTGCCTGCTGCATCGCTGCCGGCAAGATTGGCGAGTGTCGCCACGCTCGCAGCCCAGACCGGAAGGATCAGAAAGCCGAGGATGCTGGCGACGCCAAGGGCGCCGTATGACGTTTTCTCAGGCTCCGGCATCGCAATATCCCCCACGGCCGCGCGGTGAAGCCACGCAGCCATTGATTACAGCATTAATCATTGGTCGGACCGGCAGTCTCTTTGGTTCAATTCGATCGCCATACACAGCGCGGAAGTGAATTAATTTCCACCTTCCTGCGGAACCAAAAACCAAGTCACCCGTTGATGGCTGAGGAATTATCCCGCGCAACATGCGGGGGGAAACGCGTCCTCGTCAGGGAGAAATCAACATGCGCAGGATTTTTGTAGTGGCCGCGGTTGCGGTGATGGGACTGGTGCTCGCCGGGTGTCAGACCGCGCGGCAGGATCGCGTTGCCGGTGGCGCGCTGATCGGAGCCGGCGGTGGTGCGCTGATCGGCGGGCTTGCGAGCAATTCCGTTGGCGGCGCAGTTGCGGGCGGTCTGGTCGGAGCCGCGGCCGGCGCGATCATCGCGGACTCGACGTATCCCGGACGCTGCTATTATTACACGCAGTCCGGCCGCAAGCGTTACACGCGCTGCCGCTAATCTGACGTCACGCGCTTAACTCAGCGATGCCCGGGCCTGAAAAGGTCCGTGCATTCGCGCGCGCATTTGTTTCACGCGCCGGGATTGTAGTCTCCCGCACTGCCGCAAAATCGCGGGCGATGCGCTCGCGAGGCTGTCGACAGCCCGATCATTTTATTGTTGCATTGAACGTATTGAACAAGACCGTCAGCGGATGCCACCCGGCATCGCCCGGTCAAAAGTGGGGAGACGCGTCATGGCACTTGAAGCACTGGTTGTCCTGTTGGTTGTCGGCGCGATCGCCGGCTGGCTCGCCGGAATGATCGTCAAGGGAATCGGGTTCGGCCTGATCGGCAACATCATCGTCGGCATCGTCGGCGCCTTCATCGGCGGCTTCCTGCTGCCGCGGCTCGGCATCGCGATCGGCGGCGGCATCGTCGCGTCGATCATCAATGCCACCATCGGCGCTGTCATCCTGCTGGTCATCATCGGCCTGGTGAAGCGCTAGACCGCCCGATAGCGGCCTTTCCGAAGCCTTGAGTAGCGCCGCGCCGGGGGAATGACCCCTGGCGCGGCGAACTTATGTTGCATTGCAACAAGGGGCAGTTCACAGTATTCCCTGTCCTAAGAGCCAAGGACGGGCATGCGCGACAAAACCGAATCCGGCAAAACGCAACGCGACAAACCCTGGATCTTCCGCACCTATGCGGGACATTCCACGGCGCGCGACTCCAACGCGCTCTATCGCAAGAATTTATCGAAGGGACAGACCGGACTTTCCGTCGCCTTCGATCTGCCAACGCAGACCGGCTACGACAGCGACCACGTGCTCGCCAAAGGCGAAGTGGGAAAGGTCGGCGTCCCGGTCACGCATCTCGGCGACATGCGCGCGCTGTTCGACGGCATTCCGCTCGCCACCATGAACACCTCGATGACCATCAACGCCACCGCCGCGTGGCTGATGGCTCTCTACATCGCGGTCGCCGACGAGCAAGGCGTCGAGCGCTCGGCGCTGCAGGGCACGATCCAGAACGACATCATCAAGGAATATCTCTCGCGCGGCACTTACGTGTATCCGCCCGCGCCGTCGATGCGGCTGATCAAGGACGTGGCGATCTTCACCACATCCGAACTGCCGAAGTGGAATCCGATGAACATCTGCTCCTATCATTTGCAGGAAGCAGGTGCGACGCCGGTGCAGGAACTCGCCTACGCGCTCGCCACCGCCATCGCCGTGCTCGACACGGTGAAGGCATCGGGCGAAGTTTCCCAGGAAAAATTCGGCGAAGTGGTCGGGCGCATTTCGTTTTTCGTCAACGCCGGCATGCGTTTCGTCACTGAAATCTGCAAGATGCGCGCCTTCGTCGAATTGTGGGACGAGATCACGCGCGAGCGCTACGGCATCACCGATCCGAAACAGCGGCTGTTCCGTTACGGCGTGCAGGTGAACTCGCTGGGGCTGACCGAGCCGCAGCCGGAGAACAACGTCGCGCGCATCCTGATCGAGATGCTCGCCGTCACGCTCTCGAAGAACGCCCGCGCGCGCGCCGTGCAGCTTCCTGCGTGGAACGAGGCGCTTGGGTTGCCCCGGCCGTGGGACCAGCAATGGTCGCTGCGCATGCAGCAGATTCTCGCTTACGAAACTGATCTTCTGGAATACGGCGACCTGTTCGACGGCTCCGAGGTGATAACGCGCAAGGTCGAGGCGCTGAAAATCGAGGCCAAGGAAGAACTCAAGCGCATCGAGGACATGGGCGGCGCCATCGCGGCGGTGGAAACCGGCTACATGAAGCAGCGGCTGGTGGAATCCAACAGCGCGCGTTTCGAGGCGATCGAGCGCGGCGAGCAGATCGTCGTCGGCGTCAACAAATTCCTCGAAACCGAGCCCTCGCCGCTCACCGGCGGCATCGACGCCATCATGACCGTGTCGGTGGAAGCCGAGCGCGACCAGATCGAGCGGCTCAACGCCTGGCGAAAGGCGCGCGACGCCAAGGCGGTCGCGGCGTCACTGGCCGAACTCAAGCGCGCGGCGAAAGAAAACCGCAACATCATGCCGTCCTCCATCGCCTGCGCCAAAGCGGGCGTCACCACCGGCGAATGGGGCTGGACCTTGCGCGAAGCTTTCGGCGAATACCGCGCGCCGACCGGCGTCGGCAATGCTATGCGCAACGACGTCGATGGCCTCGAGGACATCCGCGCCGACGTGGACCGCGTTTCGCGCAAACTGGGACGGCGGTTGACGTTCCTCGTCGGCAAGCCCGGCCTCGACGGACATTCCAACGGCGCCGAGCAGATCGCGGTGCGCGCGCGCGACGCCGGCATGCAGGTGGTGTACGAAGGCATCCGCCTGACGCCGGAAGAAATCGTCACAGCCGCCGGCAAACAAAGACCGCACGTGATCGGCCTGTCGGTGCTATCGGGCAGCCATCTGCCGCTGGTGCGGGACGTTGTGATGCGGCTCAAAGACGCCGGGCTCGACGGCATTCCGGTCGTGGTCGGCGGCATCATTCCGCCGGAGGACGCGCAGGCGCTGGAAAAATCCGGCGTCGCAGCGGTCTATACGCCGAAGGATTTCGAGCTGAACCGCATCATGTCCGACGTGGTGCGGATCGTGGAACGCGCCAACGGCTCAAGCAACGTGTGATGGCCGGCTGCAAGACGTGACAGCGCCGGGAATTTCGTTCAGCCTGCACGCATGAAAAGTTTGCCTCTGCGCTTTGCTATTTTTGCCGCCGCGCTGGTTCCGCTCGGCGCACACGCCGACACCATCGACGCCAAGGCGCGGCCTTATATCGTCATGGGCGGCACGGTTGTCGGGCTTTTCCTGACCGGTCTCGGTGCAATGTTCATCCTGCGCGGCCTCGGCAGCCGCAGGCTGGCGCGAGAGAACGTTGCATGGCCGACAGTGAGCGGAAAAATTCTCTCCACCAAAGTGTCGGAGAACATCCGCCAGATTTCGGTGAGCAATCGCTACGTTTATTACGTTCCGAAGGCGCGCTACGCCTACGAGGTCGGCGGCAAGCGTTTTGAAGGCAACGTCATCCGCGCCGGCATGGCGCAATTCGGTTACGGCCATGAAGCGGCGGCGCTGGCGCAACTCGCGCCCTATAAAACCGGCGCTGCCGTGACGGTGCGTTACGATCCCGCCGATCCTTCGATTGCGGTGCTGGAAGCCGCCGAGTACGGCGGCGCGCGCAACATTTTTGGCGGCGTGCTGTTCGCGGGTGTCGGCATCGGCGGAATTGTTCTGGCGGTCTGGGCGGGCTCGCTCGCCACGCACTAACGCCACCCGCTTTAACTCGTGACGCTGGCCAGCGCCTCGGACAATTTGCTCGGGCTGATCGGCTTGCTGAAATAGAAATTCATGCCTGCTGCGCGAGCGGCGGCCTCGTTGCCCGCTTCCGTGCGCCCGGAAATGCCGATGATCGGAATGCGGCCAGCCAGCCCCGGCAGCACGCGGATGCAGCGCGCCGCTTCAATGCCGTCGATTCCCGCCAGCATGATGTCCATCAGCACCACGTCATAAATGCCGCGCGAGACGGCTTTCACCGCCGCTTCGCCCGTTTCGACGAAATCGATCTTGTGACCCAACTCGGTGAGAATGGTGTTCATCACTACGCGGCCATAGGGATTGTCCTCCGCGCACAGAATAGTAAGCCCGCGTCCCGCCGCCGCGCGCGCGCCGCCCTCGCGCTTGGCAGATGCATCGGGCCGTACATCGGCGCGCTGCATGGGCACGGTCATGCGGAACGTCGAGCCTTTGCCCGGCGTGCTCGTGACTTTCAGATCGCCGCCCATCGCGCGCGCGACGCGTTTGACGAACACGAGACCCAATCCCGCGCCGCCGTAGCGCCGCGCCACCGCCTCGCTCGCCTGCGCGAAGGGGCGAAACAGTTTCGCCATGTCCTGTTTGCTGAAACCAATGCCGCTGTCGGTGACGGTGAACACCAGCCGCACGCGCTTGCCCGCCGCCGGTTCGGCGCCCGCCGTGAACGTCACGCTGCCCTTGTCGGTGAACTTCACGGCGTTGTCGGCGAGATTTTCCAGCGCCGCGCGCAGGCGCAGCGGATCGCCGGTGACCATCGCCGGCAGATCGCGGGCGATGACAACTTCGGATTTTATTTCTTTCGTTTGCGCCCGCGCGGCCAGCGCGCGCCCGACCGCTTCCGCCAGCCGCCGCGGCGGGAACGTCTCGCGCCGCAGCACCAAACCTTTGGCGTCGGCCTTGGCGGCATCCACAATTAATGTCGTGAGCGAAGCGAGATGTTCGGCCCCGCTTTTGATCGCGTTGGCCCATTGCCGCTCGCGTTCGGCGAGATCGGATGTCGAGAGCAGTTCCGCGAGCGCGAGAATGCCGGTGAGCGGCGTGCGGATGTCGTGCGCGAGACCGGCGAGCGACGCCTCGATCGCGCGCGAATCGCGCGGCGCTTTGGCGCGCTGAGGACGCGCTGCCTTGCGCCGCCAAGCCCCCTTTTTGGCGGCCTTTTTGGCTTTCACTTTCGGCATGAAGCCCCTGCCCCCGGAGCAAACAATGGCACGGAACGAAAATTCAATCGAGCCCGGCCATCCGGCGGACATCCGCCGGCGTGACGCCTTGCGCGCGCAATTCCCGCAAGCCGGTGGCCTGCGTGGACTTCGAAAGCTTGCGCCCCTCCGAGTCGAGGATCAGCCGGTGATGGCGATAGACCGGTACGGGCAGACCGAGCAACGTCTGCAAGAGCCGGTGCACGCTTGTTGAAGGATAAATATCGCGACCGCGCACAACGTGGGTCACGCCTTGCAACGCATCGTCGATGGTGACGGACAAATGATAGCTGTTGGGAATCTCCTTGCGCGCCAAAATCACGTCGCCCCATGCCGCCGGATCGGCTGCGGCCGTTTCCCCCGATTCATCCCAATGCAGCGGCCCCGCTTGTCTCGACGCAGCCTCCATGTCGAGCCGCAAGGCATAGGGAGCGCCGGCCTCAACGAGGCGACGGCGCTCCTCCGCCTGCAGCAATTTGCTCATGCCGGGATAACGCGGTCCGCCATCGGGATCGCGCGGCCACGCGGTGCCGGATTTTTTCTCCTGCTCGTTCACAAAGCGCGCGATCTCGGTGCGGCTTTCGAACGCCGGGTACACAAGTCCCATCGCTTCGAGCTTCGCCAGCGCCGTGCGGTAATCGGCAAGATGCTCCGATTGCCGCCGCACCGGCTGTTCCCACGCAATGCCGAGCCACGCCAGATCCTCATAGATCGCCACCTCGAATTCCGGGCGGCAGCGCGTTTCGTCGATATCCTCGATCCGCAGCAGCAGACGCCCGCCCGCCGCGCGCGCCGCGTCGGCATTTAGCAACGCCGAGAGCGCGTGACCGAGATGCAGGTAGCCGTTCGGACTGGGCGCAAAGCGGAAAACGGGTGGCATGATGATCCTTGGCGTTCCTTTGTAGCGTCTTGCTTGCTAGATCGGTATCGCATGCCCCGCTATCTCCACACCGAAGCCGATCTCGATACCGCGCTGGGAAAACTGGTCGCCGCCGACCCGCGGCTTGCGCCCGTGCTCGCCAAGGCCGGACGCCCGGCGCTGCGGCGGCGCGAGGCCGGTTACGCGGGGCTTTGCGCCATCGTCTGCGGGCAGCAGCTTTCCACCGCGAGCGCGGCAGCCATAAGAGACCGGCTGTTCGCCGCCTTCGATCCGTTTCATCACGACGCGGTGCGGCAGGCGCGAGCCGACAAACTGGCGCGGCTCGGCCTCTCGGCTGCGAAGATAAAGTCGATCAAGGCGATTGGCACGGCGATCGCGAAGGGCGAAATCGATCTTGCCGCCGTGCACGAAATGCCCGCCGACGAGGCGCACGCGGCGCTGACCGCGCTGCACGGCATCGGGCCATGGACCGCCGACATCTATCTGCTGTTTTGCCTCGGCAATGCCGACGCCTGGCCGGCGGGCGATCTCGCGCTGCAGGAGGCCGCGCGCATCGCGTTCAACTTGCGCAAGCGCCCCGACGCCAAGAGGATGGGCAAACTCGGCGACGCGTGGCGGCCATGGCGCGGAGTGGCGGCGCATCTGCTCTGGGCTTATTATCACGCCGTCAAACGCCGCGACGGCGCTCCGGTGCAATCCGCAAAACCGAAAGCAAAGAAGAAGGATTCAAAAAATGGCCGAACTCGACGGCCCGCGGCTTGAACCGAAGTCCGGCGAAGCGCGCCAGCTGGTGGTTTTCCTGCACGGCTACGGCGCCGACGGCAACGACCTCATCGACGTCGGGCGCGCGTGGCAACCGATGCTGCCGAACGCAGCGTTCGTCTCGCCGCACGCGCCGCGCCCATGCGGCCAGTCGCCGAGCGGGCGCGAATGGTTTCCGCTCACATTCCGCGATCCGAACGAGCGCTGGGTCGGCGTCAATGCCGCGGCGCCCGTGCTGGAAAGTTTTCTCAATGCGGAACTCGCAAGGCGCAAACTTCCGCCTTCCGCTCTCGCGCTGGTCGGATTTAGCCAAGGCACGATGATGTCGCTGCACGCCGGCTTGCGCCGCGCCGTCGCGCCCGCCGCCATCGTCGGCTATTCCGGCATGCTGGTGCTGCCGCCCGATCCCGACCCGGAAAAATTCGCCGCTGAAATAAAATCCAGGCCGCCGGTGCTGCTGATCCACGGCGACAGCGACGA
Organism: Rhizobium sp. Q54; assembly: GCA_945907045.1. Taxonomy (GTDB): domain Bacteria; phylum Pseudomonadota; class Alphaproteobacteria; order Rhizobiales; family Xanthobacteraceae; genus Pseudolabrys. Next base: position 14,955 of record CAMDSH010000006.1, on the reverse strand, counting down.
CCTCATTCCCGTGCAGGCTGTGTTCCATGCCGCGCAAGGGCTGGCCGCGCTGGAAGTCCCGGCGGAATGGCACATTTCCCCCGGCACCGGCCACGGCATCGATCAGGAAGGCCTGCGCCACGGCGGGGAATTTCTGGCGAAGGCGTTCAAGCCACGCTGAGCCTGCATGGGGGTCAACTCCCCGGCACCGCTTCACAATCCTGTCGCGCTGCCTGTACACTATGCCGGAATCGGCTAACCGGCAGAATTTGTACGTCGGGAGTTTGGCTTGAACGTGCACGTGTCGCCCACTGGGTTTCCGGCTCTTGTGCTCAACGCGGACTTCCGCCCGCTGAGCTATTACCCGTTGTCGCTGTGGTCATGGCAGGACGCGATCAAGGCGGTGTTTCTCGAACGGGTGAACATCGTCGCGCAATACGACAAGGCGGTGCACTCGCCCAGCCTTGAGATGAAGCTCCCCAGCGTCGTCTCGCTCAAGAGCTACGTCAAACCCTCGACGCATCCCGCCTTCACGCGCTTCAATGTCTTCCTGCGCGACAAATTCTCCTGCCAGTTCTGCGGTTCGGGCGACGATCTCACCTTCGATCATCTGCTGCCGCGCTCGCGCGGCGGCCACACCACCTGGAGCAACGTGGTCGCAGCCTGCTCGCCCTGCAATCTTCGCAAGGGCAGCATGACGCCGGACGAAGCGCGAATGTGGCCTTCGCAGATGCCGTTCCAGCCGACGGTGCATCATTTGCACAGGAACGGCCGGCTGTTCCCGCCGAACTTCCTGCACGATAGCTGGCTGGATTATCTCTATTGGGATACCGAGCTGGAGCCCTGAGGCGGCCGGCCATCAGGCCTTGTGCGTGCCACATTCAGGTTCCATATACCGGTCAACGGCAGCGTCGAGCTCACAAGGCTTCGCAGCCGAGACGGCCACGAAACAGCAGGCGACGGCGGATGTACCCGCGCCCCTCGTTCCGTGGTCGTTAGCTTTTCAAGACCAGCAAAAAATCGGCGTTTAAGCTGTCAGCGCTTAACCTGGCCCGGATTGATATTCAGGCTGGCCTGGCCCTGCCGCTGCAGATGCGGGGGCAAACCGCCCTTCTTCTTGTTGGCATCCGACTTCGGTTTCTTCTTCTCTTTATTGCCTCTGTCCTGACTTTTCGCCATATCGGCCTCCCGTTGCTAGCCGCGAGTTTGCGCCCGTTGACGCCTGCGAATCAACCGCGTCCGCGTGAGCTTAGCTTTTCCTTGTCGTACCCGGCGACGCGTTTGTAGCTTTCCGACAGCGCCACCAGTTCCTCGCGGCTGATGACCTCGTCGATGTTCTTGAACGGTTTGTCGCCGGTGCGCCGGTAAACCTCGTGCAGGATGGCGTCCGGCGGCGCCTTGCGGTTGGCAAGCACGACTTCGCTGGTCGCCGGCAGGCGCTTGGCTTCGTAGGCTTTGAGCGCGGCGACCGGATCGGGATTTGTTTTGAGCGCATCGGTGAGCGCGCGGCAATCGAGAATGGCTTGCGCCGCGCCGTTAGCGCCGCGAGGATACATCGGATGCGCGGCATCGCCCAATAAAGTCAGACGGCCAAAACTCCAGCGCGCCAGCGGGTCCTGATCGACCATCGGATATTCCAGCACCATGTCGGAGCTGCGGATGAATTCCGCTACGTCGAGCCAGTCGAAGCGCCAGTCCGCTAGCACGTCGATGAAATCTTCCAGCCGTCCCTGCCGGTTCCAGTCGCGCTTTTTATAAGTGGGCGTTTCGATATCGACGACCCAGTTGACGAGCTGTCGCCCTTCCGCGTCGATGTCGTTGCGGATCGGATAAATGAGCACCTTGGCCGGATGGTGCCAGCCGATGCGCACCATGCTGCCGCCCGACAGAAACGGTTTCCAGCGCGTGACGCCGCGCCACATGTTGATGCCGGAGTAAAGCGGCGGACCCTCATTGGGATAAAGCTGCTTGCGCAACGTCGAATGAATTCCTTCGCAGCCCACAACTACTGAGCCGCGCTGCGGCGGCAACGGCTTTCCGTTCGCGTCCTCAAAATGCGCGATGGCGTTATCGTTTTCGTGCTCGACGCGCGTGCAGCGCCAGCCGGTGACGACGCGATCCGCTCCCGCGCGCGCGATGAACGCATCCAGCAGCACCATTTGCAGATCGCCGCGATGAATGGAGAATTGCGGATAGTCGTAACCGGCGAAGCGCCCCGCCGGTTCGGCGTAAATGAACTGGCCGAAACGGTTGAAGAAACAATATTCGCGCGTGGTGACGGCGACTTTGGCGAGTTCGTCTTCCAGCCCGAGCGCCACCATTTCCTTCGACGCATGCGGCAACAGATTGATGCCGACGCCGACGGCCTTGAGTTCCGTCGCCGACTCGAAAACCCGGCACGGAATGCCGGCGCGATGCAGCATCAGGCCGAGCGTTAGCCCGCCGATGCCAGCGCCGATGATGAGGACTTCCATCGCCTTCTCCGCCTGGTGAGGCGCTTTGCCGTTTTATTCAGGAGCCTGAGACATCGTGGAGCGAAGGCCTATCAGCGCCAGGCCTGCGAGCGCGGCTGAGATCAGCGCGTTGTAACCGGCCAGCGAAATTCCGAGAAAGCGCCAGGCCGCATCGTCGCAGCGAACCACGCGGATGGTTTCGAGTTGTTTCAACAGGCTCCCGGCAGACCCGAGATTATTGATTGGCCCTGAGCAGTCCGATGGACCCGGCCAGAATTTCCACTCGACGCCGGAGTGATAAACACCGAGCCCCGCGTTCCACAACATCGCCAGCGCGATCGCGCCAAATCCCAGCAGGACGACTTTTCGCGAGGAGCCATGCGACGAACCGAGCCAGAGCAGAGCGGCGAGCGGAATGGCGAAGTAATAGGCGTAGCGCTGTTCTAGGCAGAGCGGGCATGGCGGCAGCCCGAAGCCATATTGGAAAATCCACGCGCCGATCAGCGCCGCTGCCCCCGCCAAAGCGATGGCCGCCGCGGCAGAGGCTGGTTCCGCGCGAGTCAGGTTTTCGCCACTGAACAAACTCATCGCCACCGGTTCACGATCCACAGCGCGCCCCACGATCCCAGGAGCGTGATAAGCATCCCGCCGGCGAGCGCGACAGAAAACCGGGGACCTCCTGTGGCCGCCAGCGACCGCGATCCATCGCTGAGTAGTATTCCAAGAACCATGCCGCCGAGAGGTGCGGCAACAAAAGCGCCGACGAGCGAGACAACAATGTTCACGATCCAGCCAAGCACACCCCGTTTCTTCGTCCATGCCTCGTGGATCCCGACAGCCAGTGCGGCGGCAAGAAAAGTAAACCCGATCGTCATCGACCCACCGACGCTCGCCAGTGGAATCGCACCGGTCCATTGAAGAAGCAGAATGCCGATCACAGCAACTAGCGCGATGTATTTCATGAGGTTCGTCCCTGCCGCGTTGTTTGGGCGAAGCCAGCCGAAGCCGCGAAGAAATTTTAGTCCGTCTTCGCCAAGGCTTCGACGGACACCCGCCGTGTTGGGCCAGAGCCCGCCGAAGCTTTAGCAAAGGCGGGTGGTGCCCCTGGCCGGACTCGAACCAGCACTCCTTGCGGAACCTGATTTTGAGTCAGGCGCGTCTACCAATTCCGCCACAGGGGCTAAACCGGCGCGGATCATACCGGCGCAACCCCCCGGGTCAACGTGGTTGGGCAGAGAATTAACCCTAAAGAAATGGTTACGGAGTACCTGATTTATCCGTATCAGCCGCCCGAATTTGAGGCGCGTGGCCCTATGCCCGAATTGACGCCGACATTGGCCGCCGTGGCCCTTGCAAGTTTAGCTTTCGCGGCGGTGTCGATTTTTCTCGCCGGCGTTTTCGCGGGCCGCCGTTCCAATGGGCGCGGCGGATTGCTCGACATCACGATCAACAACATGTCGCAAGGCGTCGTCATGTTCGACAAGGCCGAGCGGCTGGTCGTCTGCAACACGCGCTACATTGAAATGTACGGACTGTCGCCGGAGGTCATAAAACGGGGCTGCACGTTGCGCGATCTCATCCGCAACCGCGCCGCGACCGGAAGCCTGCATCTCGACGTCGAGGCTTACCGCTCCGAACTCGTCGACACGATGATGGCGGGCAAAACCCTGAGCCGCATCGTGGAGACTAACGGGCGCGCCATTTCGGTCATCAACCAGCCGATCGCCGGCGGCGCCTATTGGGTCGGCACGCATGAAGACATCACCGAGCGGCGGCTGGCGGAAAAGCAGAACGCGTCGCTGATCGAACAGGAAAAGCGCCGCGCCGTCGTCGACGAGGCTATCCTTGCGTTCCGCGGAAGCGTCGAGAGCGTGCTGACCACCGTGAGCGAAAGCGCGCTTGTCATGCGCACGACCGCGGCTACGTTGTCGGAGTCGTCCGGCGAGACCCAGCATCAGGCATCCGGCGCCGTCGATACCTCGAACGAAGCGTCCGCGAACGTGACCGCGGCGGCATCCGCGGCGGAAGAGTTGCTCATTTCGATTGGCGAAATCAGCCGGCAGCTCGACCAGGCAACCGATCTTGTGAAGATCGCGGTGACGGAAGCGGATTCGACCAACGACGAGATCGCTTCTCTCGCGCGCGCCGCGCAGGAAATCGGCGACGTGGTCGCGCTGATCCAGCAGATCGCCGGGCAGACCAATTTGCTCGCGCTTAACGCCACCATCGAAGCTGCGCGCGCGGGCGAAGCAGGACGCGGTTTCGCGGTGGTGGCCTCGGAGGTCAAATCGCTGGCGGTGCAGACGGCGAAAGCCACCGAGCAAATTTCAGCGCAGATTTTGGCGATTCAGACTTCGACCGGCGCGGCCGTCGAGGCGATCCGCCGCAATACCGAGCGCATGCAGGAAATCAACCGCTTCACCACGACGATTGCCGCTTCGGTCGAACAGCAGAACGCTGCGACCAGCGAAATTTCGCACAATGTGACCGGCGCGGCGGCGGGCACCAAGGAGACGGTGTCGGTGCTCACGCGCGTCGCCACCGCCGTCGGCAAGACGCAAAGTTCCGCCGGAACCGTGCTCAAGGCTTCGGAAGCGGTCGAGACCGCCGCCATCAGCCTCGGCGAAGAAGTCGAGAAATTCCTGCGCCGCGTCGCGGTTTGATCCTCTCGTTGTTACTTCGTCGCGCGTCCGGACGAAAAACCGGTTTCCACTTTTCCTGGACGCGCGATGGCGCCTGCGGCCCAATTCAATCACGCATTTAACGGAGCCCGATCATGAACGAGGACGTCCTCAACACCACCATCCGTAAATTTCTCAAGACGGTTGGCGTTACCTCGCAGCGCGAGATCGAAATGGCGATCCGCGCGGCGGTCGCCGATGGCAAGCTCAAAGGCAATGAAGCATTGCCGGCGCAGATGGTGCTCACCATCGGCAAGGTGAATCTCAGCTACAAGATCGATGGAATGATCGAGCTGGAATAACAAAAGCCACCCGCCTTGCGGGCGGATGGCCTTTGACGTTTCGATTTCGCCGCCGGCCTAGAGGCCCGCGAGCGCTTTCTTGTAATACGACAGATCGAGATATTTCTCCGGATTGCCGGGCTTCTTGCCGGTCCAGTCGGCCCGCAATTTGAGCACGTTCTTGAAACCGGCCATATCGAACTTCGCATCCTTGGCCAGCCCCTGCTTGGGATCGGCGGCGAGAGCGTAAGTGGCGGCGGCGACGTCGGGCGGCAGCTTCAGGCCATCGACGTAGAGCTTGATCGCTTCATCCTTGTTCTTCGGATCGAGCGACCAGCGCAGGCCCTCGATATAGGCCTGCATGTATTTCACCAGTATGTCGGGATTGGCCTTCGCCCAGGAACGGAGCACGACGCCGCTGGTTCCCTGATAGGCGCCGAGCAGCTTGGCGGCCTCGCCCATGTCCTTCATGCCGGCCTTCTGCGCGCGCAGCGAGAACGGCGGATTGAGCATCGAGGCCTTGCTGTCCTTGTTTTCCTGCAGCTCGGCGAGACGCTTGAAGGTCGCGCCGACGACCTTGACCTTGTAGTCGATGTCCTTCTTCAGACCCTTGCGCTTGAGGATCTCATAGAGCTGGAACGCGTAAGCGGTATCGGGCGCATCGACGATCACCGTCTTGCCGCGCAGATCGGCGAGCGAATTGATGTCCGCCTGCGCGATGACGTGGTTGAAGCTGTTATCCCCGCCGTTGATGATGATGATGTCGACTTTCGCGACTTCCGCCATCGCAACCCCGTTATCGACGGCGGTGTGGATGATCTGCCAGCGCCCTTCGGCCAACCCTGCACGCATCTCGTCCGAAGTCGGCGCGATCTTCACATCGAGCGAAAGCCCGCGCTTAGCGAGAAAGCCCTTCGACTGCGCCGCGAAGATCGGCAGGTTCTGCATGCCCTGAAACACCATGATGGTGAGCTTGGTGTCCTGCGCGCGCGCAACGCCGCTAAATGCAAACGCAAAAGCGGCGGCCATCGCCAGGCTGGCGAAACGTCCGATTGTCATAGTGTCCTCCCCAGGAACCATTTTTTGATCTCGTAATTATAACACCGTTTCCGCGCCGGCATTCCGCCGGCCGAAAGCAGATTCCATTTCGCGGCGGAATTTCACCGCGGAATCGTTGGGATCGTAGACGACATCCGACCATTTCAGCGCTTCGCCCTCGCCGATGTCGCGCTTGAGCTTGACGTTGTGCGCAAGGCCGAGCGGCAGCAGTTCCTTTGCCAGCGAGATATCCGCCGGCGTCTGCTTGCCCCAGACGCAGAAGCCGCCTTCGCCATCGAGCATCTCGCCTGTTTTGAGCTTTCGCTTGGCGGTGGCCACAACATCGGAGCGAAAACCGTTCGGCGCGCCGGTTGGCTCGTTGCGCAGGGCCGCGCTTGCGACCGAGATACCCAGCTCAAGCCCGATCATGTGGATCGGCCGGTAGAGCGCGGCATAAGTCCCGCTCTTGTCGGGAAGCATCGCGTATTCCTTGAAACATTTGCGCGCGTAATCGCCCTCGCCCTCAAACACGACATAAGTGCCGAGCGCGAGATGATGCGGCACGTCCTCGCCATCGCGATAGACCGAGGACGTGACTTCGGTGACTCCGGCTTTTTCCAGTACGCCACCCGCCGATTTCGGTTTGCAAATGTCAGCGAGTTCAAAGCGCGTCGCTGGCGGGAAACTCAATCCATTCGTCTGCGGCACCAAACCTGTCGCGTTGCACACCGCGCTCATTTCGATTCCTGATTTGGTGCCGTCGACGAAACTGTTGAACATTTTCGGATTGATCGACTTGCGGTCCGAAATGTTCAGATATTTGTCGAGGATGTCCCATACATTGTCGGGATTGGATTGATGATAATGCGGCTCGTAGCGCGTGCCCTTGCCCGCCGCGATCACCTTGAAGCCGCAGGCGCGCGCCCAGTCGACATGCTCGCAAATCAGCGCCGGCTGATCGCCCCAGGCCAGGCTGTAGACCACGCCCGCCGCTTTTGCGCGGCGCGCCAGCAGCGGTCCTGCGAGCGCATCGGCTTCGACGTTGACCATGACGATGTGCTTGCCATGCGCGATAGTCTGCAAAGCGTGATGGATGCCCGCAGCAGGAACGCCGGTCGCTTCCACGATCACTTCGATGTCGGAGCACGAGATGAGCGCCTGCGCGTCATCGGTGACGAAGGCCGTCCGGCGCTTGAGCGCATCGCCGAGCGACGACGCCGCGTAAGCGGACGCATCCCAACCGGCGGAGGCAAGCTGGCTTTTCGCGCGCGCCACGTCGAGATCGGCGACGCCAACGAGATGCATGCCGGTGGTGCGTTTGACCTGGGAGAGGAACATGGTGCCGAATTTTCCGGCCCCGATCAGGCCGACGGTCACCGGCTTGTTGGCGGCTTCGCGTTCGGCAAGCTTGGCGTGTAAATTCACGGCGGTACGCTCCACGATTTCGTCCGGAACCGAAACACAAGGGGCGCGGCTAGACAAGGTGGCATCGCGGCGAGGGTTGAACTAACATCGCAGGCGAGGCCATTTGCCGGGGCAAAGCCGTGATCGAAATCGAACAGTTGCGTTATGTGCGGCTGGGTACGCGGGATCTACCCGCAGCGATCGATTTCGCGCAGCGTATTCTCGGCCTGCAGCTGATCGAAAAGACCGCCGAGCAGGCTTCCTTCCGATCGGATTTCCGCGATCATACGCTGGTCTATTTCAAGGGCGATCCGGCCGAGCAATCGGTCGCGTTCGAGGTGCGAACTGCCGACGCGTTAGAGCGGGCCGCTGCGCTGCTTCAGGAAAACGGTTACTCAGTTGCGCGCGGCGACGCGCAGGCCGCCGAGCGACGCAAGGTGAAGGCTTTTGTTTCGTTCAAAGACAAAAGCGGCAACAGCATCGAACTGGTGCTGCGCCCGCAGACGTCCGGCTGGCGATATTTCCCTTCGCGCGATGCCGGCATCACGGGTCTCGAAGCCATCGCGCTGCGCAGCAAGAGCAATGGCGCGGACGAAAAACTCTGGACCAAACTATTCAACGGCCGAGTCAGCGACTGGGTGGGCGATGCCTCCTATATTCGCTTCGACGACGCGCATCACCGCCTCGCGCTGCATCCCTCAAGCCGCGCGGGAGTGCTGGCGATCGAATACGCGGTCGAGGGCGTCACGCAGCTGATGCAGAGCCAGTATTTCCTGCAAGCCGCACAGATCAAGATCGTGCACGGGCCCGGACGCCGTCCCACGTCGGAGCAGATGTTCCTTACTTTCGCCGGGCCCGACGACGTGCTGTTCAGCTACGTGGCGGAGGGGAAGAAAATCGCCAACGAAGCAACGCACCGCCCACGGCAATATCCGCGCCAGCCATTGTCGTTCTGCAGCTGGGGAAGCGAAACCGATATTCCCGAATTCACCGCCGGAGAGCGCGCATGATCAAGTTGCAGGACGTCTCCTATGTGCGGCTCGGCACCCGCGATCTGGAAGGCGCGACGCACTTCGCGACGGATTATCTTGGGCTGGAAGTGAGCGAGCGCGCCAAGGGCGCGGTCTATTTCAAGTCCGACGAGCGCGAGCACACGCTGTGCTATTTCGAGGGCGACCCCGCCGACCAGGCCGCCGCTTTTGAAATTGCCGAGCGCGATGATCTTGTCCAAGCCGCAGCTCAACTTGAAAAACTCGGTCATGAAGTCACCCTTGGCACGCCAGAGCAATCCGAACTGCGAAAGGTGCGGGATTTCATTTCATTCAAGGACCCGAGCGGCAACCGTATCGAGCTGGTGTGGCGTCCCGCTTACAGCGGCAAGCGCTATCACGGCGTGCGCGATGCCGGCATCACCGGCTTTAGCCACATCGGCCTCTGCACCACCGACGTGGCGCGTGACGAAGCTTTCTGGACGCAGGTGTGCAACGCACGCGTGAGCGACCGCATCGGCGATGCGCCGCTACTGCGGATCGACGAGGTGCATCACACCATTGCGATGTTTCCGTCGCCCAGACCCGGCATCCAGCACATCAACCATCAGGTCGAGAGCGGCGACGATGTCATGCGCTCGTTCCGCTTCCTGACCGACCGGCAAGTGCCGATGGTGTTCGGCCCCGGACGGCATCCCAGCTCTTCGGCGAAGTTTCTTTATTTCGAAGGCCCGGACGGCATGGTGTTCGAATATTCTTCCGGCGTGCGCTCGATCGCCGACGAACTGCTGTATCGCGAACGGCAATTATCGTTCGACCCCGCGGGATTCTGCGAGTGGGGATCTAAACCGGAAATTCCCGAATTTCAGAAGTAACGGAAGATCGCGCGCGCTACTGACAGAGCGCGCGGCTGACGAAAGTTTCCGTCGTGCATTCGCCGCGGCCTGACAGCAAGACGCGCGCCGGGCATTTTTCAGCCGTTGTAAAGTCGACGCTCTTGCCGGTGCCGAAGCCCTTCGCCTTGCATGCGATGCTGGCGGCGGAAGCGCAATCGGGCGCGCCGTTCGGCGCCAACGGACAAACTTCATGAACGGAGATCACGCGCGCGCCAGGCAGCCGCGATACCGCCTCGGCGGCGTCCTTGGCCGCTTCAGCCGTACTCTTGGCCGCAACGCCCGCCTCCTTGCCGAAATTATCCAGCGAACCTTTGGCGCCCTTGAAGGTCGAATTGATGTTATCGACCGACTCATCCAGCCAGCGCCCGAGCGTGTCGAAGAATCCGTCGTCCTTCTGTTGAGCGGCGGCGGGCGGATTAGCGGGACGCGATTGCCGCTGTTCCTGCGCCAGCACGTCGGATGCCAACAGCACAAAAGCCGCCCCCGCGCAGCAACGCGCAAAAGCGGCGGTGGCCGATCCTCGGCTCCGCGGGCGTATCGTGGCCCCAATGGTTTTCATCGCCAATCAAACTGACTTTGTCAGTCGCCTCAGGCGCATTCCCGGCGCAACACACCTGCTAACCGAGCGAGGTGGCGAAATTGAGGAATGCCCGAATTCGCCTAAAAACGCGATTCGCCTAGAACAAGTATAGCGCAGCAACAATCCCGCTGACGAGGACGATGGCGCCCAGCGTCACCCATAAGCCCAGCCGCTCCTCGATAATGGCGCGCGCCTGCGGCCCATAACGGTTAAGCAGGAAGGCCAGCAGGAAAAACCGCGCGCCGCGCGTCAGAATGGAAAAAACCACGAATAACAGAAGGTTGTAGCCGGCAAAGCCGGAGGTGATGGTGACGATCTTGTACGGTATCGGGGTGAGGCCCTTGAGCAGGATGATCCAGGCGCCCCAGGCGGCATAAGCCTCGCGGAATGCCTCCACCTTGTTGCCGTAGCCATAGAGCGAAATCAGCCACTGCCCGACCGAGTCATAGAGCACGGCGCCGATGGCATAGCCGAGCACGCCGCCGGCGACCGATGTCACCGTGCACCAGGCGGCGAACATCCAGGCCTTGTCCGGCCGCGCCATCGCCATCGGGATCAGCATGATGTCCGGCGGCACCGGAAAAAACGAACTCTCGGCAAACGAGACGGCGCCCATGATCCAGACCGCGTGCGGCTTGCCGGCCGTGGCGATGCACCAGTCGTACATGCGGCGAAGCAGGGAGCGCGGCGGGGAAGCCGTATCGGTCATCGCGGACTCTTAACGGTAAGAGTGTGAGAAAAATTCAGTGGCGCTTGCGGTGGCGGCGCTGCTCAAGGGCGACAACTTTGCGCCGGGCGGGAGTTTGCGCAAGGTCTTTCGGAAGTTTTTCGGCGATGCCGAACAGCTTCTCGCGCCGCTTCATCTCGGCCCAGACTTCGCTGGGCTCAATTCCCGACGCCACCCAGAGCACCACGAGGTTGTAGATGAGATCGGCGCTTTCGCGCACCACGGCCTCGGGCTGGCCGTTCATGGCATCGATGACGACTTCGACAGCTTCTTCGACGAGTTTCTTGGCCATCTTCGGACGGCCGGCGCGCAACAGCCGCGCGGTGCGCGACTTTGTCGGGTCGTTCTCGCGCGCGGCGATGACGGCGGCATAAAGCCGATCGACCGAATCAGTCATGGTTGCGCAGAATAGCCGATCCGCGGCGCTGCTTCGTTAATGTTTGCCGCCGCGGCGAAAGAAAAACGGCGCCGCCCGGGGGCAGGCGGCGCCAAGTACGGTTCGTCACGGCTATCAGTGATGATGACGGTTCCAGCGCCAGGTCCGGCTCGAGTAAGCCGGGGCGTAGGCATAGGGCGCGCCGTAGCCACGCCCGTAATACGGACCGCCATCGTAGTAGCCGTTGCGGTAGCGATCGGCGGCGGCGATCGCCGCGATGGTACCGAACAGACCCACCACCGCTCCCAGCACGGCAGCATTGCCACGGCTATAGCGCCGGGCGCTCAAATCCGTAGTGGCCGCGGCAGTGTTTGCAGCCTGCACCTGATCGTGGCGTTTGGCCGAAGCGGCCTGCACCGGCGTCAGGTTCAGCGAAGTGATTGCCAGCGCGCCAATCAGAGCGGCGGCAACCGGGCGAGTGAATTTCATAAGCATGATCTCCTCCTTTCGAGGGATGTCTTGCTGATTCAACGAACGGCAGCGGCAATTCCTGCGGTGGCTAAGGCGCGCACAGGATGACATTTCCGTAACGTGACGAAACGCCGCACGTTTTTGCAGCGCAAGAAAAACGGCGCGTCACTCTTCTTCGGCGAGCAGCGTGGCGTTGCCGCCGGCGGCTGCCGTGTTGACCGTCACCACCTGCTCAAGCGTGAAACGCTGTAGATAATTCGGCCCGCCCGCCTTCGGCCCGGTGCCGGACAATCCGCTGCCGCCGAACGGCTGTGTGCCAACCACCGCGCCGATCATGTTGCGGTTGACGTAGACGTTGCCGTTGGCAAGCCGCGCAACAACGCGCTCCACCGTGGCGTCGATGCGCGACTGGATGCCGAGCGTGAGGCCGTAACCACTGTCCGCGATGTCGTCGAGCAACGCATCGAGTTCCGCCTCGCGCCAGCGCACCACATGCAAGATCGGGCCGAAAACTTCTTCCTTCAGCTCACGCGCGCGGTCGAGTTCGACGATGACGGGCGGAATGTAAGTGCCCTTGTCGGGCAGCGGTTGGAATTCGTCCCAGCGAAAACGCATGGCGCCGCGCTCCTGCATTTTTGCGATCCAGCCGTCGAGTTTGTCTTTCGCCTCGAGGTCAATAACCGGCCCGACATGCGTCGAAGGCTCGCGTGGATCGCCGAGCGAGAGCGCGCGCGCCGCGCCCGCGATCATCTCCAGCATGCGGTCTGCTACATCCTCCTGAACACACAGCAAACGCAACGCCGAGCAGCGCTGCCCGGCCGAACGGAAAGCGGACATCACAACGTCGTCGGCGACCTGCTCGGGGAGCGCGGTAGCATCGACGATCATCGCATTGATACCGCCGGTTTCCGCGATCAGCGGCACGATCGGCGCGTTTTTGGCGGCGAGCGCGCGGTTGATGATCCGCGCAACTTCCGTCGAGCCGGTAAACGCAATCCCCGCAACGCGGCGATCTGCAGTGAGCAGCGCGCCGGTTTTCCCGTCGCCGGGAATGAAATGCAGCGCGGTCAAAGGCACGCCCGCCTCGTGCAGCAACTTCACAGCCCCAAATGCAATAAGCGGCGTCTGCTCGGCCGGTTTCGCGATCACTGAATTGCCGGCGGCGAGCGCGGCGGCCACCTGGCCTGTGAAAATCGCCAGCGGGAAATTCCACGGGCTGATGCAGACGAACACGCCGCGCCCGCGATGGCGCAACTCGTTGTTTTCGCCGGTTGGCCCCGGCATCACTTCGGGTTTCAGCGTGCGGCGCGCTTGAACGGCGTAATAACGGCAGAAGTCAGCCGCCTCGCGCACTTCGGAAACACAGTCATCAAGCGTCTTGCCGCCTTCGCCCTGTAACAGCGCAATCAGCCGCCCGCGATTGGCTTCGATCAGATCGCCCGCGCGCAGCAGCATCGCCGCGCGCACATCCACCGGAGTTGCATCCCAGGCGGGGAAACCGGCTTCCGCCGCTGAGAACGCAGCGCTCACAATCGCTTCATCGCCCTCGCGCACGATGCCAATACGCTTGCCATCGACCGGCGAAATGACGCCGCGTTCCGCGCCTGACAGCACGATGCCATCGACCAGCGGCGCGGCTTCTTTCGTTGGCGTGGCGGCGCGGATATCGCCGAGCAGCTTTTCGAGGCTCCTGGCGTCGCCGAATTCGACGCCTTGCGAATTGCGCCGCTCGCTGCCGTAGAGATCGATAGGGCGCGGGATTTTGGAATGCCGCGCGGCCTGCGCCTTGCCGATCCAGCGTTGTGGGCGTTGCAGGATGCTGGCAATCGGCACCGACGGATCGGCGGCAACCGACACGAACGAAGAGTTCGCGCCGTTTTCCAGCAACCGGCGCACCAGATAGGCGAGCAGATCGCGATAACCGCCAACCGGCGCGTAGACGCGGCAGGCAAGCTCCGGCAGGCCGGCGCGCAAGGATTCATACAGCGCCTCGCCCATGCCGTGCAGCCGTTGAAATTCATAACCTTCAACGCCACCCGCATCCTCAATCACGCTCGCGACAGTGAGCGCGTTGTGCGTAGCGAATTGCGGATAGAGCCTTGGGCGCGCGCTGAGCAATTTACGCATGCAGGCGCCGTAACAAAGCTCCGTCATCGCTTTCCGCGTAAACACCGGATAATCGGCGAGCCCGCGTTCCTGCGCACGCTTGATCTCGGTGTCCCAGTAGGCGCCCTTCACCAGCCGCACCATCAGGCGGCGATTGAGCGCCTTCGCCGCCGCTTCGCACCAGTCGATCACGTGCGGCGCGCGTTTCTGATAGGCCTGCACCGCAAGGCCGAACCCGTCCCAGCCCTTGAGCGAAACGTCGGACAACACCGCGCCGATCACGTCGAGCGAGAGTTCCAGCCGGTCGGCTTCTTCCGCGTCGACGGTGAAATTCAAATCGTAATGTTTCGCCTTGCGCGCAAGCTCAAGCGCCTTTGGCACCAGCTCCGCCATCACGCGATCATGCGAGACCGCCTCGTAACGCGGATGCAGCGCGGAGAGTTTTACGGAAATTCCGGGCCGCGCCGGCAATGCGCCGCCGCCCGCACGCTTGCCAATGGCATCGATGGCGTTGGCGTAAGAAACGAAATAACGCCCGGCGTCTTCCGCCGTGCGTGCACCCTCGCCGAGCATATCGAAGGAATAACGCAACTCGTTATGAGTACTGGCGCGCGACAATGCCTCCTGAATGGTTTGACCGAGGACAAAATGCGAGCCGAGCAGCCGCATCGCCTGCCGCGTCGCCGCGCGCACGGCGGGCAGGCCCAAGCGCTTAACCACCGTCTCGACGATATTTTCCGGCGTCTCGCCCGGCTGGATGATCCGCGCGGTCAATCCCAGCGTCCATGCCGAGGCCGACACCAGAAACGCCGACGATTTCCCGTCGTGATGCGCCCAGTCGCCGGCCGCGAGCTTGTCCTCGATCAGCCGGTCGGCGGTATTTGCGTCCGGCACACGCAGCAGCGCCTCCGCCAGCACCATCAGCGCGAGGCCTTCTTTGGTCGAGAGCGAATAGGCGTGCAGGAAATCCTCAA
>CAMDSH010000005.1 GCA_945907045.1 Rhizobium sp. Q54 | reverse complement strand
GACCTCGCGCGCGATGGTGACATTCATCACCTTCTCAATGCGGACCTGCAGGCCGGCGAAAGAGCGCGCCTAGCTCTCGAAGCTGCGCTTCCATTCCCGCATCGCCGCCACGAACAACGCCGCCATCGAATGCGAGGGTTTCGCCGAGAGCGTGCGGTAAAGCTCTTCCAGCGACTGGCCGGACCAGAACGCCGTTTCGAAACGATCCATGGAGCGGCGCGTGCGCGCATAAAGGAAGGTCTTGTCGATGGCGATCGCCCAGACCCAGACCGAGCAGGCCAGCAGCCCAAGCATCACCGACTTGACGATCCAGTGCGCCTGCCAGAACAGGGCGAACAGCGAGAGATCGGAAGATGTGAGCGGCAGCACCGACTGTGCCACGTCGGCAGGATTCATGGGCACATCCTTATTAGCTGTCCGGCTCCGTCGGTCAGAACCGGCGTGGCGCTCAAAGCCGGACCAAAAGGGCGTGTGGGGCGAGATCGCTCACGCGGAGCCCGAAAACCCGTTTTTCGCGAAAAACCCGTGACCCGCAAGCGGCGAGCTACGAAATCGGCGCGAAACTTGGCCAAACTAGGGCGCATGTCCCGTCATAACCGGCTTCATCAGCGCTGATTGTGGTTAAGAACTGGTTACTGCGCGGCGCTCCCGCCAGCCCCTGCGGCATCCTGATCGGCTTGCATGGCGATGCGCAGCGGCTTGGGTATCGGCCGGGCGCGTCCGCCCGACACGAAGGCGACCTGCACCTGCGCCTCGACCAGAAGGTCGTCGCCGCGCATCACCTGCTGATGCAGCGTGACCGACGCCCCCTTCACCTCCGACGGCACGGTGACGATTTCGAGCACGTCGTCCATGCGCGCGGGCTTGCGGAAATCGATATCCATGTGGCGCACGACGAAGGCAAAACCGGGCGCTTCCTTCTCCGCCGCCTCGAACAGCGCGCGATGGTCGGCGCCGATCAACCGCAAGTAATTGGTGCGGCCCCGTTCCATGAAACGCAGATAGCTCGCGTGATAGACCACGCCGGAAAAGTCCGTGTCCTCGTAATAGACGCGGACCTGCTGGACGTGCCGCCCGTTTTGAATCTCGCCGTCGAGAGCCGGATTAGCCGCCAACGCGCTACTCCTCGTCGCCTTGCCCGAACATCCCGAACTGCGAGGCATCGCGCGCGGGTTCGGGCAGACCGAGATGCTTGAAGGCATGCGTGGTTAGCAAACGCCCGCGCGGGGTGCGCTGAACGAAACCTTTTTGAATCAGAAACGGTTCGATGATGTCCTCGATGGCATCGCGCGGCTCGGAGAGCGCTGCGGCCATGGTATCGACGCCGACCGGCCCGCCGCCGTAGTTCACCGCAACGGTCGAAAGATAACGCCGGTCCATTGCGTCGAGACCGGCAGCATCGACTTCCAGTTCAATGAGCGCCTTGTCCGCGATCTTGCGATCAATGGCTTTGGCGCCGTCGACATGGGCAAAGTCGCGCACGCGCCGCAGCAGCCGCCCCGCGATGCGCGGCGTGCCGCGCGCGCGCCGTGCAATTTCGTTGGCGCCGTCCGCCGTGATGCCGATGCCGAGCACGCGCGCGCCGCGATTGACGATCTGCTCCAGCTCCGTCTCACTGTAAAAATTCAGCCGCACCGGAATGCCGAAGCGATCGCGCAATGGATTCGTCAGCAACCCCGCGCGCGTGGTCGCGCCGACAAGCGTGAACTTGGCGAGATCGATCTTCACCGACCGCGCCGCCGGTCCGTCGCCAATAATGAGATCGAGCTGAAAATCCTCCATCGCCGGGTAAAGGATTTCCTCCACCGCAGGATTGAGCCGGTGGATTTCGTCGATAAACAGCACGTCGCGCTCTTCGAGGTTCGTGAGCAGCGCCGCAAGATCGCCAGCCTTGGCGATCACCGGGCCGGAGGTGGAGCGGAAATTCACGCCGAGTTCGCGTGCGACGATCTGCGCCAGCGTGGTCTTTCCCAGGCCCGGCGGGCCGACGAACAGCACGTGGTCGAGCGCCTCTTTCCGCGAGCGCGCGGCCTGCATGAACACATCGAGATTGGCGCGCGCCTGCTGCTGGCCGATGAATTCGCCGAGCTTCTGCGGACGCAAGGAAGCTTCCACGTCGTCGTCGCGGCGTTCGGCGGTGACAAGGCGGCGCGGGGTCGTCACTTGCTTAACTCCCTCAGGCCCTGCCGGATCAGTTGCGCGGTCTCGGCCTTTTCACCGGCGCTGCGCGCGGCGGCGGCGATGGCCGCGGCGGCCTGCGGCTGACCATAGCCGAGATTGACCAGCGCGGAGACGGCATCGGCGACCGGCTTCGGCGCGCGCATCTCGTCCAGAGCGCCGGATAGCTGAATCACAGCCGGATCGAGCGCGGCGTAAGCGGGCGCCTTGTCCTTGAGTTCCGTCACGATGCGTTCGGCAACCTTCGGTCCGACGCCTTGCGCGCGCGCCACCATCGCCTTGTCGCGCGTGGCGATGGCGTCCGCCAGTTCCGACGGCTTGAGCGTATTGAGCACCGAGAGCGCGACTTTCGCGCCGACGCCTTGAACGGTTTGCAACAGGCGGAACCATTCGCGTTCCATGTCGGAAAGAAAGCCGTACAGCTTGATGTGATCTTCGCGCACGTGCGTTTCGATCGACATCGTCGCTGCTTCGCCGGGACCGGGTAGCGCCTGCAT
Organism: Rhizobium sp. Q54; assembly: GCA_945907045.1. GTDB lineage: Bacteria > Pseudomonadota > Alphaproteobacteria > Rhizobiales > Xanthobacteraceae > Pseudolabrys. The sequence goes on along the minus strand of CAMDSH010000005.1, from coordinate 126,266 downwards.
GGTGCGCGCCGAGCACTGCACGAGATAGCCGACGCCGCCGACATCGAGGATGACGGAATCCTCCCCGTAGGAATCGATGATGCCTTTTAGTTTTCCGATCATCGCGCCGCCGCCCGCAAGACAATGCTTGCCCGGTGATGTGCGTGCGTCACCGCGATGGCGAGCGCATCCGCAGCGTCTTCCGATTGCGGATCGGCTTTCGGCAGCAGCACGCCGATCATCATGCGAATTTGCCCCTTGTCGGCATGGCCGGCGCCGACGATGGATTTCTTCACGAGGTTGGGCGCGTATTCGGCGACATCCAGCCCCGCTTTCGCCGGCACCAGCATGGCGATGCCGCGCGCCTGGCCCAATTTCAGCGTCGCAGCCGCATTGACGTTGACGAAGGTCGACTCCACCGCCGCCTCGTCCGGCTTGAATTCATCGATCACCCGGCAAAGCCCATCGTGCAAAGCCACGAGCCGGACGCCGAGTGCGAGCTTGTCGCTGGTCTCGACCGAGCCGCAAGCGACGTAAACGAGCCGGTTGCCGTCGGATTCGACGAGCCCCCATCCGGTGCTGCGAAGCCCGGGGTCGATGCCGAGAATGCGAATCGGACGCCTCATGGCAGCAATCTACCCTGCCGAGCCTTGCATAGGTGCACCGCTGTACTTCCTCTTGAAAAGCCGAGGTTGGTTTGCGAAGCAGGCTTCCCAACCCTACTCCCCCTAAAGGGAAGGGGCTTTTTCTCCTGCCGGTTCCCCTGTGATCGATCTCCCCACCAGCGCGACCTTCGCAGCCGTCATGGCCGATCCGCGGTTTCCCGCCGCCATTGGCATTGCGGTGCTGACCGGGCTGGTGCGCGGCTTTTCCGGTTTTGGTTCGGCTCTCATCTACGTGCCGCTAATGAGCGCGGTGTACAGCCCGCAGGTGGCGGCCGCGACATTCGTGCTGCAGGACATTGTGTGCGGCGTGCTGTTCCTTTCGGGCATCTGGCAGAAGGCGCACTGGCGGGACGTGCTGGTGATGGCGGCGGCCGCCATCTTCGCCGCCCAGTTCGGCACGCTGATTCTGCAATATGCCGATCCGGTCACGCTGCGCTGGGCGCTGTCGATCTTCGTGTGCGGCGTCGTCGCGATACTGGCGTCGGGCTGGCGCTATCACGGCAAGCCGATGCTGGCCGCCACGCTGATGGTGGGATTGCTCGCCGGATTGATCGGCGGGGCGGTGCAAATTTCCGGCCCGCCCATCATCGTCTACTGGCTTGGCAGCGGACTACCCGCGGATATTTTGCGCGCGAATTTCTTTGCGTACTTCTCGCTGTTCTCCGCCGCCTCGATCGTCACTTACGCACTGCACGGTCTGATGACGGCCTTCGTGCTCGCGCTTGCGGCGTTCGTGACGCCGGTCACCGTCATCGGCATGGCGGCGGGCTCTTACCTGTTTCGTTTTGCGTCGGAGAAATCCTACAGGCAGATAGCGCTGGTGATCGTGGCGTTGTCGGCGCTCATCAGCCTGCCGCTGCTCGACGGAATTTTGCGCTAGAACATGATCCGGCAACAGCGCGTTACGCGCTCATCTTCTGCATCAGCGCGTCGGACACTTCGAAATTGGCATAGACGTTCTGCACGTCGTCGTGCTCTTCGAGCGCGGAAATCAGTTCGAACAACTGCTCGCCCTTGGCGTCGTCAAGCGCGATGGTGTTCTGCGGCTTCCACACCAGCGCCGCCTTGCGCGGCTCGCCGAACTTTGCTTCCAGCGCCTTCGCCACGTCACGCAACGTATCGGGCGTGGTGAAAATCTGATGGCCGCCCTCGTCCGACGTCACATCCTCGGCGCCGGCGTCAATCGCGGCTTCCAGCATGGCGTCGGCGCTCGCGACCTTGGGCTCGAACTCGACCGCGCCGACATGCACAAACATGAACGACACCGCGCCGGTTTCGGCGAGGTTGCCGCCGTTCTTGGTGAAGGCAGCGCGTACTTCGCCGGCAGTGCGGTTGCGGTTGTCGGTCAGCGCCTCGACGATGACCGCGACGCCGCCCGGCCCGTAGCCCTCGTAACGCATCTCGTCATAGCTTTCGGCGTCGTTGCCCGTCGCCTTCTTGATGGCACGCTCGATGTTGTCCTTCGGCATGTTTTCCGCGCGCGCCGCCAGAATGGCCGCGCGCAGGCGCGGATTGAACGCAGGGTCGGGCTGGCCCATTTTGGCGGCGACGGTGATTTCGCGCGCCAGCTTGCCGAACAGCTTGGAGCGCACCTTATCCTGGCGCCCCTTGCGGTGCATGATGTTCTTGAATTGGGAATGACCGGCCATGGGTGTCCGCTACGTTTTTCGTACGGCACTTTATAAAATGCCGCCGCGATAAAACAAAATCCTATTCCCAGAACGCCGGGCGCGCCTCTTCCAGATGCGCGCCGAGCCGCACCGGCGCGACACGCTTGGCCAGCCCGGTTTTATCGTCGGTCTCGACGGCAAGCCCGCACAGGGTGCCGGGGCCGGTCGCTGCCTCGAATTTCGAGGTCGGCAGCTTGCGCAGGAAACGCTCCAGCGGCTGGTCCTTCACCATTCCGATGACGGAATCGAAATCGCCGGTCATGCCGACATCCGACTGGAACGCGGTGCCGCCCGGCAGCACACGATGATCGGCGGTCGGCACATGCGTATGCGTGCCGACCAGGAGGCTGGCGCGGCCGTCGACGAAATAAGCCATCGACTGCTTCTCGCTGGTCGCCTCGCAATGCATGTCGATGAGAATGGCATCCGCTCCGGACTTGAGCGCGCAGGCGGCAAGCTCACGCTCGACCGCCGAGAAGGGATCGTCGAGCGGGTCCATGAAGACGCGGCCCATGACGTTGATGACCAGCGCGCGTTTGCCGTTTTTGGTGTCGATCAATGCCGCGCCGCGCCCCGGCGTGCCTTTGGGAAAATTCACCGGGCGTATGAGCTTCGGCGCGCGTTCGATGAACACAAGTGCTTCACGCTGATCCCACGCGTGATTGCCGAGCGTGATGGCGTCCGCACCCGCGTCGATCAGTTCGTTGTAGATCACCTCGGTGATGCCGAAGCCGCCGGCCGCGTTCTCGCCGTTGACGACGGCGAGATCGAGTTTCCATTTTGAAATGAGACCCGGCAGGCGTTCGAGCACAATCGCACGCCCGGAGCGGCCAACAACATCGCCGATGAAGAGAATGCGCATTAGTTTTTGATCTCACGAAAGTCGATGATCTCATGCTCCGTTAGCACGAGATCGAGCCGGGCGTCGCGCTCCGTCGCAGGGACTGCGGGAATTTCCTGCGCCGCAAACGCAAGACCGATGGCGACGACTTTTTTCATCGCGCGCAGCCGATTGATCGTCATGTCGTAATATCCCGCGCCGTATCCGATGCGATGTCCGCGCCGGTCGAAGGCCGCGAGCGGCACCAGCAGAATGTCCGGCTCGACTTGCCGAGCGTCGGCTTTCGGCTCGCGGATGCCCCAGACGCCAGACGCCATCGCATCGCCGAACGCCCAGGCGCGCATGATGAGCGGCTTGCCGCGCCCGGCGACAACGGGAAGTGCGAGCTTCGCGCCCACGTCCGCCAATTTCCGCATCAGCGGCACCGGATTGATTTCGGATTTCATCGGCGAAAATCCCGAGACGATTGCGCCAGCAGGGACCGCAACAGGAAATTTCCGTTCCGCGATTACTTGCGCCCCCGCCGCGCGCGCATCCGCGGGCAGCGCATCGCGCCGCGCCAGCGCTGCCTGGCGCAACTCAACCTTGGGGTTTTCGGTCGCTGTCGTTGTTGTCATGAAAGGCAAGAGTGCGGAGCCGCGAAGGGCCGTCGGAGTCTGATCCCGGGAACCTACATAAGTAGGTGGGCGCCATATGACCGGAACCAGGGCCCCGGCCAGGGACAGCTCCCTTCAGGATCGTAAGGCCCCGGGGAATGTAACTCCTAACGCGCCCCGCAGCCCCGCCCGATCAATGTAGTGCCTGGACGCGGGCAACGCTACCCGAGCGCGACGCCGTTCCCCAGAGTCTGGTTAAGTTTTTTGGTGATGCCTTCGATGCGCTCGGCGGCGGAATTGAACGCCGAGATCACGCCCGCCTGCGCCGCCTTGGCGCGGTCGGAGGACACCACGCGCGCGTCCTGCAGCGCGGTCAATTCCTCCTCCATGCGGCGGATGCGGCGCGCGGCCTCGGCCAGTTCATCCGCCACCTGGATGGCGGCCATCACGGTGAGACGCGTGTCGCCAATCTCGCCGAAATTTCCCCGCAGGCCCTCGATGCGCGCGTCGAGATTTTTCGCCAGCGCCTCCAGCCCCGCTTCCTGCCCGTCGTCGCAGGCGATACGGAACTGGCGGCCGTTGATGGTGACGTTGACCTGGCCCATGAGGTTTTCTTCTAGCGGTCGTTGGCGTCGAGCACGCCGCGAATGGTGTCGATGGCGAGATCGAGCCGTCGCGCGATCTCGCGGTTGGCGTCTTCCAGCAGGCGCGTGCGCGCGGCCTCGCCGTCGAGCTGCGCGGCAAGCTTCGAGCGGTCGGTACCGAGCGCGTGCAACTGGCTGGCCAGCCCTTCCTGGCCGCGGTCGGCCTCGCGGCGGCGCTCCACGGCGGCATCGAGCGCATCGAGCGCGAGCGCCAGACGCTTCACCGATGTGTCGAGTGCGCTTTGATCCGTCATGGTCCGGTCTTGACCCGGCTGTGCGTCGAAAATATCCCGCGCGGGCAATTGTTTAGGGAAAGAACCTTAAGTGCTGCACTATCGCGGCGTCAACGCCCGGCTTTTGTCCAGCCCCGCTGTTCTTGCCGCCTGTGCATGGCGCGGCGGGGGAGCCGCCGTCACATTGACTCAACGGACTCACATGCTATCCCACGCCCCTTGAAATCAGGCCCCATTCCATGAGCGCAACAGCCTCGCCGACGGCCGCCGTGAACGCTGCCGTGGACGTGGCGGCTGTCCCCCGTGCGCAGCACGACCGCATGGCCAACGCCATCCGCGCGCTGGCGATGGACGCGGTCGAGCAGGCGAAATCCGGCCACCCCGGTTTGCCGATGGGCGCGGCCGATATCGCCACGGTGCTGTTCACGCGCTTCCTGAAATTCGATCCGGCCAATCCGCGCTGGGCGGACCGCGACCGTTTCGTGCTCTCCGCCGGCCACGGCTCGATGCTGATTTACTCGCTGCTCTATCTGCTCGGCTACGAAGGCATGAGCATCGAGGAGATCAAACGCTTCCGCCAAACCGGCTCGAAGACGCCGGGTCATCCGGAAAATTTCATCACCGCGGGCGTCGAGACCACCACCGGCCCGCTCGGCCAGGGCCTCGCCAACGCCGTCGGCATGGCGATTGCCGAGCGGCATCTCGCCGCCGTGTTCGGCGCCGAGGCGGTCGATCACAAGACTTACGTGCTCGCCTCCGACGGCGACCTGATGGAAGGCATCAGCCAGGAAGCCATCGCCCTTGCCGGACATCTGAAATTGTCCAAGCTGATCGTGCTGTTCGACGATAACGGCATTTCCATCGACGGCGCGCTCTCGCTCTCAGACAGCGTCGATCAGGTGAAACGTTTCGAAGCCGCCGGCTGGGCCGCTTCGCGCATCGACGGCCACGACCCCGCCGCCATCGCCGCCGCAATCGAGAAGGCGCAAAAGTCGGATCGCCCGACGATGATCGCAGCCAAGACCACCATCGGCTTCGGCGCGCCGACCAAAGCCGGGAAAGCGTCCTCGCACGGCTCTCCCCTGGGCGCGGAAGAAATCGCCGGTGCGCGCAAGGCGCTGGGCTGGACCGCCGCGCCGTTCGACATTCCCGCCGACATTCTTGATGCCTGGCGCAAGGCCGCGCAGCGCTCGGGCGCCGCGCACGCGAACTGGGACAAGCGGATGAAGGCACTCGACGCTGGCAAGCGCGCCGAGTTCGAGCGCCGGATGAAAGGCGATCTGCCCAAGCAAGCGCTTAAAGATGCCGTGCATGCGGTGAAGAAAACGCTCGCCGCCACGCCGAAGGATATCGCAACGCGCTCGTCGTCCGAATTTGCGCTGGAGAGCCTGATCCCCGCGGTGCCGGAGATGATTGGCGGCTCGGCGGACCTCACCGGCTCCAACAACACGCGCACCAAATCGATGAAGGCGATGTCGGCGTCGGATTTCTCCGGGCGCTTCATCCATTACGGCATCCGCGAGCACGGCATGGCCGCCGCGATGAACGGCATGACGCTGCACGGCGGCATTATTCCGTACAGCGGCACGTTCCTCGTGTTTGCGGATTATTGCCGCCCGTCGATCCGGCTCGCGGCGTTGATGGGCGAGCGCGTCATTCATGTGATGACGCATGACTCTATCGGTCTCGGCGAAGACGGGCCAACGCATCAGCCGGTCGAGCATCTCGCCGCCTTGCGCGCGATCCCGAATTTGCTGGTGTTCCGCCCCGCCGACGCCGTGGAGACGCTGGAGTGCTGGCAGCTTGCGCTGGAATCGCGCGAGCGCCCGAGCGTACTGGCGTTGACGCGGCAAAATCTCCCGCAGCTTCGCCTGACTCTCGACGAGCAGAACCGCTGCGCCGCCGGCGCCTACGAGATCGCCGCTGCCGAGGGCAAGGCGGACGTTTCGATTTTCGCCACCGGCTCGGAAGTCTCTCTTGCCGTCGAAGCAAAGAAGCTGCTGGCGGCGAAGGGCGTTTCCGCCCGCGTCGTCTCGGTGCCGAGCTTTGAATTACTGGCGGAGGCGCCGGAAGCTGCGCGCCGCGCCGTCATCGGCGATGCCAAGGTGAAGATCGGCGTGGAAGCCGCCGTGCGCCAGGGCTGGGACGCCATCATCGGCTCGGACGGCGCTTTCGTCGGCATGACTGGTTTTGGCGCCAGCGCGCCATATAAAGAGCTGTACAAGCAGTTCGGCATTACGGCGGAAGCAGTCGCAAACGCCGCATTGAGCAAACTGGGAAAAAAGTAATAGATACGACGTAAATGAGTTCAGGAGTCGGGTGAAATGATTGTTCGCGTCGCCATCAATGGATTTGGCCGCATCGGCCGCAATGTCTTACGCGCCATCGCCGAGTCGGGTCGCAAGGACATCGAAATCGTCGGCATCAACGATCTGGGGCCGGTCGAAACCAACGCGCATCTGCTGCGCTTCGACAGCGTGCACGGCCGCTTCCCTGGCGTGGTGACGGTCAAGGGCGACACCATCAGCGTCGGCAACGGCGCCATCAAGGTCACCGCCATCAAGGACCCCGCCACGCTGCCGTGGAAAGACCTCGGCGTCGACATCGCGATGGAATGCACCGGCATCTTCACCGCCAAGGATAAAGCGTCGCTGCACCTGAGCGCCGGCGCCAAGCGCGTGCTGATTTCCGCGCCCGCCGACGGAGCGGACCTGACCGTCGTCTACGGCGTCAACCACGACAAGCTCACCAAAGATCACAAGATCGTCTCCAACGCCTCGTGCACGACCAATTGCCTCGCGCCGGTCGCCAAGGTGCTCAATGACGCCGTCGGCATCGATAAGGGTTTCATGACGACGATCCACGCCTATACCGGCGACCAACCGACGCTCGACACGATGCACAAGGATTTGTATCGCGGACGCGCCGCGGCGCTCTCGATGATTCCGACTTCAACCGGCGCGGCGAAAGCGGTGGGCCTCGTGCTGCCCGAGCTCAACGGCAAGCTCGATGGCGTCGCCATCCGCGTGCCGGTGCCGAACGTATCGGTGGTGGATTTCAAGTTCGTCGCCAAGCGCGCCACGACCAAGGACGAGATCAACGGCGCGATCAAGCGCGCGGCCGAGCAACAGCTCAAGGGCATCCTTGGCTACACCGACGCGCCCAACGTCTCCATCGATTTCAACCACGATCCGCATTCCTCAGTCTTCCACATGGATCAGACCAAGGTAATGGACGGCACGCTGGTGCGCGTGATGTCGTGGTACGACAACGAATGGGGCTTCTCCAACCGCATGTCCGATACCGCGGTGGCGATGGGGAAGCTGCTCTAGTTCAGCCCGTCATTCTCTAATGCCGAATTTTCGCACCCTCGACGACGCCGACGTGAAGGGCAAGCGCGTGCTCGTGCGCGTCGACCTCAACGTGCCGTTCGAAAGCGGCAAGGTCACCGACGCCACCCGCATTGAACGCTCCACGCCAACCATCCGCGAAATCGCGGAGAAGGGCGGCAAGGTCGTCCTGCTCTCGCATTTCGGCCGGCCCAAGGGCCGCGAGCCGCAGGATTCACTCAAGCCCGTCGCGCAGGAAGTCTCGCGCGTGTTGAAGCGGCCCGTCGCGTTTGCCGAGGACTGCGTTGGAGCAGCCGCGGAGAAAGCCGTCGCCGCGATGAAACCGGGCGACATTCTCTGTCTTGAGAACACCCGCTTCCACAAGGAAGAAGAAAAGAACGATCCCGCATTCGCCGCCGCCATCGCCAAACTCGGTGACCTCTACGTCAACGACGCCTTTTCCTGCGCGCACCGCGCTCACGCCTCGACCGAAGGAATCGCGCGCATGCTGCCCGCCTACGCCGGCCGCGCGATGCAAGCCGAGCTGCAGGCACTGGAAAAAGCGCTGGAGGCTCCGAAGAAGCCCGTCATCGCCATCATCGGCGGCGCCAAGGTCTCGACCAAGCTCGACCTGATTGAAAATCTCATCGCCAAGGTCGACGGCCTCGTCATCGGCGGTGGCATGGCCAACACCTTTCTGCATGCGCAGGGCATCGGCATCGGCAAGTCGCTGGCGGAGAAGGACCTCGCCGGCACCGCGCGGCGTATTCTCGACAAGGCCGAACACCGGAACTGCGCGATCATTCTTCCCATCGACGGCATCGTCTCGTTCCACTTCGAAGCCTACGCGCCGAGCCACGACTACGGCATCGACGCCATTCCGGACGACGGGATGATCCTCGACGTCGGTCCGCTCTCGGTCGAGCGGATCGCAGCGGTGATCGACGACGCGGAGACACTGGTGTGGAACGGGCCGCTCGGCGCGTTTGAAATGCCGCCGTTCGACAAGGCGACCGTGGCCGTGGCCCGCCATGCCGCCGAACGCACCAAAGCGGGAAAGCTCATTTCGGTGGCGGGCGGCGGCGACACCGTGGCCGCCCTGAACCACGCGCATGTCGCCGATGATTTTACTTATGTCTCGACCGCCGGAGGCGCCTTCCTGGAATGGATGGAGGGCAAGCCCTTGCCTGGCGTCGAGGTGTTGCGGATAAGATAGGGCAAAAGAGCCAGAGGTTAGGGAGAGCGCGATGGATCTCGCTGAACTGAACAAGATCGCCGTGGCGATGGTAGCGCCCGGCCGCGGCATTCTTGCGGCGGACGAATCCTCCGGCACCATCAAGAAACGCTTCGACGCCATTGGCGTGGAGTCGACCGAGGACACCCGCCGCGATTATCGCGAGATGATGTTCCGCGCCACCGAGGCGATGTCGAAGCACATCTCCGGCGTCATTCTGTATGACGAGACTATCTGGCAGAAAGCCAAAGACGGTACGCCGCTGGTCGAACTCATCAGACGAGCCGGCTCGATCCCCGGCATCAAGGTGGACGAAGGCACCCAGCCGCTGCCGAATTGTCCGGGCGAACTCATCACCGCTGGCCTCGACCAGCTCGCCAAGCGCCTGCCGAAATATTACGAGCAGGGCGCGCGCTTCGCGAAATGGCGCGGCGTCTACGACATCGGCCCGCACGGCATGCCGAGCTACACTTGCGTGAAGGCGAACGCTCACGCGCTCGCGCGCTACGCGGCGCTGTGCCAGGCGGCGCAGATCGTGCCGATCGTCGAGCCGGAAGTGCTGATGGACGGCGGCCACGACATCGACCGCTGCGTCGAAGTCACCGAGTGGGTGCTGAAAGAAACATTTCAGGAACTGTTCCATAACCGCGTCGCGCTTGAAGGCATCGTGCTCAAGCCGAACATGGCGGTGCCGGGCAAGAAAAGCGGCAAGAAAGTTTCCGCCGAGGAAGTCGCGGAAAAGACCGTGCGCATGCTGAAAAATTGCGTGCCGGGCGCGGTGCCGGGCATCGCATTTCTCTCCGGCGGGCAATCCGACGAGGAAGCAACCGCGCATCTCGACGCCATGAACAGACTGGGCGGACTGCCGTGGAAGCTCACCTTCTCTTATGGGCGCGCATTGCAGGCGGCACCGCAGAAGGCGTGGTCGGGCAAGACGGAAAACGTCGCCGCCGCGCAGCGCGCCTTCTCGCATCGCGCGCGCATGAACGGCCTCGCCGCCATGGGGCAATGGAAAGCCGACCTCGAGAAAAAGGCCGCGTGACCCACAAAAAAGACCGCGCAAACCGCGCGGCCTTCTTTGCGTATTATGTTTATCGCGTAATTACGGACAGTCGGTCCGGCTGACGGTCTTCTCGCCGGTCAGATCCTGCTTATGCATCGTACGCGTGGCGCAGTCGCCGGTCAGGCCGGTGCCGGTCGTTGTCGTAGTGGTCTTGGACTCGGTGCCGAGGAAACCGCCACGCTCCTGGGTCGTGATCGTTGTCGACGGAGCCGGCTGTTCGATAACGACGGCGGGAGCCCGGCGATCTTCGATGATGGTGGTGGTCTGCGCAGTGGCGGAAAGCGAGCCGAATGCGCTCGCAGCCAGCGCGATAGCGAGAACGTTGAGTTTCATGGGTCGCCTCATGCGTTATTGGAATGATATGATCCAAGACAACGCCCGCCTCTCCCGAATGTTCCTGCAATCACTCTGCGCAATAAAGGAATGACACGTGATCGATCTCTACACATGGACCACGCCGAACGGCCGCAAGGCTTCCATCGCTCTGGAAGAACTCGGTCTGCCCTATACCGTGCACGCCATCGACATCGGCAAAGATGAGCAATTCGCGCCGGATTTTCTGAAAATTTCGCCGAACAACCGCATCCCTGCGATCGTCGATCGCGACAACGGCATGACGCTGATGGAGTCGGGCGCGATCCTGATCTATCTCGCCGACAAGACGGGGAAGCTGCTGCCGAAGTCGGGCGAGGCGCGCTACCGCGTGATCGAATGGCTGATGTGGCAGATGGGAGGCCCCGGCCCGATGCTCGGACAGGTGCATCACTTCGTGAAATATAATCCGGGCAAGGCGCCCTACGCCGAGGAGCGCTACCTGAAGGAAGCGCACCGGCTCTACAAGGTGCTCAACACGCGCCTCGAAGGGCGCAACTTCGTCGCCGACGAATATTCCATCGCCGACATCGCGATCTGGCCGTGGATCTCGCGCTTCGAGTGGCAGACCATCGACATGAAGCAATATCCGAACGTAAAGCGCTGGTACGAAACCATCGCCAAGCGTCCCGCCGTGCAGAAGGGATACAAAGTTCCGAAGGACATGGGCGACGTTCCCATGCCGTGAGTGTGGAACACTGAACGCGGCTTCAGGATGGAACCTGTTTTCTCGAATCCCGCTTACTGATTTTTGACTTTAAAAGTTTTGGCGCGTGGAACTTGCGGCACTGCTGCAACACGCGCCAAAAATTTTATCTCGCCGCAACTTCTTCATAAATCGGTCCGCTTCGTGCGTCACATGACCGAAGCGAACTGGGGGATTCTTCCTTCATCTGAAAATTCACGCGGCGCCCGCGCAAGGGCCGCGAGCATCTGGATATGCGCACGATGCGGCTCGTTGTTCCAACCTGCCTGTGCCTGATGGCGTGGACAACCGTGACCGGATTCGAAAGCTCGCCGCCGATGGAAGAAGCGGGCGGCGTGACCGTCGTCGCAAAAAATCATGGACCTCGGCTGCCGCCGGGCAAAAATCTGACGCTCAATCGTGTTGAGACCGAACCGCAGCAGGACTCCGCAACCGGGATCGCCGAGGGTGACGGCGCGTCATCCACGCAAGCCGAAACGGTTCCGTCGGGCCCGCCAGTGCCGCCGCGTGCCGCCGGCCGCCAGGAAGTATGCGAGACGCTGGCGCTGGCCGCGCAGACGAACGGCTTGCCGGTTCCATTTTTCCTGCGGCTGATTTTGCAGGAAAGCAATTTCAACCCGAAGCTGGTGAGCCGTGCCGGGGCGCAAGGCGTCGCACAATTTATGCCTGGCACCGCCGCCGAGCGCGGCCTCGCCGATCCGTTCGACCCGCTGCAGGCGCTGCCGGCGTCGGCCCGCATGCTGCGGGACCTGTTCGAGCAGTTCGGCAATCTGGGCCTTGCCGCCGCGGCCTATAACGCCGGCCCGAGGCGGATTCTCGCCTGGCTCGCGAGGCGCGGCAAATTGCCGGACGAGACGCGCTCTTACGTCCACATCGTCACCGGCAAGGCGCCCGAGCACTGGAAGGGGACGAACCCCGCCGATTCGGACCTGAGCGTACCGGCACATGCGCCCTGTCAGCGCGAGGCGGGTTATCCCGCGATCTCCGCCCCGTTCAAGCAGCCTCGCCTGCTGACCGCCGCGATCAAACCGGCCCGGGCAAAACTCCTGAGCGCGATAAAGCGGCAGACCGAGAACTCCAGGCTGGCAAAGAAGAACTCCCCGGCAAAACGCACGCGGGTGGTGGACGCGCTCGCCGACGAAAATTGAGGTCCACGGCGGCGCTTAGCGCCTTGCGTCATTTCCGCCGTATTGCTCTACCATGCGGACGTCATGGCCCCTCGCCCGCAAAAAGCAGACCCGCGTCCCGCCCCGCGCCTCACTCTGGTGACGCCGCACGTCGAGGACGCCGATGCGTTTGCGCCCGATCTGGCCGCCGCGCTTGAAGGCGCCGACATCGCGGCCGTGTGGATTCGCTTCGCCACGGCCGACGAGCGCACGCTTATCAACCGCGCGAAGGTGCTGGTCCCGCTCGTGCAACGCAACGGAGCGGCGGCGCTGCTCGGCGATCTGCCAGATATCGCCGCGCGCGCAGGAGCGGACGGCGGCCACTTAACAGGCACGGAAGCCTTTCAGGCATCGCTTGAGGTGCTCAAGCCCGATCGCATCGCCGGCATCGGCGGTATCGAGACCCGGCACGACGCCATGCTCGCGGCGGAATACGGCGCCGACTACGTCATGTTCGGCGGACCAAGCGATGACGGCGAGCCGGCGGATTTCGTAGTTGTCGAGGAACGCATCGCCTGGTGGGCGGAAGTGTTCGAGCTGCCGTGCGTCGGCTTTGCGGCCACCCATGACGAGATCGCGGCGCTGGTCGCGGCAGGCGCGGATTTTGTCGCGCTCGGCGATCTCATCTGGAGCGATGCGCGCGGCCCCCGCATGGCGGTCACCGCCGCAGCTGCACGGCTCACGCTGCCGGAGAAGATCGCATGAACGCCCGTGCAATAATCCTGCTGGCATCTTGCTTGGGCGCATTCGCCGTTCATCCGGCGCTCGCGCAAAAAAGCGCGCCCGATCTTGCTTATGGCGCTTACCAACGCGGCAATTATCTCACGGCGTTTTCCGAAGCGACGCGCCGCGCGGAAAAGTCCGACGTCAAGGCGATGACGCTGCTCGGTGAACTCTATGCCAACGGCTTCGGCGTCGCGCGCGACGATGCCAAGGCGACTGAGTGGTACAAGCTCGCCGCCGACCGCGGCGACCGTGACGCCATCTTCGCACTGGCGATGTTCCGCTTCGAGGGCCGCAACGGCGCACGCAATGCCGATGAAGCCGCAAAATTGCTCACCGCCGCGGCGAAGCTCGGCCACCCCGCAGCCAATTACAATCTCGGCCTGCTCTATCTCGAAGGCCAGCAATTTACGCAAGACTATCGCCGCGCCGCCGATTTGTTCCGCGCCGCCGCGAAGGCCGGAAATCCCGAAGCGCAATACGCGCTCGCCACCATGTACAAGGACGGCCGCGGCGTGCCGAAGGATCCGCGCGAGTCGGCGCAACTCATGAGCCAGGCGGCGCTCGCCGATAATCTCGACGCCATGGTCGAATTCGCCATCGCGCAATTCAACGGCACCGGCACGGCCAAAAACGAGACCGCCGCCGCCGCGCTGTTCCGCAAGGCCGCGCAACGCGGCAGTCCGATCGCACAGAACCGTCTGGCACTGATCCTGTCCGCCGGACGCGGCGCCCCTGCCGATCCCACTGAAGCCATCAAATGGCACCTGATCGCCAAAGCCGGCGGACGCGGCGATCCGGGGCTCGACGATTTCGCCGCCAAGCAGAAACCGGAAATCCGCGCCGCCGCCGAGAAGGCAGCCGAACCCTGGATTGCCCTGCTCCAGCGCCCACGCACTTGACGCCGCAACCGGCGGCGGGCAGACCGACGCCGCATGCTTCGCTCCGCACTCCTCAATGTGATGGTCGCCGCCGCGCGCAAAGCCGCGCGCGCGCTCAAGCGCGACTTCGGCGAACTTGAAAAGCTGCAGGTCTCGCTCAAGGGACCGGCCAATTTCGTCACCGCCGCCGACCGCCGCGCCGAGGAGACGATTTACGCCGAACTGAACAAGGCGCGCCCCGGTTACGGCTTCCTGGGCGAAGAAGGCGGCAAGCGCGAAGGCGCCGATAAGACCCACAACTGGATCGTCGATCCGCTCGACGGCACGACGAATTTTCTGCACGGCATTCCGCAATTCGCCATTTCGATTGCGCTTGAGCGCGAGAACACCATCGTCGCCGGGCTGGTTTACAATCCGGCCAGCGAGGATTTGTTCTTGGCCGAGCGCGGCAAGGGCGCATTCCTCAACGATCAGCGCATGCGGGTAGCGGGGCGCACGCGTCTCGCCGACGCGGTGCTCTCATGCGGCCTGCCGCATCTCGGACATGGCGACATCCCGCGCGGGCAGCGCGAAGTCGGCGCGATGCAGGGCCAGGTCGCCGGCCTGCGCCGCTTCGGCGCTTCTGCGCTGGATCTCGCCTGGGTGGCGGCTGGACGGTTAGATGCCTATTGGGAGCGCGATATCAAACCGTGGGACATGGCGGCTGGTATCATCCTCGTGCGCGAGGCCGGCGGCTTCGCCACTGACCTGGACGGCGGCGAGGACATGTTCGCCAAGGGCTCGATCGTCGCCGGCAACGAGGCGATGCAGCGCGAAGTGCTGCGCGTCCTGAAGACCGCCTGAAACGGTTAATCCGCCCAACACCGTAATTTCAACTCAATCCACCGTTTAATGGCGGCGTCCCGGCAAGCCACGCTTTTTCCTTCCGCCCGGTCTGTGTCATATTGCGATACCCAATCCAGCATTGAGCTTTAGAGCCAATGGCGAAAGACCTCGACCCGCTCAAACTCTCCTCGCCCCGGAACTATCTGGTCCGGATGCTGCTGTTCGTCACGATCTGCGCCTGTGTCGTCTTCGCGCTCAACAAGCAGATCATATTCGCCTTCATGGCCAATCCCGGATTGAACGGCCTCATCATCGGCGTGCTGTGCATCGGCATCGTTCTCTCCTTCCGCCAGGTGATCCGGCTTTATCCGGAGATTTCGTGGGTCAATAATTTCCGCCTCGCCGATCCCGGCCTCGCAGTCGATCGCCCGCCGGTGCTGCTCGCACCGATGGGCGCGATCCTGGGAAGCCGCGTCGGCCGCATGGCGATGTCCTCGCAACTGATGCGCGGCATTCTCGACTCGATCGCGACCCGCCTCGATGAAGCGCGCGACATCTCGCGCTACATGACCGGCTTGCTGGTGTTCCTCGGCCTGCTTGGCACGTTCTGGGGATTGATCGATACCGTCGGCTCCGTCGGCGCCGTCATTCAAAACCTCAAGCCCGGCGGCGACGCAGGTGGCATGTTCGAATCCCTGCGCACAGGGTTGGCCGCGCCGCTCGGCGGCATGGGAATTTCATTCTCGTCGTCGCTGTTCGGTCTTGCCGGCTCGCTCGTGCTTGGTTTTCTCGATCTGCAATCGAGCCAGGCGCAAAACCGTTTCTACACCGAACTGGAAGACTGGCTCTCCACCACCGTTTACGACCACGGCAGCGAACCCGCCGCGGGCGCGACCAGCGGCGAGATGCGCGGCGCCATCGAACGACTGAAGGACGCCATCGGCGAAGCGGGATCGAACAAGGCCGCGACCAGCGCGATGGCCAACCTCGCGGAAGCGATCCAGGGCCTCGTGCATCACATGCGCACCGAACAGCAGATGATCCGCGACTGGGTCGACTCCCAATCCGAGCAGCACCGCGAAATCCGCCGCCTGCTGGAAATTCTGGCGCGCGAGAACGCCAACAAACTTTAAGCGATGGATTAGATCATGGCGCTTGCACGAGCCCGCCGCGGCGACAGCGGCATGAATTACTGGCCGGGCTTCGTCGATGCGCTCTCGACGCTGATCCTCGGCATCATATTTTTGCTCACGGTCTTCGTCGTCATGCAGTTCTTCCTGCAGCAGGAAGTGGCGAACAAGGACACCGCTTTGGGCCAGTTGAACGTGCAGATCGCGCAGCTCAACGAAATTTTGGCGCTTGAGAAGGCCGGCAAGGTGGATGCCGAACGGCAACTGTCGCAAGTGAGCGCCGGGCTCGCGGCGATAACCAACGAACGCGACGTGCTCAAGCAAGGGATCGGCGCGCTCACCTCGCAGGTCGAAGGCGAGAAGAAGATATCCTCCGGCGCGCTGGTGCAGGTCGAGACACTCAATCAGCAAATCGCCGCGCTGCGCAGCCAGCTCGCCGCGATCGAGCAGGCGCTCGATGCGTCGGAAAAGAAAGCCAAGGACTCGCAGACGCAGATCGCCGATCTCGGCCAGCGGCTCAACGTGGCGCTCGCCCAGAAGGTGCAGGAGCTGAACAAATACCGATCGGACTTCTTCGGGCGTTTGCGCGAAATTCTCGGCAACCGGCCGGACATCCGCATCGTCGGCGACCGCTTCGTGTTGCAATCCGAATTGCTGTTCGAGACCGGCAAGGCCGAGCTGCGCCCCGAGGCCCGCGCCGAGATCGACAAGATCGCCACCGCGATCATCGAGCTGAGCCAGAAAATCCCCGCCGACATCGCCTGGGTATTGCGGGTCGACGGCCACACCGACGTGCGGCCGATAGCCGGCCCGGTGTTCAAGTCGAACTGGGATCTGTCGGCGGCGCGCGCCATCGCGGTGGTTCAATACCTCGCGATCAAAAGCATTCCGCCGCAAAGGCTCGTTGCCGCCGGATTTGGCGAGTTTCAGCCGCTCGACACCGAGAAGAACGAAGAAGCGTACAAGCGCAATCGCCGCATCGAGTTCAAGCTGACCGAGCGGTGAGCGCCACCTGCAAGCTGCGCCCTTACACGCCCGCCGATGAAGACGCGGCGATCGAGTTGTGGCGCCGCACCTGGACTCACCATTATCCGCGTCTGGACTTCAACAAACGCGTCGATTGGTGGCGCGAGCGTTGGCGCAACGAGCTTGTCCCGGCCGCGCGTATCGTCCTCGCCGAAATGAATGGCGCGCTGGCGGGCTTTGTCACCGTCGATCCGAAAACGCTTTATCTCGATCAGATCGTGGTCGCGCCCGAGGCGTGGGGCAGCGGCGTCGCGGAGGCTTTGCTCGCCGAGGCAAAACGGATATCGCCGCAAGGGCTCGACCTGCTGGTCAATAAAGACAACGCACGCGCCATCCGCTTTTACGAGAAGCACGGCTTTCGTTATGCGGGAGAGGATGTGAACCCGGTGTCGGGAAAGCCGGTGAGCAAGATGAGCTGGCGGGCTTAAATTTTACGCCGTCTCGAACTGCAATTTCGCCAGCCGCGAATAAAGTCCGCCGGCGACGGCAAGGCTCGCGTGCGTGCCCTGCTCGACAATGCGGCCCTGCTCCATCACTAAAATTCTGTCGCACGAGAGCACCGTCGCCAGCCGATGCGCGATGACGATGGTGGTGCGATCTTTCGTCAGATGCTCAAGCGCCGTTTGCACGAACCTCTCGCTTTCGGCGTCGAGCGAGGACGTCGCCTCGTCCAGCAGCAGCAGCGGCGCGTCACGCAAGATTGCACGCGCAATTGCGATGCGCTGGCGTTGCCCGCCGGAGAGCGTAATGCCGCGCTCGCCGACCGGCGTATCGAAGCCCTGCGGCATGCGGTTGATGAATTCGGTGGCGTTTGCCAGTTCCGCCGCCCGCGCGATCCCGGCATCGCTCGCATCGGTGCGCCCGAAGCCGATGTTGTCGCGCACGGAAGCTGCGAACACCGCACTGTCCTGTGGCACCAGCGCGATACGCGAGCGCACGTCGAGCGGATCGGCTTGGGCGAGCTGCACGCCGTCGAGCGTCACCGCGCCCGCCAGCGGATCGTAGAAGCGCAAAATGAGATGGAAGATCGTGCTCTTGCCAGCGCCGGAGGGACCCACGATGGCGACCTTCTCGCCCGGTTTTACGCGAAACGAAATGCCATCCAGCACGGCGGTCTCAGGCCGCGTCGGATAGGCGAAACGCACGTTGTCGAAAGCGACCTCGCCGCGCGCCGGGGTGGGGAGTGCTACCGGATTTTTCGGCCGCGCGATCTTCGGCTCGACGTCGAGGATTTCGAACAGCCGCTCCGCCGCGCCGGACGCTTGCGCGATCTCGCCCCACACCTGGCTTAATTCGCCAAGGCCTCCGGCGGCAAATACCGCGTAGAGCACGAACTGCGAGAGCCGCCCCGGCGTGATGCGCCCAGCCAGCACGTCCTGCGCGCCGACCCAGAGCACCAGCACAACGCTCGCGAATACCAAAAAGATGCCGATGGCGGTGAGCACCGCCCGCGCACGCGTCGATGAGCGCGCCGCGTCATAGGCTAGCTCGACGGCGGATGAAAACCGCGACTGCGCGGCACGTTCGTGGGTATAGGCCTGCAACGTGCGCACCGCGCCGATCACTTCAGAGGCATAAGCCGAAGCATCCGCCAGCGTGTCTTGCGCGATCCGGGAGCGCCGCCGCACCGATCGTCCGAACGCGACCAGAGGGAGCACGATCACCGGAATGGCGGCGAGTACGAAGCCGGACAAGCGCGGGCTGGTAATCACCATCATCGCGCTGGCGCCGAGGAACAGCACGAGATTACGCAGCGCGATCGACACCGAGGCGCCGACCGCCGACTTGATCTGCGTCGTGTCGGCGGTGAGCCGCGAGACCATCTCGCCGGTTCTGGCCTGATCGAAAAACGCGGACGAGAGCCGCGTAAGGTGCGCGAAAACGTCGCTGCGCAGGTCAGCTACGATGCGCTCGCCGAGCGTGATGACGAGGTAATAACGCGTGGCGCTGGCGACCGCGAGCACGGCCACCACCGCGATCATCACCGCGAAATAACTGTCGATCAACGCGACGCCTTCGGCGGAAAAGCCGAAGTCGATCATGCGGCGAACCGCGAGCGGCACCGCCAGCGTCGCTAGCGCCGCCACGATGAGCGCGATCAACGCCGCAGCCACGCGTGCGCGATAACGCCCGACATAGGGCAGCAGCGAGATCAGCGGCTTGAGCTTCAATTTGCGCTTGCCCGAAAAATCGGCGGGGCTGTCGAGCCCGCCGCGTCCATCGTTTGCCCCGGCAGAACTCATGCGCCGCAACGCTCCTCAACACGCGGCGCCAGAGAGAGCGCCGGTCTGGGCGGACCATGCCTTTTCAGGGCTTATGTTTTCAAGGCAATTGCGGCGGCTTGCCGCGCCCGCCCGCCTCCTGTATAGACCCCGCCAAATCCACCTATAGCAGCGGCGCAAAAGCGCTGCGGGAACCGAGACCATGAAGCCTGAAATCCATCCCGACTATCACAACATCAAGGTCGTGATGACCGACGGGACCGAGTACGTCACCCGCTCGACCTGGGGCAAGGAAGGCGATGTCATGAACCTCGACATCGACCCGAAGTCGCACCCGGCCTGGACCGGCGGACAGCAGCAATTGATGGATCGCGGCGGCCGCCTGTCGCGCTTCCAGAAGAAGTTCTCCGGCTTCATGAAGGACGGCGAAAAAGAAGGCGGCAAGGAACCCGCCAAGAAAGAGAAGAAATAAGCCCGCCGTTACGGCAGAGGCTAAAAATACAAAACCCCGCTCGCGCGGGGTTTTTTGTTGGCTGGCCTTTTTCGTCATGGCCGGACTTGTTCCGGCCATCCCGCTTAGGAAGGCACGCATTGCCTTATGATCGGGATCACCGGGACAAGCCCGGTGATGACAATCGTACAGATAATGAATTAACGCGCGTCTTGCTCGAAAGCAGCCTTGAGCAGCCCCAGCTGGCGTTCCACCGGATTGGTGAGAACGGCCTGTTCGGGCGCGACGCGATTGTGGATGGTGGCATCCAACCGGCGCACTTTAAGCTGCAATTTCTGCGAACGGTCGATCAGCATCTGCAAAGGCTCTGGCAGCAATTCGAAATTCTGCGGCTCGCTCGACTCGCCGACCGAAAGCTTGACCTTGCTCTTTTCCTTGTTGGCCTGCGCCAGCGACATCTCGCCTTCCTTCACCGCACGATGCAGCAGCAGCCATGAGGCCAGCTGCATCAGGCGCGTGGTCAGGCGCATGCTCTCGGTCGCATAAGCGAGCGCGGCGGAGCGCTCAAGCTTCTTGGATTGCTGCCGGCCGGGACCGTCGAGATAGGTCGCGGTCTCTTCCACCAGCGCCATGCCGTCGCGGAACAAATCTGAAAACGCCGGCGAATTCGCCAGCCGCTCGCCGAACGAAACGGGCTGCGCCTCGATGATGGACTTCTCGGACATACGCTTTACGCCTCACCCAACCCGGAGCTTTTGTTCCGCCCCTTCAATGGATGAAGCATGTACCGGATCGCCGCGGCTCGTCCAGCGCTGCCTGCCGACATAGTTGCCGGCGGAAAAGGGGAAAACTGCCCCGAAACGGGACAAAAAAAGAAGCCGCCGTTGCCGGCGGCTTAAAGTTTATAACAGGGAGGCGTCAAACAGAGTGGACAGGAGCCACTCAATGTCCATGAAAATGGACAGTTATTAGTAATGAAGGGGAAAGCTTAACGACGCGTTAAGCCTGCGCTTGGAACCGGTATTTTTGCGCGAGGGGCGCGGCGAAATTACCGCTTGAAGAAGTCGTCGGCGGTGGAGCGCGAGACTTTCTTTTTCATCATGTCGGCTTCCAGACGTGCGATCTCGTCGCGCAGAAGCTGCACCCGCTCGGCCAATTCCGCGCCCGAGAGCAACGAGAGATCCTGCCCAATCTCATGGGTGATCTTTTTCTTCGGCCGGTCGTCTTCGTCGATTGCTGGCATCGCTCGTCTCCGCGCCCACAAAGATAATAGCAGCACCGCAAGGTTGTCACACCCGCTTGGCCCTACTAAAGATGCCCGATCCCCACGCCAAGGACCGACCCATGAGCAAGCTGCCTTCCCGCATGACCGCGATTGCCATTTCCAAGCCCGGCGGCCCAGAGGTTCTGGTTCCCGAGGAGCGCGCGGTTCCAACGCCCGGCGAAGGAGAAATTCTGGTCAAGGTCGCGGCCGCCGGCGTCAACCGGCCCGACGTGATGCAACGGCAGGGGCTTTATCCGCCGCCGAAAGGCGCGCCCGATATTCCAGGCCTGGAAATCGCCGGCGAAGTCATCGCGCTGGGGCAAGGCGCCAAACGCTGGAAGCTCGGCGAGCGCGTGATGGCGCTGGTGATCGGCGGCGGCTACGCCGAATATTGCCTCGCGCATGAAACGCACGCGCTTTCCGTGCCGGAAAAATTATCAAACGTGGAAGCGGGCGCTATCCCGGAGACGTTCTTCACCGTCTGGCACAACGTGTTCGAGCGCGGCGCGCTTAAAAGCGGAGAAACCTTGCTGGTGCACGGCGGAACCTCCGGCATCGGCACCACCGCGATCCAGCTCGCCAAGGCATTCGGCGCGCGCATCATCGTCACCGCCGGTTCCGCGGAAAAATGCGAGGCCGCGCGCAGACTGGGAGCCGACGCCGCCGTTAACTATAAAACCGAGGACTTCGTCGCAGCCGCCAAGGCGGCGACCGCCGGCAAGGGCGTCGAGGTTATACTCGACATGGTGGGCGGCGATTACATCGAGCGTAATTACGAGGCCGCGGCCCCCGAAGGACGCATCGTACAGATCGCATTCCAGGGCAGCCCGAAAGCAACCGTCGATTTCCGCCGCATCATGCTCAAACGCCTGCACCATACCGGTTCGACGCTGCGCTCACGCACAGTCGCCGACAAAGGCGCCATCGCGGCGGCGATCGAAAAGAACGTGCTCCCGCTTATCGCTGCGGGCCGCGTGAAGCCGGTCATCGACAGCACGTTTCCGCTGCGCGAAGCCGCCGCGGCGCATGCGCGCATGGAGACAAGCGCGCATATCGGCAAGATCGTGCTGACCGTCTGAATGGACCCCAAGCCGCGAAAACGGCACAATGCCAAGCGTAAAATGAGCGGATTGGATCTGCGTGCGAATACTTCCGCCGGTGGCGCGGAAAGCCCGATCCGCCGAATTTTCCGGGCCGGAGGTTTTTGTTTGAGTTTTTGCCGCGTCCTGACGCCGATACTCGTTTGCATCGCAGCCAGCTTTATCGCCGCGTCGCCCGCGCGCGCGCTCGACGCGGTGAACGTGCGCGTCGATGCATCCGCGATCGATCTCACCGACGCGGTCGAGCGGCAGAAGACCGAAGCCGACCGCATTCAGGTTTCCACCGCGCCCGGCCCCGACGGCATCGTCCGCCGCATCGAGGTGCGCGCGCGCGAGGGCTCGCCGAACTGGGCGGTGTTCGCGCTCGCGAACAGCGGCGACGAGCAGATCGACCGGCTGATCGTAGTTCCGCATTATCGCATGGTCGGCTCCGGACTGATCTGGCCCGATCTTGGACTCTCGCGCATCGTCGCCATCACGCCAAGTTCCGGTGACCGCCCCGACCGGCAAGACAGCAACGTCGCGGATATTTTCCGCGTCACGCTCGACCCCGGCACCGTCATTACCTTCGTCGTCGAGTTGCGCACCGACCGGCTCCCGCAGATTTATTTGTGGGAGCCCGACTCCTACAAAGACAAGATCAACAGCTTCACGCTCTATTACGGCATCGTCATCGGCATCGCCGGCCTGCTCGCGCTGTTCCTCACGATCCTGTTCGTGGTCAAAGGCAGCGTGATGTTCCCCGCCGCCGCCGCGCTTGGCTGGGCGGTGCTCGTATACATCGGCATCGATTTCGGATTCTGGGGCAAGGTGTTCGACATGTCGGCGGGCGCGGAGCGCATCTGGCGCGCGTCCGGCGAAGCGATCCTGGCGGCGACGCTTCTGGTGTTCCTGTTCGCTTACTTGAATCTCAGCCGCTGGCACGTGCGCTACGCGCACATCACCGTGGCTTGGCTCGTGGGTCTTGCCGCGCTGATGGCGGTGGCGCTGTTCGATCCGGCCATCGCCTCCGGCATCGCGCGTCTTTCACTTGGCGCCATCGCTGTTGGCGGCTTTGCCCTCGTCGTGTATCTCTCGACCCATGGCTTCGACCGCGCGGTGCTGTTGATTCCGACCTGGTTGTTGCTGCTGGTGTGGGCCTTCGCCGCCAGCCTCACCGTGACCGGGCTCGTGACCAACGACATCATCGGTCCCGCTCTGTTGGGCGGCCTCGTGCTGATCGTCATGCTGATCGGCTTCACGGTGATGCAGCACGCTTTCGCCGGCGGCATTACTCACGGCATCGTCTCGGATGTTGAGCGGCGTGCGCTGGCGCTGACCGGCGCCGGCGACATGATCTGGGACTGGGACGTTTCCGCCGACAAGGTGTTCACCAGCCCGGAGACCGAACATCTGCTCGGACTGAAACGCGGCACGCTTGAAGGGCCGGCGGTGCGCTGGCTTGATGTGCTGCACCCGCTCGACCGCGACCGTTTCCGCACCTCGCTCGACAGCGTGCTGGAACAGCGGCGCGGACGCTTGATGCAGGATTTCCGCCTGCGCACGCAGGAAGGCCAGTTCCTCTGGTTCACGCTGAAAGCGCGCCCAGTGGTGGGATCGGACGGCGAAGTCGTGCGCCTCGTCGGCACGCTCACCGACGTCAACGACTTCAAGAACGCTGAGGAGCGTCTGCTGTTCGACGCCGTGCACGACAACCTGACCGGCCTGCCGAACCGCGAACTGTTCCTCGACCGGCTTGAGGCGGCGTTCGGCTTCGCGCGCGCGGACGCCAATATTCGTCCGACCGTGATGGTCGTCGACATCGACCGCTTCAAGCAGGTCAACGATTCCGTCGGCATGGCGGTCGGCGATTCAATTTTGCTGACGATGGCGCGGCGGCTCGGCCGCCTGCTCAAGCCGCAGGACACGCTGGCGCGGCTTTCCGGCGATCAGTTCGCGCTCATCCTGATTTCCGAGCGCGAGCCTGCGCGCATTGTGGCCTTTGCCGAAACGTTGCGCCGTGCGCTGCGCGCGCCGATTGCGTTCAACGACCGCGAGATTTTCCTCACCGCCTCGATCGGGCTGGCACTGTCCGATACGCAGCCGCACCGCACGGAAGAAGTGTTGAAAGACGCGGAACTCGCGATGTATCACGCCAAGCGCATCGGCGGCGATCGCATCGAAGTGTTCAAGGCGGCGATGCGCTCGCGCAAGACCGACCGGCTTACGATGGAATCGGAACTGCGCCGCGCCATCGAGCGCGAGGAAATCACGATCCTCTATCAGCCGATCATCCGGCTGGAAGACCGCGTCGTCGCCGGCTTCGAGGCGCTTGCGCGCTGGGACCATCCGAAGATGGGCCGCCTGTCGCCCGGAGAGTTCATTTCAATCGCCGAGGAAATCGGACTGATCGTCGATCTCGGGCTGTTCGTGCTGGATCACACCGCGCGGCAGCTCGGCCAATGGCAACGTTCCGTGCGCGTACGCGACCCGGTTTTTGCCAGCGTCAACGTCTCGTCACGGCAATTGCTGCGCCACGACCTGGTGCAGGATTTGCGCGGCGTGCTCGCCCGTACGCCGCTGGTGCGCGGCACGCTTAAATTAGAGTTGACTGAATCGCTGGTAATGGAGAATCCTGAACAAGCGGCGCAACTGCTTACGCGCATTCGCGAGCTTGGCGCGGGACTGGCGCTCGACGATTTCGGCACAGGGCATTCCTCGCTTGCTTATCTGCAGCGCTTCCCGTTCGACACCATCAAGATCGATCAATCGTTCGTGCGCATGACCGCGCGCGGCACGCGTCCTGTCATCCTGCGCTCGATCATCGCG
Source organism: Rhizobium sp. Q54 (assembly GCA_945907045.1). GTDB lineage: Bacteria > Pseudomonadota > Alphaproteobacteria > Rhizobiales > Xanthobacteraceae > Pseudolabrys. The sequence goes on along the minus strand of CAMDSH010000005.1, from coordinate 101,338 downwards.
CTCGCGCATGATCTCGGCATGGAAGTGGTGGCGGAAGGCGCCGAGACGGATTCGGACGCCGTCGAGCTTTATCAGCTGGGCTGTGAATACGCTCAGGGTTTTGCCTTCGGCCAGCCGATGACGGCGCAAGAGGCGGAAAAATTGCTGCAGGGCGACCAGATGGAAGTGGTTCGCTAACTTTTTGGTCCCGCGTCCGGACGCAAACCGATACCCACTTTTGCTGATCGCGTTGCTTACGCGTGCCCGGCTTCGCTCGAAAGCTGGCCAAGCGCGATGCCGATCTTTTTCATCGCCTTGTCGTATTTGCTCTCGATGTCGGCGCCGAAGATCAATTCCGGATCGGCCGAACAATGCAGCCAGCCGTTTTCCTGAATCTCGTTTTCCAGCTGCCCCGGCGCCCAGCCGGCATAGCCGAGCGCGAGGATGGCGCTGGCCGGACCGTTGCCGAGCGCGATCGCTTTCAGAATGTCTAGAGTCGCGGTGAGGCAGATGCCTTCGTCGATCGGCAGCGTCGAGTTTTCCAGAAAAAAATCGGCGGAATGCAGCACGAAACCGCGGCCGGTCTCGACGGGTCCGCCTTTGAGCACCTTCACTTCCTCAACGCGCGTGGGCAACTGAATGCGCTCGGCCGCCGGGATTACCTCAAGCTGCACGAGCAGATCGGGAAAATTGATGTTCGCCGCCGGCTGGTTGACGATGATGCCCATCGCGCCTTCGGTCGAATGCGCGCAAACGTAAATCAGCGTGCGGGCGAAGCGCTCGTCGTGCATGGCCGGCATCGCGATCAGCATCTGGCCATCCAGATAACCGCGCGTGGAGCTTTTGGCCGCCGGCTTGCGAGGAGACTTCATGAAAAAAGGTTACCTCACGATTCCGTCTTTGCAAACGCAACTTGCAGGATAAAGTTCAATTCTAATGGCGTTGGACAGCAAGATTTGGGCAAAATGGCGGCTCCCTCATATTCCGTTCACCGCAAAGTCACGATGAATTCAGTGGCGCTTCTTGCGCCTTCGCCATAGACGAATGGCATGACAGGGCGGCTTAAAGATTTCTCCACGGCGGTTATTTTCTGCGCATCGCTGATGCTTGCCGCGTCGGCCCAGCCTGCGCTCGCCGATGACGCTTCGGCGTGGTCCGAGGACCTGCGCTCGTCGATGCGGCTGATCGCCGGTTCGGCATCCAATGCCACTTTTTTGCGCGCCGGCGTCGAGATCAAGATGCAGCCGGGCTGGAAAACCTACTGGCGCTATCCCGGCGATTCCGGCGTGCCGCCGCGTTTCGATTTTTCCGCGTCCGACAACGTCAAGTCCGCGGCCGTGCAATGGCCCGCGCCGCATCGTTTCACTGACGAGAGCGGCACCTCGATCGGTTACAAAGAGAACGTCATTTTTCCCGTCCACGTCGTGCCACGGGACAGCGGCAAGCCGGTAACGCTCCGCCTCAAGCTCGACTATGCGGTGTGCGAAAAGCTCTGCGTGCCGGCGCAAGGGAGCGCGGAGCTTGCGCTTTCCGGGAGCCCCAGCACGCTTGAGAAATCCTTGGCCGGCGCCGAGGCGCTGGTGCCGAAACGCGTGACCGCCGCCGAGGCGCAGTTCACGGCAAAGCGCGTGACCGCATCGTCCAAGCCGCTGGTCTATGTCGATCTCGCCGCCCCGCCGGGAGCCAATGTCGAGATTTTCGCCGAAGGACCGACGGCCGAGTGGGCTTTGCCCATTCCCAATCAGGCGCAAGGCGCGCCGCCGGACCGTCGGCATTTCGGTTTCGAACTCGATGGCCTGCCGCCCGGCGTCGATCCGAAAGGGCCATTCGAGCTAACCTTCACGGTGGTGACCGGGGGCAAGGCAGCCGAGATCACGACCCATCTCGACTAGTTGGGCTCAGTCACCTAGTTTGTCCGCCGATCAACCAACAAGCACATCGGAGGATGAGACATGCCTATCAAGGTCGGCGACAATTTGCCCCAAGCCAAATTGCGCGTGGCGTCGCCGGAAGGCCCGGCGTGGAAAACCACGGACGAGCTGTTCAAGGGCAAGAAGGTCGTGCTGTTCGGCGTGCCGGGCGCATTCACCGGCACCTGCCATAAGGCGCACATGCCGTCGTTCGTTCGCAACGCCGATGCCATCAAGGCCAAGGGCGTCGATATGATTGCCGTCACCGCGGTCAACGACCATTTCGTCATGGACGCGTGGGTCAAGGCATCCGACGCCGAGGGCAAGATTGCTTATTTCGCGGACGGCAACGCCGAATTCGCCAAGGCGATCGATCTCACCTTCGACGGCTCCGGCAACGGACTCGGAACGCGCTCGAAGCGCTACGCGATGCTGGTCGACAACGGCGTCGTGAAAGTGCTCAACGTCGAGGACACTCCCGGCAAAGCCGAGATGAGCAGCGCGGAAAATCTGCTCAAGTCGATGTAACCGGATCAGGCGCGCGATGCTGCGCGGAGTTCCGCGATGGCGTCGCGCGCCAGTTGGTCGGCGCGCTCGTTCATGTTGTGACCGGCGTGGCCCTTTACCCAGTGCCAATGCAGGTCATGCCGCTCGATGGCGGCGTCAAGGCGCTGCCATAAATCGATGTTCTTCACGGGCTTCTTGTCGGCGGTGCGCCAGTTGTTTTTCTTCCAACCGTGAATCCATTTCATAATTCCGTCGCGCATATATTTGCTGTCGGTGTAGAGGTCGATCGCGCAGGGTTTCTTCAGCGCTTCGAGCGCTAAGATCGCGCCCATCAATTCCATGCGGTTGTTGGTGGTGTGCGTCTCGCCGCCCTTGAGTTCTTTCTCATGATCGCCGAACGACAGGATCGCGCCCCAGCCGCCCGGTCCCGGATTGCCGGAACAGGCGCCGTCGGTATGGATCGTTACGCGCTGCTCAGTCATGCGCTGAAACCATAGTCGCTCGCGCTTTTGACCGACTGATGGAAGCGCAGTTTGCGGAAATATTCGATCGGATCCTTCGGTTTCACCAGCGCGCCCGCCGGCACCGCCAGCCAGTCGACCAGCCTTGTAAGCAGAAACCGCAGCGCGGCTCCGCGCGCCAGCAGCGGCAGCGCCTCGCGCTCCGCCGCCGACAGCGCACGCCCTTTCGCATAGGCTTTCAGCAGCGCGCGGCCCTTGGTGACATTGTAGGAGTGATCCACCTCAAAGCACCACGCGTTGAGACAAACGGCGACGTCGTAGACGAGCGTATCGGTGCAGGCGAAATAGAAATCGATCAGGCCGGAGAGCTTGTCGCCGAGAAAGAACACGTTGTCGGGAAACAAATCCGCATGAATGACGCCCTGCGGCAGTGCGCGCGGCCATGCGCGTTCGAGATGATCGAGTTCCGCCGCGATGCTGTCGGACAATCCCGAATGCACCTTGTCGCAGCCGTCTTTGGCTTGCTGGTAAAGCGGGCGCCAGCTCTCGACCGACAGCGCGTTCGGCCGTTTCATCTTGAAATCCGCGCCGCCAAGATGCAGCGCGGCCAGCGCCTCGCCGACGGCGGCGCAGTTGCCCGCGCTCGGCCGGCGCATCCACATGCCATCGAGAAAAGTCACCAGCGCCGCGGGCCGCCCGGCGATCTTGCCGAGCATGCCGCCCTGTTTATTTTGTACCGGCTGCGGACAGGTGATGCCGCGCGCGTGCAGATGCTCCATCAGCCCAAGGAAGAACGGCAGATCGCCCTCGGCGACGCGCTTCTCATAAAGCGTGAGAATGTAATTCCCGGCTGTGGTGTGGACGAGGAAGTTTGAATTCTCCACGCCCTCGGCGATGCCCTTGTACGAGAGCAGATCGCCGATCTCATAGCCGGAGAGAAAACGGGTGAGGTCGTCAGCCGCGACGTCGGTATAGACGGCCATCTCAGCTTCACTCCGCCGCCTGGTTCTCGCGCAACGGACGGGGCAGCGGGAAGAACACGCCCTCCTCCGCCGCGGAAACGGTTTCCACGCTCACCGCATAGCGCTCGGCGAAAGCGTCAATGATCTGCTCGACCAAAATTTCCGGCGCCGACGCGCCCGCGGTTATGCCGAGCCGCGCGATCGAACCGAAATTGCTCCAGTCGATTTCCGCCGCGCCCTGCACCAGCACCGCGTGCGGGCATCCGGCGCGTTCGGCGACTTCTTTGAGCCGCTGCGAGTTCGACGAATTCGGTGCGCCGACCACGATCATGGCGTCGACAACAGGCGCGACCTGCTTGACCGCTTCCTGCCGGTTGGTGGTGGCGTAGCAGATGTCTTCCTTGTGCGGCCCGACGATGGCCGGGAAACGCGCCTTGAGGTGTTCGACAATCTCGGCGGTGTCATGCACCGACAAAGTGGTCTGCGTCACATAGGCCAATTTTCCGGCATCCTGCGGCACGAACGCCGCCGCGTCCGCCAAGGTCTCGATCAGGCGCACCGCGCCTTGCGGCAGTTGCCCCATGGTGCCGATCACTTCCGGGTGCCCGGCGTGGCCAATGAGCACGATCTCGCGTCCGCGGCGGAAATGAATCTCGGCCTCGCGATGCACCTTGGTCACCAGCGGACAGGTCGCATCGAGCGCGAAGAAATTCCGCTTCGTCGCCTGTTCCGGCACCGAGCGCGGAACTCCATGCGCGGAGAAGATTACCGGGGCCGTGGTGTCGGGGATTTCGTCCAGTTCCTCGACGAAGATCGCGCCCTTGGCGCGCAGGCTTTCGACCACATAGCGGTTGTGCACGATCTCGTGGCGGACATAGACCGGCGGCCCATAGATGCTCAGCGCACGCTCGACCGAGTCGATGGCGCGAACCACCCCGGCGCAAAAGCCGCGCGGGGAGCACAGCAGCACCTTGAGCAGCGGCTTTTCCTTCGCAATCGGGGCTTTGGCAGAGGTCATAGTTTTCCGCACAATTCGTGTCGTTAATGCCGAGATGGCGGCTCAACCCCGCGCCTGTCAAGCACGGCAGGCGGCGATTATCCCGCAGCCGCGCTGCCGAAGGAATATCCCCGCCGGACCAGAATTCGCAACCACACCCCGGTGAACAAAGACGTGACAATGGAGGCCATCACCAGCGTGACGAAGAAGCTCTCGGTGATGATTTGGAACGCCAACGCCACCGAGGCGAGCACGATGCCGGGGCCGCCGCGCGTATTCATCGCGACGCCGTAATTGATCGCGGTGAGCCACGGCTTGCCGGCAAACCGCAAGGCGATGCCGACCGAGAGAAATTTAAGCGCCGACGACACCAAAATGAACACCACCACCATTTGCAGGTCGAACTGGTTGGGAAGGTCGATCCGCAGCCCGACGATGGCGAAATAGATCGGCACGAAGAACCAGAGCGCGACATCGGATATTCGCTGCTTGACGTCATCGAGCTGTTTCGCGGGCAAGGTTCCGACAACGATGCCGGCGACCAGGGCGCCGAAGACGACGTTTATTTCCAAAAGGCTCGCCACGGCGGTGAGCGCAAAGCACACCAGCAGCGCGTAGCCGACCAATGCCGAGGTGTCGCGCTTGATCGGCATGTGACGCCCCATCCAGCGCAGCAGCGGGGGACCGAGCACTATGGACAGTCCGATGAAGAACACCGTCGTCGCAATCACGATGCCGAGCCGCGCACCATCCGCGCTGCGGCCGGAATTAAGCCCGGTCGCAACCGCCAGCGCCGTCCACAGCACAAGGTCCTGCAAGGTCGCGGTCATCAGCACGACCTTGGCAAAGCGCGTCGACATCAAATTGAGTTCGAGGAAGATGCGCGAGATCACCGGAATGGAAGTGACCGCCGTGCCGATCGCCAGCACGAGATGGAACGAAAGCGGATTGGCGCCGGGCGCCATCATGCGCGATTGGTCGATCAGCAGTGTGAGATACCAGCCGCCCAGCATCGGAAAGACGATGCTGGAAATCAGCATGACCGAAACGCTGCGCCAGTCGCCGCTGGTAAGCTCGCGCTGCACGCGAAAGCCGGCGACGAACATCAGCAGAATGAGACCGATCCAGTAGAAGGCGGCAAGCAGCGCGCCCTGCGCCGGGAAGGCCTTGAAAATCCAGGCATGCACGTCGGGCAGGAACAGCCCGAGCAAGCTCGGCCCCAGCAGCAGCCCGCCGACGATTTCGCCGACCACATGCGGCATCGAGAGCCGCTCGAACAGGCGGCCGAAGGCCAACGCCATCATCAGCAAACTGACGAGGCCCAACAGCAGCCGGCCAAGTTCGACATCGCTCATGCAGGTGGCTTTCGTTTTATTGCCGCAAAAAGGGATTTTCGCACGATTCCCGCGCCTGCGGCCCCAAATTCACAGGCTCAAGCCAAGGTTGCGCATCACCCTCGCGGTGCCTATATTCCGGCCACTTTCCGATCATCCCCGATGATCTGGTGCTTCGTCCGGAAGGGCGGGCGAAGCTCAGGGGACATTTGCCGGAGGCCAACCCATGTCGAACGCGCCATTGATGCCGAAAGCCACCGCCGTATGGCTGGTGGAGAACACCTCGCTCTCGTTCGATCAGGTGGCCGAATTCTGCAAGCTGCATCCGCTCGAGGTCAAAGCGATCGCCGACGGCGACGCCGCGCAAGGCATCAAGGGCCTCGATCCCGTCCAAACGGGGCAGCTCACCCGCGAGCAGATCACCGAAGCCGAGGCCGATCACAGCAAATCGCTCGTACTCTCCGAGCCGAAAGTGCCGATGTCCGATGCCGACCGCGGCGGCAAGAAGGGCCCCCGTTACACGCCGGTCTCGCGCCGACAGGACCGCCCAAACGCAATCTTGTGGCTGGTGCGCAATCATCCCGAACTGAAAGACAGCCAGATCATGCGGCTGGTCGGCACCACCAAGTCGACCATCTCCGCCATCCGCGAACGCACGCACTGGAACGCCGCGACGCTGGTTCCGATGGACCCGGTGACGCTCGGCCTGTGCTCGCAGACCGATCTCGATCTCGAAGTGAACCGCGCGAACAAGGAAAAGCCGGCGCCGGTGGAAGCCGCGGGCGCAACCTTGCTCCCCGCTGCCGAGACCACCGCGCGCAAGGAAGCGGAAGCCGCAGCCGCCGCGGCGGAAGCCGAAGCCGCTCAGCCGGGCGGCAGCGACCTGAACGTGAGCGCCGTGTTCGCCAAGCTCAAGCAGCTCGGCGGCAAGGACAAGGCCGACGCGGACGAGAATTGATCCGCTCGCGGTGAGTGCGCGGGAGCGCGCGATGAAAGCCACGCTCAACGATAAAGTCATCGCCGACAGCGCCGATGCCATTGAGGCCGGCGGCTACCGATATTTTCCGGCGCAAGCCGTGCGCCGCGAGTGGCTGGAGAAGGCCGCGCAAACCGACGACGACCTTGCCTGCCCGCACGGCGTGCAGTTTTACGATGTCGTGATCGACGGCGTGCGCCACGCCCGCAACGCCTGGCAATACGAAAAGCCGCTGCCGAAGATGCAGCAAACCGCCGAGCGGTTCGGATTTTGGAAAGACGTCAAAGTCGGCTAGCCTGCCCGCGCATTACCGGGGAAGGCGACGATGTCCGGCACGACCGCGAAATATTCACCGTTACGAATCGCCGTGCTCGTGGCCGCCGGCCTCGGTACCTTGTTCTGGCTCGGCAGCATCGTGCAGTGGTGGAACATCTCGAACGCGCGCCGCGACGGATTCGAACTGATGGGAGTCGCGCTCTCGACCGCGTTCTTCGTGGTGCTGGTGCTCCCCACGCTGGTGCTCGGCGTCCTCGGCCGCTGGCTCAAATTAGCCGCCCTGCTCGGCGCCGCGGTAGTCATCCTCGCTTCGGACACCGTGTTTCCGTGTCTGCCGTGGTGACGGCGAAGGTCACACCGGATAAATGTGCGCGATTTCCGCGAGCACGCCGTCGATAACCTTCCGTTGCCCCTCAAGCCGCTTGACCAGATCGACGCAGGCTTCCTGCGCGCGCCGCATATCCTGAGCGGAAACATTCTTGCCGGCGGCTGCAATGATAGGAGCGATATCGGAAAGGCTTAGGCCAACCTTTCGGCATTTGTTGATGAAGACGATCCGGCTGCAATCCGTCCAGCTATAAACCCGGACGCCGCCCATACCTTCGCGCCGCCTGATCAGGCCGCGGAGTTCGTAAAACCGCAGAACAAGCTGCGATACATTGAACATCTTCGCGACATTGCCGATCGTGAGCACCATGCTCTCCGGGGGCTGCGGCAAAACGCTGCCGCGGTCTGCCATCGAGATGACATCCGCGCCCGTAACGGCGGAAAAACTCTTTTTGCAGCCCGTCATCGCTTGATGTGCCCCTCAACAAGACTCTCGACTCGCGCCCTAATTGGAGCGCGCGCGGTTTATTGTCTTGTCCGGAGCGAAAGCGGAAGAAACTTACTGTTATCTGGGTGCTAGGCGCGAAAATAACGATTTAAAAACAATGGCTTCCCTCAAACCCCGCCCGGCAGGCCGGCGGCGGCAAGATCGCGGACGAGGCGGTCCACGATCAGGGGCGATGAAATGTACTTCTCCAGTTCGCCACGGGGATTGGAGCGCCAGGCCGGGCGCAAGGCGACCAGCCGTTCCAAGGCCTCGCGCGCTCTCGCTTGGTCTTTATTGGCCGCCGCCGCGAGCGCGCGCGCCATAAGTCCATGCGTATAGGTATCGCTGGTCATTTCGGCGGCCTGGCGCGTTGCCTCGGTCAGATCGCCGTTGAGATAGCTGCCGAGGAATAAATAAAAATGGTGCCAGGAGGGGCGCAAGCCCCCGTCGCCAGCCGCGCGCTGCAGCACCTGCATGCCGCGCTCAATTTCGCCGGAGGTAATCAGCCGGCCGCCATATTCGCCCACGATGATCAGATCGTACGGGTTGAGCGCCATCGCCCTTTCGACGGCCGCGAAGGCGGCGGTGGTGTCCCGCCGGGTGAAAAGCACCGCGCTCAACACCTGGTTGGCGCGCGCACTCACCGGCTGCAATTCGATGCCGCGCCGGGCCAATTGCAAAGCGCGGTCGAGCGTTCGCGGATCGTCGGCGCCTTTTCCGAATCCATACAGATACTCACGATTATAGAGCGAGGCCAAATAAGAGAACCCGTCGCCAAAGCTCGGGCTGATCGCGATCAGCTGTTCAAGACAAGAGCGCGCGCGATCGTATTCGGGCGGATCGAAAGTGCGGAACGCATCGGAGGTGAGCAGAAGACAGCGGTAGCGGGGATCGCTTGCGTCGCTGGAGGTAAGACTTTTGTTGCGCTCGCGCGAGCGGATAAGTCCGAATGGCTGCAGCAACGTGGCCGCCAGCTCAAACACGATGCCGTCTTCCGACGCCGCGCGATCCCGCCCCACGGCAAGCCGGTCGAAAGTCCGCGTCCACACCGAATTGCCATCGACGACATCCAGCAGACGGAACCGGAGACTGGCCGTGCCGTCGCCGTGATATTCGATGAACCCGAACAGCCGGTAATCGACGCGCTCGCCGGCAGGCAACGATTCCGATCCGATGTTGATGGCATCGAAGCGCGAGAAGGCATCGCGCGTTTTTTCCAGCAGGCTTGGCGCCGAGGGCAAACGCGGATCGGCGGTGCCCACGACATCGAACGGCTGCACAACGAGGGTCGGCATGCCGTTGCCGGGCCGTAGCGGGCCGATGGCATCGGCAGACGAATATGTGCCGGAAGACAGCGCCTGCTGAATGAAAGTATTCAAGGTGACGCCGGCTGTGATGACGGCCGCGATGAACACAGCCGCTATCGCGGACGCCAGCACCGGCCGCCGCCGCGCGGCGTGGCTTAAAATTTCCAGCGGCCGCCGGGACGGCATCGGGGCTTCCGCTCCGCGGCGGCGGAAAACCGGAACGTAAGAGCCGCGCGGCAGGTCGATGATGATCGTCTCAAACGCGCCGGCACCGGCGTAATAACGCTCGATGGTGCGGCGCAGTCGCGTCGCTTCCACGCGCACGATCGGATCGAGCTGCGGATCGAATTTGATGTCACGCCGGAACACCTCGACGCCGATGGTGTAGCCCTTGATGCGGTCAGCCTTGCCGTGCAACAGCGCCTCGACCACGAAGCGCAGGAATGCGACCAGCTGCGGCGAGGGGCTGAAGACGTCGCTCACCAGCATGCGCTCAACCGCCGCGCGGATTTCGTCCGGCGCCGGAGCCTCGCTGCTCGTCTCGTGCGTGGACGCCATGGCAGTGCCGCTCCTGCGGGCGGGCACAACGGCGCTTTCGGCCGCCGGCCGGAAAGTCATCGTCCGGCTGTAGTTTAACCCGGATCGCGCCGGGCTTGCGATCAACTATTGCGTGATTTCGCGGCCTTTCAACGCACCGGCCATCCATCTTTTAAACAGCCCGCGCGCCGGTTTATTCGTCCCGGAGGACACGCTTCCGCGCCCGTATTTCAAAAGGGCGTCCACGCCTTCATTGCTGACGCTTCTATTTTCGTCATGGCCGGACTTAATCCTCTCTAGTCATTGCCGGGCTTGACCCGGCAATCCACGTCTTCACTGCTGACGCTTCAATTCTCGTCATGGCCGGACTTGTTCCGGCCATCCACGCATTCCTGCTCAGAGAAGCGTGTCGTACAGATCATTCCATTCCGAGTTCATCCCGTGCAGCAGCCGAACCTTCCATGCGCGCGGCCAATGCTTGATCGTCGATTCGCGCTGAATGGCATCGCGGATATCGTCGAACCACTCGTAGTAGACCAGCCGCTTCAGGCCGTGACGTTTTGTGAATCCCTTCACGAGTCCCTCGCGATGTTCGAATGCGCGGCGCGCGAGATCGTTCGTCACTCCGGCATAGAGAACGCCGTCGCGTTTATTAGTGATGAAATAAACCCAGCCGCCTGTCATTTACCGATTGAAGCAAGGCGTGGATGGCCGGGACAAGCCCGGCCATGACGGCTGAGAGGACTATGTCTACGCCCCCACGCCCTTCCCCTTCAACGCGCCCTTGATCTCATCCAGAATTGCCGGATCGTCGATGGTGGCCGGCATGGTCCACGCATCGCCGTCGGCGATTTTCTTGATGGTGCCGCGCAGGATTTTTCCCGAGCGCGTTTTCGGCAAACGCGCCACCGTGATCGCCAGCTTGAAGGACGCGACCGGCCCGACTTTCTCGCGCACCAGCGCGACGATCTCGGCCTCGATCTCGCTCGGCGGGCGGTTGACGCCAGCTTTGAGCACGATGAAGCCGCACGGCACCTCTCCCTTGAGATCGTCCTTGATGCCGAGCACCGCGCATTCCGCAACGTCGTGGTGGCCGGCCAGCACCTCCTCCATGCCGCCGGTGGAGAGCCGGTGGCCGGCGACGTTGATGATGTCGTCGGTGCGGCTCATCACGTAGATGTAGCCATCGTCGTCGATGTAGCCGGCGTCCGCCGTCTTGTAGTAGCCGGGAAATTCGTCGAGATAGGATTCGCGCATGCGGCCGTCCTGCTGCCACAGCGTCGGCAGGCACGCGGGCGGCAGCGGCAGCTTGACGACGATCGAACCGATCGTGCCGCGCGGTAATTTCTTGCAGGCGTCGTCCACGATGTCGATTTCGTAACCCGGCATCGCCACGGTGGCGGAGCCGTGCTTGACGGGAAGCGCGCCGAGGCCGACCGGATTGCCGGCGATGCACCAGCCGGTTTCCGTCTGCCACCAGTGGTCGATCACCGGCACTTTCAAAACCTGTTCGGCCCATTCCACCGTCGGCGGATCGGCGCGCTCGCCGGCGAGAAACAGCGTGCGGAATTTCGACAGGTCGTAATTCTTGATCAGCGTTCCTTTCGGGTCTTCCTTCTTGATGGCGCGGAACGCCGTCGGCGCGGTGAACAGCGCGGCGACTTTATGTTCCGCGCACACGCGCCAGAACGCGCCGGCGTCCGGCGTGCCGACCGGCTTGCCTTCGTAGAGAACCGTCGTGCAGCCGTGGAACAGCGGCGCGTAGACGATGTAGGAATGGCCGACCACCCAGCCGACGTCGGAGCCCGACCACCACACTTCGCCGGGATCGATGTCGTAGAAATTTTTCATCGACCATTTCAGCGCGACCAGATGCCCGCCGTTGTCGCGCACCACGCCTTTCGGGATTCCGGTCGTGCCCGAGGTGTAGAGGATATAAAGCGGATCGGTGGCAGCGACGGGAACGCAGTCGGCGGATTTTTTTGCCTTGATGGCGGCAGCGCGGAGCGCACCCCAGTCGTGATCGCGGCCCTGGCTAAGTTCCGCGGTTTCCTGCGGGCGCTGGAGAATAAGCACGGCCTGCGGTTTTTCTTTTGCGAGATTGATCGCGTCGTCGAGCAGTGGCTTGTATTTCACCACGCGGCCGGGCTCGAGCCCGCAACTCGCGGAGAGGATCAGTTTCGGCTTGCAGTCGTTCAGGCGCGTCGCGAGTTCCTTCGGCGCGAAACCGCCGAACACCACCGAATGAATGGCGCCGATGCGCGCGCAGGCCAGCATGCCGAACAGCGCCTCCGGCACCGCCGGCATATAGAGAATAACGCGGTCGCCTTTGACGACGCCGAAATCCTGCAAGATCGCAGCGAGCGTTTTCACTTCGTCGAGCAGTTGCTCGTAGGTGAACGTCGTTTTCGTGCCGGTCATCGGCGAGTCATAGATCAGCGCCGGCTGCTTGCCGCGCCCGCGCTGCACGTGACGGTCAATGGCGTTGAAGCAGGTGTTGCAGGACGCGCCCACGAACCAGCGGCCGTAGACGCCTGCGTTCGGGTCGAACACTTTTTTGGCCGACTCGTACCAGTCGATCTCGCGCGCCGCTTCCGCCCAGAACCCTTCCGGATCGCGGCAGGCGCGCGCATAGACTTCCTGGTATCGGCTCGCGCGGGCGTCCATCTTAGCCTTCCTCCCGTTTATTCTCGTTGACCCCGATTGTGTCGCGGCGGCCATGCGCAAACAAGGCTGGTGAAGGCGGGGGTGATTGCGTAGTCAGAGGCGCATCGCCGAAGGCCCGCCCGTGACCGTCATCACCGATCCGCTGTTTTACGTCCTCGCCATCCCGGCGGTGATCGCGCTTGGGCTCTCCAAGGGCGGCTTTGCCGGCATGGGGCAAATGGCCACGCCAATGCTGGCGCTGGTGATGCCGCCGCTGGAAGCCGCCGCGATCTTTCTGCCCATCATGATCGCGCAGGATTCCGCCGCCGTGTGGGTTTACCGCAAGGACTGGAACGGGCGCGTGCTCGCCATCGCGCTGCCCGGCGCCGTCATCGGCGTCGCCGCCGCCTGGGCGCTGGCGGCGCATATTTCCGAATCCATGGTGCGCGTCTTCGTCGGCGTCATCACCATCGCCTTCGTGCTCTACACCTGGATCGGCGCCTGGATGGGGCCCAAGCGCGTCGCCGCCGAAGTGGGCAGCGCCAGCGTCGCCGGCGGCCTGTTCTGGGGCGCGCTTTCGGGCTTCACATCGACCATCTGCCAGGCGGGCGGGCCGCCTTATCAGATGTACGTGCTGCGGCTGAAAATGGCGAAGATGGCGTTCGTGAGCACCAACGCGATCTTCTTTGCGACGTTGAACGTGCTCAAGGTGCCGCCCTATTTCGCGCTGGGGCAATTTTCCGCCAAGGGGCTCGGCACCTCGCTGGCGCTATTACCGCTGGCGATGGCGGCGAATGCCTTCGGCTTCTGGCTGGTGCGGCGCACGCCGACCGAGATTTTCTACAAGATCACGCTGGTGCTGCTGTTCCTCATCTCCATCGAGCTGGTGCGCTCGGGGACGCTGGAATTGCTGCACGGATAGTTTTTACCGTCATGGCCGGGCTTGTCCCGGCCATCCCGACTTTTTTGCACCGCATTGCCTCCCTAGGCGGGATCGCCGGGACAAGCCCGGCGATGACAAGTCAGAGATTGGCCGCTAGGTTTTCCTGCAAGGGGAAAACCAATGGCGAAATCGCCTTACGACACCGATCTCGATCGCAATCCGGCGAACTTTCAGCCGCTGACGCCGCTCGGCTTTCTGGAGCGCGCGGCCGCCGTATTCCCCGACCACACCGCCGTCATCCACGGCAAGATCCGCCGTAACTACCGGGATTTTTACGCGCGCTCGCGAAAGCTCGCCTCGGCGCTGGCAAAGCGCGGCATCGGGCGCGGCGATACCGTGTCGGTGCTGCTGCCGAATACGCCGGCGATGCTGGAGGCGCACTACGGCGTGCCGATGACCGGCGCGGTGCTCAACTCGCTCAACACGCGCCTCGACGCCGCCATCCTCGCCTTCACGCTCGATCATGCCGACGCGAAGGTGCTGATCACCGACCGCGAATTTTCCAAGGTGATGAAGGAAGCGCTCTCGCTCTGCAAAGCCAAACCGTTCGTGATCGACTACGACGATCCCGAATTCACCGGCGCCGGCGAGCGGCTGGGCAAGATCGAATACGAGGACTTCATCGCGAACGGCGATCCGGACTTCGCGTGGAAAATGCCGGATGACGAATGGGACGCGATCTCGCTCAACTACACATCGGGGACAACCGGCGATCCGAAGGGCGTCGTCTATCACCATCGCGGCGCGTATCTGCTGGCGACAGGCAACATCGTCACCTGCGGCATGGGCAAGCATCCGGTTTATCTCTGGACGCTGCCGATGTTCCACTGCAACGGCTGGTGCTTCCCGTGGTCGATCTCGGTCGTCGCCGGAACGCATGTGTGTTTGCGGCAAGTGCGCGCGAACGCGATGTTCGACGCCATCGCCAACGACAAGGTCACGCACCTGTGCGGCGCGCCGATCGTGATGTCGACGCTGCTCAACGCGCCTGCAACTGAGAAGAAGCCGCTGCCGCACGTCGTCGAATTTTTCACCGCCGCCGCTCCGCCGCCGGAGGCCGTGCTCGCCGCCATGAAGGGCGCGGGCTTCAACGTCACGCATCTTTACGGGCTGACGGAATGTTACGGCCCCTCGGTGGTGAACGACTGGAACGCGGCGTGGGACAAATTGCCGAACGCCGAACAGGCCGCGAAGAAAGCGCGCCAGGGCGTGCGCTACGGCGCGCTGGAGGCACTCGACGTGCTCGATCCCGACACGCTTGCCCCCGTGCCGCGCGATGGCGAGACGCTGGGCGAAGTGATGATGCGCGGCAACGTGGTGATGAAGGGCTACCTGAAAAACAAGGCTTCGACCGAAAAGGCTTTCGCCGGCGGCTGGTTCCACACCGGCGATCTCGGTGTCATGCACACGGACGGTTACATCCAGCTCAAAGACCGCTCGAAGGACATCATCATTTCCGGCGGCGAGAACATCTCATCCATCGAAGTCGAAGACGCGCTCTACAAACATCCCGCCGTCGCTGCGGCGGCGGTCGTTGCCAAGGTGGACGAGAAATGGGGCGAGACGCCCTGCGCCTTCGTTGAATTGAAGCCGGGGCAGCAGGCAAGCGCCGACGACCTGATGCAGTGGTGCCGGAAGAATTTGGCCGCCTACAAATGCCCGCGCTACGTCGTGTTCGCGGAAATTCCGAAGACGAGCACGGGCAAGATTCAGAAATTCAAATTGAGAGAGATGACGAAAGCGGTCTAGGGTTTCCCCGCAGGCTTCGCCTTCTTCAATTCGTCCAGCGACACCTGCATTTTCGCCAGCGTCTCTTTCAGAGCCACGATTTCCTTGTGCGCCGCCGTCAACTTCTGCTGCGCTTCGAGCGCGTTCTTGTTGATCTTCTGCTGCAGAAATTCAACGTTGCTTTGCAGACAAGATGTGCGCCGCTCCATCTGCTTTTCACTCGTGCACAGTTCGAGGCCGCGCACGTCCTGCGCCAGCGCGGGAAATGCGATCAGCAGAAACGCAAATAACGCGGCGGCGCGAAGCATCATCATCTACTCCGCCTTCAAATTGAGCTTGCGCACCAGCGAACCCCATTTCTTCTCGTCACTGTCGATGTAGGCGGCGTGCTGCACAGGCGTCGAGCCGACCGGCTCGCCGCCGTCGTCGATAATGCGCGCGCGAACATTCTTGTCGGTGAGCGCCGCGCGCATGGCCTTGTTCAGCTTCTCGACGATCTCCTTCGGCGTCCCGGCGGGCGCCAGCAATCCGTAATGCAGCACCGTCTCGTAACCGGGCAGGCCGGATTCGTTCGCGGTCGCAACATCCGGCATCACCGGCGAGCGCGCCATGCCGGTCACCCCGATCGCCCGCACACTGCCGCCGCGGATGAGGCCGATGAGGGCGGGGATCGGCCCCATGTGCATGGCGATGTGGCCGCCGACAAGATCGTTGAGCGCCGGTCCGGTGCCGCGATAGGGCACGTGCGTCATCTGAATTCCCGCCATGGCGGCGAAATGCTCGGTCGCGATGTGCGAGCCGGAGCCGACGCCGGCGGAGGCATAGTTCACCTGCTGCTTTTTCGTGAGCGCGATGAATTCCGCCACCGTATTGGCGGGCAGCGATGGCGTGACCACCATGGCGTATTGCAGCGATGCGATCAGGCCGAGCGGCTCGAAATCCTTGCGCGGATCGTAGCCGACATTCGGATAGAACGACGGCCCGACGCCCATCACGCCGCTGTGGCCGAGCAGCAAGGTGTAGCCATCGGGCGCTGCGCGCGCGACGAAACGGGTGCCGATGGTGCCGCCTGCCCCAGCGCGATTGTCGACGATGACCTGCTGGCCGAGCGTTTGGCTCATGTGCTGCGCGACGAGGCGCGCCATCGTGTCGTTGCCGCCGCCAGGCGCAAACGGCACAACGAGCGTGATCGGGTGATTGGGATAGTCCTGCGCCGATGCGGCGGCGCAAAACACGGACAAAGCAGCCGCCAGCAGCGCGGCGAAAACGTGCCCCGGCTTGTGGCGCATCACTCGACCTTCAAGCCCAGTTTGCGAACCAGCCCGCCCCATTTGGTTTCTTCCCGGTCGATGTCCTTGGCGTATTCCGCCGGCGTCGAGGTCATCGGATCGCCGCCTTCCGAATTGATGCGCTTCTTCACATCATCGGTGCCGACGATCTTGATCAGCTCCGCGTTGAGCCGGTCGATGATTTCCTTCGGCGTTCCGGCGGGCGCCAGCACTCCATAATGCAGCACCGCCTCGAAGCCGGGCAGGCCCGACTCATCGAAGGTCGGCACGTTCGGCAGCAGCGTCGTGCGCTTGAGGCTGGTCACCGCGATGGCGCGCAGGTTGCCGGATTCGATGTTGCCGAGCGCGGGCGGCAGCACGCCGAACGCCACCGGCACATGCCCGCCGAGCAGATCGTTCATCACCGGCGCGGTGCCCTTGTAGGGAATGATCGCGACATCGATGCCGGCGAGCGACTTGAAAAGTTCCGCGCACATGTAGCCGCCGGTGCCCATCGCCGAGGTGCCGAGATTGAACTTGCCCGGCTGTTTCTTCGCCATTGCGATAAAATCGGCGATCGTCTTCGCCGGGAAAGACGGATGCGCGATCAGCG
Source organism: Rhizobium sp. Q54 (assembly GCA_945907045.1). Classification (GTDB taxonomy): domain Bacteria; phylum Pseudomonadota; class Alphaproteobacteria; order Rhizobiales; family Xanthobacteraceae; genus Pseudolabrys. The sequence continues at coordinate 84,080 of CAMDSH010000005.1, read as the reverse complement.
CGACCGGCATCGATGCGACAAGCCCGATGGGCGCGAAATCCTTGCGCGGATCGTAGCCGGCATTGGTGTAGAGGCTGGGATTGATCGAGATTGTGCCGGTGTGGCCGAGGAGCAGCGTGTAGCCGTCCGGCTCGGCACGCGCCACCACGCGGGTGCCGATATTTCCGCCGCCGCCGCCGCGATTATCGACGACAACATTCTGCTTGAGCGCCGCCGATAATTTGTCGGCGAGAATGCGCGCCATCGCATCGACGCCGCCGCCGGGCGGATAAGGCACCACCAGCGTGATCGTGCGTGTGGGATATTCCGCCGCCGATGCAGGAGCGCACAGCGCGCAGGCGAGCGCGGCCAGAATGAGCACAACAGCTCTGGTGAATTTGGGCATGGCTTCCTCCCCCGAGGCTTCGGATCGGCTTTTTTGTTGGGGGCACTATAACGCAAAACCGCCGCCTCGCGGCAGCGAGCCGGCGGTTACGCATGCAAAAATAACAAATGCCCGGTGCGGGCGATTTAATGGACGCTGGCGCTGTGATCCTGCCGAAGACGCGCGATCTGGTCCTTCAGCAGCAGCTTGCGGCGTTTAAGTTCTACGATTTTAAGGCCGTCTTCGGCGGGGTGCGCGAGAGCTTCGTGGATCTCGCTCTCAAGTGCCTGATGACGCTTTTCGAGTTCTACAAGGTGCGATTGCATCGACATACAGCATGTCTCCTCAATCATGTGTTTCCCTGACGAGCTAAGTCTACATCAGGGCCGCCGCAAGTCGACCTCCGGCCTGTGTTTGTGGGTAATAAATTGCGACAAACGCCACAAAGCGTTACCGGCATGGCCCCGGCGCTTGAACGCCCCCTGTGGAAAACGTAATAATTATCTAGATTTAAGCGCACCGACGGCCGGCCAAAGGCCGGGCCGCCAACCTGCGGTGGCGATGAACACGCAAGAAGAACATGAGCTGCGGGAGCAACTGGCGCGCCTGCTTCAGGAGCATCGCGACCTCGACGCGGCTATCGACGCGCTGATTGATTCGCCGGGTTCCGACCTCATCCAGGTACAGCGGCTGAAAAAACGCAAACTGGTGCTGCGCGACCAGATCCGCCGCATCGACGACCAGCTCACACCGGACATCATCGCTTAAGTTCCGCGCCGCGCGTTCTTGCGCGCATACATCGATTTGTCGGCGGCATCGATCGCCTGCGCCGCCGTGTGGCCCTTCTCAAGCGCGGCAAAGCCGGCGGAGGCACCGACCGATATTTCCACCCCGCCGTGATTCACCCGCTCTTTTGCAATCAGCGTTTCCATCTCGCGCGTCTTGGCCTCGGCCGCCGCCATGTCGAGATTCCACATCATCACCGCGAACTCGTCGCCGCCAAGCCGCCCCGTCACATCGGAGGCGCGCACATGGCGCGTCAGCCGCGCCGCCACGCCCTTGAGCAGCGCATCGCCCGCGGCATGGCCGTGGCGGTCGTTGACCGATTTGAAGTCGTCGAGATCGAGATAGATCAGCACGGCCTTGCTGCCGTAGCGCTTCACATGCGCCAGCGAGCGCGCCAGTTCGCGCTCAAAACCGCGCCGGTTGAGAATATCGGTGAGCGGATCGACATCGGCTCTCGCTTCAAGCTCGGCGATGCGGGCGCGCGCCGCGGCAAGTTCGGCCTTGAGCTTGCTGACCTCGGCGAGCAGCGGGGCCGCCGGTACCGCCCCGCGGTCCGGCGCTCCGGTCATAGCTGAATGGTATTCACTGCCCGATTTTCAATTTCGCCGCGCACATAGGCGTAAAGCCGGGGACTGCGCGCGGATAGAATCTGCAAAGCGGCGAGCACCGCGTTGCCGGGCTCAAGCACCGTCATGACCGGAACCGAACTCGGCGCCCGCAACGACGACCATACATCGTCGGGGAATTCCTTCACGCTGGCCGGCACCGTGATGACCGGAACGGTCGACATGGCGGACAGCACCGGACCCGCGCCGTTCGAGCGCCCGATATAGGCGATCACCACGGTGTCCGGAACCTCCTGCTGCATGCGGCTGAAAATGCCGGCGGCAGCGACGGGCTCCTTGTGCACGGAGCAGGTCACCACCGTCATCAGGTCCGCCAGCTCGCCGAGCGCCTTGGTGAAGGCTTCCGGATTGTCCTTTTCCGAACCGCGCCAAAGAATGATGCGCTGGCGGGGCACCTGGAAATGACCGGTGATCTCCGCGACGCGCCGGTATTTCGCGGCAACGTCGTCGAGCGCGCCGCCGTCGCGATAGACCTGCTTGTCGATATAGGAGCCGCCCTCGATCACGCGCCATGAATCGTTGTCGATCACATCGGCGAGCAACAGATTGCCTTTCTGGTCGTAACCGAACTCAACCTTGAAATCGACCAGCGCGCCGCCTTCGAGCTGCCAGGCTTTCTCCAGCACAAGAAAAGCGTGGCGCGCGATGCGCCGCATGTCGGGGAAAATCTTCCATTCGTCGTCGCGGCTGAACACGTCCGACTGCGCGAGGGTGAGGAACGGCTCCTGCCCCTGCAGCGGTTTTGCCGGATTGAACAGCTGAATTTTTTCGGCGTCCTTCGAATAGATCAGCAGCGGATCATCGCAGGTGAGCGGCTTGCCCTTCCAGTCCTTGTCCTTGGTCTTGAGGAAGAACTCGACGATCAGTTGCGGAAACAACTGCCCCTTCGCGAAATGCGGATTGCGCTTGAGATAAGACCCGTGCGCTTCGCGGCGGACCACCACCTCATAAGGCAGCATGACGCAGTTCGGCGCGACGAACGAAGTGGCGCTGTCCTGCTCGACAAAGGCGACCGGCAAACCGCACGCCTTGAGCAGGCGGAAGACATTGGATGTGGTCGCGTTGGCGAGGCGGCCCTTGTCGGGGATGATGTCGTGTTTGGCGCCGTCGCCCGCCGTAATGTCGTCCTTCGAGATCACGGCCACCAGATCGGCACCGCCTTTGATCTGATAGACCTTTTTCGTCTTGCCCTCGATCACAAGGGCGCCAAGTGAATGCTTCGTGGTCAGGCGCTCAGACATCTGTATGTTCACGGCAGGTTCCCAATCCGCTTTCGCTGCTTACTGGAAACGACAAGGTTTACACCAAACTTTGCCGTATGAAGAGGACAAATTGCGGCTGTGGGTTACTTTCCAGGCGCCGGCCGGACCGCAAAATAGGCCAAGCGTTTAAGGGTTAGACGAAATGAGTAATCTGGAGCGCAACAAGCGCAACGTCACGGCCTTTTACGACCTGATGTTCAACCAGTGCCGCCCCCGCGAGGCGATCGAGCGCTACGCCGGGGCGCAATATATCCAGCACAACCCCAGCGTCGCCGACGGCAAGCAGGCCTTCATCGACTATTTCGAGGAGGCCGCGCGCGAATACCCCGGCAAGCGGGTCGAGTTCGTGCGCGTCATCGCGGAAGGGAACTATGTGGTCCTGCACTGCCGGCAGGAATGGCCGGGCGATCACACCTGGGCCGGGATCGACATTTTCCGCCTCGATGACGAGGGCAAGGTGGTCGAACACTGGGACGTGCTGCAGGTCGTCCCCGAGAAGGCGGCCAACCCCAATACGATGTTCTGAAAGGCCCGAAATCCGGCGGTTAAAGCCCTGTCCAGGCCTCACGAAACAGGCTTCGCGGATAGACTCTTAACCCCTTTTCTGTTACTTCGGCGCAACTCACGGAGCCCCCATTACCGGGTTCCCAGACAATCAACCCGACCGCGGTTAGGGATAAAGGAGCAAGCGTGCAGGTTCTCGTTCGCGACAACAACGTCGACCAGGCTCTCAAGGCGCTGAAGAAAAAGATGCAGCGCGAGGGCATTTTCCGCGAGATGAAGCTTCGCGGCCATTACGAAAAACCGTCGGAAAAGAAGGCGCGGGAAAAGGCGGAAGCCGTCCGCCGCGCCCGCAAGCTCGCGCGCAAGAAGATGCAGCGCGAAGGCCTGCTGCCGATGAAGCCCCGCGTCGTTCCCGGCGCCGGTGGACCTGGCGGTGCGGGCGGCGCAGGTGGCCGCGGCCGTGGCGGTCCGCCGCGTTTCGGCTGATCTGCTTTTCGATTGCTGACGAAATTCCAAGCGCGGGCTTTACGGCCCGCGCTTTTGTTTTAGGGAAAGCGTTCTGCAAGGAACGCGCGCACCGCTTCCGTCGCGCCAAATTCATCCAGATTGACGTGGCCGCCGCGGGGAAAGCGCACGAAGCGCTTGGGCTCGCGCGCCAGCGCGAACAGTTTCTCGGCAAACGAAATGGGAATGATGCGGTCGGCCTCGCCGTGCAGCACGAGCAGCGGCACATTCACGCGCGCGATGCGCTCGTCCGAGCGGAACGAATCCTGGATCAGCCAGCGCACCGGCAAAAACGGATAGGCCGAAGCGCCGACGTCGGCGGCTGACGTGAACGGCGCGTCCAGTATCAGCGCCGCCGCGGGGTGCGCCGCGGCTGTCGCCACCGCAACGCCGGTGCCGAGCGACTCGCCGAAAATTACGATCCGCGCCGCGCCGTAACGCAAGGCGGCGAATTGATAGGCCGCCCCGGCATCGCGGATCAGCCCCTCTTCGCTGGGCTTGCCGGTCGAGCCGCCATAGCCGCGATAGGACAGCGCCAGCAAACCGTTGCCATCCGAGACCAGATTGCGGAAACGGTTTGCCCGCAAGTTCAGCGCGCCGCCATTGCCGTGGAAATACAAAACCACCGGCTTGCTGCCTTGCGGCGGCACATGCCAGGCGATGACGCGCTCGCCGTCTTCGGTGGTGAGGGTGACTTCCTCCGCCTGCGGCAGCCCGGCCAACGCAGGCGGCGTGCGCGCGGTGTCGGGGAAATACATCAGCGTGCGCTGGAAGACGTACATCAGCGCCAGAATGCCGCCGTAACCGGCGAGCGCCACGATCAGGAGCCATTTCAGGGTCGTCATGTCCGGACCGATACCACTCAGAAAAGCTTGGCCTCGCCGCCAACTGGCGATATGACAGATTTATGGCACAAACTTTCATGACTCACGACGAACTCGTCATCGTGGTGCGGCTGGCGGTGGCGCTCGCCATCGGCGGATTCATCGGCCTTGAGCGCAGCCTGCACGGGCGGCCCGCCGGATTCCGCACCCATTCGCTGGTGTGCGTGGCGTCGTCGCTCCTCATGCTGGTGACGGTCTACCAGCTCCACTGGATGACGGAGGTGCCGCTCGACACCATCCGCGCCGACCCCACCCGCATGGCGCAGGGCATCATGACCGGCATCGGCTTCCTCGGCGCCGGCGTTATCTTCAAGGAAGGCCTCAACGTGCGCGGGCTTACCACCGCGGCGTCGATCTGGATTACGGCAGCCATCGGCATTCTGGTCGGGATCGGGTTTTATTTTCCCGCCGTGCTGGGCGCGCTCATCGTCATCGCGGTGCTGCACGTGTTCCGGAAAATCGAGAGCATGCTGCCGTCGGAATATTACGCGCATCACGTCATCGGCTTCGACCGCAAGTCGGTGATGAGCGAGGAGCAACTGCGCAAGCTGATCGGCAAATACGGATTTTCGCTGGCCAACCTGTCGTCGCGGCTGAGCGAGGGCGGCAAGCTGTTCGAGTACCGCATGACCATCAGCAGCCGCGATCCGCGCGCGGTCGAAGCGCTCTCCAAGCATCTGCTGGGGCTCAGGCAGGTGAAGGAATTCCGCATCACGCCGGCGGGCGACTAGAATCATTGGCGCGATGAGCACGCCCGTCGCGATCCGCCCCGCCACCGCAAAAGACGGCGACGCGATCTGGCGCGTGCTTGAACCGGTCATCCGCGCGGGCGAAACCTATCCCCTGCCGCGCGATTGGAGCAAGACTCAAGCACTCGATTATTGGCGGGCTCCCGCACACGAAGTTTTCGTCGCGCAAGACGGCAACCAACAAGATAACGGAAAAATCATCGGCACTTATTACCTGCGCGCCAACAATCAGGGCGGCGGCGCGCATGTCGCCAATTGCGGTTACATGGTTGCAGCCGAAGCGCAGGGACGCGGCGTCGCGCGCGCGATGTGCGAACATTCGCTCAGCCATGCAAAGGCGCGCGGCTTCCGCGCGATGCAATTCAATTTCGTCATCGCCACAAACGAGCGCGCGGTGAAGCTGTGGCAGTCCTGCGGCTTTGAGATTTTGGCATGCCTGCCCGGCGTTTTTGCGCATCCGCGGTTGGGTGATGCCGATGCATTGGTGATGTTCCGGACGCTGTAGCGCGCATCACATTCGATTCATTCCGTAATCGTCGTCTCACGCCACTCATAAAATATATTTCGCGTCATAACGACGTGGCTTTACACAGCGTTTATGCGGACTGCCGCGCAAATAGGCTTGACCGTTTTTGCGCGGCGACGGACTGTCTGCTGCCGACACAAAGGACAAGCGTCATGAAATCATTGTTTCTCGGATTTGTTATCGCCGTCGCAACTTTGGCCGGGTCGCCGAGCTTCGCGGCCGACGAGCGCAACGTGACCGTCGTCAACGGCACGGGTTACGGCATCAAGTTCCTTGGGTTCAACAATCCCGGCGACAATGAGTGGTCAGACAACGAACTTGGCGGCGTGCTCGACGACGGCGACAAGGTCTTCGTGAAATTCAACAATGCCGACAAAGGCTGCGTCTGGAATTTCCGCATTTCGTGGGCCGAGCCGGGTTACCCGGACGTGCTTTGGCGCAACGTCAATCTTTGCCAGATCGACAAGCTGACGCTCAAATACAACCGCTCCAGCGACACGACGTCATTCCTCGGGGAATAAGCCGGACACATAAAAACCAACGCGCGGTTTTACCCGCGCGTAGGTGATGTCTCGGAAGATTTGGACGGAGGCTCTCGCGAGCCTAATTTCTACTTGCGCTTCACCCGGCGCTTTTTCTTCTTCGCCAGATAGGCCGCGACCTTCTTGGACGAATGCCCGGCAACCTTCACAGCCGCCTTGAGCTTGGCCGGCGTGATCTTGAACTTCTTCGACCAGTAGCGGACTTCGTAAGGCTGGCTGAGCGCGATCAGCGCCTTGTCGCGCGCCTTGTGCTTTTGCATCTTGATATAGGCCGCGACCTTCTTGGACGAATGGCCGACTTTCTTCACCGCGTATTTCAGCTTCGCGGGCGTCACCTTGAGCTTCTTCGACCAGTAACGCACTTCATAAGGCTCGCTCACCGCGATCAATGCGCGATCCGCGCCGCCACGCTTGCTTTTATTGTCAGCCATGAAAATTCTCCCTTTGCCGCTATCACACCGACTTGACGATGCCTTCGGTCATTTTCTTGGCATCGCCGAGCAGCATCATGGTGTTATCGCGGTAAAATAGCGGGTTGTCGATCCCGGCGTAACCGGAAGCCAGAGATCTTTTGATGAACATCACGGTGCCCGCCTTCCACACCTGCAACACCGGCATGCCGTAAATGGGCGACGACTTGTCGTCTTCCGCCGCCGGATTGGTCACGTCGTTGGCGCCGATGACGAAGGCGATGTCGGCCTGCGCGAATTCCGAATTGATGTCTTCGAGTTCGAACACTTCGTCGTAAGGCACGTTGGCTTCCGCCAACAGCACGTTCATGTGTCCCGGCATGCGACCCGCGACCGGATGGATGGCGTATTTAACCTCGACGCCTTCCTTCTTGAGACGATCGGCGAGTTCGCGCAACGCGTGCTGCGCCTGCGCCACCGCCATGCCGTAGCCCGGCACGATGATGACTTTCGACGCGTTCTTCATAATGTAGGCGGCGTCTTCCGCCGAACCGAGCTTGACCGGGCGCTGCTCGGCGCCGCCCGCGCCCGCCGCCACTTCGCCGCCGAAACCGCCGAGAATGACCGAGATGAAGGAGCGGTTCATGCCCTTGCACATGATGTAGGACAAAATCGCGCCGGACGAGCCGACCAGCGCGCCGGTGATAATGAGCGCGCTATTGCCGAGCGTGAAGCCTATCCCCGCCGCCGCCCAGCCGGAATACGAATTGAGCATCGAGATGACGACCGGCATGTCCGCGCCGCCGATGGGGATAATGATGAGGATGCCGAGGATAAGCGCGAGGCCGGTCACCAGCCAGAAGTCCATCTGGCTTTGCGAGACGACGAGGCCGAAAATAAAGAAGACCATCGCCGCCGCGATGATGATGTTGATGATGTGGCGGACGGGCAGCATGATCGGCGCCCCGCTCATCCGGCCGGACAATTTCAGAAATGCGATGATCGAACCGGTGAACGTGATCGCGCCGATGGCGACGCCGAGCGACATTTCGACGAGGCTCGATTTATGGATCGCGCCGGGCAGGCCGATGTCGAACGCGCCGGGCGCGTAAAAAGCGCCGGCCGCGACCAGCACCGCCGCCATGCCGACGAGCGAGTGGAACGCGGCGACCAGTTCCGGCATCGACGTCATCGGCACCTTGCGCGCGATCACCGCGCCGGCGCCGCCGCCGATCACAAGGCCGCCAACAACGAGCCCCCAGCCGATGCTGTCGGACGGCGGATGCGCGGCGAGCGTCGTGAGCATCGCAATCGCCATGCCGACCATGCCGAACAGGTTGCCCTGCCGGCTCGTTTCCGGATTCGACAGGCCGCGCAGCGCCAGGATGAACAAAATCCCGGAGACCAGATAGAGCAGCGCGGCGATGTTGGCGTTCATGGCGCTGTTACTTCTTTTTCTTCTGGTACATCGCCAGCATGCGCTGCGTCACCAGAAAGCCGCCGAAAATATTGACCGAGGCGAGAACGAGCGCGGCGAATCCGAGCATGCGCGCCCACAGCGGGCCCTGATCGTTGGTCGCAAGCGGAACGCCGACCGCGAGCAGGCCGCCGACCACGATCACCGAGGAAATCGCGTTCGTCACCGACATCAGCGGCGTGTGCAGAGCCGGCGTCACCGACCACACGACGTAATAGCCGACGAAAACCGCCAGCGCGAAAATCGAGAAGCGAAAGACGAAGGGATCGACTGCGGTGATGTGTTCCATGCGGACTCCCTTACTTCTTATCCCTCCCCCTGCAAGGGGGAGGGCAGCCGAGCGCAGCGAGGCGGGTGGGGGTCCGTAGCCGATCCCCACCCGTCTCGCCGCAAACGCGGCTCGCCACCCTCCCCTTTTCAAGGGGAGGGATAAAAAGGAAATCGCGGTTTGTTTTCATCATCACGCCACGCTCTTCGGCTTGAAATTCGGGTGAATAATCGCACCGTCGCGCGTGAGCGCTGTGCCTTTGATGATCTCGTCGTCCCAGTTGATCGCCAGTTTCTTTTCCTTCCTGTCGATCATGGTCTCGACGAAGGTCAGAAGATTTTTCGCGTACAGCGCCGAGGATGACGCCGCGAGGCGGCCCGGTACGTTGGCGTGGCCGACGATCTTAACGCCGCCGACGACCGCGACCTGGCCCGCTTTTGCGCCTTCGACATTGCCGCCGCGCTCGACCGCAAGATCAACGATCACGGAACCCGGGCGCATCGACGCCACCATTTCCTTGGTGACAAGACGCGGGGCCGGACGGCCCGGAATGAGCGCGGTGGTAATGACGATGTCCTGTTTCTTGATGTGCTCGGCGACCAATGCCGCCTGCTTCGCCTGATACTCTTTCGACATTTCCTTGGCGTAACCGGCGGCGGTCTCGGCCTGCTTGAATTCCTCGTCCTCGACCGCGATGAATTTCGCGCCGAGCGACTGCACTTGTTCCTTCACCGCCGGACGCACGTCGGTCGCCGTGACGATCCCGCCGAGGCGGCGCGCGGTGGCGATGGCCTGCAAACCGGCAACGCCGACGCCCATGACAAAAACCTTTGCCGCCGGAACGGTGCCCGCCGCCGTCATCATCATCGGCAACGCGCGGCCATATTCGGCCGCGGCGTCGATCACCGCACGATAACCGGCGAGATTGGCCTGACTGGAGAGAACGTCCATCGACTGTGCGCGCGTGATGCGCGGCATCAGCTCCATGGCGAAGGCGGCGATGCCGGCATCCGCCATTTGCTTGAGCGCGGCCTCGTTGCCGAAGGGATCCATGATGGCGATGACGAGCGCGCCTTTTTTATATGCGGAAAGCTCAGCCGGCGCCGGGCGGCGGACTTTCAGAACGATGTCGGCGTCCTTGGTGACGCTCTCGCCGATGCTCGCGCCGGCCGCCTGGAATTCGGAATCCGGAATGCCGGAGCCCGCGCCCGCGCCGCGCGCGACCGCTACTTCGGCGCCAAGAGCGATAAATTTTTTGACGGTTTCGGGCGTGGCCGCGACCCGCGGCTCCGCGGGATCAGTTTCGGTGGCGACCGCGATTTTCATGACCCGAAAGCCTCAAGATATTCCTCAGACGAGGAAATAGGCCATCAGGACGACGATGCAGATGATGACGCCCGCGTTCCATTTCACCAGCTTGATGAACAACTCGTAGGTCGCCTCGTGCTCGGCGTAATCGTTGCCCTCGGCGGTCGCGTATTCGGTGTGTCCGTGGTCGGCCATTGCAGTCTCCAAGCAGTCTCAAAGATATCAAGCGGTCCATCCGGTTACCGCAAATGGCCGGTCAGGGCAACGGCGACAAAGGGCGCATCGGTTGATAGCCGCCATCAAAATTAGTCGTTTGCCGCCGCCCTGCCCGCGTCTCTAGGATCGCGCCACTTCTCGCCGCCACCCCCGCCAACGAGGCCTGTTGAATGAAGCCGCGCGACATCCTGCTGGCGGTGCTGGCCTCGGTCATCTGGGGGCTGTCATTTCTGGCGACCCGCTGGGGGGTGGAAAGCTTCACGGCGGCGCAGCTCACCGCACTGCGATTTTTCATCGCCTGCATCCCCGTGCTGCTTCTCCCCCGCCCGCGCATTTCATGGCCGCTACTGATCGCGACCGGGGCGACGCTGTTCCTCGGACAGTTTTTCCTGGTCTTCCTTGCCTTCCGCTACGGCATGCCGGCCGGGCTCGCCTCCGCGACGCAGCAGGTGCACGTTTTCTTCACGGTGCTGATGGCGGCGATTTTCATGCACGAGATTCCGACGCGGCGGCAAACGGCGGGAATCGTCGTGGCGTTTTCCGGCTTGGTGCTGATCGCTTTTTCGGCAGGCGTGGACCTGCCGCTGATCGCGCTCGGCCTTGCGCTTTCCGCCGCGTTCAGCTGGGGCATTGGAAATATTCTGCTGAAGCACGCCAGCAAGAATTCAAAAAAACCGATCCCGATGGTGCCGCTGATGGCGTGGCTCAGTCTCGTGCCGCCGCTGCCAGCGCTCGCACTGTCATACTTTTTCGATACCGATGCGTCGTTGCTGGATGCGGTGACGAAAGCATCGTGGATCAGCCTCGCATCGGTGATTTATCTCGGAACGGTTTCGACGGTTCTGGCCTACGCGATCTGGGGTCACCTGCTCACGCGTTATCCCGCCGCGGTGGTGACGCCGTTTTCGCTGCTGGTGCCGTGCACCGGCATATTGGCGTCGGCGATTGTTTTCGGGGAAGTGTTTCCGCCCATTCGCTACGGCGGCATGGCGCTGATCCTCGCGGGTCTCGCCATCGTCGTGCTGCCGGGCAGCAAAGCAACGCCAAAGCTTATAGTCCCGCCTGCGTGAGCGCGGCCTGTTGCCGGGCGGCGACTTTATCGACCGAAAAATCCTCGATCGCTTCGTTGAATAATTTGTAGAAATTCAGCTCTGCCGAAAGATGCAGGAACACTGCGCCAAGGCCGATGGCCGCGCGGTCCATGAACACAAATTCGCGCGGCACCGTCACCGGGCCTTTTTCCTTCAGCGCGCGGCTGACTCGGAAAGCTTCGCGCCGTCCGTATTCCGAGGGCTTCACCCCGTCCGCGATCGTGCGCACGCGATTGTCGAGCAGCGGGCCGTAGATGAATTTCGCCCAGATGTTGAGAATATCGATCAGCTCGCGATTGAGCCGCTTGAAGCCCCAGGTCTCGTAGGCGTGCACCACCAGCGCATCGTCGCCGCGCTCAAGCCCGCGATAAAGATCGACCACACCGCCGACGAATGAAGGCGGAAAAATGCGGATGCAGCCGTAGTCGAGCAAATTGATGCCAGCGGGTTTTCCGTCGATATCGAACACCGTGTAGTTGCCCAAGTGCGGATCGCCGTGGATGACGCCGAGACGGCTGAACGGATGCCACCACGCCGCGAACATCGCGGTCGCGAGCGAATTGCGCACATCGAGCGGATCGTTCTTGTGATCGAGCAGCTTTCGTCCCTCAAGCCAGTCGAGCGTGAGCAGACGCCCGGTGGAAAGCTCCGGCCACACGCCCGGCACGCGGATTTGCGGCTCGTTGCTGAGCATCGCGCGATAAAGGGCGACGTGCTTCGCCTCGCGCACGTAATCGAGTTCCTCGCGCAGCCGCGCGCCGATTTCCTGCGCGATCTCGGAGGTGTCGATGCCGGGATCGAAACGGCTGCGAATGGCGAACAGCAATTGCAGCTGGCTCAGGTCGGCTTCGACCGCCGACTGCATGTCGGGATATTGCAGCTTGCACGCCAGCTCCTTGCCGTCATGCGAGCGCGCGCGATGCACCTGGCCCAACGACGCGGCCGCCGCCGGATGATGTTCGAAACTGGCGAATTTATTCTGCCAGTCGGCGCCGAGTTCAGCATTCATCCGCCGTTTCACAAACGCCCAGCCCATCGGCGGCGCCTGGCTCTGCAGCTTGGTGAGTTCGGTCGCGTATTCCGGCGGCAGCGCGTCGGGAATGGTGGCGAGCAGCTGCGCCACCTTCATGATCGGACCCTTCAGCCCGCCGAGCGCCGCGGCCAATTCCAGCGCGTTCTTGCCGCGATCCAACGTCACGCCGAAAAACCGCGCGCCCGCCATCCGCGCCGCGACGCCGCCCACGTTGGTGCCGACTTTCGCATAGCGTTTGGCGCGGGCGGAGAGGCGGTTTTTTTCCTTGTCGGTCATGAACCCTGCATGTCAGATGTGCGGCCTATGGCTACATAAGCCATTCCCCGGGGAACGCCATCTCGTTCGTCCGGGGAAAGCGTACGGAGCATGCCGCATGCGATTCCCCTTCGCCATCGTCTGTCTCGTTCTCCTGCTCGCGCCCGCTGCGCGCGCGGACGGCCAGCAATCCGCCGAGGCCGCCATGAAGGCGGCGCGCGAACTCATCGCCCACACCGAAGGTCTCGCCAAGGCCGGCAAGCGCCCGGATTATTCCGCGCCGCCGGCATCGGATTACATGCGGCGGATATTCGACACGCAAGCTTTCGCCGCCTTGCCGCCGCCGCAGGGGAGCGACGTACCCTGGCTGGTGAATTTGGGCGATGCGGCAAATTCCACCAACAAGATACTGATGCTGTTCGGTACCGGTCCGGGCGTGGATCAGAACGCCGCGATCGGCCGCAACATGACCGATAATGAAGACGCGATGGTCACGGCATGGAGCTTCATGCTTCGCCTGAATTCGCGCATGTCCGTCGCGATGCCGCAATTCTTCAAGGAGCTGCCGCCGGAACAGCGGACGGCAGTACGGATCGAAGGCGCTTCGCAAGCGCGCACAGGTTATGTCGAGATGATCACGGGCACGCTGATCACGATCGCGGCCGGACTTAAACCCGCAAACGAGCGCATCCTGATATCGGCATTGCGCGACACCGCGCCCGGCTGGGTCATCACGACGAAACCGGAAGAGCGCGCACGGCTGCTGTATGTCATCGGCGAAGCGCGCAAGGCAAAGAAAGACGGCAACGTCGAGGAAGGCCTGAAAGTTCTGGCGTCGATGATCGCGGCGGAAAAATAAGACGGGAGACATTCGCGATGAGGGCAATATTTTCAGCGTGCGCGTGCGCCGCCGCGCTGATGGCGCAAGCTTCGCCCGCGAGTGCCGCGGTGTGGGTGTGGGGCTGCAAGGGCCAGACCGACAGCGAGCAGGTCGTGTTCAACAAATTTTCGCTGCTTGTCGCGCCGCTGAAACCCTCGCGCGGAAACATTCGCGACATCATCCGCAAGGACAATCTCATCAAGAGCCCGGAAGACCTCAAGAACAGCTACGACTCGATGAGTGACGATTTTGGTTTGGTGCAGGTGATGAAGTTCGCAAAGGAAGGCGAGCCGAACAAGAAACTCACCTTGACGGAAGTTTCCTCACAACGCATGTCGCGGAAAAACAAACTGCTTGGCGGGCGCGACGAGAGCACCGAGCTTTACAAGAAAGTTTACAGTTATGTCCGCGAGAGCGAACCGCCGCGCAACATCACGATGGAATGCGCCGAGTATCAGCTCTCAACGCGCGGGGGGCGGCGCTAGCGCGTTCTTGCCGCGATCCAACGTCACGCCGAAAAAGCGTGCGCCGGCCATGCGGGCGGCCGTGCCGCCGAGCCGGGTGCCTACATTGGCGTAGCGCCGGGCGCGGGCGGTGAAGCGATTTTTCTCGATGTCGGTCATGAACCTGCGGCCGCCCTCATGTTACCAATATGGGAACTTGCTTGGGGGAGACGAGCCATGCGGCGAATTGCTTTTCTGGCGGCGCTCATCGCGGCTGTACCCGTGTCCGCCGGAGCTGGCGTCTGGAAATGGGGCTGCAGCGGGACGGCCGGCGACCAGCAGATCGTGTTCAACCGCTATTCCCTCGTCGTCGCGCCGGAAAAGCCCGCGCGCGGTAAGCTCGATGTCATCGTTCACAAGGACGATCTGACGGCCGGCCCGCAGGACCTCGATAACCGCTGGGACATGATCGACGTCAATTCTGGTTTCCTGCCAGAGATGAAATTCGAGCGCGAGGCCGAGAAACGCACGCTCGTCCTGACCGAAAAATCCTCGAAGAAAATCTCAAGCCGCTCCAGACTGGTTTGCAACCGCGACGAAAGCATCGACACCTTCCGCAAGGTCTATACGATGCAGCGCGACAACGAACCGGCGCGAGAGATCACCATGCAATGCATGGAATATCAGCTTTCAACAACGGGTGGACGAAGGGGCTGCCAATGACTCTCAAGCAAACATTTTTCTCGGTTGCGATCGCCTGCACGATCGCCCTCGCCGCGCCCGCTTTCGCCAGCGACGGCCCGCAATCCGCGGCGGCGGCCAAGGCGTCGGCCGCAGCGCTCGTCGCCTATACCGAGACGGCCGCGAAGAACGGCGAGCGCCCCAACTACACCACGGCGCCAATCGCCGGCCACCTCAAGCGCATTTTCGATCTCGACGCGCTCGCCGCACTACCGCCCGAGAAGGCCGGCGATATCGAATGGCTGCTGGACTGGGGCGACAGCGCGAACATCGGCTACAAGATCCTCGTGCGGTACGAGGCCGGCAAGGACGGCGGGCCGCAGTCGGCGGCGCGCAACTTGATCGATCACGAGAACGAGATTTCCTCCGGCTTGTCCTTCACGCTGCGCCTGCAGTCCCGCATGGCGCGCACCGGCCCGCTGTTCATGGAATCGCTGCCGCCCGAGCAGCGCACCGACATCCGCAAGCGCGGTTTCGAGGGATATACGCGCCAACTGGTGGGGACCGTGCTCAGCACTTCGGGCATGCTGGCTTCGATGACGATGAAGCCCGGCAATGCGGCCGTCATCGCCGCCTCGCTCCGCGACACCGCCAATGCCTGGCTGCCCTACACGACGGCAGACGAACGCACGCAGCTGGCCGAACTGCTCAAGCGCTCCTCCACCGTGAACAGCGAGGCGCGCCCCGCACTGGACACGGCCACTGCCACGATCTCGAAATTCAGGAATTAGCTTTCGAGCGCTTCGAGTTCGGCAATCATACCCTCGATAACCGACAGCCCGCCCTGCCAGAATTTAGGGTCCGTCGCGTCGAGGCCGAACGGCTTGAGCAGTTCGGCGTGGTGCTTGGTGCCGCCGGCGGAGAGCATCGCAAGATAACGCTCCGCGAAACCGGAGGCGGATTTCTCGTAAACCGCATAAAGCGAGTTCACCAAGCAGTCCCCAAAAGCGTACGCGTAAACGTAAAACGGCGAATGAATGAAGTGCGGGATGTAAGTCCAGAACGTCTCGTAGCCGGGCTTGAGATCGATCGCGGGGCCGAGGCTCTCGCTTTGCACCGACATCCAGAGTTCGCAAATCTTGTCGGCGGTGAGTTCGCCCTTGCGCCGCTCGGTGTGGACCTTGCGTTCGTAGCTGTAAAACGCGATCTGCCGCACCACGGTATTGATCATGTCCTCGACCTTGCCGGCAAGCATGGCCTTGCGTTGCTTCTTGTCGGTGGTTTCCGCCAGCAGTTTCTTGAAAGTGAGCATCTCGCCGAACACGCTTGCAGTCTCCGCCAGCGTGAGCGGCGTCGGCGCCATCAGCGGGCCGTTGGATGCTGCGAGCACCTGATGCACGCCGTGGCCAAGCTCGTGCGCGAGCGTCATCACGTCGCGCGTCTTGCCCTGGTAATTGAGCAGCACGTAGGGGTGTGCCGACGGCACGGTGGGATGCGAAAATGCGCCGGGCTGCTTGCCGGGACGCACCGGCGCGTCGATCCAGCGCTTGGTGAAAAAGTCGTCGGCAATCGCCGCCATCCTCGGCGAGAACGCGCCGTAGGCCGTGATCACCGTTTCGCGCGCCTCGCCCCAGCCTATCGCGCGGCTGGCGACTTTAGGCAGCGGCGCGTTGCGGTCCCAGTGCGGCAGCGTTTTCTTGCCGTACCATTTCGCCTTCAGCGCATAGTAACGATGCGAGAGCCGCGGATAGGCGTCGCGCACGGCGGAGACCAGCGCATCGACGACTTCGCGCTCCACCCGGTTGGAAAGATGCCGCGCGTCGGCGACATCGGCAAAGCCGCGCCAGCGGTCGGAAATTTCCTTGTCCTTGGCGAGCGTGTTGGTGATGTGCGCGAACTGCCGGATGTTTGCACGGAATGTGGCGGCGAGCGCTTCCGCGGCGGCCTTGCGCTTTTTCCCGTCGGCGTCCTGCAATAAATTCAGCGTCGGCTCGATCGCGAGGGACTTGCCGTTCACCTTGAAACGCAGACCCGCGACGGTTTCATCGTACAGCCGGTTCCACGCGGAATAAGCCGTCACGGATTTT
The DNA here is from genome assembly GCA_945907045.1 of Rhizobium sp. Q54. GTDB lineage: Bacteria > Pseudomonadota > Alphaproteobacteria > Rhizobiales > Xanthobacteraceae > Pseudolabrys. The sequence goes on along the minus strand of CAMDSH010000005.1, from coordinate 67,184 downwards.
TCGTGAAACAACTGCTCGACGCGGTCCTCAAGCTGGTACGGCTTTTCCTTACGGATGTCCTCGAACCACGGGCGATAGTGACCGAGCGCTGGATCGCGCAGCGCGGTCTCGATCGCCGCGTCGTCGATGCGGTTGAGCTCGAGCGTGAAGAACAGCAAATGCGAATAGGCGGCGGTCAGGCGCTCTTGCATGTCGCCGAAGAATTTCGCGTAAATCGGATCGGCCGAATTGCCGGCATAAACCAGCCCGGCGTAGGAGCCGAGCCGGCCGAGCAGATCGTCAAGCGCTTCAAAGCGCTTCACGGCAGTCAGCATCGCCGCCGCCACCATCCCGCCGAGCTTGCCTTTGAAATCCTTCTCGAACGCCACGCATTCCGCTTCCGAGCGATGCAGATCGCGCTTGAGGTCGGCGCCCTCAATGCCGGAATAGAGATCGGTCAGATTCCATTCCGGCAGCGCCTCCAGTTTGGCGCCGGGTTTGGACGCGACTTTGGCGGCTTTTTTGGCGGGAGAGCGGGTCGGCATAAGGGCTTAAATTCCGGGTGGAGTTATTTGATCGTCAAATGATATGGCGAAGGAATGGCAGCCACCGCCGGTTTCAACATATTGCGTGGCTGGCGGCGGTAATCAACCGCGCGCGAGACAAGTCGGCGTGATCGGCGGCTCAGAAGTTGGCCGCCGCGGTGAGCCGCAGCGCGAGCGGCTCCACCGAGTGAAAGTGCCGGTCGGCGATGCCCGTCGCCACCTCGCCCGGCAGGCGGGACGTATAATAATAGTCGATCTGGCTCGACTTGGCGTTGAACAGGTTGAACGCATCGAGCTGCACACGCAGGCCGTTCTCGAACCTGTAGCCGAGCCGCGCATTCACGATCGCGGTGGGGTCCGAACGCACGCTGTTGTCCTCGATCAGCGGACGCGGGCCGAAGTAACGCAGCTTCATCGCGCCGAACCAGCCGGTCGCGTTGCCAACGACGACGCCCGCGGACGCCACCATCGCGGGGGCGCCGGGGATGCGGTTACCCGCAGCATCAGCATCATCATCGGTAAAACGCGCGCGGGTGAACGCCACGTCCACGTCAAAGCCGAGCCACGGCACGGGCTTGTAGTGGTTGGTCCATTCGACGCCGGCGCGGCGGCTGGGACGGCTGGCTTCCGTCGTCCCCGCATCGCCGACGAACAACAATTCAGAAGCGTAATCGAGCACGAAGAACGCAAGCGAGCTGTCGAGACCCTGGATCGCCTGCGTGCGCACGCCGACCTCGCCGCCTTGCGCGCGCACCAATAGCGGCACCTTTGGCGCTGGCTGCCCGGTGCCGGGATCGACCGAAATGGTGGCGCCGCGCATATCGTTGCTGTGAAATCCGCGCCCGGCATTGATGAAAAATTCCGTTCCCGAAAACGGCCCGAAGATCATGCTGAATTTCGGGCTGGCGATGTAAGCGCCCGCGTTGCCGGAATTCGCCGGATTGTCGCTCGCCACCTTGCCATCGAAGCGGTCGCCGCGAATGCCGGCGACAGTGCGAAACCAGCTGGTCCAGCGCATGGTGTTCTGCGCGTAGACCCCGACGCTTCCCTCCTGCACGTGATCCTCGCGCACGGTGGAGAGCGTGACGCGCTGCATCGTCTTGTAGAGGCCGACATCGATATCGTCGTAGCGCGTCTGCAAGCCGAACACGTTCTCCATCTCGAACCCCGCGAAGCGGCCCTTGATGGTGTGGCTGGCGTTGAGGCCAACGAGCGTGCGCTTGTCGAGCTGGCTGAACTGATCGCCGTTGACCGTATCGTCGAGAAAGTAAGTAAAGTTATTGAACAGCCGCATTGACGAACGGATGAGATAGCCCTCGACCTTGGTCGCGGTGTTTCCCGCTGTCTGGCTCCAGCGCCCCGACAGGCTGTAGCGGCTCGACAGACCGCCGTCGGTCGCATCAAGCGAGCCGAAGCGGTCGATCATTCCCGACGAGACGGCGCGCTGAGCGACCTGATCGGTCGAGGTCCAGTTGTTGGAATAGGCCATGCCGGTGATGGAAAATCCGTCCGCCGCCGTGCCCTGACTGTAACGCAGCATGCCGTTGAACTTGCGCACATCGTCCGGCACCGCCCACGGGCCGTTGTAGGTGTTGGCTTCCATCGCGGCGATCAGCGAACCGTTGGCGAGTTGCGTCGAGCCGCCGACCAGCGCGCGCCGGTAACCGAAGCTGCCGATGGTGGCGAGCGCGATATTTTTCTCCAGCCGGTCGACATAATCGATGCGGATAGCGCCGGCGGAGGCGAAGTCGCCCTCATCGGCGAAGTACGGCCCCTTGCGAACGCGCATCGACTGGATCAGTTCGGGAATGAGAAAATTCACATCGGCGTAGCCCTGCCCGTGGCCGTGCGTGCGCATGTTCGCCGGCATGCCGTCGATGGTGATCGCCAGATCGGTGCCGTGGTCGAGATTGAAGCCGCGCAGGAAATACTGATTGGCTTTACCCTCGCCGCTGTGCTGCGTGACGATGAGGCCGGGCGCTTCTTCCAGCACTTCGCCGGGACGCACCGCCGGATTGGCCTGCATCCGCTCGCGGGTGAAAATCTTTTCGCTCGCGGCGGCGGGCGGCGTGGCTTCGCCGGAGCCGGCGATGTTGAGGATCTCGGGGAGTTCGATCGGCGGGGTGGCGAGCGCGATGCCGGGCGCGGCAAAGATCGAAAGCAGCAGCGGTCCCGCCGCGCGGCGCCACGCACGCAAATCGAGTAACATAACGCCCCCAACCACCCAGCCCGCGAAGGTTGGCGCGCAAGTATGATATTGTCAATTAATCATCATACCCGACAGGAGCCGCCATGCAGCGCGTGACCGTGACTCTCGACGAGGACCTGCTCGCCGATCTCGACCGGATGATTTCGCTGCGCGGATATCAGAACCGCTCGGAAGCCGTTCGCGATCTGGCGCGCGCGGGGCTGGCGCAGGCCAAGCAGGAAACCGGCAACGCGGGCGATTGCGTCGCCGCGCTGGTTTACGTTTACGACCACGGCGCGCGCGATCTGACCAAGCGGCTGACGCAGAATTTCCATCACCACCACGATCTCTCGCTCGCGACGCTGCACGTCCATCTCGACGACGACAGTTGCATGGAAGTGACCGCCCTGAAGGGGCCGAGCGCCGATGTGCAGCACTTCGCCGACCACATCATCGCGGAGCGTGGCGTGCGCTATGGCCGCGTGGTGGTGATCCCGACCGAGACGGCCAAAAAGAGTGCGCGTCCAAAACACAAGACCGGCCATCATCATCGCTGATGCCCCCGCCTTTGCGGGTCAGACTTAACAGCTCATTAAGCCAACTCGGCGAGGATGCTCCAAATCGGCACAACCGATGCCGCGGGAGCCCCCATGCCGCAGAGCGTTCTTATCGTCGATGACGATCCGGTGCAGCGCCGCCTGGTCGAGAACATGGTGCAGCGTTTCGGCTACGACGCCATCACGGCCGAAGGTGGCGACGCCGCGACGGTGATTTTGTGTGGCCCCGAACCCAAGCACGTCGATTGCGTCGTGCTCGATCTCGTCATGCCCGATCTCGACGGGCTCGGCGTCCTGGCGCGCATGCGCGACGCCGGACTCGATATTCCCGTCATCGTGCAGACCGCGCATGGTGGCATAGACAACGTCGTCTCGGCGATGCGCGCGGGCGCGGCCGATTTCGTGGTCAAGCCGGCGGGCGCCGAACGGCTTGAAGTGTCGTTGCGCAACGCGCTCGCCGCCAGGACGCTGGAAGGCGAACTCGCGCGCGTCAAACGCAGCCGCGAAGGCACGCTGACATTTACCGACGTGGTGACACGCTCGGAGCCGATGCGCGCGGTGCTGCGCAACGCCGAAAAGGCCGCCGCTTCCGCCATCCCCGCTTTGATCGAGGGCGAATCCGGCGTCGGCAAGGAATTGATCGCGCGCGCGATCCACGGCAGCGGCGAGCGCCGCGCCAAACCCTTCATCGCGGTGAACTGCGGCGCGATGCCGGAAAATCTCGTGGAGTCGATTTTGTTCGGGCACGAGAAAGGCGCCTTCACCGGCGCCACCGAACGCCACGCCGGAAAATTCGTCGAGGCGAACGGCGGCACACTGTTCCTTGATGAAGTCGGCGAGCTGCCGCTGGCGGCGCAGGTGAAATTGTTGCGCGCTTTGCAGGAGGGCGAAGTCGAAGCTGTCGGCGCGCGCAAACCTGTTAAGGTCGATGTACGCATTATTTCGGCCACCAACCGCAATCTGATCGACGACGTGAAGGCCGGGCGCTTCCGCGAGGATTTATTCTACCGCCTGCACGTTTTCCCGATCACGCTGCCGCCACTGCGCCAACGTTCGGAAGACGTTCCCGATCTCACCCGGCATTTCCTCGCCCGTTTCGCCGCGGAAGAAGGAAAGCGCGTGCGCCGCATCAGCGCCGAGGCGCTCTCGCTGCTCGCCGCCTTCCCGTGGCCGGGCAATGTGCGCCAGCTTGAAAACACCGTCTTTCGCGCCGTCGTGATGGCCGAAGGCGAGGAAGTCGGCGTCGCTGAATTTCCGCAGATCGCCGCGCACGCGCCGGAAAACATCGGCCTTGCGCCCATGGCCGATGTGGAAAGCGCCATCATCGGCGGCTGGCCGCCGTCACACGATAAAATCACGCCGATGGAGCGCACCGGCGCGGCGTTAACCATGAACGCGCCGACGCTCCGCCTGATCGACCAGCACGGCGAGGTCCGCACGCTCGATGAGCTGGAGCGGGACATCATCCGCTTCGCGATCTCGCATTACCGCGGACAGATGTCGGAAGTCGCGCGCCGGTTGCAAATCGGGCGCTCGACGCTTTACCGGAAGCTTGAAGGGCTCGGAATTGACGAAGACGGCGCATCAACGCGCGAAACCGTGGCCGCCGAGTAACATTAACGCGCATGGCGGCCATGCGTTAGCTCTTTAAGAAATATGACGAGCGCGTTCGCTTGAATTTGATCGAAATCACGCACAGTTCAAGCGCATAATATAAGTCAGCCGAAAACGGCGAAGAGTTAAAAACATTTTGTAGCGTGGAGTAGCGTTATGCGTAGCGCCCGTATCGCCCGCCTGCTGGCCGGCACAATTCTCGCAGGATCTTTCCTCGCGGACGGCGCCATTGCCGCGCCGCGCGAGCCGATCGAAGCCCGTGTCCCGATGCCCGCCGACATTCCGCCGCCGCCGCCGCGCCGTGACACAGGCCCGGTGATGCCGCGCGCAATTATCAACGTTCCGCCGGTCAATTCTCCGGCGATGGATTCCAACGCGCAGGCCGCGCCCGCCGATGCGCCCGTGACCGCTCCCGCTCCCGCGCCAGCTGCCGACATCAAGACCGCCGTCGAGAAACTGTTCGCCGCCAGCGACGCGCAGATCACCGACAAATTGCGCGACATGATTCCGAACAACAAGCTCGAGAAGCGCCTTGAGCGCGTTCCCGAGCGCAAGGCGATCGAATCGGCCTATGCCTCGCGCGGCTATTCGCCGATGTGGATCAAGGACGGTCAGCTCACCTCGCGGGCTAAAGCTGTGATCGCGCGCCTGAAATCGGCCGACATCGACGGGCTCGATCCCGTGGATTATCCGGCGCCGGATTTCGGCTCCTTCAACAGCGCCGAGGCCTTGGCCGAAGGCGACCTCAAGCTCACCATTTCGGTGCTCACGCTCGCCCGCCACATGCAGACCGGGCGCATCGCGCCGACGCGCGTGACGGTGGAAGCCGACCACGGCAATCACACGCCCGAGCCGGCGGACATTCTCAAGAAGATCAACGACTCGTCCGACGCCAACGCCGCGTTCGACAGCTTCAATCCGCCGCACGCTCCCTTCAAGGCGCTGAAAGCCAAACTCGCCGAACTGCGCGCCAACGCCAGCGTGGATCCCGCTTCGCGCATCGCCGATGGCCAGGTACTGCGCCCCGGCATGAAGGACGACCGCGTTCCGCAATTGCGCGAGAAGCTTGGACTCTCCGGCAAGCCGGACGACACCACCTTCGACGTGAAGATTTCGAACGCGATCAAGAACGTGCAGAAGCGCGCCGACATTCAGGCGAGCGGCAATCTCGATTCCAAAACCGTCGCCGCCATCAACGGCCCGAAGCCGAGCCAGATGGCGGACACCGTACTCGCCAACATGGAGCGCTGGCGCTGGCTGCCGCGCGATCTCGGCCGCACGTATGTGATGATCAACATTCCGGACTACACGCTGAGAGTGGTCAAGGACAACAACATCGTCTGGCGCACCAAGATCGTCGCCGGCAAGCCGCAGACGCCGACGCCGCTCACCAGCGAACCGATGGACCACATCATCGTCAATCCGTCCTGGTACGTGCCGCAGTCGATCATCCAGAACGAATTGCTCCCCCTCTACGAGAGCGACCCGAACGTGTTCAACCGCATGGGGCTCGAGGTCAAACGCGGTCCCGACGGCAACATCAACGTGGTGCAGCCGCCCGGCGCCGCCAACGCGCTTGGCCACATCAAGTTCGCGTTCCCGAACAAGTTCCAGGTCTACCTGCACGACACGCCGGAAAAGCGGCTGTTCGCGCATGAGAAGCGCGCCTTCAGCCACGGTTGCATGCGCGTCGAAAACCCGACCAAATTCGGCGAGGTGATGCTCTCGCTCTCGATGCCGGGCACGACACCCAGCGCCGAGCAGATTTACGCCATGTACGGCAAGGACGAGCGCACCTACAAGCTGGTCAACCGGCCGATGGTGCACCTGACCTATCAATCCGCCTATGTCGACGACAGCGGCAAGCTGGTCATCCGCGAAGACCTCTACGGCTTCGACGCCCGCATCCACGCCATCCTCAAGAGCGATGAGCGGCGCGTGGCAGACGTTGCGCCTCCGGTGGACCCGAAGCGCGACCTTGCGACGTTGAAGAACAACCAGGAAATCCTGCGCCGCGTCGAACGTCGCGAGGCGCAAAATCCGTTCGTGTTCTTCGAGCGGCTGTTCCGCTAGAACCAAAGTTCCCGCGTAAAACTTCCGCGCGGTGTTCCCCGCCGCCATGTACTGGCCGCGGGCGCGGCCAGTTTTCGCCATACTCCACATATAGTTAACGGAAATCGGCGTTGCGCCGCTAAGGTTGCGTTAACGCATCCCGATAACACTGAAGTTTGCAGATTTCCGTGGCACTCGGCCGCGGAATGGTATGCGGGGACTGCCATTTCGGCGGAGTGCACGTGCTGGCTTTCAGCGCACGCGAACTTTCTGTGGCTAGCAGGGCACCGCGCGCGCTAACGCGCTGCGCCGTCGCCGCTCTGCTCGTTCTTCTCGGAAATGAAAGCCTGCAAAACGCGGCCGCCGAGGGCGACACGCGCACGCTCTCGTTCCATCACATGCACACCAAGGAAAACATCACCATCACCTTCAAGCGCGAGGGCCGTTACGACGATGCCGCGCTCAAGCAACTCGACTGGTTCATGCGCGACTGGCGGCGCAACGAGTCGATCAAGATGGATCCGCATCTTTTCGACCTGCTGTGGGAAGCCTATCGCGCGGTCGATGCCAAGGAACCCATTCAGATCGTCTGCGGCTACCGCTCGCCGGAGACCAACGCCATGCTGCGCGCGCGCTCAAGCGGCGTCGCGCAGTTCAGCCAGCACACGCACGGCCAGGCGATGGACTTCTACATTCCGGGCGTGCCGCTGGAAGCGCTTCGCAACATCGGCCTGCGCCTGCAGCGCGGCGGCGTCGGCTTCTATCCCAGCTCCGGTTCGCCTTTCGTGCATCTCGACACCGGCACCATTCGTCATTGGCCGCGCATGTCGCGCGATCAACTGGTGAAGGTGTTCCCGGACGGGCGCACCATCCATGTTCCGACCGATGGGCAGCCGCTCGCGGGCTACGCGCTGGCGATGGCCGATGTCGAGCAGCGCCGCAGCGGCGCATCCGGACAGCCTGACAGCGCCGATATGAACGACGAAGAGCGTACCGCCTCGATCGCCGGCAAGCCGAAGCGTGGAACGCTCGCCAAGATGTTCGGCTTCGGCAAGGATGAGGACGAAACGGCGGCGAAGGGTTCGAAGCAGAAGCCGGTTGCCGCCACGCGCGTTGCGCCGCGCCCGGTCCAGACCGTCAAGATCGAGCCGCCGGCGGCGCCAGTTCCGATGCCGCAGACGCGCCCGGCAGCGCCGGTTGTCGTCGCGGCGGCGGCCCCCGCAACTCCGGCGCCGAAGCCGGTCGTCGTCGCCACCGTCAAGGCCAACGATGTATTTGCAACGCGCGGCTATTGGGCCGGCGCCGTCGAGCCCGATCCGCACTTCGAAATCGCCTCAGCCGATTCCATTACCACCGCCAGCATCGCACCCGCGCAGCGCAGCGAAGCGGCCATGGCGCTTGCTTACGCAGCTCCCGCGCCCGGCGCCGTACCGCGCGCAAATCCGATGGGCTCCTCGCTGCCGCGCATGCCGCAGGCCTCGCTGGTTCAGCCGGCGCAGCCCGACACGACGATCGTGGTCAAGCAGACGCTCGCGCCGTCAGCCGCGCCCCTGCAAAGCGGCCAGCGTTTCGACGATCCGTGGCTGCGCGCGGCCATGATTACGCCGAACGTGCAATCGTTCATGACCACGACGCGCCTTGGGTCCGCGGACCCGCGCCCGTTGCGCGAGCATCTGCTCAAGCCGACGTCGAGCGTGGTGATGACGTTCTCGGCGGACCCGCATTACGGCATGGTGGCCGAGCAGTTCACCGGCAGCGCGGTGGTGTTCCTGGCGACGGCGTCGTTCAACAACCGCACGGCGGCGTTGTCGCCGAAGTAATTTAGTTCAGCATGCCCAGCGCGTGCATGTAGGTCTCCAGCACCGCCTGCTCTTCCCGCCGCTCCTCGGTATCCTGCTTGCGCATGCGCACGATAACGCGCAGCGCCTTGACGTCGTAGCCGCTGCCCTTGGCCTCGGCCAGCACGTCGCGGATGTCGTCGGAGGTGGCTTTCTTTTCTTCCTCGAGCCGCTCGATGCGCTCAACGAATGCCTTGAGCTGCTCCTTGGCAAAGCGGGTCGAGGGCTGCTCTTTGGCGGCGGCTGCGGTGGCGGGCATGGAACGCTCTCCTCATTCGTGCGGCGGGACTTTCCGCCTTTTCACTCATGAGGTTTCGGGAGACAGGCCCCTCAGGTCAAGGCGAAGCGCCCGTCATCCACGCTCTTCACAGTGCGCGATCAGTAAAAGCGGGAACCGGTTTTATGTCCAATCGCGCTCTAAAACCAAAATATCACCCACTTAATGCTTGTGCGCAGCCTTTTCGAATGCCGCCTGCTGGTCCTTCGAGGCTTCCTTTTGATGTTTCTTCTTCCACTCGTCGAACGGCATGCCGTAGACGATCTCGCGGCTTTCGTCCTTGCTCATCGGCACGGACTTGGCGTCGGCGGCGTCCTTCATCCAGTTGGAGAGGCAATTGCGGCAGAAGCCGGCGAGATTCATCATGTCGATGTTCTGCACGTCGCTGCGCGTGCGCAAATGCTCGACCAGGCGCCGGTAGACGGCGGCTTCAAGCTCAGTGCGGGTCTTGTCATCCATGATCCATGTCCTCGCGTTCTGACGTGAAGATAAGCCCGCGCAAGTGAACCCGCCATAGGCAAAAGAAAACCCGCCGCGGTCATTTCGGACGCGCGGCGGGGCTTTGTTTTCGACAGCTTTAAGCGAGCGCTTTTTTCACCCGCTCCGCCGACATCGGCAGGTGGCGAAGCCGCTTGCCGGTGAGCTGGAAGATGCCGTTGGCGATCGCAGGAGCCACCGCCACGACGCCGATCTCGCCCATACCCGCGGGCGGATTGTTGGTCGTGACGATCCTGGTGTGGATCTCCGGCAGATCGCTCATCCGCAGCACCTGGTAGTCGTTGAAGTTCGTCTGCTGGATGGCGCCGTCCTTCACGGTCAGCTCCTCAAGCAGCGCGGCGCTCAGACCGTAGACCACGGAGCTTTCAAGCTGGGCGTGCACGCTGTCCGGCTGGATAACCAGGCCGGGGTCCGCTGCAACCCAGTAATTGTGCACCTTGATCTTGCCGCTCTTGGCATCCACCGACACTTCCGCCACGCCGGCGGAAAATGCGCCGTGGTAGTCGGAGAAGGCGATGCCCATGCCGCGGCCCGGCCGCTTGCGCTTGAAGTCGGACATCTCGACCACCGTCTTGATGACCGCCTGCGCTCGCGGATGGTTCTTCGTCAGTTCGAGCCGGAACGCGAGCGGGTCCTTGCCGGTTGCGTTTGCAACTTCATCGACGAAGGATTCCGCCGCGAACTTGTTGTAGCCCGCACCGATCCCGCGCCAGGCGTGCACCCGCATGCCGCGGACTTCTCGCACGTACTCCGCTTGCACGTTGGGTATGGCATAGAACGCTTGATCGAGACCGCGCGCGCCGATGTAGTCCTTGCCTCCGGTCGCCTGGAAGCGCGGCGGCGCCGCCACCGCATCGACGTTCTCGGACACGAGACGATGATGCCAGCCGACGAGATTGCCCTTGGCATCGAGACCCGCCTTGAGAACGTGATGGGTCATCGGACGCGGCCGCGCAGCCGCGACGTCATCCTCGCGCGTGAGGAGCAGCTTCACCGGCTTCTTGGTGATGTTGGACAGAATCGTCGCCTGGATGGCGGCGTCCGGCCAAATGCGCCGTCCGTAACCGCCGCCCAGCAGTTGCTGGTTGATCTTGATCTTGTCCGGCGTGGTTTTGAGGATGCCGGAGATGATGCCGGCAGCCAGCGCGCCGAACTGCGTGCCGGTCCAGATTTCCGCCGATTGCCCGTCTTCCGCAACCTTGGCGACGGCGTTCATCGGCTCCATCTGCGCGTGGTAGCAGTACTCAGACCAGTAGGCCGCTTCCATTGTCTTGGCAGCGCCACCGAGCGCCGCCGCGGCATCGCCGACTTTATATTCGGTGATCGCCTTGGCGGCCGGATCCTTGCCCTGCCGGGCATAATCCGCCTTGTTTTTTTCCGAGTCGGTGTTGGCCGCTGTCGCGGCGGACGTATCCCACTTGACCTTGAGCGCGTTGCGGCCGGCCCGCGTCGCCTCGACGGTTTCGCCGATAACGGCGACACCGAACGGCAACGGGATGACCCTGGCAACGCCCTTGATCTTGGAGACGTCCTCCATGTTGAGGACTTCTGCCTTCGAGCCTTCCAGCGGCGCCTGCAACACTGAAGCGTAGACCATTCCCGGCACCTGAACGTCGATGCCGTATTTGGCCGAGCCATTGGATTTGCCGGGCACGTCGATGCGGCCGATGTCCTTGCGGCCGATCAGCTTGAACTGCGACGGCTTCTTGAGATCGGCTTCCGTGATCTTCGGCGGCTCCGCCGGGATCTTGGCGAACTTGGCGACGTCGCCGTAGGAGATTTTCCGTCCCGACTTCTTGTGAATGACGAAGCCCTTGTCGGTCGACAGTTCAGCCGCCGGCACTTTCCATTCCGCAGCAACGCTGTCGATCAGGACGCGGCGCGCCTGAGCGCCAGCCATGCGAAGCGGCATGAAATAACCGGGAACCGAAACGCTGGCGGCGGTGATCTGCGCACCTTTGAACAGTTCGTGCGGATTGCCGAACACCTTCGGATTGGCCGGAGCGAATTCGGCCTTCACCTTCGACCAGTCGGCGTCGAGTTCTTCCGCCAGGATCAGCGGCAACGACGTGAGCACGCCCTGACCCATTTCCGCCGACGGGCAGAGGATCGTGACGATGCCGTCGGTGCCGATGGTCACCCAGGCATTGAGCTTGGCGCCTTCGGCGGCGAATGCTTTCGCCATGTGACCGGCGACGGAGCCGCCGAGCACGAAAGAGAAGGTCAATCCGGCCGCGCCCTTGGTGAAGCCTCGGCGGGAGATTTCCAGCGTGTTGTTTTTGATCTGTTCGTTCATGACTCAGGCCTCCTTCGCGGCGCGTTGGATGGCGCGAACGATGCGCGGGTACGTTCCGCAACGGCAGATGTTGCCGTCCATGTGCGTGACGATCTGCTCGCGCGTCGGCTTCTTGTTTGCTGCGAGAAGCTCGGCCGCCTGCATGATCTGGCCGGACTGGCAGTAGCCGCACTGCGGCACCTGCTCGGCGACCCAGGCTTTCTGCAGCGGATGCGAGTTGGTCGGCGACAATCCCTCGATCGTCACGACCTTCTTGCCGCTGACCTGCGACACCGAAGTCTGACACGAGCGGACGGCCTTGCCGTCCACGTGGACGGTGCACGACCCGCACAGTCCCGAACCGCACCCGAATTTGGTGCCGGTGAGTTTAAGGTGCTCGCGCACCACCCAAAGCAACGGCGTGTCCGTTTCCACGTCCACGCTCACAGCTTTTCCGTTGATGTTGAATCCGACGGCTGCCATTCGTCTCCCCCGAGAGTAGTGTTGTTGGTTGCGGGTTGGCCCGCTCGATTTTTTGGCGCTGCCCGCGCTTCCCGCGGCAACAGCGCTGATCGGCCCACCTGAAAAAAAACGGCTCGCGCCCAGGTGATAGTTTGTATTCAAACTATTCTTATTATAAGCAGGTTTTTCGCGGGTGGGCAGCTATTGTGAACGCATGAACACCCCCCCGCGCGCTTTTCTCGCAGGTCTGTTTCGCACTGCAACAGCGGCGGCGCATCCGCTCGCCTGCCTGCCGCCGCATCTGCCGAAACCGCCGTCTGGACGGCTTATTATTCTCGCCGCCGGCAAAGCCGCGGGTTCGATGACCGAAGTGGCGGAGAATTTTTATCTCCAGCATGCCGCATTGCCGGAAGACCGTCTCACAGGGCTCGCGGTCACTCGCCACGGTTATGGGCGTCCGACAAAACTTATCCCCGTGGTCGAGGCCGGCCATCCGGTTCCGGATGCGGCGGGGCTGCAAGCCGCCGAGCAGACGCTCAAACTCGCCGATGCCGCCGGGGCGAACGATCTGGTGCTGGCGCTGATGTCGGGCGGCGCGTCCGCCAACTGGATCGCGCCCGCGGATGGTCTGAGTTTTTCCGACAAGCAGGCGGTGACGCGCGCGCTGCTTCGTTCGGGCGCCAACATCACCGAGATCAACACGGTGCGCAAACATCTCTCGCGCATTAAAGGCGGACGGCTGGCGCGCCGCGCTCACCCTGCGCGCGTCGTCACGCTCGCGATTTCCGATGTGCCGCATGACGATCCCGCCGTTATCGGTTCGGGGCCGACGGTTCCCGATCCGACGACACTTGCCGATGCCCGCGCCATTGTCGCGCGCTTCAAACTTGAATTGCCCGCCGCCGTTGGACGTGCGCTCAACGATCCGGCGAATGAATCGCCCAAACCCGGCGATCCGGCTTTCGCCAATACAAAATTTCATCTGGTCGCGCGCCCGGCGGATGCGTTCCGCGCCGCGCAAGCCGCCGTCATCTCCGCCGGTTACGAATGCGTCTTCCTCGGCGATCAGGTCGAAGGCGAAGCGCGCGATGTCGCCGCCGCGCACGCCAAGCTCGCGCGCGATCTGCAAGGCCAGGGGCGGCGCGCCGTTATTCTCTCCGGCGGGGAATTGACCGTCACCATTCGCGGCAAGGGCAAAGGCGGACCCAATCAGGAATATGCGCTGGCACTGGCTGTGGCCCTCGACGGCGCAAATGGAATTGCCGCCCTCGCGGGCGATACCGACGGAACGGACGGCGGCGCGGGCAAAGCGGACGATCCGGCGGGCGCCCACGTTGACGGGATGAGCGCAGCGCGGGCGCGCACGCTCGGCCTCGATCCAGCCGCGTTTCTCGCCGACAACGATTCGACCGGATTCTTCGCCAGCCTGGACGATCTTTTGAAAACCGGGCCGACCTATACCAATGTGAACGACTTCCGGGCCATTCTCGTTGACAGCGCCTAACGGTTCACGCGAAATCCGCCCCGAAACGAAGCAGACAAGAAAAACGTGAACCCATCGCCTCAACCAGCACTGCCGCGCCGCTTTGCCATCGCCGCGATCGTTCGCGCGGCGGCCGCGCTCTTTCTATGGGCCTGGCTGTGCCAGACAGCCTCGGCGGATTTCCGCCTGTGCAATAACACCAGCAGCCGCGTCGGCGTCGCCATCGGCTACAAGGACGCCGAAGGCTGGACCACGGAAGGCTGGTGGAATTTGTCCGCGCGTGCGTGCGAAACCCTGCTGCGCGGCGGCCTCGTCGCGCGCTTCTATTACATCTATGCTCTCGATTACGACCGCGGTGGCGAGTGGTCGGGGCAGGCTTTCATGTGCTCTCGCGACAAGGAGTTCACCATTCGCGGCACCGAGGATTGCCTGGCGCGCGGCTTCGACCGCACCGGTTATTTTGAGGTCGATACCGGCGAGCAGCGTTCATGGACGGTGCAGCTCACCGAAACATCCGAACAATTGCCCGACCGTCCGCTGCCGGGACGCGTGCCTTTGCCCGGACGAACGTCGCCGAGCACCATCCCACCCGCTGGAAGCCAGAACCGATGAGACGCCTGCGCCGCGCCAAGATCGTTGCAACGCTCGGTCCTTCGTCATCCGATCCGAAGATGATGGCGAAGCTGTTCGAGGCCGGCGTCGATGTCTTCCGTATCAACATGAGCCACACCTCGCACGACAAGATGCGCGAGCTGGTTACCTCCGTTCGCAAGGTCGAGCGCGATCACGGCCGCCCGGTCGGCATCCTGCTCGATCTGCAGGGGCCGAAACTCCGTCTCGGCACCTTCACCGGCGGCTCGGCGATGCTGGCGAAGGGCGCAACCTTCGTGCTGGATTCAGATTCCGCGGCGGGCGATGCAAAGCGCGTCTGGCTGCCGCATCCGGAAATTTTCGCCGGGGTCGAGGCGGGGCACACGCTCCTCCTCGACGACGGCAAAGTACGCCTCTCGGTCATGAAGGCGGACGGCAAGCGGATCGAAACGCGCGTCGAGGTCGGCGGCAAGCTTTCCGACCGCAAGGGCGTCAGCCTGCCCGACTCCACCATTCCGTTCTCGGCGCTGGCCGACAAGGACCGCTCGGATCTCGAAGCCGCGCTCGATGCCGGCATCGACTGGGTGGCGCTCTCGTTCATCCAGCGCCCCGAAGACATCGCCGAGGCAAAGAAGATCACGCGCGGGCGCGCGGCGGTGATGGCCAAGATCGAGAAGCCGCAGGCGGTGCATCGCCTCGCCGAAATTCTCGAACTCGCCGATGCACTGATGGTGGCGCGCGGCGATCTCGGCGTGGAAATGCCGCTGGAAAAAGTTCCCGGCGTTCAAAAGCAAATGACCCGCATGGCGCGGCTCGCCGGCAAGCCGGTGATCGTGGCGACGCAAATGCTGGAATCGATGATCACCTCGCCGGTGCCGACGCGCGCGGAAGTCTCCGACGTCGCCACCGCGATCTTCGAGGGCGCGGACGCTGTGATGCTCTCCGCCGAATCCGCCGCCGGGCAATTTCCGGTCGAGGCTGTGGCGACGATGAACCGCATCGCCGAGGAAGTGGAAAACGACCCGAACTACCGCTCCATCGTCAGCGCGCAGCGCGCAGCGCCGGAAGCAACCGGCGCCGACGCCATCGCCGACGCCGCGCGGCAGATCGCCGAGACGCTCGATCTTTCCGCCATCATCTGCTGGACCGGTTCCGGCTCAACGGGCTTGCGCGTCGCGCGCGAGCGGCCGAAGTCGCCGATCGTGGCGCTCTCGCCGAACATCGCGACCGGCCGCCGTCTCTCGCTGGTGTGGGGCGTGCATTGCGTCATCACCGAGGACGCGCACGATCAGGACGACATGGTTGAGCGCGCATGCCGCATCGCCTTCAAGGACGGATTTGCGAAAGCCGGCCAGCGCGTCATCATCGTCGCTGGATTACCGCTCGGCACGCCGGGTGCGACCAACATGCTGCGGATCGCATTCGTCGGCGGCGACGCGGCGAAGGCCGTCTAGATATCCCGCCCCTCGACCTTTTCGGTCAGCGACTTCACCAGATCGGGGATTTTTTCCAGCCGCGGATAGACATCGAGCGCGCGGCGGTAAACTTCCAGCGCGCGCTTGTCGTCGCCGATCTCCTGCATGATCAGGCCCAAGCCCGATAGCGCGCCGAAATGGCGCGGCTCGCGCTGCAGCACCTGGCGGATATCGGCAAGCGAATTGCCGAAATCCTTTTTCAGATAATAGATCGTCGCGCGCCGGTTCCAGGCTTCGATGTAATCCGGGCGGATGATGACGATTGAATCGAGCAGCTTGATCGCGAGGTCGAGGTCTTTTGCCTCCACCGCGGTCTTCACGCGCGTCATCAGCAGATTGGCGGTGTCGCTGCGCGAGATCACCCAGAGCGACCAGATGCGCTGCTCGATCGCCTTGGCGCTGGTGTCGTCGGGCGCGACTTTGAGCGCCTCAAACAGAAAATCGAGATTGCGCGTGGGGTCGTTGCGCTGGACGCGCGGCAGCTTGTCGGGCGGCTGGATCCAGTTGCCCTTCTGCGCCGAGGCGGGCGAGCTTGCCGCCACGAGACCGGCGCAAAGAGCCAAGGCAAGGAATCGAAAGCGCATAGGCAAAGTCTATGCTCTCTGCCCAGACGCGCAAGGATGGAAACGATGAGAAGAGACGCCCGCCGGGCGTCTGCCGCTTAGCCCTGACGAGCCTTGAAGCGGCGATGGGTCTTGTTGATGACGTAGACCCGGCCCTTGCGGCGCACGATGCGGTTGTCGCGATGGCGGCCGCGCAGGGATTTCAGCGAATTACGAACTTTCATGACGATCTCGTTTGGGTTGTTGCCGGGTTCATACGGGCCGCATCCCACTCTGTCAACGCATAGGCCGCAGATGCCCTTCAGGCTTGGTTAGCGCCGCCGGCGTGCATACAGTCCGGGTGACGGGGGAACCATGCAACGCAGTACCGAGCGCTTTCTGACCACCCATACCGGCAGCCTGCCGCGGCCCGAAGACCTCATCCGCATGATGTACGCCAAGGAAGGCGGCGTGCCGGTGGACGGCTCCGCGCTTAACGCGCGCGTGCGCGCGGCGGTGGCCGAAGTGGTGGGGAAGCAGACGCAAGCGGGCATCGACCTCGTCAACGACGGCGAGATGTCGAAGCCGAGCTACGCCACTTACGTCAAAGACCGTCTTGATGGTTTTGGCGGCACCGGCAACACTTTCATCTATCAGGACCTCGCGCAGTTCCCGAATTTGCAGAAGAAAGTGTTCGGCGACCCCGGCCGCTCGCGCCGCAAGACGCCGGCCTGCAACGCACCGATCAAGGTGCGCGACGCGCAGGCAGCTCACGACGATGTCGACAATCTCAAAGCCGCGCTCAAAGACAAGAAACCCGCGGGCGTGTTCATGAGTGCGGCCTCGCCCGGCGTGGTGTCGCTTTTTTTCCGCAACGATCACTACCCAAGCCATGAGGCTTATCTTGCGGCCATCGCGGATGCGATGCGGCATGAATACGAAACCATCGCGAAAGCCGGCTTCGTCCTGCAGATCGACTGTCCCGATTTGGCGATGGGCCGCCACATCCAGTACGCGGACCTGAGCACCGAGGAATTCCGCAAGCGCGCGCGGCAGCACGTCGAGGCGCTCAACCACGCGCTCGCCAATATCCCGCCCGAACAACTCAGGATGCATCTGTGCTGGGGCAATTACGAAGGCCCGCACCATTGCGACGTGCCGCTCAAAGACGTCATCGACATCGTGTTCACGGCGCGCCCGAGCGCGATCTCGCTGGAAGCCGCCAACCCGCGCCACGCGCACGAGTGGACGCTGTTCGAGACGGTGAAGCTGCCCGAGGGCAAGGTGCTGATCCCCGGCGTGATTGAGTCGAAGTCGAACTTCATCGAGCACCCGGAATTGATCGCGCAGCGCATCGCGCGTTACGCGAACCTGGTCGGGCGCGAGAACGTCATCGCCGGCAGCGACTGCGGCTACGGCACCTGGGTCGGCCAGGCGGCGGTCGATCCGGACGTCGTATGGGCGAAGATGGCCGCGATGGCGGAAGGCGCGCGCCTCGCCTCAAAGCAGTTCTGGAAATAGGGACGGGATTTTTTGCTGGCTCGCCAGCCGAAGTTTGCGGAGCAAACAAAGGCTGGTGGGCGCGACAGGGATCGAACCTGTGACCCCCTCCATGTCAAGGAGGTGCTCTCCCGCTGAGCTACGCGCCCGTTTATCGGGTCAGGTCTTATCGGCTTAAAAAGAGCGAGGCAAGGACCGCAAACGGTGATTCAATCGCAGCTCAAGCCGCCAGCATCTTGTTCACTTCGTTGACCAGATCGCGCAGGTGGATCGGCTTGGACAGCACCTTGGCCTGCTTTGGCGCGGTGGAATCCGCATTGAGCGCGACGGCGGCAAATCCGGTGATGAACATGATCTTGATGTCGGGGTCGAGTTCCGCCGCGCGGCGGGCCAGCTCGATGCCGTCCATTTCCGGCATCACGATGTCGGTCAGGAGCAGCTCGAAGGGTTCCTCGCGCAGCCGCTGATAGGCGGACAGCCCGTTGTCATAGGAGGTCACGTCGAAGCCGGCGTTTTGCAGCGCCTTGACGAGGAAGCGGCGCATGTCGGTATCGTCTTCGGCCAGCAGGATTTTCGGCATTACCTACGCTCGTTATTCACGGCTTTGGGCGTGATTTCCCCGCTCTCATAAGACTTATGGCAGGTAAATATGGGGTGAACCCGGGGGTATCTTGGCTTTCCGGGCCCTCACATGGACAATAGAAGGTATAAAGGGCCCATGGGATCCCTTAAGTCTCCCCCCAAATGACAGGCTACCGGGGCCTGGAAAGAACAAAGAGAAACAAAGGCTCCTGCCCGCGATGAATCTGGCCAGCCATGAATTTTGCCAACCATGAGTGAAGTCCGCGACGAGCTTGACCCGCCGTTCGAGATCATCGAACCGGCCGAATACCGTGCGCCGATCGTGTTCAATTCACCGCACAGCGGCTCGGTCTATCCGCGCGACTTTTTAACCACCGCGCGGCTCGACATCGCGACGCTGCGCCGCTCGGAAGACAGCTTCGTCGATGAGCTGGCAGCCGGCGTGGTGTCGCGCGGCTTCCCGCTGATGCGCGCGCATTTCCCGCGCTGCTTCGTGGACGTGAACCGCGAGCCGTATGAACTCGATCCGCGCATGTTCGAAGGGCGCTTGCCGTCGTTCGCCAATACCCGCTCGATGCGGGTGGCGGGCGGGCTCGGCACCGTCGCGCGCGTCGTTGGCGACGCGCAGGAAATCTACGACCAGCGCATTCCGGTGGACGACGCGCTCCGCCGCATCGAGGGGCTGTACAAGCCCTATCACCGCGCGCTGCGGCGGCTGTTTACGCGGCTGCACAGGGACTTCGGCACGGCCATGCTGATCGATTGCCACTCGATGCCGTCGACCGCCGGCGCCAAGGACGAGCGTCCGCGCCCCGAGTTCGTGCTCGGCGACCGCTATGGAACAAGCTGCACCGGCATCGTGGCTGAGACGACCGAAAAGACGCTGCGCTCGCTGGGCTACACCGTGAGCCGCAACAAGCCTTATGCCGGCGGCTTCATCACCGAGCATTACGGCAATCCCGCCGCCGGGCTGCATGCGATCCAGCTTGAGATCAACCGCGCGCTCTATATGGACGAGCGCCGCTACGAGCGCTCGGCAGGCTTTGCGCAACTCGCCATTGATCTCGAAACGCTGGCGGAGCGGCTGGCGGACATTCCGCTGGAGGAATTGCGCCCCTACCGGGCCGCGGCGGAATAGACATAAAAAAAGGCCGCTCAACCCGAAGGCGAGCGGCCCAAGTCTAGGGAGGAAACGCCCAAGGAGGGCAACGATAGCAATCGCTACCGCATTGCAATAATCTACACCGCGATGCACAAAACGCAAGGCCTGCTGACCTAAATACCATGCTTTTTACGCATGGCTGGGTCTTGAATTTCAGGCCTTTTCAGGGCTTTACCGGCCGCCGCGCATCAGCCGCCTGCCAATAGACCCAGGCTGCCAGCAGAATAAGGCCCGCCTGCAAGGCGAAAACCAGCCGGTAGGCATCGAGCGGATAGGACCCGCCCGGACCTTTTTCGAACAGATCGATCACCAGGCCGCTGATCGACTGGGTGATAAACACGCCCCCCATCGTTCCGGTATTGAGCAGCGTCAGGCCGCGCCCGACCAGATGCGGCGGGAACAGCGTGCGCCCTTGCGCGACCAGCACGGCGACGAATGCACTCAGCAAGCCATAGGCGCCGAACCAGAGCGTGAGCATCGGACCCGGCAGCGCGCCAACGATCGCGAGCACGAGGAGCATCGACGCGGTCAGTCCCGCGCCGAGCAGCACCGGCCGCTTGTAGCTGCGGAACAGCCGGTCGGTCGGCCCCCAGGCGATCGAACCGACGACCAGCCCGATGACCGCCACGAGCAGCAACTCGCCGCGCGCCGTGAGATCGAAGCCGTAGATGTGCGTGAGGTACGGCCCGCCCCACAGCCCGATCACCAGCGTGAAGCTCGAATAGCCGGCAAGCTGCATCGCATAGAGCCGCCAGACCGAAGGCGTGCGGAACACAGCGAGAATGCCGGCGAGGTTCTCCGCGAAAGTTTCCTTAGCCTCGCTTGTGGCAGGGCCCGCGCTATCGCTCTTCACCACGAAGGCCACCGCGAGCGCGGCCAGAAGCGTAATGACGGCGACGCCGAGAAAGGAACCGCGCCAGCCGAACGACGCGGCGGCGAACGCGAGCGGCGCGGTAGCGAAAAGATTTCCGATGCTTCCCAGACCGATCTGCAATCCGGTCAGAGTCGCAAAGCGTTCGGATGAAAACCTGCGCGCATAAAGCGCCAGCGGCCCCATCAGCGAGACCGAACAGCCAAGACCCATCAGCGCGCGTCCGGCAACAAGCGTGAACGTGCCGGTGGCAAAAGAGAAAACCAGAATTCCGGCAACCGTAATCCCGGCGGCCACAAGCATACATTTTTTCGGACCGAAGCGGTCGAGCGCAATGCCGAGCGGCAGCTGCACGGCTGCGAACACCAGAAAGAACGCGCTCGACAGCAGCCCGAGATCGGCGGCGGAGAGCGCCATTTCCGCGGCGAGATCGGGCGCGATGACGGCGACCGAATTTCGCAGGAACTGACTGACCGCATAGAGAAAGGTGAGCGATGCGACCAGCGCGATAGCGCCCGCGCCGGCGGCTTTGAGCCCGCCGCTTGTCCCTGGCATATTCCCGACCCCGGCTTTTCGGCCTTTACCGCTCGTCTTGCCGGCCGTCGTCGCATGGCAAAGCCCTGCTCACAAGCCGGGTTTGCGGTTGCCCGCCATGCCCTTCTCCGATACCTCGATGGCAGCAGCAGGGGCGCGGGCGGCATGACGGCAATCGATTTCACGGCCTTCGTCGATCAGCTCGCCACCGCGTCGGGCGATACCATTTTGCCGTTCTTCCGCACGGCTTTGACCGTCGAGAACAAGAAACCTGGCGACTTCGATCCGGTCACCATCGCCGATCGCGCGGCGGAGGACGCCATGCGCGCGCTCATCCGCCGCAATTTCCCCAGCCACGGCATTGTCGGCGAGGAATACGGCGAGGAACGCGCCGACGCCGAATATGTCTGGGTGCTCGATCCCATCGACGGCACCAAATCCTTCATCGCCGGCATGCCGGCCTGGGGCACGCTGATTGGCCTGACGCGCTTCGGTGAGCCGGTGTTCGGCATGATGCACCAGCCGTTCACGCGCGAGCGTTTTTCCGGCGACGGCCAGGCGGCGCATTACCGCGGACCGGCGGGCAAGCGCTCCTTGCACGTCCGTGCCTGTGCGAGCCTGAAGGAAGCCGTGCTCTACACCACCAGCCCGCGGCTGATGAACAAGGCGGATCGCGCCACCTTCGAGCGCGTCGAGGAAGCCGTGCGGCTCTCGCGCTACGGCGGCGACTGCTACGCCTATTGCATGCTGGCGGCGGGGCAGATCGATCTCGTCATCGAAACCGAATTGAAATCCCACGACGTGCTGCCGCTGATCCCGATCATCAATGGCGCGGGCGGCATCATCACCAGTTGGGAGAACGGCCCGGCCTTCGGCGGCGGGCGCATCGTCGCGGCCGGAGACAAGCGCGTGCACAAGGCCGCGCTGGAGATGCTCAAGGGCTAAAAGTTCAGGTGAACATCGGCGTGCCGGGCACGAAGGCGTCGAACGCCGCCCAGAACTGCCGGCGATAATGATCCTGTTCCTGCAAAATCTCGTGCCGGCTCCCCGCGACGATGAGATGCGCGCCCGCCAGCAGATGAATTCCGAATTCCTCGATCGCCGCGGTGGAGACGACTTCATCGCGCCCCGCCGCCGCCATCAAAATCGGCTGGCGGATAACGCCCGCGTAATTCGGCGCGGCGAGCCTGTTCATCAGCCGCAGCGCGGCGTCCGCCCAGGCCACCGTCGGCGAACCTAATCCCAGCATCGGTTCTTGTTCCAGCACGGCGGCGTTGCGCGCGTAGCGCACCGGATCGGAGGTGAGCACGTTGTTGATGAAAGTCTCCGTGCCGGCCGCGGCCGCTTTTCCCGTCGGCACATAGGCCGAGCCGCGCCCAATCATTCGCAGCAGTTTCAATGTCGGCACCGCCAAACCGGAGAAGCCGCGCTTGGGCAGGCCGATCATCGGCGCGCTCAGCATCACGCGGTCGAACCAGCGGCGGCCTTCATGCGCGGCGCGGATCAAAATTGCGCCGCCCATCGAATGCCCGAGCGCGAAATACGGCGGCGGGCAATCGGGCAGCACGATCTGCTCCATGAAGGTGTCGAGATCAGTGCCGTATTCGGAAAAGTCGCCGACGTGGCCCCTGTGGCGGTCGGCGAGCGCGCGATCCGACAGCCCCTGCCCGCGCCAGTCCAGCGTCGCCACCGCAAAACCGCGTGACTGCAAATCGCGCACGGTCTCGAAATATTTTTCGATGTATTCGGCGCGGCCCTGAAACACGCAGACCGTGCCCTTGCGGCCGGGCGGCGGCGCCCAGCGGGCGTAGCGCAGGCTCACGCCGTCCGGCGTCTTGAGCATGGCGACGTGCTCGCCCTCGGGGACCGGGTTGGCTGGGATTGAAACGAGTTTCATCGGATGGGCCTGGAAGCATTCCGAAGGCGATGTGGAATCCGGTTCGCCGTCCGGCAATGCGATCGAATAACAAACCTGCGGCCTTATAGCAGGGCGTTGTGGGTGCTCAATCGCGGGAACAAAAATCTTTGTTTTTCAAATATTTATGAGCCCCTTGAAGCGCCAAAACCGCTTTCCTACATGGAAATTGCGCAGGCCATTGTGGCTGCGCACGGTGGGGTCCGGCCCTTACGGCGGACCACCGCATGTCGCTCAACTCAAGGAGGATATGCCATGCGTACTTTCGATCTTGCTCCCCTCTATCGTTCGACCGTCGGTTTCGACCGGCTGTTTTCCATGCTCGACGGCTTTGATGCCGCTCCGGGCTACCCGCCCTACAACATCGAACGCACGCGCGAGAACGACTATCGCATCTCGGTCGCGGTCGCCGGCTTCGGCGAAAACGAACTGACGATCGAAGCGAAGGAAAACACGCTCACGATCAAGGGCGAGAAGCAGGTCAACGAAAAGACTGAAGATAACGGCGAGGTGCTCTATCAGGGCATCGCGGCCCGCGCCTTCGAGCGCGTCTTCCAGCTTGCCGATTACGTCCAGGTGAAGGGCGCGGCGGTCGAGAACGGCCTCTTGCACGTCGATCTCGTGCGCGAGATCCCCGAGGCGAAGAAGGCCCGCTCGATCCCGATCGGCAACGGCAAGGCGAAGGAGCCGAAGGTGGTTGAGGCGCAAGCTGCCTAACCAACGCGAGCCAATCTCAAACGAGAAACGCCCCGGACATTCCGGGGCGTTTTTTTTATTTTGAGGCGGTTTAATCGAGCGGCGTGACCGGCGGCATCTCGATTAGCTTGTCCGGTTCCGGCGTTTTCACTTCCGGCGGCGGAATGATTTTCGTTTCCGGCGTCGGCGGCGGAATGACGGGACCGTCGGCGGTGATGTGCCCCGGCGGTTCATCCGCGCTTGCTTGCGGTTCGCTTTCCAGCGCTGCCGGCGGATCGATAGCGGGAAGGAACTTGTCGACTGCGCCGGGCGGACGCGGCAACGGCTTGACCGGCGCTGGACCGCTCGGGCGATAGGACGGCGGCGCCAGCACCGCGCGCGGCGGCGGCGGAGGCGGCGGCGCGGTTGAGCGGCGGTCGTAGCCGCGCGGCATCGGTTCGTAATCGGCGGGCGGAAGCGTGTCGCGGGTGCGCGGGGTGCGATTGTAAACGGGCGGCGGCGGCGCAGGCTCGTCGTCATAGCCGTCACCGGGCATCACACGGTTGAAGCCTTCCGGAACGCGGATGATGCGCGGGCCGCCGTCATAACGCGGCGCGGCGTTGTAGGTTGCCGCCTGACGCGTGGGCGTGACCGACAGGACATCGCCGAATTGCGCATCGGCGACGACCCGCATTTCCACGCCGCGCGGATCGGCCGCGTGCAGCACGTAATAAGGCCCCTGGCGCACGGGACGTCCCAGGGGAGTAAGCCCCATCGAGCGCACCGCGGCCACGATTTCATAAGGCGGCATGGCATCGGCGCTGGCGGCTTGCGCCAGACGCATCCGCACCGGCTCGGCCGCGCCCGGATAGGTGAACAGCGCGGCGAGCGAAGCCACGGCGGACGTGAAGCAAACGATCAGTCTTCGTTTCACGACGCCATTTCCCATCGGGGATTTGCGGGGCCGCATGTTGCCATCACCTCAGCGGCGGGAAATCCAGCGGATCACGTGATCGATGGAAATCTGTCCGGGGCCGAGCGAGAGCAGCACGAGCAGGATCGACGCCCAGTAGACGTGCAGCGTCCACAGCGCCTCCGGCATCACGAAGAGCTGGATCATCGCAACGATGATGAGCAGGCCGAGCGCCGAGAAGCGCGTGGCAAAGCCGAGCACCAAGAAGATCGGCAGGATGAATTCGGCATAACTCACCAGATACGCGCCGAGCATCGGCGGCACCGGCACGTCGCCGTAGCTGTTGAGGAACTGCGAGAAAGTCTGCGCCTTCACCTGCAACGGCAAGATCATCGAGAATTCGAAATCCTGGACGTTGATCGGCACGCGCGGACCGTCGACCATGTTCTGCCCGTTCAGGAAGAACACGCGGGCGATAACGAAGCGCAGCCCCAGCGCGACCAGCGCATACGGAATGAACGAGCAGGCGGCGACGAAGCTGTCCACCACCGATCCGACGATGGAGCGCGAGCGCTTGGCGTCCCGCGCCGCGCGCGCGATGGTCGCGGCGCTGGCGGAAAGCCCGGCGCGTACCGCGGGCGAAAGCTGAGGCACGGTGGGCGCCTTGGCGGCGGCCAGCGTTGCGGCCACCGACGGCGGAACGACGCTCGCGAGCCGCTCGGTCAGCCTGTTCATGCTCTCGATGCCGGTATCACCGGGCGAGGCGACGATATCGCTCATGAAAAATCCCTCCGTCCATTCATGCAAAAGCTTTCACTGACATTCAGCGAGCGGTGCGGCAGGGTCAACGAAACCGGCGTGTTTGCGCGGGTTTTCTCGCATTCACGGTAAAACGGTTAATCGCGGCGGCGCCTGAACGCGGAACTTGCGCGCGCCGCGCAATGGCGTGTCGCGGACGCCACCCTCGCCCTTCGCCTTGTTGCTGGGCGGCGGCTCCGGCAGCAATAAAAGGGACAATTGCCTGCATTTCGACGTGGACCCGCCTTGTGCGAGCGGGCAAAATTTGTCATGTTTCTAAAGGACAGCAATGCTGTCCTAATGGGTGGCGGCGGCGGATCGATTTGGCCGGCCACGCCCAATGGTGCAGCCGCCCGCGCCGCAAACGGGGCAAGGCTGCCCTTCTCGAGATTGGTTAGCCTCGAACCCGCGGCGGCTTATCGGCGCTGCGGACGAGGAGGGTACGCCGGAGGCTTGAACGGCTCCGGCGAGGCAGGGCGAGATGAGCGTGCAAAGGACCGGCAGAGGACGTAACGGACGCAAGACCGCGAAGCTTTCCCGCGCGGACGAACCTTTGCAATTCCGCGACAGCGCCGATCCCGGCAGCCCGGTCGCGCAAGGCCTTTACGATCCCGCTTACGACAAGGACTCCTGCGGCGTCGGCTTCATCGCCGACATCAAGGGCCGCAAGTCCCATCAGATCGTCAAAGACGGCTTGACGATCCTCGTCAATCTCGAACATCGCGGCGCGACCGGCGCGGACCCGCGCATGGGCGACGGCGCCGGCATCCTTGTGCAAATCCCGCACAAGTTTTTCGTTCGCAAGACCGCCGCGCTCGGCTTCAAACTGCCGGAGCCGGGGCAATACGCCATCGGCTATCTGTTCATGCCGCGCGACAACGAATGGCGGCAGATCATCCGCGATATTTATTCGGAAGTGATCGAGCGCGAAGGCCTCTCGCTGCTCGGCTGGCGCGACGTGCCGAGCGACAACGCCTCGTTGGGCGAGTCGGTGAAGCCGACCGAGCCGGTGCACCAGCAGGTGTTCATCGGGCTTGGCAAAAAGAAACTCTCGCCGGACGATTTCGAGCGGCGGCTTTATATTTTGCGCAAGTCGATCTCGAACGCGATCTATTCGCGGCGCGAGCGGCGCGTGTCGGGCTATTACCCGGTTTCGATTTCGTGCCGCACCATCATCTACAAGGGCATGTTCCTCGCCGACCAGCTTGGCGCGTACTACCCCGACCTGCACGAGCCTGATTTCGAGAGCGCGCTCGCGCTCGTGCACCAGCGCTTCTCCACCAACACATTTCCAACCTGGTCATTGGCGCATCCCTACCGGATGATCGCGCACAACGGCGAAATCAACACGCTGCGCGGCAACGTCAACTGGATGGCGGCGCGGCAGGCTTCGGTCTCGTCCGAGAAGTTCGGCGGCGACATCAAGAAGCTGTGGCCGATATCGTATGAAGGCCAGTCCGACACCGCCTGTTTCGACAACGCGCTCGAATTCCTGGTGCAGGGCGGCTATTCGCTCGCGCACGCGATGATGATGATGATTCCGGAGGCCTGGGCCGGCAATCCGCTGATGGACGAGGAACGCCGCGCTTTCTACGAATACAACGCCGCACTGATGGAGCCGTGGGACGGCCCCGCCGCCATCGCCTTCACCGACGGGCGGCAGATCGGCGCGACCCTCGACCGCAACGGCTTGCGGCCCGCGCGTTATTTCCTCACGCGCGATGAGCGCATCATCATGGCCTCCGAGATGGGCGTGCTTCCCATCGCGGAAAAAGACATCGTCAAGAAGTGGCGTTTGCAGCCGGGCAAGATGCTGCTCGTCGATCTCGACGAGGGCCGCCTCATTCCCGATGAGGAGCTTAAAGCCACCCTCGCCCGCCGCCATCCTTACAAGGAATGGTTAGAGCGCACGCAAATTGTGCTCGAGGATTTGCCGGGATCGGGCAACCATCCGCCGAAGTCGAACCTCTCGCTGCTCGACCGCCAGCAGACCTTCGGCTACACGCAGGAAGACCTCAAATTTCTGATGACGCCGATGGCGACGACCGGCGAGGAAGCCGTCGGCTCGATGGGCAACGACACGCCGATTTCGGCGTTGTCGAACAAGCCCAAAATGCTGTTCACCTATTTCAAGCAGAACTTCGCGCAGGTGACCAATCCGCCGATCGATCCGATCCGCGAGGAACTGGTGATGAGCCTCGTCTCCATCATCGGGCCGCGGCCGAATTTGTTCAGCCTTGAGGAAACGTCGAACACCAAGCGCCTCGAAGTGCGCCAGCCGATCCTCACCAACGCGGATTTGGAAAAAATCCGCTCGATCTCGGAAGTGAGCGACTCGCATTTCAAGTCGATCACGCTCGACATCACCTTCCCGTCCGAGCACGGCGCGACCGGCATGGAATGGGCAATCGATGCCGTTTGCGAGCGCGCCGAGGAAGCCGTGCGCGCAGGCACCAACATCATCATCCTCTCCGACCGGAAAGCGGGCGCGGACCGCATCCCGATCCCGTCGCTGCTCGCTTGCGCCTCCGTGCATCATCATCTCATCCGGCAGGGCCTTCGCACGTCCGTTGGACTGGTGGTGGAAACCGCCGAGCCGCGCGAGGTGCATCATTTTGCGTGCCTTGCCGGTTACGGCGCGGAAGCGATCAATCCTTATCTCGCCTTCGAGACGCTGATCGCGATGAAGGACGAGCTGCCGCAAAAGCTCGACGAGAAAGAGATTCTCAAGCGCTACATCAAGTCGATCGACAAGGGACTGCTCAAGGTGATGTCGAAGATGGGCATCTCAACTTATCAGTCCTATTGCGGCGCGCAGATTTTCGACGCGGTCGGCCTGAAGGCGGATTTCGTCGGCAAGTATTTCACCGGCACCGCCACCCGCATCGAGGGCGTCGGCCTCGCCGAGATTGCGGAAGAAGCCGTGCGACGCCATCGCGACGCTTTCGGCGACTCGCCCGTTTACCGCACGATGCTGGACGTCGGCGGCGAATATGCGCTGCGCGTGCGCGGCGAGGAGCATGTGTGGACCGCCGAGACGGTCGGCGCATTGCAACACGCGGTGCGCGGCAATTCCTACGAAAAATATCGCGCCTTCGCGAAGGTGCTCAACGAACAAACCGAGCGGCTGCTCACTATCCGCGGCCTGTTCCGCGTCAAGACGGCGGAAGACGATGGCCGCAAGCCGGTGCCGATCGAGGAGGTCGAGCCCGCCAAGAATATCGTGCGGCGCTTCTCCACCGGCGCGATGTCCTATGGCTCGATCTCGCGCGAGGCGCACACGACGCTCGCGATCGCGATGAACCGCATCGGCGGCAAGTCGAACACCGGCGAAGGCGGCGAGGAGCCGGATCGCTTCAAGCCGCTGCCGAACGGCGATTCCATGCGCTCGGCGATCAAGCAGGTTGCCTCGGGGCGCTTTGGCGTCACCGCGGAATATCTCGTCAATTCCGACATGATGCAGATCAAGATGGCGCAGGGCGCAAAACCCGGCGAAGGCGGACAACTGCCCGGCCACAAGGTCGATCGCACCATTGCCAAGGTGCGCTACTCGACGCCGGGCGTCGGGCTGATTTCGCCGCCGCCGCACCACGACATCTATTCGATCGAAGACCTCGCGCAGCTCATCTTCGACCTCAAGAACGTCAACCCGGCAGGCGATGTGTCGGTGAAGCTTGTTTCGGAAGTCGGCGTCGGTACGGTCGCCGCCGGCGTCTCGAAAGCGCGCGCCGATCACGTCACGATCTCCGGCTTCGAAGGCGGCACCGGCGCTTCGCCGCTCACTTCGCTCAAGCACGCCGGTTCCCCTTGGGAAATCGGGCTCGCCGAAACGCACCAGACGCTGGTTATCAACCGCCTGCGCAGCCGCATCGCGGTGCAGGTCGATGGCGGCATCCGAACGGGGCGCGACGTCGTGGTGGGCGCGATGCTGGGCGCCGACGAATTCGGTTTCGCGACCGCTCCGCTGATCGCCGCCGGCTGCATCATGATGCGCAAGTGCCATCTCAACACCTGCCCGGTCGGTGTCGCGACGCAGGACCCGGTGCTGCGCAAGCGCTTCAAGGGCCAGCCTGAGCACGTCATCAATTATTTCTTCTTCGTCGCCGAGGAAGTGCGCGAGATCATGGCCGCGCTCGGCTACCGGCGCTTCGACGAGATGATCGGGCAGATGCAGATGCTCGACCGCCGCAAGCTGGTCGAACACTGGAAGGCTAAGGGCCTCGATTTTTCCAGGCTGTTCACCAAGCCGCACGCGGCGGCGGACACGCCGATCTTCAAATGCGAGGCGCAGGACCACAAGATTCAAAAAATCCTCGACCGCAAGCTGATCGCGGAGTCGCAGGCCGCGCTTGACCGCGGCGCGCCGGTGCGGCTGCAAAGCAAGATTCAGAATACCGACCGCACCGCGGGCGGCATGCTTTCCGGCGAAGTCGCCAAGCGTTACGGCCACACGGGTTTGCCGGACGGCACCATCCATGTGCGCTTCACCGGCACCGCCGGACAAAGTTTCGGCGCATGGCTGGCGCGCGGCATCACCTTCGAGCTTGAGGGCGACGCCAACGACTACGTCGGCAAGGGATTGTCGGGCGGACGCATCGTCATTCGCCCCACAGCCGACGCCGCGATCGTGCCGGAGGAATCCATCATCGTCGGCAACACGGTGCTCTATGGCGCCATCGCCGGCGAGTGCTATTTCCGCGGCGTCGCGGGCGAGCGTTTCGCCGTGCGCAATTCCGGCGCGACCGCCGTCGTCGAGGGCGCGGGCGATCACGCCTGCGAATACATGACCGGCGGCGTCGTGGTGCTGCTCGGGCGCACGGGACGCAATTTTGCCGCCGGCATGTCGGGTGGCATCGCTTACGTGTTCGACGAGGACAACACTTTCACCTCACGCTGCAACATGGCGATGGTCGAGCTTGAGCCGGTGCTGGCGGAAGAGGAAGTCGCCGAGCGCGAATACGGCCACCAGAACGACCTCGAAGCGCATGGCAAGGTCGATGTCATGGCCGACCTCACGCGCGACGACGCCAAGCGCCTGCACAAGCTGATCAGCAATCACGCGCGCTATACCGGCTCCAAGCGCGCCGCCGAAATCCTCGCCGACTGGGGAAAATATTGCCCGATGTTCCGCAAGGTGATGCCGGTGGAATACCGCCGCGCGCTCGCGGAGATGAAAGCGCAGGAAGCTGAAAAACCGCTGCTCGCAGCCGGTGCCTGAGCATGGGTAAGATCACCGGCTTCCTCGAGATCGAGCGCAACGATCGCCATTACGAACCCGCCGAGAAGCGGATTCATCACTGGCACGAATTCGTGCTGCCGTTGCCTGAAGCCGAGACCAAGCAGCAGGCCGCGCGCTGCATGGATTGCGGCGTGCCCTATTGCCACGGCACCAGCGCCGTCACCGGCGCGCCGACCGGCTGCCCGGTCAACAACCAGATCCCGGACTGGAACGATCTCGTTTACCGGGGCAACTGGGAAGAAGCCGCGCGCAATCTGCACTCAACCAATAATTTCCCCGAGGTGACTGGCCGCGTTTGCCCGGCGCCGTGCGAAGCGTCCTGCACGCTCAACATCGACGATAATCCGGTCACGATCAAAACCATCGAATGCGCGATCGCCGACCGCGCCATCGCGCTCGGGCTGAAACCCGAACCGCCTTCGGCAAAAACCGGAAAGAAAGTCGCCGTCGTCGGCTCCGGTCCGGCGGGATTGGCTTGCGCGCAGCAACTCGCGCGCGCCGGACATGAAGTTCATGTTTACGAGCGCTGGGCGAAAGCCGGCGGCCTGCTGCGCTACGGCATTCCCGACTTCAAGATGGAAAAGATTCACGTCGACAAGCGCGTCGTGCAGATGGAAGCGGAAGGCGTGCGGTTCCATTACGGCGCGGATGTCGGCGTTTCGCTCCCGGCTGAAAAGCTGGTGAAGGATTACGACGCGGTGGCGCTCACCGGCGGCTCGGAAAAGCCGCGCGATCTTGAAATTCCCGGCCGCGATCTCGATGGCATTCATTTCGCGATGGATTTTTTGCCGCAACAAAACCGCCGCGTCAGCGGCGAAGAGCTAGGCGCAGTGAAGCCTATTTTGGCGAAGGGCAAGCGCGTCGTCGTCATCGGCGGCGGCGACACCGGCTCGGACTGTATCGGAACCTCGATCCGCCAGGGCGCGGCTTCGGTGACCAATTTCGAAATCATGCCGCAGCCGCCCGATCACGAGAACAAGGACCTGACCTGGCCGCTGTGGCCGCTGAAATTACGAACCTCCTCAAGTCACGAGGAAGGCGCCGAGCGCGATTTCGCGGTGCTGACGACGAAGTTCACCGGCGAGAACGGCCAGGTGAAAAAACTTCACTGCGCGCGCGCCGACGACAAGTTCAAGCCGATCCCCGGCACCGAATTCGAGATCGAAGCCGATCTCGTGCTGCTGGCGATGGGTTTCGTGCATCCGCTGCACGAGGGCATGGTGAAATCGCTCGGCGTCGCGCTCGATCCACGCGGCAACGTGAAGGCGGATCAGACCGCCTATCAGTCCTCGTTGCCGAAAGTGTTCGCGGCGGGCGACATGCGGCGCGGACAATCGCTCGTCGTCTGGGCGATCCGCGAAGGGCGGCAATGCGCCCACGCCATCGACAAGTTCCTGATGGGAACGACGACGCTTCCGCGCTAACCGCGCCACTCTCGCTCGTCATTCCGGGGCGCGAGTGAAACGAGCGAACCCGGAATCCAGAAACATCCATTGAGTTCGTGTCTGGAGTTCGTGTCTGGATTCCGGGTCCGGCCCTTCAAGCCGTCCCGGAATGACCGGGGTGTTTAGCGCAGCCAGCCAAACGGATCGTTCCCGCGCCCGAACGGGCGTGGCGGCGGGCGCATCGGCGGAACCTGCGGCTTGGCGTTCGCCGCATTCGGAGCGGGTTGCGCGGCTTGCGGCTTTGCCGCGGTCTGTCCCTGCTGGGCGGTCTTGGCGTTGCGGTTCTTCGGATCGTTCTTCGCGGCCGGCGCGGGAACAACCGGCGGCGCGATGTAGGCCGACGCTGCTGCCGCTTCGCCCGGTTCAGCCGACGCCGCGGCCTGTCCGCCGCGCGGCCAGCTGAAATCGTCGGCACGGCCCGGAGCAGCGGCCACCGGCTCGCCCTTGAGCAGGACGCGGGTCGCCACCGGATCGATATTGGCCGCGCGCACCGCGCCGCCGCCAAGCAATTCATCCGGCGCGGAAGACGGCGCAGACGCCAGCGGCAACACCGGTCCGGCGAGCGGACGCGCAATGGCGCCCGGCCGCGTATCGGGCGTCAGCGGCCCAAGCGGGCCATCGGCGGGGAGCGCCACCGGCGCCAGACGGTTACCCAGCAAGCGGCGCAATTCGCGCTCGACATAATGCGCGAGCTTGCGCGCGCCCGGCTTGGTGAAATAAACGCCGTCGCCGGCGCGCAGGCGGCGGATCTGGCCTTCAAGATCGGGGCCCTGCGGCGTGAATTTTCCGGTTTCGTCGACGAAGCCGTCCCACACATCGACGTAAATGATACCGGCCCGTTCCGCGCGCGCGCGGAAAAGCTCGTTGAGATATTGCGCGTCCGAGGTCGAGCGCGGTCCGCGGATCGACGGCAGGCCGACCCAGAACACCGGCACGCCCTTGCTCTTGAGCGCGGCGATCATGTCGTCGACCTTCTTGCCGTAAAGCTCGGCCCAGCGGTCGGAGCGGAATTCATTCACGCCCGGCGGCCCGCGCGGCGGCTCCGGCGCGATGATGTTGGGCTGATCGCCCTCGTCCGGCGCATTCTGATCCTGCTTGGCATCCTGCTGCTGATTTTTATCTTTTTGATTCTTGTCTTGAGGCTTGTCCGGCTGGCCCTTGGCCTGCTTCTGGTTCGCCGGCGGCTTTTTCTCCGGCACGGCTTCGCGGATCGAAACGCGGTCCTGCAGGCCGATCATCATGACGATGAAATCGGCACGCTCCTGCGAAAGAATTTCGCGCGCGGCGCGCGGCCAGTCGCTGTCGGGGCGCTGATCGTAACGCAGCAGGCCGGAATAAGTGCGGTGCTTGCGCACGATTCCTATTTCGGGCGCGTCGGCGAATGCGTCTTCAAGTCCGGAGGCCAGCCAGTCGGCCATCGCGTCGCCCACGACCACGACGGAGGTGGTCGGCGTCGCCTCGGTTTTGTGCGGCGGCGGCGCGCGCGAGAAATCGGCGGGCGGCGCCTCGGGGGCGTTGAGCGGCCCGAACAATTGTTCGAAGAAGCCGCCACGGCGCTGCGCCTGCGCCGGCCCAATGGCCGCGATGCCCGCCGCGAGGCAGGCAATCAGCAGGGCTCCGGCAAGCTTGCGCAAATTCTGGTTTTTCATCGCCATACGGGATCTACCGGCTATTCGCATAAAGATAGCGCGCTTGGCCCGTTGCCGGAAGACGCCACGAGGCCAAAGGTTAATAGCACCGAAAAAATGTCAACTTGAAGATCGCCGGGCGGTTCCGCGAAGGCCTTAACGGCCGCGCAATTGTTCAAGTATCGAGGCCGATGCAAAGCCATCCGCGACATAGCCGAGCTTGGACTGGAAATCGCGGATCGCGGCTCTGGTCTTGCCGCCGAGCTGCCCGTCCGGCTCGCCGAGATCGTATCCGCGCCGCACCAGAAGCTGCTGAAGCTCCAGCCGCTCGGCGCGCGAGAGCACGCGCTCGTAGCGCGGCCAGTCCTGCACGAACGGCTCTCCGCCGCGCAAGCGGTCGGCGAGATGACCGATCGCCAGAGCGTAAGCTTCAGACGGATTGTATTTCATGATGGCGCGGAAATTTTGCAGCATCAGAAAACCGGGGCCCTGCACGCCGGCGGGAATGAGCAGATAAGCCTGGTCCTGCGCGCGCGGGAACGGCTTGTTGCCAGCGCGGTGAATGCCGAGGCGCTCCCATTCCGCAATCGTGTGATCGCGCCCGCGGTCGGCCAGCATAAAATTGAACGTCACCGGAACGACGACCTCGTAGCCCCAGCTCAGTCCGCTCACCCAGCCGTTGGTCTTGAGCTTGTTGGCGGTGGAGGCGAGCAAGTCGGGCACGGAATCGACGATGTCGCGGCGGCGGTCGCCGTCGAAATCGACGGCGTAACGCTTAAACGCCGTCGGCATGAATTGCGTCGCGCCGAAAGCGCCCGCCCATGAGCCGACGAGATGATCGGGGCGCACGTCGCCGCGCTGAAGGATTTCGAGCGTCGCGAGAAATTCCTCGCGGAAATAATCCTGCCGGCGGCCGACGCAGGCGAGCGTGCCGGTGGAGCGCAGCACGGGGCGGTCGCCGCCGATGGCGCCGTAACTCGTCTCCACACCCCAGATCGCGGCGATGATGTGACGATCGACGCCGTAGGCGCGCTCGACCGCCTCGAAGGTGACGCGATGCTTTTCCAGCATCTCGCGGCCCTTCGCAATTCGCGCGTCGCTCACCAGCGTATCGAGATAATCCCAGAACGACTTGGTGAACTCCGGCTGGCTGTCGAGCAGGTCCATGATGCGCAGATCGGGCGTGAGGCCCGCGATGCTGGCATCGAAGGTTGCGCGCGTGATGTGGCGGCGCGCGGCCATCGGCCACAGGCTTTCAAGACAGCCGCGGAAATTCGCCGCGGCGGCGCGGATGGCTTCCGACGTCATCTGCGGATGGCCGGAGCCGCCGGACTCGCCAGACCAAGCGGGCGCGGAGGGCGGCAGCGTCCCGGTCGGCTGCGCCGGCGCGCCGGCGCATAAACCGGCAAGTGCCGTGGCCGCCAAAAGCAGACTGATGGGTCTGGAAAAGATCGCCATTTCCCGTGATTTCCGTTCCGGCCTCTGGACCTTATGGGTGATCGGATATCGTTTCGAGGACGTTAACAACCGGCATCTCATCGCCATCCACCGCCGGACGTTGAGCAGCGGCGCTGCTATGAAGATATGATCGGCGCCGAATCGGGCAATGCCCTTCTATCCGGACCTTCCCATGAAGCCTCTGCGCAAAGCCATATTTCCGGTCGCCGGCCTCGGCACGCGGTTCCTGCCCGCCACCAAGGCGATGCCGAAGGAAATGCTGCCCGTCGTCGATCGGCCGCTCATTCAATATGTGGTGGATGAGGCACGGCAGGCCGGCATCGAGCATTTCATCTTCGTCACCGGGCGCAACAAGAGCGTCATCGAGGACCACTTCGACCGCCAGTTCGAGCTTGAGCTCACGCTCAGCGAACGCGGCAAGAAAGACGACCTCGCGCTGCTCTCGCGCGACCTGCCCGGCCCCGGTACCACCAGCTTCACCCGGCAGCAATCGCCGCTCGGCCTCGGCCACGCGGTGTGGTGCGCGCGCGAATTGATCGGCAACGAGCCGTTCGCGTTGCTGCTGCCCGACGTGCTGGTGCAGCATCCGCGCGGTTGCCTCGCGCAGATGATCGACGCCGCGCGCGAACTCGACGGCAACGCCAACGTCATCGCCGTGGAGGAAGTGCCGCCCGCGAGCGTGTCGAGTTACGGCGTGGTCGGCGTCGGCCCCAGCAAGGGCAAGGCTTTCGCTATCACCAAGATGGTGGAGAAGCCGAAGCCCGCGGACGCGCCCTCGAATTTGATCATTACCGGGCGCTACATTTTGCAGCCGGAAATTTTCGACCTGCTCGCCAAGCAGGAGCGCGGAGCGGGCGGCGAAATCCAGCTCACCGACGCGATGCTGCAGTTGCAGCACACGCAGCCGTTCTATGGCCTGAAGTTCGAAGGCCGCAGTTTCGATTGCGGATCGAAAATCGGATTCCTCTCCGCCAACGTCGCCTACGCGCTGGCGCGCGATGACATCGCCCCCGCCTTGCGCGTCGAAATCAAGCGGCTGCTCGGCGACAAGTAATGCCTGCTCCGAAAACCGCGCGCACCATCGCCGAAATTCTCTCCGTCAAGCCGCGATCGATTTCCATAGCCGATATCGGCGCTGCGTATTACGCGCAAAAACCGGTCTATAAAAGCTTGCTCGATGCCTCGGTCGCACGGCTTTATGCCTTCGACGCGGACGAGAAGCAGGCGTCCGAGTTGCGCACGCTCTATCCGAACGAAACGATTTTCCAGCACGCGATCGCCGACGGCGCAGACCACACGTTGTATGTCTGCCCGGCCGGCATGACATCGCTGCTTGAGCCCGACCCCGAAGCGCTGGCGTTTTTCAATTCGTTCCCGGAATGGGGCAAGGTCGAGAAAACCATCCCCGTGAAGACGCGCAAACTCGACGATATCGCCGAGTTGCCCAACGTCGATTTTCTAAAAATAGACATTCAGGGCACCGAACTTATGGCGCTCAAGGATGGCCGGAAAAAACTGGCGCAGTGCGTCGCCATCCAGATCGAGGTGTCGTTCGTGACGCTTTACAAGAACCAGCCGGCGTTCGGCGAAGTGGACGTCGAACTGCGCGCGCAAGGTTTCATCCCGCACTGCTTTGCAGAACTCAAGCAATGGTCCATCGCTCCGACGATCCGCGACGGCGATCCCAGGGTTCCCTTCCGTCAGTTGCTTGAGGCGGACCTTGTGTATGTCAGGAACGTCATCAAGGTCTTGGAGCTATCGAGCGAGCAACTGCGCAAATTGGCGGTGATTGCGCATTTTTGCTACACCTCGCCCGACCTCGTGGTTCGCTG
The DNA here is from genome assembly GCA_945907045.1 of Rhizobium sp. Q54. Classification (GTDB taxonomy): domain Bacteria; phylum Pseudomonadota; class Alphaproteobacteria; order Rhizobiales; family Xanthobacteraceae; genus Pseudolabrys. Next base: position 30,256 of record CAMDSH010000005.1, on the reverse strand, counting down.
CATCATCGAATTGCAGAAGCGCAAGGATGCCCCGGCAGGGGCCGCGCAGGAATACCTGACCGGTCTGAGCGCTTGAGTTATTGCGCGAACCGCAGGCCGAGCAGGAAAACGCTCGACGTGTAATCGACGCCGGTGACGTTCGAGCGCAGCCAGTCCTGGCGGAACTCGCCCTTGATCTGCACCGAACGGTTGAGCTTGTAGGTCAGCCCCGCGCCCACATAAGTGCGATTGTCCTTGCGGATGTCGCCGACATATTCGTCGAGCCCGAAACCGAACTTCACCGTGCCGGTCAGCCAGCGCCGCAGCGCGTGATCGACCTGCAATCCGGCGTCGCGATAGAACACGCCGGAGACGCCGGGAACCGTGGATTCGCCGATCGTCGAGGCCGCCGTCAGCTTGACCGTGGTGAGCGCGCTCGCGGTCCAGACCAGCGAGGCGTCGGCGACGATGCCCTTGAGCTGTTGCAGCCGGGTATCGACGTAGTCGCGCTTGGTGACGCCCACCGAGAAATCGCCGGTGAGCAGTCGCGACAACTCAAAGGTGGAGCCCGCCTTGGCGGTGAGACCCTTCGAGTTGCGCTGATAGCCGGAAAAATCCGTGGCGAGATCGTGCAGGCGCGTATCGGCGCCAACATCGACAAACGGGACCAGGCCCGGACTTAATTCATAACCGGCGCGTACCGCTCCGCCATATTGATCGTAATTGCGGTCCTGGTTGCTCGCGGTGCTGCCATCGACCAGCTTCGAGTTCTGCCAGATGGTGCGCTCGGCGGTGCCTTTGACGCCGAGGTCGAGACGGTTGAAGCGGTGCGTGATGCCAGCGTCGCCGCCAAAGGTCGTGAACATCGGCAGCTTGGAAATGTCGGCCGGCAAATTCGGACTGCCGGGATTATCGGTGCCGGCGAGCAGGCGGCCGCCGAGATCGATGCGCGTGTTGTGCGTGACATCGACGCGGCCTTTCACCTTGCCATCGGCGAACGGGCGGTTAAGCGACGGCGTGCCGTCGTCCTTGTAATAGCTGTAGCTGCCGCGCAAATCGGCGGTGAGTTCGTGGCGCGACCAGTCCGAACGCGCCTTGAGTTCCGGCGCGACCGTATAGAGCGACGAACTTTTTCCGCCGGGGACGTGCTGCGGATTGGTGTCGTAGCCGCCAATCAGCTCGACCGCCGGATACAGCATGAACGCGCCGGCATGCACGCCGAGCGGATCGTAAGGATCGAGTTCGTCCTTGTGCTTGCGCTTCTTCGGCACGGTCTCGATCGGGCCGATCACATATGGCGGCGTGCCGGGCGGCCCTGCGGCCATCGCGTCGGCGGCGGCGGGCGGAATTTGCGGGCGCTGATAGGGCGAGACGGCCGTTGGCGCAGCCGCGCCTATGACGCCGGGTTTCGGTTTCATCTTGGCGGCTTTTTTCTTCTTGGCGTTGCTGGAATCGAAACCGGTTGTGCCCTTGCCCGAAACCGGCGGCGTGAAGGTGGACCGCGCGCCGAGCGGGGCCATGTCATTCGGATTTTTGAATTTCTCAAAGCGCGCGGGTTTTTTCGGATCGCCGTCGGGCGAGGGCTGCAATGGATCGGTGAATGTCTGCGCGGCGGCATCCACGGCGCCCACGGCTACGCACGCGGCAAGAAGAACGCCGAAGCCGCGCGGCATTGCAAAAAGTGGATGGCGGCGACGCGGCACTTGCTCTCTTCCCTCCTGGCGAGCAGCCGTTTTGACCGCCGCCCAAATTGGGCGCGGCCATGCACAGAAGGGCCCGCCGGATGGCCGGCGAGCCTTTGGTTAACGGAGTAAAAACGGTTATGGTTAACGAGACGTTGATTGCGGCCGGACGGTCGCCCCACCCCCGATTACGTGCTATCTGACCCCGGCGGGGACGCACCCGGACCCTCGAAAAACATGCCCAAATCCAAAGTCATGAGCGAACAGAGCCAAACCAGCGATCAGGCCGCAGGGCTGATTGCCTCGGCGCTGCGCACGCTCGACGTGGAAAATGCCGGTCTCAATGCGCTGGCGGCGGCGCTGCGCGATGGCCTTGGGCGCTCTTTCATCGCCTCGGTGGAACTCATCCGCGCCGCCGAGGGCCGGGTGGTCGTCAGCGGCATGGGCAAATCCGGACATGTGGCGCGCAAGATCGCGGCAACGCTGGCCTCGACCGGAACGCCTGCCTTTTTCATCCATGCCGGCGATGCCGGTCATGGCGACCTCGGCATGATCACGCCGAAGGATGTCGTCATCGCGCTTTCTTGGTCGGGCGAAACGTCCGAGCTCAAAAGCCTGATCGACTACACCCGCCGCTTCAAGATTGGCCTGATCGGAATCACCGCCGGCACCGACAGCACGCTCGGCAAGGCCGCCGACGTGACGCTCGCTCTGCCGGACGCGCGCGAGGCCTGCCCGCACAATCTTGCGCCCACGACTTCATCGCTGATGCAGCTCGCGCTTGGCGATGCGCTGGCGATTGCGTTGCTGGAAAGCCGCGGCTTCACCGCCATCGACTTCGGCGTGTTGCACCCTTCGGGCCGCCTCGGCGCGATGCTCAAATTCGCGCGCGACCTGATGCACAGCGGCACCTCGATCCCGCTGGTGCCGCACGGCACGCGCATGTCGGACGCGGTGATGGAAATGTCGGGCAAGGGCTTCGGCTGCGTCGGCATCGTCGATGCGCGCGGGCTGCTCACCGGCATCATCACCGACGGCGACTTGCGTCGCCACATGCGGCCCAATTTGCTCGAAGCGAGCGTCGACGACGTGATGACGAAAAATCCGAAGACCGTGCGTCCGGATCAGCTCGCCAGCGAGGCGCTGGAAATTCTCAACTCGTCGAAGATCACGGCTTTGATCGTGGCCGAGGCTCGCAAGCCGGTCGGCATCCTGCACCTGCACGACATTCTGCGCGCGGGCGTCGCCTAACCTCTTAACTTGCGCATGATCTTGTCCGAAAACCGGTTCCCACTTTTCGGGATCATGCGCTAAACCCAACCCTTCAACTCGTTCGTCACCAGCGCCCGCAGCATCGCCATGCCGGGCTCGCTGTCGTTGAGACAGGGAATGGCGGCGAAATTCTTGCCGCCCGCGTGCTTGAAAATCTCCGCGTTCTCCATCGCGATTTCTTCCAGCGTCTCGATGCAATCGGCGGCAAAGCCCGGCGTGATGATCGCGAGATTTTTCACGCCGCTCTCCGCGAGACCTTTCACCGTCGCATCGGTATAGGGCTTGAGCCATTCCGCTTTGCCGAAGCGCGACTGGAACGTCATCATCAGCTTGCTCTCGTCCATCTTGAGCTTCTCGCGCAGCAGCCGCGTCGTCACCCCGCATTGCTCGAAATAGGGATCGCCCTTGGCGGCGTATTCTTCCGGCATGCCGTGATAGGAGGCGAGAATGACATCCGGCTTGAAATTGAGCTTGGCGAGCGAGGCATTGAGCGAAGCCGCCAGCGCGTCGATGTAAGCGGGCGCGGCGTAATACGGCGGCAGCACGCGGACCGTCGGCTGCGCGCGTATTTTTTTCAGCACACGGAAAACCTCGTCGCACACGGTCGCGGTCGTCGCCGCCGCGTATTGCGGATAGAGCGGCGCGATCAAAATGCGTTCGCAATTCTGCGCGGTGAGCGCATCGAGCCGCGAGGCGATCGACGGATTGCCGTAGCGCATCGCCCAATCGACGGGGATGCGCGCAGCGCGCAAGGCGTCGTCGAGCTTTTCGGCCTGCGCGCGCGTGATGGTTTTGAGCGGCGATTCGTTGCGCTCGCGATTCCAGATTTTGTCGTAGTCGGGGCCCTTGCGGCCCGGGCGCACCACCAGAATGAAGCAGTTGAGGATGAACCACCACAGCACGCGGTTGGTCTCGATCACGCGCGGGTCGGACAGAAATTCCTTCAGGTAGCGCCGCATCGACCAGTAATCGGTGGCGTCGGGCGTTCCGAGATTGACCAGCAGCACGCCGGTGCGGCCGGTCGTTGACGAAGCGGGGCTCATAATTTGCGCTCGTCGGCGATCGCTTTGCCGTCGTTGGGGAGGCTTCCCGCCGCGACAAGCTTCACTACGCCTTTCAGCTTGGTGACCGATTGCAGCGTCGCCGCCACCGCAGCTTCCAGCGCGGGCGACGGCTTGGCGCATTCAGCTGCAAAAGTCATCGTGTCCTGCTCGCCTTCGCGCCCAACCACGAGCCGCACGCGCCCCAGCTCGCCGTGGCGCTTGGCGACCTCGGCCACCTGGGAAGGATGCACGAACATGCCTTTGATCTTGGCGGTCTGGTCGGCGCGGCCCATCCAGCCCTTGATGCGCGCATTGGTGCGCCCGCACGGCGAGACGCCCGGCATCAGCGCGGATAGATCGCCGGTGCCGAGCCGGATCATCGGATAATCCGCGTTGAACGACGTGACGACCACTTCGCCGACTTCGCCCTCGGCAACCGGATCGTTGGTGCCGGGCCGCACGATTTCGACGATGAGATGCTCGTTGACGATCAATCCTTCGCGCGCGGGCGACTCGTAGGCGATCACGCCCACTTCGGCGATGGCATAACATTGCAGCACATCGACTCCGATTTTTTTGAGTTCATCGCGCAGCGAGGCAGGCAGCGCCGCGCCCGACACAAGACCGCGCTTGATCGAGGAGACATCCTTATCAAGCTTTGCCGCCGTATCGAATAAAACTTTCAGGAAATCCGGCGTGCCTGCGTAGCCTGAGGGTCTCAGATGACCGATCGCGTCGATCTGCTGTTCGGTATTGCCGACGCCGCCCGGCACCACCGCGCAGCCGAGCGCATGCAAGCCGGATTCGAAAATAAACGCGCCCGGCGTGAGATGATACGAGAAGCAATTATGCACGATATCGCCGGGCCGGAAGCCGGCGGCGAAACACGCGCGCGCAGTGCCGTAGATATCCGCGCCGTGGCCTTCCGGCTCGAATATCGGTCCTGGCGACATCAGCAGCCGGAGCATTTTCCCCGGCGGCGTCACGTTGAAGCCGCCGAACGGCGGATTTTCTTTCTGCAGCGCGACCAGATCGGATTTGTGCAACACCGGCAATTTTGCAAGCGCCGCGCGGCTGGTCACGTTTTTCGCGTCGATGCCCGCGAGATGCTTCGCCCAGCCCGGCGCGCTCATGGCGCGCGCGACGACGCCGCTCAACTTGGCGAATTGCTCGCGTTCGCGGATTTGCGGATCGCGCGTTTCCAGCGCGTCGTAGTGTTCGCCCATGACGCTCAAGCCAGCCAGCGCTTGCGCCGCTTGTAGTGCTTTCCATCGCGGAACGACTTGCGCTTGCCTTCGGCGATGCCGAGGTAGAATTCCTTCACGTCCTCGTTCTCGGCCAGCGATTTGGCCTCGCCGTCCATCACCACGCGGCCGTTTTCGAGAATGTAGCCGTAACGCGCATAACGCAGCGCCATGTTGGTGTTCTGTTCGGCGAGCAGGAACGAGACGCCTTCCTTCTCGTTCAGGCTTTTGACGATCTCGAAAATCTCCTCGACGATCTGCGGCGCCAGACCCATCGACGGCTCATCGAGCAAAATCATTTTCGGGCGCGACATCAGCGCGCGCCCCACGGCGCACATCTGCTGCTCGCCGCCGGAGGTGTAGCCGGCCATCGCCTCGCGCCGCTCTTTCAGGCGCGGGAAATACGTATAGACGAGGTCGATGTCGCGCTTGATCGCGGCGCTCCCGTCGCGGCGGGTGAACGCGCCGGTGAGCAGATTTTCCTCGATGGTGAGATGCCCGAAGCAGTGACGGCCTTCCATCACCTGAATGCAGCCGCGGCGAACGAGATCGTTGGGGGAAAGCGCCTGCACTTCCTTGCCCTCGAATACGATGGCGCCTTTGGTCACCTCGCCGCGCTCGGAATGCAGCAGATTGGAAATCGCTTTCAGCGTCGTGGTCTTGCCCGCGCCGTTGGCGCCGAGCAGCGCGACAATGCCGCCTTTCGGCACGTCGAGGGAAACGCCCTTGAGCACCAGAATGACGTGGTCGTAGATCACTTCGATGTTGTTGACGGAGAGGATTACGTCCGTCGCGGATCGGGATTGCGTAAGCGATTCTGTGAGCGACATCACTTGGCTCCCTACCCTCCCCCTTGTGGGGAGGGTCGGCGAGCGAAGCGAGCCCGGGTGGGGGTCATCGTATCAACCGCTACCCCCAACCCGGACCTCACTTCGCTACGCTTGTTCGGCCCACCCTCCCCACAAGGGGGAGGGTAAGTTTTGCCTTACGACGACTTGTCGCAGGGTTCCGTGCGCTTCGGCCAGGGCTGGTTCTTGGTGACGTAGTCCTTGGCCGCGGCTTCGAGCAGCGGACGCACCTTGTCCTTCATTGGCGCGATCCAGTCGGAGACCTTCACCCACTTGGCGCCGTCCCACTGCTGCATGTAGGCAGCGTGATGGCCGTTGTGGTCGGTGCAGGAGACGCTGGTGATCGGCGCACCGAAGTCGGTGAGACCGAGTTCTTTCCAGCGCGCAGCCGAGATTTGCAGCGTCTCGAAGCCGCGACGGACGTCTTCGCCGGTCACGACTTTCTTGCCGCTGATCTTCTGCGCGTTGCGGATCGCTTCCGCGATCAGCACGGAGTTGTAGACGCCGCGGTTGTAAAGGTTTTCGCCAACCTTGGTCTTGTCGACCTGGCTCTTGCCCTTTTCCACGACGAACTTCTGGATGTCCTTGATCGCCGGATAGCTGGTGCCGACGCCGTTGAAGTTGAGCGTCAGGTAGCCCTTGGCATCCGCGCCGGCAGGCCGTGCGTCGTCTTCGCCGCCCGACCACCAGATGCCGATGAACTTATCCATCGGGAAGTTGATCTTGGCGGCTTCCTTCACGGCGGTCGGGTTCATCGCGCCCCAGCCCCACATGATCATCCACGACGGCTTGTCGCGGCGCACGTTGAGCCACTGAGCGGACTGGTTCTGCATTTCAGCCGCCGGAACCGGATAGAGCTTCACTTCGAAGCCGTAGTCCTTGGCGAACTGCTCGAGCAGCGGGATCGGCTCGCGGCCGTAACCGCCGTCGAAGAAGACGTAGCCGATGGTCTTGCCCTTGAGCTTGTCGAGGCCGCCTTCCTTGCCGCCGATATAGCGGAACATCATGGAGAGGCCGTCCCAATAGGTCGCCGGCGGATTGAAGATCCACGGGAAGTCGTTGCCGACCGCGGATGCCGAGAGGCCGTAGGCCATCGACAAAATTGGAATCTTGTCGACCGCCGCCTTCGGAATGAGCTGGAGCGTGATGCCGGTCGAATACGGATTGACCACGACCGGTTTCTTCGCCTTCACCTGCTCGTAGCACTCGACGCCTTTTTTGGTGTCGTAGCCGGTCTCGCACTCCTCGATGAGGAGCTTGACGCCGCCGATGCCGCCGTCGCGTTCGTTGAGCATCTGCAGGTAGTCGTTCATGCCGTTTGCGATCGGCTGGCCGGAACCCGCGAAGGGTCCGGTGCGGTAGGTCAGGAGCGGTACAAAAATACCTTCCTGAGCCGTGGCCTTGCTGGCGATGACGGCACTGCCTGCCACTGCCAGCGAAAGACCGAGAGCGAGATACTTCACGCGCATCGCGTTTCTCCCTGTGGTTTTTTCTACGCCGGCTGCTTGAGCCGCCGGCCATTTCTCGTTCCCTCTTTCGAGGGCAGACATCCCTTCCGGCAGGCCTGACGTGGGCCAGAACGGGGGAATTGGAGCAGAGTTTGCACCTCTAATACGGGAAAGGCCACACCCTGAGTTTCTGTTTTCCGATCTGCCAGAGCCGCGCCAAGCCATGCGGCTCGACGACCAGAAAGAAGATGATGAGCGCGCCGAGCGTCATGAATTGCAGATGCTCGACGGTAGCGGCGTGGATTTTCACGCCAAAGAATTCCGGCAACATCTTCAGAACGATGGGCAGGCCCCAGATGAAAGCCGCGCCGAAAAACGAGCCGATCAGGCTGCCCAGGCCGCCGATGATGACCATGAACAAAATGAGGAACGACTGGTTGATGTTGAAGCTGTCGGCTTCCGCGGCGCCAAGCCACAGGAACACCATCATCGCGCCGGCCACGCCGCAGTAGAACGACGACACCGCGAAGGCGAGCAGTTTGGTGCGATACAGCCGGATGCCGATCAGCTCCGCGGCGATGTCCATGTCGCGCACCGCCATCCAGGTGCGCCCGATCCGCCCGCGCAGCAGGTTTGAAGCCAGCCACGTCATCCCCACCACGATCGAGAGCACGACCAGATAGCGCGTCATCGGCGTCGCGTTCGGGCCGGTGATCGGAATGTCGAACATGGTGCGCGTCGGCACTTCGATGGCGTTGGACACGTTGTAATTGACCAGCCACGGCACGCGCACGAAACACCAGGAGAGGAAAAATTGCGAGGCCAGCGTCGCCACCGCGAGATAGAAGCCCTTGATGCGGAGCGAGGGCAGGCCGAACACGGCGCCGATGCCGGCGGAGAAAAAGCCGGACGCCAGAATGAGAACGATGATGTTGGCGTTCGGGAACAAGGACGTGAGCTTGTAGCAGGCGTAAGCGCCGACCCCCATGAAACCGCCGGTGCCGAGCGAGAGCAGCCCGGTGTATCCGGTGAGCAGGTTGAGGCCGATCGCCGCGAGCGAAAAGATCAGCACCGGGATCAGCACCGAGCTGAGCGTGAAGCTCGTCGCCGTGAGCGGGATCACGACGAAGGCAAGGCCGAGGATAACCGCGATGCCGATGCGGTCCTGCAAAATCGGGAATACCGATTCATCCGCGCTGTAACTCGTTTTGAACTGGCCGGCTTCGCGGTAAAACATCCTGCCCTCAAATCCGCTCGATGATGCGCTCGCCGAACAGGCCCTGCGGCCTGAACAGCAAGAAAATGAGAGCGATCACGTACGCCAGCCAGCTCTCGATGCCCGAACCCAGCAGCGGCCCCCAGTAAAATTCGCCGAGCTTTTCGCCGACGCCGATGATGACGCCGCCGACGATGGCGCCCGGTATCGACGTAAATCCGCCGAGGATGAGAACGGGGAGCGCTTTCAGCGCGATGATTTCGAGCGCGAACGAGACGTCCGAGCGCGCGCCCCACATGATGCCGGTTGCGAGCGCGACGATGCCGGCGGCGAACCACACGATCACCCAGATTTGCTCGAGCGAAATGCCGACCGAAAGCGCCGCCTTGTGGCTGTCGGCGACCGCGCGAAGCGCGCGTCCGATGCGGGTTTTCTGGAAAAAGATCGCCAGCACCGTCACCATGATCGAGGCGATGATCGCCGCCGCGATGTCGATTTTCTGCAGGCTGACGAAACCGCCCAGCATCTTGATCTCGATGGCGCCGCGCGGCAGCCCAAGCTCGCTCGCGATCATGATTTTCGGATTGCCGCCGAATACCAGTTCGCCGAGCCCGATGAGGAAATAAGTCATGCCGAACGTCGCCATGAACAAAATAATGTCGGGCTGATTGACCAGCGGACGCAGCACAAGCCGCTCGATCGTGAAAGCGAGGCCGAACATCACCGCGATGGTGAGCGCGAGCGCGACATAGGCCGGCACGCCGTGCTCGTGCAGGCCCACCAGCGTGAGCGCGGCGAACACCACCATGATGCCTTGCGCGAAATTGAACACGCCGGAAGCCTTGAAGATGAGCACGAAGCCGAGCGCGATCAGCGCGTAGAGCACGCCACCGACCAGCCCTTCCCACAGCGTCTGCACCAGCAGATCGGGCGCGCCGCCCATCTGCACGAAGGGATCGATGAAGATTTTGTAGAGGATGTCCATTTTAATGCGCCACGCCGAGATAAGCGTCGATCACTTTTTGGTTGCTCTTCACCTGATCGGGCGTTCCGTCCGCGATCTTGATGCCGTGATCGAGCACGACGACGCGGTCGGACAAATCCATCACCACGCCCATGTCGTGCTCAATGAGCGCAATGGTGGTGCCGTAGTGATTGTTCACGTCGAGCACAAAGCGCGACATATCCTCTTTTTCTTCCAGATTCATTCCCGCCATTGGCTCGTCGAGCAGCAGCAGTTCCGGCTCCATCGCCAGCGCGCGGCCAAGCTCCACCCGCTTCTGCAAGCCATACGGCAGGCGCCCGACCTGCACGCGGCGGATCGCCTGAATTTCCAGAAACTCGATGATCTCCTCGACGCGGTGGCGATGCTCGACTTCTTCGGCAAGCGCGGGTCCGAAGCGGAGCAATTGCCAGAAGAAATTGCGATGCATCTTCAGCGTGCGCCCGGCCATGATGTTGTCGAGCGCTGTCATGCCGCGAAACAGCGCGACGTTCTGGAACGTGCGCGCGATGCCGCCGTGCGCCGCCTCGTGCGGGCGCATCTTCGAGCGCGTCTTGCCCTTGAAGGAGATGCGCCCCTTCTGCGGGTGATAGAAGCCGTTGATGACGTTGAGCATCGACGTCTTGCCGGCGCCGTTCGGTCCGATGATGGCGCGGATTTCGCCCTTGCGGATGTCGAAGGACACATCGGTGACGGCTTTGACGCCGCCAAACGACAGCGAGACGTTCTCGACGGAGAGCAGCACGTCACCGGCGGCAACTTCCGGACCGCTCGTCGGCGCTCTCATGCCGCGGCTCCCTGGGCCGTCACCCTCCCCTGGAGGGGGAGGGTCGCCGAGCAAAGCGAGGCGGGGTGGGGTGGCGCTGCTAGAAAAGGATCACCCCCACCCGGTTCGCTGCACGAACCGACCTCCCCCCTCCAGGGGGAGGTGAAGAGAGTCGGACGCACCGCCGGATGACACGTGATGCTCATGCCGCTTTCTCCGTAACGGGCACCGGCACGGGCTTCATGTCGCGGATTTTTACCCGCGCGGCGATCGTGCCCTTGCGGCCGTCCTCAAAAGTCACCTCGGTGGAAATGTCGGCCTCTTTCGAGCCGTCGTAGAACGCCTTGATCAGCGGCGCGTAACGTTCGGCGATGAAGCCGCGGCGCACCTTCTGTGTGCGCGTCAATTCGCCGTCGTCGGGATCGAGTTCCTTGTGCAGCACCAAAAAGCGCTTGATCTGCGCGCCCGCCATCACCTTTTCCGACGCCAGCGAGCGATTTACCTCGGCGACGTGCTTTTCCATCATGTCGTAGACCAGCGGATGGCCGGCCAGTTCCTGATACGACGCATAGACCACGTTGTTGCGCTCGGCCCATGAGCCGACCGCCGTGAGATCGATGTTGAGCATGACGGTGACGAAGTCGTGCTTGTCGCCGTAAGCCACGACCTCGCGGATGTTGGGATAGAACTTGAGCTTGTTCTCGATGTATTTCGGCGGGAACAGCGTCCCGTCGTTGAGCTTGCCGACATCCTTCGCGCGATCGATGATTTTCAGGTGGCCGGTTTTTTCGTCGAAGAATCCGGCGTCGCCGGTTTTCACATAGCCATCGGCGGTCATCGCCTCGGCGGTCTTGGCATCGTCCTTGAAATAACCCGTGAACATGCCGGGGGACTTGAACAACACCTCGCCGCTCTCGGCGATGCGGATGTCGACGTTCGGGCAGGCGGGCCCGACGGTGTCGGAATAGATTTCGCCGTCCGGCTGCGCGGTGACGTAGAGGAAAGCTTCGGTCTGGCCGTAAAGCTGCTTCAGGTTCAGCCCGAGCGAGCGATAGAACGCGAACAGATCCGGGCCGATGGCTTCTCCGGCGGTGTAGGCGACACGCACGCGCGAGAGGCCGAGCACGTTTTTCAGCGGTGCATAAACCAGAACGTTGCCGAGCGCGTACAGCAGACGGCCTTTCAGCGGCGTCGGCTTGCGGTTGAGGATGCTCTCGCCGTAGCGGCGCGCGACGCCGATGAAATAATTAAACAGCCAGCGCTTGACCCGGCTTGCGTCCTCCATCCGGATGGTGACGCGGGTGAGAAGCTGTTCAAGCGTGCGCGGCGGGGCGAAATAAAAGCTCGGTCCGATTTCGCGCAAATCCGACATCGCCGTCTCGGCGCTCTCCGGACACGCCGTACAAAATCCGGACACCAGCCCTTGCGCGTAATTCAGGTAATGATCGCCGACCCAGGCGAGCGGCAGATAGGCCAGCGCTTCGTCCATTTCGTTGAGCTTGTCGAAAGCCACCGTGTCGGCGGCGGCATTGATGGAACCTTTGCCGGTCAGCACCACGCCCTTCGATGTGCCGGTGGTGCCGGATGTATAGAGAATGATGGAAGGATCGATGCCCTTGCCCGCGGCGATACCGGCGTCGAGCTTCGCCCCGAGCGAAGCGTCGTTCGCCATCGCGTCCTTGCTCTCCTTGATGAGATCGTCGATGGAGGTGAGCTGCGCGTGATCGTAATCGCGCAAGCCCCGCTTCTCGTCGTAGATCATTCGCTCAAGTTTAGGCAGGCGCTCCGACACCGAACGGATCTTGTCGATCTGCTCCTGGTCCTCGACCGCGGCGAAGCGAACTTCGGCGTGCGCGAGCACATAAGCGAGTTCATCGGCCACCGCGTCGGCATAAACCGGCACCGGGATAGCGCCCAGCATTTGCGCCGCCATCACCGACCAATAGAGCTTCGGGCGGTTGGAACCGACAATGGCGATGGTGTCGCCGTGCTTGAGGCCGAGCCGGTGCAGCCCCACGGCGTAGGCGCGTACCTCCGTGAGCACTTGCGCCCACGTCCAGGTTTGCCAAATGCCGAGGTCCTTGTGGCGCATGGCCGGCCGGTCCCCAAACGATTTAGCATTACGCATCAATAGCTTCGGGAACGTATCCGCCTTATTGGCGGCGTCCGGCACCACGCCCATATCCTCCCAATAACCGCGCGTTACGCCTGCGCGGCTTGCAGCATCCCCTCGCCGCCTTCATCCGGCGGTCTGTTGCAACGATATGAAAACACCGCCGATGGGCGGTCAAGCCTCGCAAACTTGCGGGAAGCCCGACTTAAGTTATTCGGCGGCCTTGAGAAGCGGCGCGGCGCCGGCGCGGAACTGCTCCAGCAGGGCGGCTTCGTCGGCTTTGGCGGCGACAAGGTGGCGGGCTTTGACGTGGCCGAAGCCGCGGATTTTTTCCGGGATGGCGGCAAGGCCGACGGCGAGGTGGTGATTGTCGGGATTGAGCGTTTGCAGCAATTCCGAGAGCAAAGCCTCGTACTCCGCAATGCTCTGCCGCTCGGCTTTGCGCTCCGCCGTATAGCCGAACGGGTCGAGCTTTGTGCCGCGCAGGAACTTGAACTTCGCCAGCACGCCAAATGCTGAAAGCATCCACGGGCCGAACGACATTTTCTTCGGCTCGCCGGTCGTCTCGTCGCGGCGCGCGAGCAGCGGCGGCGCGAGGTGGAATTCGAGGCGCAAATTCTCGCCGTCGAGCGAGCTTTTGATCTGACGCAGGAACGACTCGTCCGTGTAGAGCCGCGCAACTTCGTATTCATCCTTGTACGCCATTAGCTTGAACAGATAACGCGCGACCGCGTCGGCCAGCCCGCATTTGCCCGGCGCCTTGGCGGCTTCGGCGGCGGTCATCTTGCCGACCCATTGCCGGTAGCGGCGCGCATAGGCGGCGTTCTGATAGGCCGTGAGGAACGCAACGCGGCGCTCCACAGTCTCCTCGAACGAGGCCGAGAGCCGGCGCGAGTCGATAACCGTTTCGCTGGAAGGTTTCACCAGCGCTTCCAGCGCAGCCGGTTCGGCAACAGCGCGGCGTCCGTAGCGGAAGGCGGCAATATTCATCGCCACCGCTTCGCCGTTCATCTCGATCGCTTTTTCAATCGCTTCCGCCGACAGCGGCAACGCGCCGACCTGATAGGCGTAGCCGAGCATGAACATGTTTGCGCCGATAGACTGACCGAGCAGTCCGGTCGCGAGCCGCGCGGCATCGACGAAATGGCTGCGCTCGCGCCCGGCTGCGCCAATCAGCGCGCGCTTGAGCCGCTCGGTGGGCAACGAGAAATCCGCGTTGCGGGTGAAATCGCCGGGCAGGAATTCCGCCGTGTTGACGATAACGCGCGTGTTGCCCTGCTGCATGGCGCCGAGCACTTTCTTGTTGCCCGCGACCACGATGTCGCCCGCCAGCACCAGATCGGCCCCGCCCGCCGCAACGCGGATGGCGTGAATGTCGTCCGGCGTATTGGCGATGCGGATATGGCTGTAGACCGCGCCGCCCTTCTGCGCGAGACCGGCCATGTCGATGACGCCGACGCCTTTGCCCTCAAGATGCGCGGCCATGCCGACGATGGCGCCGATGGTGACGATGCCGGTGCCGCCGACGCCCGTGACGATGACGCTGTAGGGATGATTGATCAGCGGCAGCTTCGGCGACGGCAGCGCGGACAAATTCGCCGGTTCCGCGACACCCTCGCCTTTACGCAATTTAGCGCCGTGCACGGTGACGAAAGACGGGCAGAAGCCTTTAACGCAGGAATAATCCTTGTTGCAGCTCGACTGGTCGATGGTGCGTTTGCGGCCCCATTCGGTGGTAAGCGGCTGCACCGACACGCAATTCGACTTCACACCACAATCCCCGCAACCTTCGCACACCAAGTCGTTGATGATGACGCGCTTGTCGGGATCGGGAAATGTTCCCCTTTTACGGCGGCGGCGTTTTTCGGCGGCGCAGGTTTGGTCGTAAATGAGAACGCTGATGCCCGGCACTTGCGTCAAATCGGCCTGCACCTTCTGCAGCTCGTCGCGGTGATGCACGGTCATCCCGCGCGGCCAGTCGGTGTCGCTCGGATATTTCCACGGCTCGTCGGAGACGACGACGACGCGCTTTGCGCCTTCCGCCGCGACCTGACGGGCGATCTGGTCGACGGTGAGGCCGCCGTCGTTTGCCTGACCTCCGGTCATGGCGACCGCGTCGTTGAACAAAATCTTGTAGGTCATGTTCACGCCGGAGGCGATCGCGGCGCGGATCGCGAGATAGCCGGAATGATTGTAGGTGCCGTCGCCGAGATTCTGGAACACGTGCGGGCGCTGCGAGAACGGCGCTTCGCCGATCCAGTTGGCGCCCTCGCCGCCCATCTGCGTGAAGCCGAGCGTCTCGCGGTCCATCCACTGCGCCATGTAATGACAGCCGATGCCGGCGTAAGCGCGGCTGCCCTCCGGCACCACGGTGGATGAATTGTGCGGGCAGCCGGAGCAGAAATAGGGAATGCGCTGCGCGATGTCGGTCCCTTCCGCCAGCACGCGCTGCACGTTTTTCAGCCGCGCGACGTTGGCAGCCAGCTCCTCGTTGGCTCCGCGCCGCAGCAGGCGCTCGCCGATGCAGATCGCGACTTCGTTCGGATCGAGCGCGCCCTTCACCGGGAACAGCCAGTTGCCCTGCTCGTCCTTCTTGCCGATGCAGACCGGCTGGTTCGCCGTGCCGTAAAGTTCCTCGCGCACCTGCACTTCAATGAGCGCGCGCTTTTCCTCAACCACGATGATGAGTTCGAGGCCTTCGGCGAACTGCATGAGTTCCTGCCGGCTGATCGGCCAGGGACAGCCGATCTTGAACAGGCGCACGCCGAGATCGTTGCACTTGGTCTCGTCGATGCCGAGTTCGTCGAATGCCTGCCGTACGTCGAGATAGGCCTTGCCGGTGGTGATGATGCCGATTTTCGGATTGCGCCCGCCGGTGGTGATCGTCTTGTTGATCTTGTTGGCGCGGATGAAGGCGAGCATCGCGTCGCGCTTGTAGTCGTAGAGTCGCGCTTCCTGGCCGAGGATCGTATCGACGAGGCGGATGTTGAGCCCGCCATCGGGCATCTTGAAATCGGTGGGGATGACGATCTTCACGCGGTCGAGATTGCCGTCGATCACGGCGGTCGACTCCACCGTGTCGTGCATGCACTTGAGCGCGGCCCATGTGCCGCAGTACCGCGACATCGCGAAGCCGTAGAGCCCGTAATCGATGATCTCCTGCACGCCGGCGGGATTCAAAATCGGAATCATCACATCGACGAAGTGGTATTCCGACTGGTGCGCGGTGGTGGAGGATTCCGCGGTGTGATCGTCGCCCATCAGGGCGAGCACGCCACCGTTCTTGGACGAACCGGCGAAATTGGCGTGGCGGAAAACGTCGCCCGAGCGGTCGACGCCCGGCCCCTTGCCGTACCAGACGCCGAACACGCCATCGAATTTGCCCTCGCCCCGCAGTTCCGCCTGCTGCGAGCCCCACAACGCCGTGGCGGCGAGTTCCTCGTTCAGCCCGGCCTGGAACTTGATGTCGGCGGCGGTGAGCTGACGCCCCGCGCGGATGAATTGCTGGTCGAGGCCGCCGAGCGGCGAGCCGCGATAGCCGGTGACAAAACCCGCCGTGTTGAGCCCGGCGCGGCGGTCGCGCTCCTTCTGCATCAGGCAAAGACGGATCAGGGCCTGATAGCCGGTCACGAAGACCCGGTCCTGGCCGAGATCGTACTTATCGTCGAGGCTAACCGGCTGAAGCGTCGTCATTGCATGGCCTTGGATCGCGCGAAGACTTTGGGCCGCGCGGCGTTGCCCCATAGTACCCGCAGGGCGGACGGCAGTCATATAGTAAGCGCCGGGGGGACTCAAAACGCAGCCGATTGAAATTAAGGCTTACAGCCCAAGGGCCTGCGGTCAATTTCGTTCTGGGCATGCTGCGGAGAAGGATATTTCATAGCGGTGCTTCTGAACGCATTTTGACGCAATGCAGCACGCTTGGCAGGCACGACGCATTCGCATTGGTGAATTTCTGTGCGGCCTGTAGAAGAAGCCTTCAAGGCCGGTCTCATTCTTCATGCTGCAATCCTCCTCAGTCGAAACGAAGACCTCCTGGGTCGTCGCCAGCGTCGCGCTGGTCGTGATCGCGATGGCGTTCGGCAGCGCGTGGATTACCGCAGTCGCGCTCAAAGACATCGCGGCGGAGGTCGAGGGCGCGCGCTCAATTCCCGCGCTGGCGAGTTCGCTCGCCTGGCTCGGCTCCGGCATTGGCGGCATTCTGATGGGCCGGCTGGCGGAGAAAATCGGCGTGCGCTGGACGGTGCTCGGCGGCGCGCTGATGATCGGCACGGGGCTCGCACTTTCGACGCTGGGTCCGCCCTGGCCGCTTTATATCGGGCACGGATTGTTCATCGGACTGATCGGCATCGGTGGCATCAACGCGCCGCTTTATATTTATGTCAGCCGCTGGTTCGACAAGCGGCGCGGCTCGGCGCTCGCGCTGATTTCAAGCGGCAGCTACATCGCCGGCGCTTTCTGGCCGCCGGTATTCGAGCGCGCCATCGCCAATTTCGGCTGGCGCGAGACAATGCTGTGTTACGCGGCGCTGGAAATCGCCATCATCGTGCCGCTGGCCGCAATTTATCTGCGCGCAGCGCCGGAATTGCCGCCACCGGTGGCGGCGACAGGCGCAAGCCCTGTGAAAGCGCGCGTGCTTGGCTGGCCGCCGAACGTTGTCTTCGCGCTGATGTGCCTCGCGCCGTTTTTGTGCTGCATCCCGATGGCGATGCCGCAAGGTCATCTCGTCGCGTTCTGCACCGACGTCGGGCTCACCGCCGCCATCGGCGCGGCGATGCTCTCGGTTCTGCTCGGCGCAGCTTTTATCAGCCGGCAGGTGTGGGGGCTGATTTCCGACCGCATCGGCGGATTGCTCACCGTACTGATCGGATCTGTGTTGCAGGCGGCGGCGATGACAGCCTTCGTGTTCACGCAAGATGAAGTTGGGCTGTTCACCGTGTCTGCCGCGTTCGGGCTTGGGTTCAGCGGCATCATTCCGGCTTACGTGCTCGCGGTGCGCGAACTGTTTCCGGCATCGGAAGCATCCTGGCGCATTCCAACCGTGCTGATGGCAACCGCCACCGGCATGGCGACGGGAGGATGGGGCGCGGGCTACCTCTACGATTATTTCGGTTTCTACGCGCCGGCCTTCGCCGTCGGCGTCGGGGCGAATTTGCTCAATCTTGTGGTGGTCGGCACGCTGGTTTGGCGGCAGCGCCTCACGCGGATGGCAAAAGTTTGAACATGTCCTCGCCGTAGGTCTTGCGCGCCTCGATCAGCAGCGGCTGCACGGCGGCGGCGAAAGCCGCGTGATCGGCGGTGACAATTTCGCAGCCCTCAGCCTCGATCGCTTTCTTCGCCGCGTCGTGTTCCTCGACCGCGAGCTTGCGCTGGAACGTGACGGCATCCTTCACCGCCGCCTGCATCGCCTTTTGAAGATCGGCGGGCCAAGCGTCGAACGCCGCGCGATGAAAGAATATGGGGCGCGAAATATAGAAGTGATTGGTCAGCGTGTGGAACTTGTGAAATTTGTGCACGCCATAGGTCACCGTGTTGGCGAGCGGATTTTCCTGCGCGTCGAGTGTCCCCGCTTTAATCATGGAGATGGCTTCGGTGAGGTCCATGCGCATTGCCACCGCGCCCAACAACTCAAAGGTGCGTTTCTGCACTTCGCTTGGCAGCACGCGGATTTTCATGCCCGCGAGATCTTTCGGCGTGCGCACGGTGTGCAGGCGATTTGAGATATGGCGGAAGCCGTTTTCGAACCAGCCGAGAATTCGATAGCTCACCTTCTCCTCGACCTTGCGCGCCAGAAATGTGCCGAGCGCACCATCCATCGCCGCGCGCGCCTGCTCTTTGGTCGCGAACAAAAACGGCAGATCGACGAAGCCCAACTCCGGCACGCGGTCGGTCAGATAACTCGACGACTGGTAGCCCATCGTGAGCTTGCCATCCTCCACCAGTGTGAGGATGTCCTCGGCTTTGTGGCCGAGATCCATGATGTTGTAGACGTATTCAATGCGGACGCCGCCGCCGAATTGTTTCTCGATCCGGTCTCCGATCATTTTCAGCGCGCGCGAAAAGCCGGTCGTCGGCGGCCCGTAGCCGCTCATTTTTATGCCGATAGCCGAACTCACAATTCATTCCTCCGCCCCTCGCCCGCGCCCCAGGACCAGAAGTCGCGGCCTTCCTCGCGCATGAATTTCGCCAGCACCATCATGTGGACTTCGGTCGCGCCATCGACGAGGCGGGCCGCGCGCGCTGCGCGGTAAACCCATTCCACGATGGTGTCCTTGGAATAACCGCGCGCGCCCTGCAACTGGATCGCGACGTCCGCCGCCTTGTGCAGCGTGTCGGCGACATGCACCTTCGCCATCGACACTTCTTTCCGCGCCCGCCCGCCCTGATCAAGCATCCAGGCCGCGTGCATGGTGAGCAGCCGGCCGATTTGAATCTGGTGCGCGACCTCGCCCAGTTTGATCTGCACGCTTTCGCGGTCGGCGAGCTTGATGCCGAAGCCCTCGCGGTTCGCGACGTAGCCTTGCGCGATTTCCATGCAGCGCTTGGAAAGGCCGAGCCAGCGCATGCAATGCGTGAGGCGCGCGGGGCCGAGACGGATTTGCGTCACTTTCAGGCCGTCACCTTCGTTGAGCAGCACGTTCTCGCGCGGGATTTCCAGCCCGTCGAATTCCAGTTCGCAATGCCCGCCGTGCTCCTCCGGACCCATGATGTCGATGCGGCGCGCGATGCGCCAGCCGGGCTGGTCCTTGTGATAGAGAAACGCCGTGAGGCCCTTGCGCGGATCGTCCGACGTGCGCGCGACCAGAATGAAATGCGCGGCGCCGTCCGCGCCGGTGATGAACCATTTGCGCCCGCGCACGATGTATTTGTCGCCCTTCTTCTCGGCGCGCGTCTTGATCATGCTCGGATCGGAGCCGCCGCCGGGCGCAGGTTCGGTCATGGCGAAGGACGAGCGCACTTTGCCGTCAACGATGGGACGCAGCCATTTTTCCTTCTGCGCGGGCGTTCCGATTTTGGCGAGCACGTTCATGTTGCCGTCGTCCGGCGCCATGCAGTTGAACGCGAGCGCGCCGAAAATCGAACGTCCGGCTTCCTCATACATCGCCGCCCATGCCACCATCGGGAGAGCCATGCCGCCGAATTCCTTCGGCGATTGCGGCGCCCACAGGCCGGCTTTCTTCGCCTTTGCCTGTAAGCCTTTGAGCACGTCCTCGCGGATATTTTCGTGTTCGTCCCAGTTTTTGCGGTCGGTTTCGAGCGGCAAAACATGCTCGTCGACGAACGCTCGCACGCGCAGGCGGATGTCGTCGAATTCGGGCGGGAGGGTGAAGTCCATCGTATAATTCCTTTTCAGCCGCGCAGCGCCACCGACTGCCCGCCATCCACCACCAGCGTCGCACCGGCGATGTAGCGCCCGGCGTCCGACACCAGCAGCAGCAGCGCGCCGTCGAGATCGCCGTCCTCGCCGAAACGTCCGGCGGGAATTTCGCGCTTCACCGCGGCGCCCGCTTCGCTGTTGAGATAGTCGTCGTTGAGTTCGGTCACGAACCAGCCGGGCGCGATGGCGTTGACGCGGATGCCCTTGAACGCAAGCTCAAGGCCAAGCGCCTTGGTGAGCTGAATGACGCCAGCCTTCGCCGTTGTGTAGGCGACGACGCCCTTGGCAACGCCGAGGCCCAACACGGACGCGATGTTGACGATGGCGCCAGGTTTCTTCGCCGCCAGCATGCGGCGCGCGGCTTCCTGTGCGTTGAAGAACACGGCGTCGAGATTCGTGCCGAGCACGCGCCGCCATTCTTCCGGCGGCATATCGACCGCGCGGCCGGAATGCGCGACGCCGGCATTGTTGATGAGGATCGTGACCGTACCGAAAGCTTTTTCCGCCTGATCGAAAGCTCTTGCCATCGCGGTACGGTCGAGCACGTCGGCTTCAATCGCCACCGCCTTGCCGCCCGCGGCTTCGATCTTTTTCTTCAACGCGGTGAGCCGATCAAGCCGCCGCGCCACCAGCGCGACCGCAGCCCCGTTTGAAGCCAGCACGGTGGCGAAACGCGCACCGAGCCCGCTCGATGCGCCGGTTACCAGCGCCACGCGGCCCTTGAGATCGAACAGTTCGCCTGCCTGCATTACGGCCCCCTCACCGGCCATAAAGCGCATGTGGCAATGAAGTCGCAAGCCCCGGCGCGAACCACAGCATCATCAACATCATCAGCTGGATCAGCACAAAGGGGATAATGCCAAGATAGATGTGCCGGGTGGTGATTTCCGGGGGCGCCACCCCGCGCAGGAAAAACAGCGTCGGACCGAGCGGCGGGTGCATATAGGAGGTCTGCAAGTTCACCGCGATCATGATGCCGAGCCAGACCGGATCGACGCCCGGCATTTTGAGCAGAATCGGCCCGACGATCGGCACCACCACGAAGATGATCTCGAAGGCGTCCATCACGAAGCCGAGCAGGAATATCGCCAGCATCACGGCGAGCACCGCCCCGTTGGCGCCGCCCGGCAGATTGGTGAGCACACGATGCACCATGTCGTCGCCGCCGAGCGCGCGGAAAACGAGGCTGAACAAAGTCGCGCCGATCAAAATCGTGAAAATCATGCTGGTGATCTGCGCGGTTTTTTGCGCCACCTGCGTGATCAGCGGGCGATCAAGCCCCGCCTTGCGCCATGCCAGCAATATCGCGCCGACCGCGCCGATGGAGGCGGCCTCCGTCGGCGTCGCGATGCCCCCCAGGATCGAGCCGAGCACCGCGAGAATGAGCGCGACCGGCGCGATCAGCACTTCGACGAACCTGTATGCGAGTTTGAACCCGCGCAGCCCGCCGCGCTGGCGCGGCATCGCCGGAGACGTTTCCGGATAAAAGATCGCGACCGCGATCAGAAACAACATATAGAGCGCGACCAGCGAGAAGCCGGGAATGATGGCAGCGGCGAACAGATCGCTCACCGTCACCGTCTGCGGCGAGAGCACGCCGCTGGAAATTTGCGCCACCTGGTACGCGTTAGAAAGCTGATCGCCGAGCAGCACCAGCACAGTCGCGGGTGGAAAAATCTGCGCCAGTGTCGCGGTGGCCGCCACCGTTCCCGCCGCAAGCCGCTTATCGTAACCGAAGCGCAGCATCGCGGGCAGCACGATCAGGCCCATCGTCACTGTCGTTGCGCCGACCACGCCCTTCGCCGCCGCGAGCAGCGTGCCGACGATCACCACCGAAATTCCAAGCCCGCCGCGCAACGTGCCGAACAACCGCCCCATCGTCTCGAGCAAATCCTCGGCGATGCGCGAGCGCTCCAGCATCACGCCCATGAAGATGAACATCGGAATCGCCAGCAGCACTTCGTTTGTCATCACGCCGAAGATGCGCTGCGGCAGCGCGCCAAGTATCGCGAACTTCATGAAGCCGGCAAGATGGCCGAACACGGCGAAGGCGAGCGAGACGCCGGCGAGCGTGAGCGCCACCGGATAGCCCGCCATCAACGCCGTGCAAACGGCGACGACCATCAGGATGGCAAGGAGTTCGGCGGGCGACATTCAGCGTTTCCCGGCGCGGTTTCGCGCCAGCACATAAGCCGCGCGGATCGCCTGCGAGACGCCCTGTAGTGCGAGCAGCAGCGCGAACACCGGGATCAGAGTTTTGAGCAAAAACACCAACGGCAGCCCGCTGGTTTCGTGCGAGCGCTCCAAAATCGCCCACGAACGCATGGCATAGGGAAACGACAGCCACCACAGCACGCAGGCGAACGGGATCAGCAAAAACAGTGCGCCGACGAGATCGATCAGCGCTTTCATGCGCGCCGACGCCTCGGCATAGAAGATGTCGACGCGCACAAAACCGTCCTCGCGCAGCGTCCAAGCCGCAGCCAGCAACAGCAGCGAAGCGTGTGCATAGACGATGGTTTCGGAGAGCCAGATCGAGCCGGTGCTGAACGCATAGCGCAACAGAACGACGAGAAATTGCAGACCGACGATGCCAACGGTGAGATAGGCCGCCGCGCGCCCGGCCGCGCCGGTGATGCGGTCGATGCGGTCGGCGATGGCGAACAGCGGCGAGGACGCGGGCATTAAAATCCCATCAGCCTTTCGCTGGCGAGATAACCCGTCAGCAACAGCAGGCCGAACGCCATGACTACTGCCGCCGCGGCAGCCTCTAACCCGCGCAGCGCCAATATTCCGGCGCCCGGTTTCGCTTTCGCAAAACGCGCCGCGAGTCCGCGCGCGCCGACCGCAAGCGTGGCGATGGCGGCGACCGTGATGGCAGTGCCGAGACCCATAACCAATGTCGCGCCGACGCCAGTCCAGAAAATTCCCTGCGCCAGCGCGAACACCAGCACGAGGATCGCGCCCGAACACGGGCGCAAACCAACGGCGACGATGGCGGAAAGTCCGCGTTTCCATCCGCCGGGACCGGCAAGTTCCTGCGGCTCCGGCCCATGCGCGTGGCTCCAGGCGGAAGCATCCTCTTCGCCGTGGTGGTGATGCCCATGGTGATCGTGACCGTGATGATGGCCGTGGTCATGATGATCGTGCTGCTGCGCGGCAGGCTTGCCGCGCCACGCAGAAACAAACGCGCGTCCCTTCACCCACAACAATCGCGCGCCAACGAGCGCGATCAGCGAGTAACTGACAATCTCGATGACGCGCACCGCGTCGCCCATCATCTTGGCGGTGGCGCCGAGCAGCGCCGCGGCGATGCCGACGATGAGAATGGCGGTGAATGCCTGCAACAGCGCCGAAGCGAACGAGAGCACGATGCCGCGCCGCCAGGTTTCGTCGTTGGCAACCATGTAAGACGAGATCACCGCCTTGCCGTGGCCCGGCCCGGCGGCGTGGAAAATTCCGTAGAGAAACGAGATGCCGAGCAATGTGAACGCCGCGCTGCCGTCGGTTTTGGCGGCGCGGATGGTGCCGGACATCGCGCGGTAGAACTCCGCCTGCTTTTCCAAAATCCAGCCGGTGAAACCGCCCGCCTCAGGCGGTGGCGCCGGGCGCGGCACGCCGAATTGCGCCAGCGAGGCGTCGAGCGCGCCGGCGGCAATCAACACAGCCATAAGGATGAGGAAAAAATTGACCCAGCGCGCAACGGCGGACGACGTCATGCCACAACTCTTTCGCACAGCAGCGCCGCCCCCCGGCGATTTCTCACGCCGTCATCTCAAGGACATTTCACCGAAATCTTGTTGGCGAAGTTCGAGCCCCAGTTATTCGCGATCGCCGGATCGTTGAACGCTTCCTCGCTCAGCTTCTTGCCCTGCGCGAAGCTCATTTCCTGCGGCCGCGCGAAGCTAAGCTTGCACCCGGCGGGCGCGCCCTTCAGCGACACCGGCTCCTTTTCGGCGAGCGTGAAGTCGATGAAATAAGTGGTGTCGTAGATTTCGAGGTTGAGCGCCTGCGCTTTCACCGGCGCAACGAACGGCAACATGAAATGCAGCGTGAGCGTCGAGTTGGCGAAGTCGAGCCAGTAATCCTTCGGATCGACGAAGGCGGTCTTCTTCCCGTCCGCCGTGGCGTAAGTGAAATAGTCGTATTCCTTCAGCGACGAGACATTGACCTCGGCGAGCGGCGCCAGTTCCTCGCGGGTGAACTGGCCCTTGGTTTTCTGCGCCAGCCCTTGCGTCGCGAAGGTCGAGAACATGTCGTCGAAGGTCCAGGCGTGATGCACGCCGGTCACCGTGCCGTCGGGCGCGTAAACCAGTTCGCTCTTGATCGTCACCCAGACGTGCGGATGCGCCAGCACCGGCGCGGTCAGCGCGAGGCTTGCGAATACAACGAGAGCGATGCGTTTCAGGGCTGTCATGGTGTCAGGAATCATAGCACGGACTGCGGCGGATTGGGGGCGTCACACCCCCGCGGCGCCGCCGTCGGCGCGCGGGTCGTGGCCGCCTTCCAGCGAGCCGTTGGGGTGCAGCACCACCGCGCCGGCGTGGCCCATGGTGTCGGAATAAGCATCGCTCAGCACGTCGATGTCATGCCCGGCTGACATCATGCGGTCGATCAGACCGCCATCGAAGCGGGATTCCATCCGCAAATTTGTATGCGTCGAGCCCCAGGTGCGCCCGAGCAGCCAGCGCGGCGCATCCAGCGCCTGCTCCAGCGGCTGGCCGAAAAGCACGTGGCGCGTGAACACGGCGGCCTGGCTTTGCGGCTGGCCATCGCCGCCCATTGTCCCATACGCAATGACGCGGCCATCTTTCAGCGATGCGATGGCGGGATTAAGCGTGTGGAACGGGCGGCGGCCGGGGATGAGCGGGTTCACTGCATTAGGTTCGAGCGAGAAGCTTGAGCCGCGATTTTGCATCAGCACGCCGGTTGCGGGCAGCACGCAGCCGGAGCCGAACTCCCAATACAGCGACTGGATATATGAGACGACGAGGCCGGAGGAATCCGCCGCGCCCATCCAGATGGTGTCGCCTTTGCCCGAAGGCGCGGGCCATGGCGCGGCTTTGGCGACGTCAATTTTTGCCGCGTCGGCATCGAGAAACGCGGGCGCGAGAAACTGATTGAGATCGATCGTGATCTTGTCCGGATCGGTGACGACGCGGTCGCGCACGCGGAAGGCGCGCTTGGTGGCTTCGACGAGGCCGTGGATGTGCGCGAAGCTCTCGCCTTGGCTAACGCGCAGCCGCTCGAACAGCGCGAGGATGATGAGCGATGCGAGACCTTGCGTCGGCGGCGGCGTGTTGTACGCGGTGCCCACGTTCAGCTTCACGCTCAGCGGCTCGGTGACCACGGCGCTGTAACGCGCAAGATCGTCGCGCGTGACGGGGCTCCCTATACGTTCAAGATCGGCGGCAATCTCGCGCCCGACATCGCCGCGATAAAAATCGTCGAGACCGGCTTGCGCCAATTGTTCAAGCGTTGCCGCCAGCGCGGTTTGTTTTATCGTTGCGCCAACTTCCGGCGGCTTGCCATCGATCAGAAACGCCGTCATCCAGCCGGGCGCGGTTTCACACTCGGCGTATTTCTCCACCGTCAATTGCGCCTGACTGCGCGTGACTTTATATCCCGCGCGCGCATGACGGATGGCGGGGTCGAGCAATTCTTCGAGCGGCATCTTTCCGCCAATCCCTTTGCCGACTTGCGCCTTCGCCGCTTCCAGCGCCAGCATCCACGCGCCGATGGCGCCCGGCACCGTGAGCGCGGCAAGCGGCCCGCGCGGCGGGATTGCGTCAAGTCCGTGATCGTCGCGATAAAGCCGAACCGTCGCCTTCGATCCGGCAGGCCCTGCGCCCATCAACGCGCGCACGCGGCCCGAAGGCTCGCGGATCAGCCAGAAGCCGTCGCCGCCGATGTGGTTCATGTGCGGGTAGACGGCGGCGATGCTCGCGGCCATCGCGATCATCGCTTCGATCGCGTTGCCGCCCTCGGCGAGAATGTGCCGGCCATCCTCCACCGTGACGGCGTGCGGCGCGCAGACGACGCCCTTGCGATGTCCGGCGGTGTGCAGATTCATTTATGCCGCCGCCGCATCGTCGAGGCCGCGTTTTTTCAGCAACGGCTCAACCGAGGGGAGCCGTCCGCGAAACGCCTTGTAGGCTTCCACCGGATCGCGCAGGTTTCCGGCGCTGTAGATAAAGTCGCGCAGGCGCTTGGCGGTGGCGGGGTCGAAGGCGTCGCCCGATTCCTCAAACGCATTGAAGGCGTCGGCGTCGAGCACTTCCGACCACAGATAAGAGTAATAACCCGCCGCGTAGCCGTCGCTGGAGAACAAATGCTGGAAATGCGGCGTGCGGTGCCGCATGACGATTTCCTCCGGCATGCTGATGCGCTCAAGGCTTTTGCGCTCGAATGCGATGACATCGAGCGAGGATGCTTTGCTGAGCGCATGCAGATCGAGATCGACGAAGGCCGAGGAGAGATATTCCACCGTCGTGCAGCCCTGGTTGAAGTTGCGCGCCGCCCGCAGCCGCTCGGCCATCGCCTGCGGCATCGGCTCATTGGTGCGGCAGTGGCGCGCGTATTTTTGCAAAATCTCCGGCACTTCCAGCCAGTGCTCGTAAAGCTGAGAGGGCAGCTCGACGAAGTCGCTGGAAACGCCGGTGCCCGCGAGCAGGGGATACGTCACGTCCGACAAAAGCCCGTGCAGCGCGTGGCCGAATTCGTGGAACAGCGTGCGCGCGTCCTCAAACGACAGCAGCGCGGGCTCGCCCGCCTCCGGCTTGGAAAAATTGCAGATGTTCAGGATGACGGGGCGCACATTCCCGGTGAGATTTTCCTGGCTGCGCAGCGAGGTCATCCAGGCGCCGCTGTACTTGGAAGAGCGCGCGAAGTAATCGCCGATGAACAACCCGATGTGGCGCCCGGAGGCGTCCTTCACCTCGAAGGCGCGCGCGTCGGGGTGATAGAGCGGCACGTTCGCCGGCGTGAACGAGAGGCCGAACAGCCGCCGCGCGGTCTCGAACGAGGCCTCGATCATGCGCTCAAGCTGGAAGTACGGCTTGATCTCCGCTTCATCCAGATCGAAACGCGCCTTGCGCAGCTTCTCGCTGTAGTAACGCCAGTCCCAGGGTGCGAGCGCAAAATTGCCGCCCTCCTCGCGGATTATCGCCTGCAACTCGTCGCGCTCGCGCTCCGCCCGCGCCCGCGCCCGCGTCCACACCTCATCGAGCAGTCCGCGCGCGGCCTGCGGCGTTTTCGCCATCTGGTCGTCGAGACGGAAGTCGGCGAAGGTCGCATAGCCCATGAGTTTGGCGCGCTCGGCGCGCAGCGCCACCATTTCGGCGACGATGGCGCGGTTGTCGCTTAGCCCACCGTTCTGCCCGCGCATGATCCAGGCGTGGTGCGCCTTCTCGCGCAGATCGCGCCGGGCGGAAAATTGCAAAAACGGCTCGATGGAGGAACGCAGCAACGTGATGACGTGCTTGCCCTTCAGGCCGCGCTCGTCCGCAGCACCGCGGGCGGCGCCGAGCACAAAGCCGGGCAGTCCGGCGAGATCGCCTTCTTCGAGCACCAGCGCGTAGTCTTTTTCGTCGGCGAGCACGTTCTGCCCGAACGAAGTGCCGAGGCTGGCCAGCCGCTCGCCGATTTCCGCCAGACGTAGCTTCTTCGCAGGCTCCAGCCTGGCGCCCGCGCGTACGAATTGAGTATGGTAGCGGTCCAGCACGCGCCGCTGTTCGCTGCTGAGGCCAAGTGATTCGCGCGCGCGCCAGACCGCCTCGATTCGGCGGAACAGTCCCTCGTTGAGATGGATCTCGCTGTCGTGGCGGGCCAGCAGCGGCGAAATATCGCGCTCCACGCCCTGCAAGGCGTCGCTCGTGTCGGCCCCCGCCAGCACAAAGAAGAGATTGCCGACGCGGGTGAGTTCCGTCCCGCTGCGCTCCAGCGCCTCAATCGTATTGGTAAAATCGGGCTCAGCTGGATTTCCCGCGATGGCGGCAATCTCGGCCCGGTGGGCTTGAAGCGCGCGCTCGAACGCCGGGAGAAAGTGCTCGGCCTTGGCCGCCTCGAACGGCGGCAGGCCGAAGGCGCCGGTCCAGGCGGCGGCGAGCGGAGCTGTATCTGCCTTGTCGGTTAATGAGGAGCCGGTCTGCATCGCTGTCTTCGCGCCCGCCTTTTGCCTTGATCGCCGGACAAGTTTCAGGGAAATTGCCGTCAATAAGGTGGGTTAGCCCGCCAAGACCCGCAACCGCAAGCCAGGAAAGTTAACGTCATGTCCGCCCCAGGCCGCCGCATTCACTGGCTCAACGCGCTGACCGTCGTCAGCGCGGCCATTTTGATCGGCGCCGAGGTGTTCGGCGCGGCCTTCGCCGGCAGCTGGGCGCTCACGACGCTGTTCGGCCTCGATCAGATCACCGGCTACATCCTCGACGCCGTCTTCTTCGGCTGCGGCATGTGGGTGATGGTGTCGTTCGTGCGCGGCGCCAATCGAGTCGAGCCGCTCGTCACCGCCGAGTGAGCGGCGCGCCGCGAGAGAGCGAGCACGGAAAACGAAAGTTAAGAAATCTTGTGCGTTGAGAAAACAAAATCTCTTGCGTAGCTAGAATAAATACCCTATTTGCAAATTGCCCAATTTCGCACGTGCCTGTGGCCGTGTGTCGGTTGGTGGGCATCCGGACAAGAGGCCGGACAGCCGCCTAAGAAAGTGGTCTCACTTTCTTGCTCATGCAACCGGCAGCCGGAGGCGAAACCGGCGCACCCCGCGCTCAACGGGGGACGCGGCTTAAAGCAACGACGGAACGGGCTTTTTTGGAAGCCGGCGCTAATGCCGGATCGCTGAAAAGGCTTGTCCTTCTTGCCGAGGCGCGGTGCGGGGCTTCCCCAATCCAGACCAAAGCAGCCATCGAGTGAGTTCATTCGGGTCCCGGCGCAGTTCCGCCAACCCGGCTGGCCTCGCTCATTGCTTCACAAGGCGGCACTGCCGCCACGCTTTGAGGGGAATCTGTCGATGTCCGACCGAATTCGTGAATTTCTTAAGAACCGTAAAGAGGAAGGGCCCTGCTTGGTGCTCGACCTCGACGTGGTTCGCGACAACTATCTGGGCTTTGCCAAGGCGCTGCCGGACACCAAGGTGTTCTATGCAGTGAAGGCGAACCCGCAAGCTGAAATCCTTCAGCTGTTGACCAAGCTCGGCGCCAACTTCGACGTCGCCTCGATCGGCGAGACGCGCGATGTGCTGGCGGCCGGCTGCACGGCTGACCGCATCTCCTATGGCAACACCGTCAAGAAGGAGGTCGATATCGCAACGGCCTTCAAGCTCGGCGTCACCATGTTCGCCGTCGACTGCGAAGCAGAGGTCGAAAAGGTTGCCCGTGCCGCCCCCGGCGCGCGGGTGATCTGCCGCATCCATTGCGACGGCACCGGCTCGGAATGGCCGTTGTCGCGCAAATTCGGCTGCGAACCCGAATTCGCCGTCGATTTCCTCGAATTGGCGCATAAACGCGGGCTTGTCGCTCACGGCATCTCGTTCCACGTCGGCTCTCAGCAGCACAACGTGGAAGCGTGGGACCGTGCGCTGGCGTCGGCGGCGGCTATCTTCCGCTCCTGCGCCGAGCGCGGGATTTCGCTCGCCATGGTCAATCTCGGCGGCGGCTTCCCGGCGCGCTACCTGCGCAAGACGCCGAAGCTGGAGTCCTATGGCAAGGCGATCTTCCGTTCGCTCCGCCGTCATTTCGGCAACCGCATCCCGGAAACGATCATCGAGCCGGGCCGCGGTCTTGTCGGCAATGCCGGTGCGATCGAGGCGGAAGTGGTGCTGATCGCAAAGCGCTCGCCCGAGGACGAGACCCGCTGGGTCTACCTCGACATCGGCAAGTTCCATGGACTGGCCGAGACCATTGGCGAGTCGATTCGCTACCCGATCCGCACGACGAAAGACAACGCGGAGAAGGCGCCTTGCATCATCGCGGGTCCGACCTGCGATTCGGTGGACGTGCTGTACGAAAAGAACCCGTACCCGCTCCCCGTATCGCTCGCGATCGGCGACAAGGTGCTGATCGAGGCGGCCGGAGCCTATACGTCGACCTACTCCTCGGTCGGCTTCAACGGCATGCCGCCGCTGAAATCCTACGTCATCTGACCTAGAACGCAGATCAAATGCAGCGGGCGGCCCCTTGGGGCCGCCCGTTTTGTTTGTGCCGTCTGCCTTAAAGAAACCGGCCGCCGTGGGATGCACGGCGGCCGGGGAATGAGCGTCACTTTTTCTCTT
>CAMDSH010000004.1 GCA_945907045.1 Rhizobium sp. Q54 | reverse complement strand
TCGCTGAAGGTGCCTGGCTGAACCAGTTTGACGACGTTAGAATTCGACACGGCATATTACTCCTTCGGTGGAGAAGTGGAGGCTTCAACTACCCCCACGATATGCCGCCTTCCTGATCTACCCCGTCACCAACTTTCGACCATAGCTCTCTCGACGTGGATGGAAGCGAAGAATTCGTTCGCTCTATCTATGAAGACTTTAAGGGTGAAGTAGCTAAGCGAGTATCTAGTCCGGCAACAGCCTCGCGACAAATTGAAGCTCCCGCAATTCCTGTCCAGGATGCTGATGAGATTGTTGGGAAAGACAAGCCCAAAAAACAACGCACGAAGCGCGTAACAACGACGACGGGCGAAGGGCCGAAGGTGCGAACAGGCAAGTATAAGCCCACATTCGACTCGACGTTGAATGTAAAGGGCCTGCCTAAATACTACGACAGCATGAACCCTTACAACGCCGCTGAAAAGATTTTGACCTTCGCGGCATTCTTGCGTGACAGCTTGAAAATGGAGTCCTGCACCGCCGACCATATCTATACTTGTTTCTTCGCGGTCAAGGACCGCACGAAGATTCCGGAAGCCTTTGAGCAAGCATTCCGGGATACGCAATCTCGAACACACTTTATTCAGGTCAACTCACTGCAAGATATTTCCATTACGATCCCCGGCAACAACCATTTGGAGGAAATGAAGAAGCGTAGGGCGGCGGCGTGAGCGCGACCGTTAATCGTTTCTACAACGCGATCAAGGATGCAAAATCCTTGAAGCCGACAGAACTCGTTGACTATTTCGCCTACTTCCTAACTATGGAAAATGACGAAGCGATTGCGTCGACTGCGGCCATCGAAGATTGTTTTCGCGCCTGCGATCTTGTCCCACCGAAGAATACATCTGCATACCTTTCAAATGCTTTGAAAGGTGAAAATGCAAAGTTTGTAAAGGTCGCGGGTGGATATCGCTTGCAACGCACCTACCGCGACGCTCTCACAACTACGCTCGGTATATCGGCAAGCATCATTCAAACCAGCGCCGAACTGCGAAAGCTTGAATCAAAGCTCCCGACGGGCGCTGAAAAGGGATTTTTGAAAGAACTAATCGACTGCTTTGAGATCGGAGCAAATCGTGCAGCAGTTGTGATGTGCTGGATTTTGGTGCTCGACCATCTTTACGAATACGTGTTGAAGCATCATTTGGGAGATTTTAATGTAGTGCTGGCTAAGAACACGGACAAGCGCGTTCGCATTACGCAAATTCAGAGTCGAGACGACTTCGGAGATATACCCGAAGGCAAGTACATAGAATTTCTGCGGTCTGCGGGAATTATCTCCGCCGACGTCCGGAAGATTCTTGACGAAAAGTTGGGAATTCGCAACTCATCGGCCCATCCTTCGGCTGTATCCATTAAGCCATCAAAAGTGGTTGAGTTTATCGATGACCTTATTGAGAACGTTGTTTTGAAATATCCTGTTTAGCTAAACGACGCCGCAGTGCTGACGTCCACTTCTCCCTACTCCTCCTTAAACCCGTACTCCGGCACGTTGCCGGACGCGCCGTAATATTTGTAGGGGAGGAACTTGCCGGACATGGTGATCTTCACCCGGTCGCCCTTCGGATTGGCGACGCGTTCCATCAGGAAGTCGAAGTCGATCGCCGACATGATGCCGTCGCCGAATTCCTCCTCGATCAGCGCCTTCCAGGCCGGGCCGTTGACCATCACCATTTCGTAGAAGCGGTAGATCAGCGGATCGGTCGGCGGCATCGGCGTGCCGGTGCCGCGCATCGGCACCTCGTTGAGCATCGCCTCCTCCGCCTTCGACAGGCCGAACAGTTCCGCCGCCTTGCCCGCCTGCGGCCTGGTCAACTTCATCTGGCCGAGCAGCGCGCCGACGATCAGCGTCTCGGAAAAGCCGCCGATCTTCTGGCAGATGTCTTTCCACTTCCAGTTCTTCTCGCGCTTGATGTCGAGAATTTTTTCGATCAGGTCGCTGCGTTGCATGGGAGTCTCCCGGCGTTAAGTTTGAAATTACGCGACGCGCGCGGGCGCACCGCTCGCCGCCGCGATGGTGGGCTCGATGAAGGCCGGGCGCACCACCGGCACGTGGCGCGGATCGAAGCCCGGCGTCGTTTCGGTGAACGTGCGGCTGCGGCTGACGAGAAAATCGATGATATGGTTGCGCACCGCGTAATAAAGCGGATGGCGGTGGATATCCACGCGCACGCGATTTTTGGGCAGCGGATTTTCCACGATCTCGGCCAGCACCGCGCCCGGACCGTTCGTCATCAGGATAATCCGGTCGGCCAGATAAATCGCCTCGTCCACGTCGTGCGTGATCATGAACGCGGTCTGCCCGGTTTCCTGGCAGATGCGGCGCACCTCGTCCTGCAACGTGCCGCGCGTGAGCGCATCGAGCGCCGAGAACGGCTCGTCCATCAGCATGATCTTCGGCGCGATGGAGAGCGCGCGGGCGATGCCGACGCGCTGCTTCATGCCGCCGGAGAGTTCCGACGGGCGCTTGTGCTCGGCGCCTGTCAGGCCGACGAGGTCGATGTATTTCTGCGCCTGCGTGCGAATTTGCGCCTTGCTCCAGCGCCGCCATTTCGACGACACCGCGTAGGCGACGTTGCCCATCACCGTGCGCCACGGCAGCAGCGCGTGGCTCTGGAAGATCACCGCGCGGTCGAGGCTCGGGCCTTCGATCGCCTGGCTGTCGACGATGACCGTGCCTTCCGAGGGCGTATCGAGCCCGGCAAGAATGTTGAGCACCGTCGTTTTGCCGCAGCCGGAATGTCCGATGACGCAGGTGAAATCGCCGCGCCGCATGCCGAGCCACAGGTTCTCGAACACCGCGACGTCGCCGCTGCCGCCTGGGCCCGCATAGCGTTTCGAGATGCCTTCGATCGAGATGAATTTTTCGTCCGGCATGGCGCTATTCCGGGAACGTCACGAGCTTCGCAAACCGCGCCAGAATCTGGTCGAGCACCATGCCCACGAGCCCGATCACCAGAATCGCCGTAACAACATTAGTGATCGACAAATTATTCCATTCGTTCCAGACAAAGTAACCAATGCCGGTGCCGCCCACGAGCATTTCGGCGGCGACAATCACCAGCCATGCGATACCTATCGAAATCCGCATGCCGGTGAGAATGGTCGGCGCAGCCGCCGGCAGGATTACCGTGAAGGCGCGGCGGAAGGTGCCGACCTCCAGCGTCTTGGCGACGTTGAGCCATTCCTTGCGCACAGCCGACACGCCGAAGGCGGTGTTGATCATCATCGGCCAGAGCGAGCAGATGAAGATGACGAAGATAGACGATAAACCGGAATCCTTGATCGTGTAGAGCGCCAGCGGCATCCAGGCGAGCGGCGAGATCGGCTTCAATATCTGAATGAACGGATCGAGCGCGCGGCTCATCAGCGGCGACATGCCGATGAGAAAGCCGATCGGAATGGCGAACGAGACAGCCAGCAGATAACCGACCCCGACGCGCGCAATCGAATAAGCGAGCTGGATGCCGACGCCCTTGTCGTTCGGTCCGTTATCGTAGAACGGCCGCTTGAGGTGCTCCCACAGCTTGGCGCCGACATCGAGCGGACCCGGCATCGCCGATTTCCCCTGCGTCGCGGTAACGCCCATGAGCTTGGCGTATTCCGGCGACATCTGCTGCACGGAGCCGATGCCCCGCGTGGCGACGTGCCACGCGAGGATGAAGGCCACAAACAGCGCGATGGAGACGACGGCTGCGCGTCCGGCGAGCGAAACCGTCTTCATTCAGGTCGCCTTCTTGATGGCAAAGCTCTTGATGTATTCCTCAGGCTTGGCCGGATCGAAGGTCTTGCCCATGACCATGAAGGTCTTGGACGTGGCCGCCGGCGGCGTGAGCCCTACTTCCTTCATCAGCCTTGAGGTGTCGGTCGCCAAGAATACCTGTTCGGAGATGCCCTTGTAGTCGATGTCGCCTTTGATCTGACCCCAGCGCTTCATCTGCGTCATGATCCAAACAGCGAAGCTCTGCCAGGGGAACGGATCGAATGCGATGCGGTTCGCATCCGTCATGATGTTGCCGAGACCGTCCGCGAACGTGCCAGTGAGCACCTGCTCGACCACCGTCACCGGCTGGTTGAGATAGTTCGCCGGCGCGATGGCTTCAGCGATCTGCTTGCGGTTCTCCGCTTTGGTGGCAAACGCTGTGGCGTCGATGATCGCTTTTAGAAGGGCCGCGTAGGTGTTCGGCGTTTGCGTCACGAATTCCTTCGACGCCGCGAACACACAGCACGGGTGGCCGTCCCACATTTCCTTCGACAGCATGTGGATGAAGCCGACGCCGTCATAGACCGCGCGCTGGTTGACCGGATCGGGCGCCAGGAATCCGTCGATGTTGTCGGCGCGCAAGTTCGCCACCATCTCCGGCGGAGGCACTGCGCGAATCTGGATGTCCTGATCGGGATCGAGGCCGTGCTCGGCGACGTAATAGCGCAACAGATAATTGTGCATCGAATAGTCGAATGGCACCGCGAATTTCATGCCCTTCCAGGATTTCGGATCGCGCTTGTCCTTGTGCTTGATCGAGAGCGTGATTGCCTGGCCATTGATGTTCTCGATCGCGGGCGCCGTGTAAGGGATTGGATTCGAACCGGCGCCAAGCGTGATGGCGAGCGGCATCGGTGAGAGCATATGCGCGGCGTCGTATTCTTTGTTCAGTGTCTTGTCGCGAATGACCGCCCAGCCCGCCGTCTTGATTACTTCGACGTTGAGACCGTGCTTGGTATAGAAGCCCATCGGCGCGGCCATGATGATCGGCGTGGCGCAGGTGATCGGGATGAAGCCTACTTTAAGGTCCTTCTTCTCGATCGGCCCGCCTTGCGCGAAGACTTCGGTCGCCGCTTTAAGCGGGAAAAATTGCGAGACGGCGGCGAGCGCGGTCGAGGCGCCGACACTTTTCAGGAAAGCGCGGCGCGCAGCGTCTTTCGGAAACATCGCCCGCATCACCGCCGAGGCGACGACACCCTCGAAGCGCTTGTCTTCACTCTCCACCGCTTCGCATTGCAATTGCGTGCCGCGGTCATGCTCGGCCTGGCTGGCATGCCGCCCGCAGGCGCAGCCGGATGAATTCAGCGATGTTTTCGGGTCGAATGAATCCTCAAATGTGGACATGGCGCGCTCCATTGTTGCCGGACCCGGGACCGGCTTGTTTGGCCCAAGCTAATTTGCAATCGCCATGCCAGCCGGATTCGGCTGACGGGTCAGCGCAATTGCATACAGGCAGGGCTAAACCTGCCTCGTTCTTGGGCAAACGCCCGATTCTTCGGCGTACTTGTCAAAGCCCAGGACGCATGCCACGGAAAACGCATGGGCACCGATGTATCGATTGGAAATGGCGACGGCACGCGGCTGACGGCGCATCCTTTGCGCGCAGCCATCCTGGGCGAGGTCCATGCACGGCCCTTTACGCCGATTGAGACGCCACGCCGGGTGCTGCATTTCGCCTTCGACACCGCAGGGGAACGCGCCTTAGCCGACCGCGCGGCGCTGACCGCCTTTTGCGCCCGGCGGGGGCTGCCGCCGCTGAAAGCCACGGACAAGCAACATCGTGTCGTTCTGGGCGGCACGGCGCTGCGCTGGGAGCAGCATTCCGAATTCACGACTTATACTTGGGAGCTTCCGTCCGAGCCGGCCGAAGGGAGTACGCCGTTTCATCCGTCCGCTTCCTCGCTGGCGGCGCCCATGACGGGCGTGCCGCAGCCGGGTCCGCTGCTGGCCGCGCTCGACCTGCACCTTCTCGCCGGCAAGGAAGGGCAATACGCGCCCGAGCGGCTGTTCGACCGCTCAAGTCTGGCGGTGGCGGAAAATTCCGACGGGCTCGCGCTGTTCGCGACAGACTTTCAGGCCGACCCGGCCGGGTTCGTGCGCATCCTGCTGGTCGACCGCGGTCTGGGGGCCGAGCGCGCGGGTGCTCTCACGCAACGCATCATCGAGCTGGAAACCTATCGCACGCTGGCGCTGCTCGGCCTGCCCGAGGCGCAGCGGCTTTCCTCCTCAATCGGCCGGATCGAACGGCGGCTCGCCGAGGTCACCGAGGAGATGCGGCACACCGCGCAGCTCATCGACAACCACCGGCTGCTCGACGAGTTGACCGCGCTCGCGGCCGAGCTGGAAGCGGGCGCCGCGGCAAGCCTGTACCGCTTCGGCGCCAGCCGCGCCTACAACGAAATCGTACAGCTTCGTCTGCAAACCATCGGCGAGCGAAAAGCCGGCGGACTTCCTACCTGGTCGTCGTTCCTCGCGCGGCGCATGGCGCCGGCGATGCGCACCTGCATCACCACCGAGGAACGGCAGGCGAATTTGTCGGAAAAGCTCTCGCGCGCCGCCAATCTGTTGCGCACACGCGTCGATGTCGAACTGGAACAGCAGAACCGCGATTTGCTGAAATCGATGAACGAGCGCACGCGTCTGCAATTGCGATTGCAGGCAACGGTGGAAGGTTTATCGGTCGCCGCCATCACGTATTACGTGGTTGGGCTATTCGGCTATCTGGTGAAGGCGGCGCATGACTCTGGCCTGCTGCGCGTCGAGCCGTCTTACGCCACAGCCGCGTTCGTGCCGATTGCCATATTGGCGATCTGGCTTGTGGTGCGGCGCATCCGCCGCAAACATATCGCCGGTTCGGAGCCGGGTTAAATCTTCAAAATCACCACAGCGGCGGCGTAAGTCCGTCGCGCCCCACGTTGATGCGCGCGGTCTGCAACGAACCGTCGGCCTGCTTGGTGGCCGCGATAATGATGATCTTGGCGCCGGGCTTGAGTTCGTCCTTGGTCCCCGGGGCATAAACGACGATCTCGGTGGCGGGCATTACCATGATCTTCTTCTCGCCTTCCTTGTATTTGAGCGTCAGGCTCGATCCATCGACCTTGCTGACGTTCTCGCCAACGGTGCCGTTAGTCATCGTGCTTTTGGGGTTGTAAAAATAGGGCCGGTCGCCCTCGCCCGTCCCGCGCATCGATTCCGGGAAGATGTGTACTTCCACTGCCTGCCAACTGCCGTCAGCTTGCGGCATCGCGGTCGCGCCCACGTACGAACCCGGCTTGATATCCGTGAGCGACGCCTTGACCAGCGCGACGACATTGATGTTGTCGGTCATCGTTACCTGCACTTCGGAGCCGTTGCGCGCCTTGATCGAAAGCAACTGGCCATCCACTTTCTCAATGGTGCCGTGCACGCGTACGGTCTGCGGCGCTTGCGCGTAACTCGCCGCTGTGGCGAGAAGAATCAAACCAGCGGTGAGACACATTACATTGCGCATTATTGCCTCCTGAACTTTCGGCCGGCGGCCTCATTGCCACCGGCCGCGATCGCGTCACTCACATCGCGGGCGTGACGTTACGCCCGACATACAGGACCTTTGCCAGCACGGAGCCATCCGGCTGTTTTTCCGAAGCGAAGATAATGATCTGCGCGCCGGCCTTGAGTTCGCTTTTGTCACCGGGCGCGACCGCCGCGATCACCGTTTCAGGCGTGACGAGAACTTTCTTCTCGCCTTCCTTGTATTTCACCGACAGCGTGTCGCCGTCCTTGCCGGTCACCTTTGAGGTGACAAAGGCGTTTGTCATGGTGCTGTTCGGCCGCGCGTCCCACGGACCGTGCCGGTCTGGCACCACGCCGCGCTGAGCGGGAAGGAAGATGTGCACCGAGAACGCTTTCACGCTGCCGTCCGCCTCAGGCATTCCAGCCACGCCGATATAGCTGTCGTCCTTGATATCGGCGAGCGAGGCCTTGACCAGCGCAGACACGCGCACGTCATCGGCAACCTTCACCGTCAACGTGCTGCCGTCGCGCACCTTGAGCGAGAGCGTCTGACCATCGACTTTATCGATCTGACCGCGAATGCGGCCCGGTTGCTGGGCAAATGCTCCGGTGGTGGCGAGAAGCAGTGCGATACCGGCAGCGCCGAGCGCGCGCCGTGTCATGTTCTTCTTCATATTCATCCTCCCGAATTTTTATGCCGTCAGCGCAATGACGCTGGGCGACGAGGCAGTTAACCCCGCGCGGAAGCGATTATTCCCGCTTATTTACGCAAGTCGGCCTCGACCAACGCGCGCAATTCCGCCGTCACTTCGGGCATGACGCCGAACCATAGAAAGAAGCCGCGCACGGCCTGATGCAACAGCATGCCGAGCCCATCCGCCGCGCGCAGCCCGCGCGCCCGCGCCGCCTTGATGAGCGAAGTTTCCAGCGGGTCGTAAACCAGATCGGCGACCACCGCGGCATCGTTGCAGCGCAAGTTAATGTCGAGGTCGCGCTGTCCGCTCATTCCCAGCGTCGTGGCGTTGACCACCAGCCGGGCGGCGCCGAGCAGCCCGGTCATTTCCGTCCAACGCGCCGGATGCACCTTTGGCCCGAAGCGTTTGCGAAACGTCTGCGCGCGCTCGAAGCTGCGGTTGACGAGATGGATGCGCTCGACGCCGCGCTCGATCAGTGCATAGACCACTGCGCGCGCCGCGCCGCCCGCGCCCAGCACCACGGCGGTCTCCAGCCCGCGGTCCCAGTTCGGCACCGAGGAATCGAGATTGGCGAGGAATCCTTCCACGTCGGTGTTGG
Organism: Rhizobium sp. Q54; assembly: GCA_945907045.1. Classification (GTDB taxonomy): domain Bacteria; phylum Pseudomonadota; class Alphaproteobacteria; order Rhizobiales; family Xanthobacteraceae; genus Pseudolabrys. The sequence goes on along the minus strand of CAMDSH010000004.1, from coordinate 128,617 downwards.
TCGAGCACAGCGTGTCGCCTTCGAACCACAGCGTGTTGGAAGCGCCGACCGCCTCCGCGCGATCATCCGGCTTTGAGAGCGCCAGCGCGGCTTCCTTGTGCGGCAGCGTGACATTGGCGCCGGCGTAACCCTTGTCGCGCAACTTCGCGATGAAGGAGGCAAACTTCTCCGCCGTGACTTCCTCACGCCGGTACTCGGCGTCGAGGCCATATTTCTTGATCCAATAATTATGGATCAGCGGCGAGCGAGAATGCCCCGCCGGCCAGCCGATGACGCAAGCGGCTCGCAAATCTTGTCTCATGCCCCGGATGTATTCCCCGGTCTGCCGTTTGGCGCAAGGGCGTCGATCATCTCGCCCAGCACCCGGTAAAGCTCAGCGATGCGCGCAGGGCCAAGATCACGCTCCAGCCCGGCGTAGATTTCCTCTGATTGCGGCGCCAGCGCCGCGAACAATTGCCGCCCGCGCGCGGAAAGCGAGACGATGATGCGGCGCTGGTCCTTTGCATTGGTACGCCGCGCGATCAGCCCGGCTTTCGCGAGTTTCGGCAACATGCGCGAGAGACTCGCCGGGTGGATGCAGCAGCGCGCGCCGAGATCGACGATTTCCAGCGAGTCGATTTCGTTAAGCGCGCGGATGATACGCCATTGTTGCTCGGTCAGCCCCCGCGCGGTGAGATGCGGACGAAAACGCGCCATCACCGCTTCGCGCGCGCGCATCAACTGCATCGGCAGTGAACGGTCGAACGGGCGCAAGCGCACAATACCGCTGGCAAGTTTTGCGCGGCTCACGACTCAGCCACCACTGTGTTTCGCAATGTACCGATCTGCGGCGAGGACACTTCCACAATGTCTCCGGGCTTGAGCCAGCGCGGCGGATCGAAACGCGCACCCGCGCCGACCGGCGTGCCAGTGACGATCATGTCACCCGGCTTGAGCGTCATGAATGTCGATACGTAGACGAGCAATTCGGCAAAATCGAAAATCAGATTCGCGGTCGTATCATTCTGCCGTATTTCGCCGTTTATTTTCGTGGTGAGACCTATTGGCTCGGCGAAGTCGATCTCATCGGCGCTCACCATCCACGGACCGATGCTTCCGGTGGCGTCGAAGTTCTTGCCTTGCGTTACGTTGAACTTCCCATGCCGCACCCAGTCGCGGATGGTGCCTTCGTTACAGAGCGTGTAACCGGTGATGTGATCCTTCGCGGCGGCGCGCGAAATTCGCCGGCCCTCGCGTCCGATGACAAGGACAATTTCGCCTTCGTAATCCAGTTGTTCCGACTCGCGCGGGCGTATGAGGTTTTGTCCGTGCCCAACAAACGAACCGGGCGCGCGGAAGAACATGCTGGGATATTTCGGCAGTTCCGAATTGTCTTTGTATTCCGCGTTACGGTTGGCGTAGTTGACGCCGATGCAGAGGATTTTTTCCGGCGCGACGACCGGCGATGATAGTTCCACTTCGGTGAGGAGAAAATCCGCAGGCGCCCCAGCGGCGACCTTCTTCGCCTCATCAAACGCGCCGGCACGCAGCACGTCGAGCAGCGTCGCAAACTTCGGCAGACGCGCGCCCAAATCGGCGATGCCATAGCCAACAACCGCGCCATAACTTGCGCGGCCGCGTAAATTAAAACTGACGAATTTCATTCTGCGGCGACCGCTGGAAGCAACCCGGCGCGCGCCAATACCGCGTCCAGCCGCTTTTCAAGTTCAGGCGTCGCGGGCACCATCGGCAGCCGATGTTCGTTGCGCGGAATGATGCCGAGTTTCTTCGCCATGTATTTCATCGGAATCGGATTGGTGTCGTAGAACACCGCCTTGTTGAGTTCGTGCAGTCGATGGTGCAGCTCCTGCGCGGTTTTCAGATCGCCGCGCCACACGGCTTCGCACATCTCGGCCAGTGGCTTCGGGCGCAGATTTCCCACCGCGTTCATCAGCCCGCAGGCCCCCACCGCCATCATCGGAAATGACAAATCTTCGAGGCCGACAAAAATTTTGAAATCGCGGCCCACAGCGGCGAGACATTCGGTGACGAAATCGAGATCCTGCGAGGCGTGCTTCATGCCGACGAAGTTTGATGATTTGTCCTTCAGCTCCTTCACGGTGTCGACCTTCACGTCGACCGCGGCGCGCACCGGGATGTGATAAATCATCCACGGCACCTCGATGCCGCGCATCACCTCCAGATAATATTGCACCATGCCGCGCTGCGGCGGCCGTGAGTAATAGGGCGTGACGATCAGCAACGCATCAACTCCAGCTTTAGCGGCGTGCGCGGTGAGCAGCTTGGTCTCCCACACCGATTGCGAGCCGGTCGCGGCCAGCACCGGTACGCGACCCTTCGTGACCTCGACTGCGAGCGTCACCAGACGATTGCGTTCTTCCGTCGTGAGCGAGGCGGGCTCCGACGTCGTGCCGTTCACCAGAATGCCGTGCGAGCCTTGCGCGATCTGCATCTCGACCAGCCGTGCATAAGTGTCGTAATCGACCTCGCCGTTCTTGAACGGCGTGAGCAGCGGCGGGATCGAGCCCTTCAAGCGCGCGAGCGGCAGCGGCATGCTGTTGATCCTTGTGCCGCTGTCGTAGTCTTGACGGCGCGGCAGCCACGGTCGATGATTAACATGTTAAGGTTCACGCCAGACGCCGTCAACGGCGCTCAATAATCCGGCAAGGGGAGAGAAACGATGCCGCACGTCATCGTCGAATATTCCGCCAATCTCGACGACAGTCTCGACATCGGCGCACTGGTGCACGAATTGCACCGCACGATGGTCGAGAGCGGCATCGCGGAAGTCGCCGCCATCCGCACGCGCGCGGAACGGCGCGACCTGTTTGAAGTCGCCGATGGAAATCCGGCCAATGGCTTTGTGCATATCGTCGTGCGTATGCGCGTTGGCCGCCCGGAAGAACAACGCCGAAAGCTCGGCAAGGCTTTGCTGGCGGCGGCGAACAAATGCCTTGAGGCCGCCTACAAGACGCACCCAACCGGCGTCACCGTGGAAATCCACGAAATCGACCACATGACCTTCCGCCGCAACACCATTCGCGATCGGGCGAGCGCGGCGTAACGCATGCCGCTCGTCAAACCGAATTTCTCGCCGCCGTTCAATATCGTGCGCGCCAGCCATGTGGAATTTGGCGTGGGCGATATCGGCAAGTCGCGTGCCTTCTACGTCGATTGCCTCGGATATCTGGTGACCGATGAGGATAAGGATACGCTTTACCTGCGCGCAGTCGAGGAGCGCAATCATCATTCCCTCGTGCTGCGCAAGATGAGTGAGCCGCGCGTCGATGCGCTCGGCTTCAAGCTCGCGAGCGAAGAAGACATCGACCGCGCTGCCGATTGGTTCAAGCGCAAGAACTTGCCTGTTTCATTTCCGCAAGTGCCGCATCAAGGCCGCACGCTGCGCACCGCCGATCCTTTCGGCATGCCGCTCGATTTTTACGCGCGCATGGATCAGCGCGAAAGCATGATCCGTCGCTACGCCGAATACAAAGGCGCGCGCATCCAGCGTATCGACCACATCAACTGCTTCACGCCGGACGTGCAGGCGAGTTACGAATTCTACAATGAGCTTGGCTTCCGCCTGACCGAATATACCGAGACCGACGATCCCGATCCTAAATTCTGGGCAGTATGGATGCATCGCAAGGGCAATGTGCACGACCTTGCATTCACGAACGGGCGCGGCCCGCGGTTGCACCACATCGGTGTGTGGACGGCGAGCGCGCTCGACATCCTGCATATCTGCGACGTGATGGCCTCGTCCGGCTTTCTCGCCAATATGGAGCGCGGGCCCGGACGTCACGGTATCTCCAACGCGTTCTTTCTCTATACGCGGGATCCCGACGGCCACCGCGTCGAACTGTTCACCTCCGACTATCTCACCGTCGATCCCGATCTTGAGCCGCTTCGCTGGTCGTTGCGCGATCCACAGCGTCAAACGCTGTGGGGCCAGCCGGCGCCGAAGTCGTGGTTTGAGGAAGGTTCTACTTTCGCCGGAGTCGCGATGCGCGAGCCAGCGCTGGCGGCACAGCCAATCGTGGCAAGGTAACAAATGAAATCCATCTTTCTCGACTGCAACGACCAGCTTGCGCCGGTGTGGGCGTCCGTCATCCGTCCGGACGATCCAAAGATCGACGTCAACCGCAAATCGTTCGAGCGCGATGAGTTGCCGCGCATCATCGGCGGTTACGACATCGCGATCGACGACCACTCCTATATGCCGACCGAACTGATAGCGCAGTGCCCGGAACTCAAGCACATCGTGTTTCTCGGCACCGGTCCTGCAAGCTACATGAACGTCGGCGAGCTGGAAGCGCGCGGGATCAAGGTGCACATCATCAAGGGCTATGGCGACACCGCGGTGGCTGAGCATTCCATCGCGCTGATGGTGGCCTGTTCGCGCGACATCGCACGCATGGACCGCGAGGTACGAAAGGGTGTGTGGACGCCCCATGAGGGCGTGCAACTGCTTGGCAAGACGCTGGGTGTGATCGGCCTCGGCGGCATCGGCCGTGAGGTGGCACGCATTGGCAAGGGCATGGGCATGAACGTGGTCGCCTGGAACCGCACCAGGCACGCCGACGCCGATGTGCCGCTGATCGACCTCGACGCGCTGCTGGCAAAGTCTGACGTGGTGTCGATGAATCTCACGCTCGGCGACGAGACACGCGGCTTTCTCAGCGCGGAGCGCATCGCACGCATGAAGCCGGGCGCCATACTGATCAACACCGCCCGCGGCGCGCTGGTGGACGAGGCGGCACTGCTGGCAGCACTCAAGAGCGGCCACATCCGTCATGCCGGCCTCGATGTGTTCCACTCCGAACCGCTGAAAGCCGATCATCCGCTGGCGAAAATGGAAAACGTCACGCTCACGGCGCACGCCGCCTTCCGCACGCTGGAGGCCTCAATGACACTGCTGCGCCGGTCCATCGATATCGTGCGCCGTATCGTGAGCTAACGCCCCTTCCCCTCTCCCCTCGTTATCGTCCACAATAAGAAAAAATTTCGGGGAGACGTCTCGTGAAGCCGGCGCCATTCGCCTATGCCAAGCCGCGAACGCTGAAGGAAGCGATCGCGCTGCTCGGCAAGCACAAGGACAACGCCAAGCTGCTCGCCGGCGGCCAGAGCCTGATCGCCACGCTCAACATGCGGCTGTCGGCGCCCACGCTGCTCATCGATCTCAACGGCCTGAAAGGCCTCGACCGCATCGCTCGCAAGGGCGCGAAGGTCGAGATCGGCGCGCTGGCGCGGCATGTGGATGTCGAGCGCTCCGATGTGATCGCGCAATACGCGCCGCTGATTGCACGCGCCATGCCGCATATCGGCCATCCTGCCATCCGCAATCGCGGTACCTTCGGCGGCTCGATTGCTTTCGCCGATCCGGCGGCGGAATTGCCGGCCTGCCTGCTGGCGCTCGACGGCGAAATCGAGATCACCGGGCCGAAGGGCAAACGCACGGTAAAAGCCGAAACGTTCTTCAAGGGATTGTTCGAAACTGCCATCGGTCCACGCGACGTGCTCACCGCCATCCGCGTGCCGGCAGCGGCGAAGGACAACCGCTACGGATTTTCCGAACTCTCGCGCCGCCACGGCGACTACGCCATTGTCGGCCTCGCAGCCAGCGCCCGCACTACATCGAAAGGTCTTGCCGACGTGCGGCTGGCGTTCTTCGGCGTCGATGCCACACCGCTGCGTGCGCGCAAGGCGGAAACCGCACTCACCGGCGGCACAATCGACGACAAGCGGCTGAATGCCGCCGTCGCCGCGCTCGACCTCGATCCCTCCGACGACGTGCAGGCTACCGCTGCGGTGAAAAAACATCTCGCAGGCGTATTGCTCAAACGCGTCGCGCGCCAGCTGCTGGAGACGCGCACATGAGCGCACACACGATGGACATTTCACTCACCGTCAACGGCGAAGCGGTGAACGAGCGCGTCGAACCGCGCATGACACTGGTCGATTTCCTGCGTGAAAATCTTTCACTCACCGGCAGCCATGTCGGATGCGAGCATGGCGTGTGCGGCGCCTGCACCGTGCGCGTCGATGGCGTGGTGGTACGCGGCTGCCTGATGCTGGCGGCGCAATGCGAGGGCGCCAAAGTGGAGACCATCGAGGGCGTTTCAGACAACGGCGAGATCGCCGACCTGCAAATCGCGTTCGAACAGCGCAACGCTTTGCAATGCGGCTTCTGTACACCGGCGATGCTGCTCACCGCGCAGGAACTTCTCAAAGCAGGCGGCGTGCCGAGCCGCGATGAAATTCGTGAACACATCTCGGGTAATTACTGCCGCTGCACCGGCTATCACGCCATCATCGATGCGATGGAATCCGTCGCGCAAGCTCGCGCGGGAGGCAAGAAATGAAAATCGTCGATGACTCCCCGCCCGTTCTGAGCGCGCTCGACCGGCCGAATTCCTACATCGGCCGCTCGGTACCACGGCCGAATTTGGCGCGACTCACGCAGGGCCGCGGGCAATACATCAGCGACGTTGTGCTGCCACGGATGGCGCATGTTGCTTTCGTGCGTTCGCCGCACGCGCATGCACGCATCAAAAAAATCGACGCGGCGAAAGCGAAGAAGTCGCCCGGCGTCATCGCCGTCGTCACCGGCCCGGAATTCACCAAAGTCATGACGCCGTGGGTCGGCGTGCTCACGCATCTCAAGGGCATCAAGTCCGCGCCGCAATATCCGATCGCGACGGAACGCGCATGCTGGCAGGGCGAGGCCGTCTGCGCCGTCGTCGCGCGCACGCGCGCCGAGGCCGAAGATGGCTGCGAGCTGGTCGAAGTCACCTATGAGGCGCTCAAAGCTGTCACCGACCCCGAAACCGCGCTCGATAAAGCGACGCCGGTGATCCATCCAGATCTTGGCGACAATCTATGCTTTGAACGCTCGCTCGATGCCGGCGCCGTGGACAAGGCGTTCGCCGAATCCGACGCCATCGTCGAAACTACATTCGTGTTCGGCCGTCACACCGGCGTCACCAATGAGCCGCGCGCCGTCGTCGCCGACTGGAATCCGGGCGAGCAGCGCATGACCGTCTATCACGGCACGCAAGCGCCGCACATGATGCAAAACTTGTTCGCCAAGCATCTTGCTTTGCAGGAGCACCAGGTGCGCGTGCTGACCAAGGATGTCGGCGGCTCTTTCGGCATCAAGGTGCACACGTATGCCGACGAGATGGCGACGGTTGCGCTGTCAAAGTTGCTCAAGCGGCCGGTGAAATTTGTCGCCGACCGCATCGAAAGTTTTGTCACCGACATTCATGCGCGCGACCATCGCGTGAAGGCGAAGCTCGGCGTGAAGAAAGACGGTACTTTCACCGCGTTTGAGATCGACGATCTCACCGGCATCGGCCCCTATTCGGTATATCCGCGCACCTCCGGCATCGAAGCCAACCAGATCGTCAATCTCACCGGCGGGCCGTACAAATGCCCGAACTACCGCGCCCGCGCCCGCGTGGTGTTCCAGAATAAAAACGTCATGTGCCAGTACCGCGCCGTCGGCCATCCCATCGCCTGCGCGGTGACCGAGGGGCTGGTCGAACTCGCCGCGGCGAAGATCGGCATGGACCCGCTGGAAATCCGCCGGCGCAATCTCATCGCCGACGACGCCTATCCCACCGGTTCGGCGTCGGGCCTGAAATTCGAACAGCTATCGCATCACGAGGCGCTCGCGCATCTCGACGCGATGATGAATTACGCAGGCCTTCGCGCCGAACAGGCGAAGCTGCGTGAAAAGGGCATTTATCGAGGCATCGGCTTTGCGTCCTTCATCGAGGTGACGAATCCGTCCGCCGCGTTCTATGGTGTCGGCGGCGCGCGCATCACCTCGCAGGACGGCGCCACTGTAAAACTCGACGCCACCGGCGCGATTTCGATTCACTCCGGCGTCACCGAACAGGGCCAGGGCGCGGAAGCGGTGATGGCGCAATGCGTCGCTTCCGCTTTCGGTGTCCCGCTCGACAAGGTGCGTGTTGTTACCGGCGATACCGACAACGTGCCTTACGGCGGCGGCACCTGGGCCTCGCGCGCGGCGGGCATCGGCGGCGAAGCGGCGTGGCAGGCGGGCAAGGCGCTGCGGCAAAACGTGCTGGCGGTTGCGGGCAGCATTTTGCAGGCCAAGCCCGAAGACCTCGATATTCGCGGCGGCATCGTCGTCGATAAATCCACCGGCACCGAGCGGCTGCCGCTCGACGAACTGGCGCGCGTCGCCTACTTCCGCCCCGACACGTTACCGCCCGGCTTTCAGGCCGAACTGATGGCGACGCGCCATTACGTTCCACGTGCGTGGCCGTTCGCTTTCACCAACGGCATTCAGGCGAGCTATCTCGAAGTCGATACCGACACCGGCTTCGTCAAACTTCTCAAGCATTGGTGCGTGGAGGACTGCGGCACCATCATCAATCCGCAACTTGTAGATGAGCAGGTGCGCGGCGGCGTGGTGCAGGGCCTCGGCGGCGCGCTGTTCGAGCAGTGCCTCTATGACGAACGCGGGCAAATGCTCAACGGCAACATGGCGGATTATCTGGTGCCGATGGCGGTGGAGATGCCGGACATCGAAGTGGGCCACGTCGTTTCGCCCACCGCGGACAGCGAACTTGGCGCCAAAGGCGCGGGTGAAGCGGGCACCGCCGGCGCACCAGGCTGCGTCATGAACGCCATTAATGACGCATTACGTCCGCTCGGCGCGAAGCCGCTCACCGACATGCCGTTCACGCCGGGGAAAATTCTACTGGCGCTGGGACGGGTATAAGTACCGCATAGACGGCGGACATTTGCCGCGTCACAATCGGACGAACGATCGGCGATCATTCGCTTACATCCGATCGAAAAAAGAAACTGGGAAGGGAAATGCCGATGGACATCAAGGTGGGCAAGAAGGCGATCGAGGAGGCCTCCAAAAAACTTTCCAACTGGGGGCGCTGGGGCAAGAACGATCACATCGGTACGCTCAACCACGTCACCCCGGAAGACATCGCCAAGGCCGCAAGCCTGATCCGCACCGGCAAGGTGTTTGCACTCGGCATTCCGCTTGATCGTGACGGCCCGCAGAATGGCCTTTTCGGCGGACGCTTCAATCCCATCCATCAGATGCTGGCGACCGGCACCGACGCCATCGCCGGCCAGCAGGACTGGAATAAAATTCGCTATGCCGACGACACGCTGAATCTTTGCGTGCAGGGCGCAACGCACTGGGATGCCCTCGGGCACATTTTCTACGAGGACAAGTGCTACAATGGCCACGACGCCAAGCTGATCGACTCGCGCGGCCTCTCCGTGCTCGGCATCGAACATTCCAAAAGCAAGATGGTCGGCCGCGGCGTGCTGCTCGATATCGCGCGCTTCCGCGGCGTCGATTGGCTCAAAGACGGCGAAGCAATTTCCAACGACGAACTCGATAAATGCGCCAAGGACCAGAACGTCGAAATCCGGCGCGGCGATTTCGTCATTGTGCGCACCGGCCAGATGGAGCGTTGCCTGAAGGAGAAGCAGTGGGGCGGCTATGCCGGCGGCGACGCGCCCGGCGTGAAATTCGAGAATTGCTACTGGTGCCAGGACAAGCAGGTCGCCGCGATCTGCTCCGACACCTGGGGCGTCGAAGTGCGGCCGAACGAAACCACGGAAGCCAACCAGCCGTGGCACTGGGTCGTCATCCCGGCCATGGGCCTGTGCATGGGCGAAATCTTCTATCTCAAGGAGCTGGCCGAGGATTGCGCGGACGACGGCGTCTACGAATTCTTCTTCTGCGGCCCGCCGCTTATCATCACCGGCGGCACCGGCTCGCCGATCAATCCGCAGGCCATCAAGTGACCGCACAGCGGTCATCCCGGACGGGCAAAGCCCGATCCGGGATCTCGCGCGGCAAACTCAGCGGCCATCAGCCCTAGCGTTTGCGATAAGATCGAAATTCAGTGGATACTGGGTCCCCGCCTTCGCGGGGACGACAGCGTTGCGAACGGAGAATGCCTTATGCCCCGTCACCTCAAACGCGGAATGGACGCAGGCGCCATCAAGGCCGCCGACGCCAAGGTGCGCGAAACGGTCGAGACCATTCTCGCCGACATCGAGACGCGCAAGGACGCGGCGGTGAAGGACTTCTCGAAAAAGTTCGACAACTGGGCGCCGGCGAATTTTCGGCTGAGCGAGACTGAGATCGAGCGCGCCATCGGCCAAGTGCCGAAGCGCGATCTCGAAGACATCAAGTTCGCGCAATCGCAAGTTCGCAATTTCGCTCAGAAGCAAAAAGACAGCATGCGCGACGTCGAAGTCGAGACGATCCCCGGCGTCGTGCTTGGCCACCGGCACATTCCTGTGAATTCCATCGGCTGCTACGTGCCGGGCGGACGCTATCCAATGGTCGCTTCCGCGCACATGTCGATAGTCACCGCGCGCGTCGCCGGCGTAAAGCGCATCGCCGCCTGCGCGCCGCCGCACAAAGGCGGACCGCATCCGGCGATCGTCGCCGCCATGCATTTCGGCGGCGCGGATGAAATTTACGTGCTGGGCGGCGTGCAGGCCGTGGCCGCGATGGCGCTCGGCACTGACACGATTCAGCCGGTCGACATGATCGTCGGCCCCGGCAACGCCTATGTGGCGGAAGCAAAACGCCAACTGTTCGGCCGCGTCGGCATCGACCTGCTGGCGGGTCCGACCGAAACACTGATCATCGCGGATGAGAGCGTAGACGGCGAAATCTGCGCCACCGATTTGCTGGGCCAGGCCGAGCACGGACCAACCTCGCCTGCCGTGCTTCTCACCAACTCCGAAAAGCTCGCGCGCGACACAATGGCGCAAGTCGAGCGGCTGCTGACCATTCTTCCCACCGCGGACGCCGCGGCACAGGCGTGGAAGGATTACGGCGAGGTCATCGTTTGCGACAGCTATGACGAGATGGTCGCCGAGGCGGATCGCATTGCCTCCGAGCACGTGCAGGTAATGACGCGCGATCCGGATTTCTTCCTCAACAACATGACGAATTACGGTGCGCTGTTTCTCGGCCCCCGCACCAACGTCGCCTACGGCGACAAGGTGATCGGCACCAACCACACGCTGCCAACCAAGAAGAACGCGCGCTTCACCGGCGGGCTGTGGGTCGGAAAATTCCTCAAGACCTGCACTTATCAGAGGGTGCTCACCGACGAGGCCTCGACGTTGATCGGCGAATACTGCTCGCGGCTGTGCATTCTCGAAGGTTTCTCCGGCCACGCCGAACAGGCGAATATCCGCGTGCGCCGCTATGGCGGGCGCAACATCGCCTACGCGCAGGCGGCGGAGTAACGCGCGATGGAATTGACGACAACGCCGTCATTCCGCCTCGACGGCAAACGCGCTCTGGTCACCGGAGCGGGACGCGGCATCGGGCTGGCGGCAGCCTCGGCGCTGGCCGATGCCGGCGCGCAGGTAACACTTGCGGCGCGTACCGCAAAGGAAGTAGCGGAAGCCGCGCAGGCAATCCGCGAGCGCGGGCAACAGGCCGAAGCACTGGCTCTCGACGTGCGCGAGATCGAGGAAGTGCGCAGCGCGCTCGCGGCACAGGAACCGTTCGATATTCTCGTCAACAATGCGGGAACCAACCGCCCCGCGCCCTTTGTCGATGTGAAGACCGAGGATTTCGATTTTGTCTTCTCGCTCAACGTACGCGCGGCTTATTTCGTCGCGCAGGCGGCGGCGCGGCGGATGATCGAAGGCAAGCGTGGCGGCTCCATCATCAATATGTCGTCGCAGATGGGACATGTCGGCGGCGCGACGCGCACGGTTTATTGCGCCACCAAGCATGCGATGGAAGGCTTCACCAAGGCGATGGCGATCGAACTCGCGCCGCACAAGATCCGCGTCAACACGCTGGCGCCGACTTTCATCGAGACGCCGATGACGCGGCCGTTTTTCGAGAACGAGGCGTTTCGCAAGGATGTGTTGGCGAAGATCAAGCTAGGCCGCCTCGGTCAGCTCGAAGATTTGACCGGCGCGATCGTATTCCTCGCAAGCGATGCCTCCACGCTGATGACCGGCGCGTCGATGGTGATCGACGGCGGCTGGACGGCGGAGTAACGCCTACAGCTTGAGAACTTCCGGATTGATGCAATTCGGCGGCTTCTGATGATCGAGCAGCGCCAGCACGTTGTCGGCGACGATGTTCGCCATCACCTCGCGCACCGACATCACCGCGCTGCCGAGATGCGGGGTGAGCACGACATTCTTCATCTTGCGCAGCTTGTCCGACACTTTCGGCTCATGCTCGAACACATCGAGACCCGCGCCGGCAATTTGCTTTTTAATGAGCGCGCGGATCATCGCCGCTTCGTCGATGATGGCGCCGCGCGCGGTGTTGACGATGAAGGCCGTCGGCTTCATCTGCGCGAATTCGCGGGCGCCAATCATGTGATGCGTCTGCGCATTGAGCGGCGGATGCAGCGAGATGAAATCAGAATCCTTGAACAGCCGCTCAAGCGTGACGAATTCCATCTGCAGTTCGCGCTCGGCCTCAGGTTTCTGCCGCGGGCTCCAATAGAGAATACGCATGCCAAAGCCGCGCGCGCGCCGCGCCACCGCCTGGCCGATACGCCCGCCGCCGCCGACGAGACCTATGGTCTTGCCGTAAACGGCGGCACCCGCGAGATGGTTCGACTGCGAGCCGGGGAACTTGTTCGCGCGCACCATGCGGTCGCCTTCGATCATGCGGCGCGCCACGGCGATCAAAAGTCCGAAATGGATATCGGCGGTCGCTTCCGCCACGATCGGCGGCACCACGGTGACCGGAATGCCACGCTTGGTCGCCTCGGCAACGTCGATGTTGTCCGGCGTGATCGCCATCGCGGTGACCGCGCGCAGCTTCGGATTGGCGGCCAGCACCGCGCGGTCCACCACATCGTGCAACAGCGGAAACAGGATGTCATGCTTACGCACGGCCGCAATCAGCGCGCTCTTTTTGATGATCTTGCTTGAGTCCGGATTGACCTTAACGTCAGCCGCCGCGCGCAGCCGCTTCAGGGCGCTCTCGGCGATGGGTTGCGTGACGAAAATGCGCGGGCGTTTCACCGCAGCCACCGCACGATGCCGGCGACGCCATCGACCGCGCATTGCGAGCCGTCGGGAATATGCTGCGTGGCGTCGAGCACGCCGAGCACCATCGGAATGCCGCGCTCGCGCGCGAGCGACGCCAGATGAGAGGTCGAGCCACCGAGTTCCGCCACTACGCCGGCAACGCGCTGCAGCACATGCACAAGCGCCGGCCCCGCCACCTTGGTCACCAGGATGTCGCCCGGCGCAACGCGCGATAGTTCGCATTCGCAATTCACCACCACCGCGCGGCCCGCACCCCAGCCGATGCCGGCAGGATGGCCGTTGAGGCCGGGATGCTTGAGCCAGATCGCGTCAGGCACCACCGCGGGCTCTACATGCAACGGGCGCGCCTGCAGCAGTTTGAAACCCGCGTCATCCAGCGCCCATTCGATCTCGACCGGGCCGCCGACGACGCCTTCCGCCTTGCGCAACATGCGCCCGAGCGCAACCGCCTGCCCCGGATGCAGACAAGGCTTGCTCACCAGATCGGTCGGCACCAGTTGCGGCGCGACCATCGCGCCATGCTCGCAGGTGTCGCGATGGCCTTTGCGGCCGGCGTCCACCTTGCGAATGAAACCGTTCTTGCCGAGCAGAATGCGGTCCGGCACCACCTCGCCTTGCGCGATCGCCGAGCCAAGCCCCCAGGTCGCGCTCAGCAACATGTGGCCTTCGGCGGTTTCGCTCAAACCGCCGCCGGATGCGAGCGCCGCCACCAGCGGCTGAATGAGCACCGCCATCGCCGTGTCGGCGGGGCTGAGCGCATGATTTTCCATGTAGCGCCGGGCATGCGATGTCCACAGCGCCGCCCAGCAAGCGCGCACGGCGACGAGGAATTCAGTTTCGTCGGTGAGCCCGAGAAAGCTTTCGAACTGCCCGGCGAAGTTCGCGCCCTTGCGATCCTCGATCAGCGCCGATGAGCGCACCACGCCGCGCGTGCCGGGATTGAGCATCTGCACGCGCCATGCGGCGAGCAGCGGCGTCAGGATTTCCGGCGCGATCGGCTGCTCATAAAGCGCGATGCGGATGGTGATGGAAAGCTTGCGCTGCTCTGGCAGTTCCGCCGCGTTGTAGCGCGCAACGTCCTTGGCAAGTCCGAGTGCGTGAATTTGCCGCCAATAGGCGGCTGCCGTGAGACAGAACCCACCCGGCGTCGGCAATCCGGCACGGCTGAGCGCCGCCAGATTGGCAGCCTTCGGGCCGACATATTCGGCGAAGGCCGCCTCCGGAGCGCCAAGCGGAATAACAAACGTGCTCATCGGATCATTTGACGTGGTCACCGTAGCCCGGAATGGGATCGACAACCGTGATCTGCTTGACCGGGAAATTCGAAACGATCTCGATCTCGTTCTTGTGCACGATCAGCATTTCCTCGATGCGCACGCCGTAGCGGAAACGTTTACCGTGCTGCGTCTCGAGCGCGAAGGTCATGCCTTCCTTGATTTCGATCGGATGGTCGAGAGACCAGATGCGCGAAATCACCGGGGGGTCGTATTGCGCGAGACCGAGGCCGTGGCCCCACAGGTTCGCGGCTGCCTGATCTTCATCCTCGTAGCCCCAGGTCTCCATCGCGGACGGCCACTTCAGCGCAATGTCGCGCGTAGTGGCGCCGGCCTTAACCGCACCGATGGAATCGTACAGCCACTTGTACGCGGTGTTGTAGGTGTCCTTCTGTTCTTGTGAAGGCTCCTTGCCGACGCAGTAAGTGCGGTAATAGCAGGACTTGTAGCCGTTCCAGGTGAGCGCGGCCAAATCCATGAACACGATGTCGCCGGGCTGGATGATGCGGTCGGAGAAGTTGCGCCAGTTCGGCCAAGTGTTCGGGCCGGACGACACGATCACATCCTCGACGTCTTCCATGCCCGGAATGTCGTAGAGATACTTCATCAGATGCGCAGTCACCTGATTTTCAGTGATCCCGGGGCGCAGGAACTTCATGCACTCCCAGTGCGTGGCATCACCGATGGCGCCGACGATGCGGAAACATTCCTGCTCATCGACGTTCTTCACCGCGCGCGCTTCCATCATCGGGGTCATGCCATCGACCCAGTTGATGTTCTTTTCCTTGAAAACCTGAATCATGTTGATGTCGACGAAGTCGACGCCGAGCTTTTGTCCGGCGACGCCATTGTCCTTCATCGCCTGAATGACGGCGTTGGCGAATTTGTTGACCTGCTGGGTCGAGGCGGGACCGGCAGCGCCTTTGATCCATGCGAAGGAATGACGGACGTTGTCTTTCGGGATCCACGGCGAGTGGCGCTCGATCTGGAAACCGAGATCGCCCTGCTCGAACAGAATGGGTGCGCCGTCGCCGCACAACATCGCGTAGCGAAGGCCGGGCTTGAGCCGGTTCCAGCCGGGCGTGAGCGTGCCGGTGATGTAGCGCACGTTCTCGTCGTACATGCAGAGCACGGCGCCAAGGCCGTGCTTCTTCATCATCGCTCGCGCGCGTTCGGTTCGATACGTCCGCAGCCGGTCCCAATTGACGCGCTGTTGCCAATCAAGGCCGACGGTGCCGAAATTCGCTCCCATGGTGTCCTCCCCGCCTGGCGCGTTGACCGCGCCCTGATGTTTCACTGGGAGAAAGCCTATGCGGATGGCGTGCCGTACCGAAATAATATATTCTGCCCTGTGTAATCAGTTTTTCTAATGTCCTCTTGTGAAGTTGTTTGTATGCAAAACATCCCGCTCCGCCAGATTAGGGCCGTCATCGCCGTCTGCGAGGAAGGCTCTTTCACCCGCGCGGCGGAGCGCGAAAACGCCACGCAATCAGGCATTTCCCAGCACGTTGCGGCGGTCGAGCGCGCGCTGGGGGTGAAACTATTTGAACGTTCCGCCGGCGGCGTCGCGGCCACCCCGGCGGGCCTGCGCTACTACAAGAGCTGCGTCGAGGCTGTGGGTACCTTGGAATACGCAGCCGAAGAGGCGCGCTCGGTGGCCGGGCAGCTCACTGGGGATCTTCGCATCGGGCTGATGCCGACCTTCACCCGTGCCGTGCTCGCGCCGGTGATGGAATACTTCGTGCCGCGCTGCCCGGAAGTGCGGCTGCACATCGTCGAAGGCTACAGCGGCCTGCTCACCGAGATGGTGCTGGGCGGTGATCTCGACTTCGCCGTGGTGCCGTCGTTCGAAGGCACGGTCGGGCTCAAATCGAGGTTGCTGGTCCGCGACCGCGAGATGCTCATTTCGGGTCCGCAGCGCGGCCTCTTGCCGCTCGCGCCCGTGCGTCTGCGGGATTTGACGCCGCTGAAAATCGTGGTGCCCGGCCCGCACAACATCCGCCGCCGTAACCTCGATACTTATTTCCAGACTCACGGCGTCGAGATCTCGGCCATGCTGGAAATGGACGCGATGATCGCGACGCTGGAATTCATCGCGCGCTCGGACTGGACGACCGTGCTGCCAAGTGTAATCTCGGTGAACGACATCGGCCGCACCGAACTTGTGGTGAATCCGATCGTCGATCCGCAACTGCACGCCGAGTTTGTCGTCATCCAGCCAACGCGCCGCACGTTGAGCGCGCACGCACGCATGTTCCTCGAACGCTTCGAGGCGGAAGTCGCGCATATCCACGATGTGTGGGACGCGGCGATCGGCGAGCCGAAGCGGGTGCCTTCTCCCCGCATGCAGTCCGTATAACGCGGCGCTTACATCACCATCCACGCGCCGTCCGCATCAACCGATTTGAACACCGCCTCCAGCGCCGCAACCGTGTGCACGATGCCGTCGTTGCCGATGTGGAATTTTCCACGTCCCAATGCGGCGGCGGCGAAAGATTCCAGATTGATGCGCTGATGATTGGCGGCCGGGAACTCCCGTATTTCCGGATCGCCTTTGGAGCGATGAATCACTAGCTGGTTCTCATTGGTACTTTCCAGCCATACATCTGAACCGAACAGCGCGATGCGCCAGATGTACGGCGTCTTCAACGTCGTCGCCAAGGTGCCGGTCGCACCATTGGCGAACTCGACAAACGCCGCGGTGGTGTCGCCCGTCGGCAAATCGAGCGCACGCTTGCGGGAGAGTGCCGAAATGCGCTTCATTGGGCCGGCGAGATAACTAAAACAATCGAGCACGTGAATGCCCATGCCGGTCATGCCGCCGGCCCGGCTCTGTTCCGGCGCTGTGCGCCAATGCTCGCTGCCCTGCCCGGCCAGCCAGTCGTGGCTGTAATTGCCCTCCGCATGCATCAGCGTTCCAAGCATGCCTTCATCGATCAGCACACGCATGGCGGCAATCGATGGAAGAAAGCGGAAATTCTGCCCGACGCCGACCGTGACGCCCGCGCGCTCGACGGCCTTGAGCGCAGCTTGCGCATCCGCCTTCGACATCGCGAACGGCTTCTCGCAGAATACGTGCTTGCGCGCCGCGGCGGCTTTTTCCACCAGCGTGCGATGCGTGGTGTGTGGCGTCGCCAGCACCACCGCGTCGATTGCCGGATCGGTCAGCACCTCCTCATAGGACGTGCCGATCTTGAGCTTCATGCTGGTGGCGAACTCCGCCACAAGCTCGGGCTCCAGCGTCACGCCGCGCGTAAAGCGGATTAACGGCGAGCCTTGCGCGGCTTGCGCCAATTTCTGGCCCCACCAGCCGAGGCCGATAATCGCGGCGTTGAGCATGCGGCGTTCAGGTGGACGCGGGCGCGCCCGGCTGCTTGAGCGGATGCGCCTTCGCGAACGCCTCGATCTTGTTGCACTCGTCCGCGATGCGCATCACCGTCGGATAGGGCCCGGTATCGACCTGGAAGAATTTCGCGCCCGCCGCCTGACTGACCAGGCAAAGATCGGCGATGGTGACGTTGTCGCCATGGCAGTAGCGCCCGGTTTCCTTCTCGTTCGCAAGATGCTCCTCCAGCGCGCCGAGCGCGGTGGCGATCCAGTGCCGGCACCATTTCATTCGCTCCGGCTCCGCGATGTTGAATTCCTTTTCCAGATATTCGCGCACGCGCGGCACTACCAGCGGGTGCGAATCGCAGGCGACGATCTGCGCCAGCCCGCGCGCCCGCGCACGCCCGCGCGGATCGGAGGGAAGCAGCGGCGGCTTCGGATGTGTCTCGTCGATGTATTCCAGGATCGCGAGCGACTCGTAGAGCACCGGGCCGTCGCCGTCGATCAGCGCAGGCAGCGCCATCATCGGATTGACCGCGCGGAATTTCGGATCGCGCTGATGTCCCTTCATCAGATCGACGATGATGATTTCGGACGGCGTGATGTTTTTCAGATTGAGCGCGATACGCACGCGATAGGCCGCCAGCGAGCGCCAGAACGAAAAGAATTTCATTGTTGTTTCCTCCGAATATTTTCTGCGACTATTTCTTGCAGCTATTTCTTCGCGCCGCCCGGATCGGCCTTCAGCCCCGCCGCTTCAATGCCGGCAATCGCGATGATTTCGTCGTTGTCGCCGGTGTCGCCGGAAACGCCGACCGCGCCGAGCACTTTGTTGCCCGCATCGCGGATCAGCACGCCCGCCGGATTGGGAACCATGCGCCCGCCGCTCGCCGCCACAATGGCGGTGAGAAAGTTCGGGTTCTGTGCCGCACGTTCCATCATCGTGCGCGAGCCCCAGCCCATGCCAAGCGCACCATAGGCTTTGCCGACAGCAATCTCGAAACGGATAATGCCGGAATTGTCTTCGCGTTTGGCGCAAACGACGTGCCCGCCGGGATCGAGAACGACTACGGTCTGCGGCATTTGCTTGGCATCGCGCGCTTTTTTGAGCGCGGCATCGACGATGGCGGTGGCTTGAACGAGTGTGACGGACATTATCGGCTCCAGATTTTCCAGGATTAGGATATCATGTTCAGGATTTTTTGCGGGTGGCCCAGTAGACAGCGACGTTCGATCCGTCGCGCGCACCAAGGCCGTTGCGGCTGGCTTCATCAAAACTCGCCAAGGTGCGTTCAATGAGTGGCAGCTCAACGCCGCGAGCTTTTCCTTCCGCCACCATACTGCGCAAATCCTTGCGGGCGGAATCGATATCGAATGTAACCGGTCCCGGATCGCCGCCATCGAACAATGCTGCAATCATCGGCGCGCGGTTTTTCAGCGCGTTGTTGGCGCCGGAGGTGTCGGTGAACAGATCCATCAGGCGCTTGCCGTCGAAGCCGAGACTGCGGCAGAGCGCGAAGGCTTCGCCATAGGCCTGCCAGGAAATCATCAGCGGCAGATTGATCGCAAGCTTCATCACCGCGCCGGAACCGACCGGCCCGCAGTGCTCCACGCGCCGGCACATCTGATCGAGGATCGGCCTGGCGCGCGCGGCGTCGGCGGGCTCGGCGCCCATCAGGCCGAACAGCTTGCCCTGACGCGCGGGACCGATGGTGCCGCCGACCGGGCACTCGACGAAGACGCCGCCTTTGGCGCGCACTTTTTCAGCGAGCACGGTGATGACCGTGGGCTGCACGGTGCTCATCTCGATGAACAGCTTGCCCTTCACGTCAACGGACAGCAGACCGGACGAACCGCCGAAAACCGTATCGATGGCGGCGGGATCGGTGAGGATAGTGATGATCGCCTCGCATGCACGAGCGAGTTCGCCCGGCGTGGCGGCAACCTTGGCACCCGCGGCGGCCAGCGGCTTGGTCTTCTCCGCCGAACGGTTCCAGACCGTGACCTGGTGGCCGACTTCCATCAGCCGCTCCGCGATCGCCGCGCCCATCCGGCCAACGCCGGCAATTCCGATCTGCATGGCGGTCCCCGTTACTTCGGAACTAACTTAAAGGAATCCAGAAAACGGAGCGAATCCGCGCTGTTCTCGGAGCCCGGAGGGCCGCCTACGGTGCTTTGATAGACGCGCAAATTGCCGTCATCGTCGCGGCGCGCGTACATCCGCACCTTGAGGATGGCCGGCTTGACGCCGCTTTTCTCGGCGACAAATTCGGCCGCCGACGCATTGGCAAACTTGAATTTTCGCTCGCTCAGAATTTTGAGATCCTTCGCCACGCCATTGCGCAGGCCGTGCTCGATGAACTGTTCGGGGGTCACCGTATCGGGAATGACGCCGCGCGGAAAAAACGCGTAGTCAGAGACGTAGCCCCTCTCCTCGGTCTCGGAGAGGTAAATCTTGGCGACCACGCCCTTGGGGTCCGTCGTATCGCTCACCGCCTTCGGCGAGCCCGGCATCGTGACGACAAAATCCGCGCCCGGAATGCTGAAATAGGTCCAGCGCTCTTCTGCCTGCGCGCCGAACGCCAGGAGCGCAACCCAGGCCGCGATTAAAGCGGTACGACGCATGACGCCCTCGATCCTCATTTCGGCCAATCATAGCATGCCGCCCGCGGCCGCGTCCGCTGATTTGTCGGCGCGGCGGCGCGTGTTACGATATGCGTCCCATCATCCCACTCCTCGCAAGACCCGGGCAAAAAGCATGAGCAAAAAACCAAACAAAAAACGCAGCAAAGGCCGCGTCGGCATCATCGGCCTCGGCATTATGGGCGGCGCGTTCGCGAAAAATCTCAGTGAAGCCGGATGGCACGTCGCTGGATACGACATGAGCGCCGCTGCCTGCAAACAAGCCAGGCGCGCGGGCGTCGAGATCGCCGGCAGCGCCGCGGAACTTGCTGCAATGGTGCCCACCATCATCACCAGCCTGCCGAAGCCAAAAGCGCTCGACGCTACCGTGCGCGCCATTGCGAAGGCGAAGCTGCCGCGCCGCGTCATTGTCGAGATGAGCACCTTCACGCTTGAGGATAAGGAAAGCGCCGAACGCATTCTACAAAAAGCCGGGCACGTGATGCTCGATGCCCCGGTGAGCGGCACCGGCGCGCAGGCCAAAACGAAAGACCTTGTTTTCTATGCCAGCGGAGATCGCCGCAGCATCGCGAAGCTGCGCCCGCTGTTCAAGGATTTCGGCCGCGCCTCTTATGATCTCGGCGCCTTCGGCAACGGCAGCCGGATGAAATACGTCGCCAATCTGCTGGTCGCAATCCACAACGTCGCCAGCGCCGAAGCGATGGTGCTCGGCATGAAGTCCGGCCTTGATCCGCAGATGATCTACGATCTCATCAGCGCCGGCGTCGGCACATCGCGCATCTTCGAATTGCGCGGGGCGAAGATGGTGAAGAACGACTACACCGGCGTGACGATGAAAGTCTCCGTCTGGCAAAAAGACATGCAGGTGATCGGAGATTTCGCGAAAAAAATAGGCGTGCCGACGCCGCTGCTGACCGCAACCAAACCGATTTACGAAAAGGCATTGGCGGGCAAATACGCCGAAGAAGACACCGCATCGGTTTGCGCCGTGCTCGAAGCGATGGCAGGATTTAAGCGGGGCAAAGCGCGCGCAAAGCCGCGCTAGCCCAACTGGGAGGCGAGATGTCTTCGCTGCAACAGCGGACCGAAACCCGCGACGGAATGCACGTCGATTGGGATATCCCGATCAAGATGGACGACGGCGTCGTCCTCCGCGCCGACATTTTTCGCCCTGTGAAAGAGGGAAAATATCCCGGCATCCTCAGCTACGGGCCCTACGCCAAGGGTCTCGCCTTTCAGGACGGCTACCCGAGCGCGTGGGAGCGCATGGCGACAAAGCATCCCGATGTCACCGCAGGATCGAGCAATCTTTATCAAAGCTGGGAAGTCGTCGATCCGGAAAAATGGGTGCCGCACGATTACGTCTGCGTGCGCGTGGATTCGCGCGGCGCGGGATGCTCGCCCGGATTTATCGATCATTTCTCGCCGCGCGAGACGAAAGATTTTTACGACTGCATCGAATGGGCCGGCGTGCAGCACTGGTCGAACGGCAAAGTCGGCCTGAACGGCATTTCCTATTACGGCATCAACCAGTGGCACGTTGCTTCACTGCAGCCGCCGCACCTCGCCGCCATGTGCATCTGGGAAGGCGCCGCCGACTGGTATCGCGACATGACGCACCACGGCGGCATCGTCTGCACGTTCTGGGAAAACTGGTACGACATGCAGGTGAAGACCGTGCAATACGGCTGCGGCGAGCGCGGCAAGCGTTCGCGCGTGCACGGCGAACTGGTGTGCGGCCCGGAACTTTTATCCGACAGCGAATTGGCGAAGAACCGCACTGATTTCGGCAACGCTATCCGCGCGCATCCGCTTGACGACGATTATCACAAGGCACGCGCCGCCGTGTGGTCGAAGGTAACAGTGCCGCTGTTCACCGCCGCCAACTGGGGTGGACAGGGTTTGCACCCGCGCGGCAATTTCGAAGGCTTCGTGCGCGCCGCCTCGAAACAAAAATGGCTTGAAGCGCACGGCATCGAGCACTGGACTCATTTCTACACCGACTATGGCCGCGAGCAGCAGCTTCGCTTCTTCGATTATTTCCTGCACGGCAAGAAAGCCGGATGGGAGAAGCAGCCGAAGGTTCTGTTGCAGGTGCGCCATCCGGGCGAGAAATTCGTTCCGCGCGCGGAAAGCGAATGGCCGCTCAAGCGCACCAAGTGGACGAAATTTTATCTCGATCCCGTCAGCATGGTGCTGAGCGGCAAGAAATCCTCAAAAGCCGCCAAGCTGAAGTTCGAGGCGATGGGCGACGGGCTCACCTTCCTCACCGCGCCGATGGAAAAGGAAACCGAGATCACCGGGCCGTCGGCGCTGAAATTATTCGTCTCGTCCTCCACCAGGGACGCCGATCTGTTCATTGTGCTGCGCGTGTTCTCCGGCGACATGAAGGAGATCGTGTTCCAGGGCGCGATCGACCCGCACACGCCCATCGCGCAGGGTTGGCTGCGCGCCTCGCACCGCAAGCTCGACAAGAAACTGTCAACGCCGTACCGGCCCTATCACACGCACGACCAGAAGCAGCCGCTGAAAAAGGGCGAAGTCGTCGAACTCGACATCGAGTTGTGGCCGTCTTCCATCGTCGTGTCGAAGGGCTATCGCGTGGCCGTATCGGTGCGCGGCAAGGATTATGAATATGGCGGCGGCAGCGGCGGTAAGCTCTCCAACTTCAAGAATGAACTCAAAGGCTGCGGGCCGTTTTTGCACAACGATCCGAAAGACCGCCCGATGGATGAGTTCGGCGGCGAGACGACATTGCACTTTGGCGACCGCCGCGCGCCTTACGTTTTGCTGCCGGTGATCCCGCCGAAGAAACGCTAGAGCGCGAACACCGCCAGCGCCGCGAAAGCCGCCAGTAGTCCAATGAGCTTGCGGGCGGTGAGGCGCTCGCCTAGCACGGCGACACCGAGCGCGGCGGTGATGATGAAGCCCATCTGCGAGATCGGCACCAGAACGCTTGCCTCGCCTTTGGACAAGCCGTTCAGCAGACACACGAAGGCACCCACCAGCAGCAGCGCCGCAACCGGCGGAAAACGGAACGCCGCTTTCGGCGGTGCGATGCGTCCTTCCAGCCAGAACGTCTGCAACGTGGCGAGCGTGACAAAAACAGCGGCCTGCGCCACCGCCATCGTTTCCGGCACGACACCCTGCTGCAATCCGACCTTGTGCAAGATGTTGCCGAGGCCGACCGAGACCGTCGCGATGAAAACGTAGATCAACGCGCGCCGCGTAATCGGAACCCGCGCGCCGCCGAGCAGCAGCCACACGGCGGCCAGCGCGAACGCAAGCGCGAGGATTTTGTAGAGCGTAAGCGCCTCGCCGAGCCACACGATGGCGATAACAACTGTGACGATGAAATTGAGCCGGAACACCGGCGCCTGGATGCTCACCGGCTCGCCGGTCAGGCTGCGCACGAACGCCGTGTAGCCGATCAGCATGAACAGCCCCGCGGCCGAACCCCACAACGCGGCAGGTACCGGAACGAGCGTTCCCGTCAGCAGCGCATAGGTCATCATCGAGGTCGAGAAGGTCCAGCCCTGCACCATGATCGAATGATGCGGCTTCACGCCCATGTCGGACGCGCGCTTGAGCGCGAAGTCCACCAGACCGAAAAAAGCCATCGAGGCGATCGCGTAAGCCGTTCCGCTCATTGCTGCGCTGCTCCTGCGGCGCTGTCGTGGCACGGGACGCCGTACGCCACCAGCGCTTGACGCGCATAGCTGAGCCGACAATCATCCCCGCGCTTGCGCCTGCCGGGGGAATTCTTTGACAACGGGAAAATCGAACGGCCGCCGCGCGGTCGTGATCGGCGGCTCGATGTCCGGTCTTTTCACCGCGGCATTCCTGCGCCAGATCGGCTGGCAGGTGGACGTGTTCGAGCGCTCAAGCGTCGAACTGGTCGGCCGCGGCGCCGGCATCACCACGCATCCCGAACTGCTGCAGGCGCTGGAAGCGAGTGGTGCCGGCACGCAGGACCTCGGCATTACGGTTGAAAGACGCATCGCCATCGACCGCAAGGGCCGCGTCATTGGCGAAAAGCACCTTCCGCAAATCCTCACGTCATGGGACCGGCTGCAGCGCCTGCTGCGCGAAACCATCGACCCCGCGCATTACCATCTTGGCTGCAACTTCGAGCGCCTCGAGCAGGATGGCAGCGGCGTGCGCGTCCATTTTTCCAAAGGCCGCGTCGAAGAAGCCGACCTGCTGATCGGCGGCGACGGCTTGCGCTCCGGCGTGCGCGCGCAAATCGCGCCTGACGTACAGCCGATCTATGCCGGTTATTACATCTGGCGTGGCGCGCCGAACGAATCCGATTTGTCGCCGCTCGCGTTGAAAACTGTGTTTCCGTATTTCTCCTTCTACTTACCGGAGCGGCAGGAGATCATCTGCTATCCGATTTCCGGCTTTAACAACGATTTGCGGCCCGGCCACCGGCGATTCAATTTCATCTGGTATCGCGTCGCCGACGCCGCGCTGCTCAAGGAAATGTGCATCGACGAGAACGGACAGCAGCACGAACATTCGGTGCCGCCGCCGCTCATTCGAAAAAACTTGATCGCGCAGATGCGTGCTGACGCCGAAGCCGAGTTGCCGCCCGCATTGCTCGATTGCCTTAACGCCATCGATCAACCGTTCTTCACGCCGATCTACGATTTTATCGCGCCGTCGATTGTGCATGGCCGCGTCGCACTGGTCGGAGATGCGGCTTCGAATGCACGCCCGCACATGGGCTTCGGTGTCTCGAAAGCCGGTACCGACGCGCAAGCGCTCGCCGCCGCGTTGCGCGATCACGATGACATCGACAAAGCTCTCAGCGAATACAACCGCATCCGCCAGCCGATTGGCGAGAAGATCGTGCTGCATGCGCGCAAGCTCGGCACTCACATGGGCGTCAATTTGCAGACGAAGGAAGACCGCGACATGCACCTGCTGTTGCAGGACTACCGCGCCATGATGGACTGGATCGCGGTGCCGGATTTCCTGAAAGCTTACGAATGAGCGACCTTCCGAAACCCGATCATGCGCGCAATATGCGTCTCATCGGTTATTCCGATCAGGGCGGACGGCCCGACGGCGTGCAGATCATGGTCGAGAATGGCCACGCTTTTATCGGCCATATGTTCTCGAAGGGCTTTAGCGTCATCGACGTGCGCGATCCGCGCAATCCACGCGCAGTGAATTACATCGCCGCGCCGCCCGGCACCTGGAACATTCACCTCCAAACGCACGAAAATCTGCTGCTGGTGATCAACGCCAAGGACATGTTCGCCGCCGCCGAATTCGCCGACGAGCACGCTTATTATCGCGGGCAACTCGGCAAAGTTGTCGGCACCGCCGCTGCGCCGAAAAACACGGCCCGCGACTGGACCGCCGGTCTCGCGGTCTACGATATTTCGCAGCCTGCGGCACCGCGCCGCATCGGCTTCATGAGTGTCGAAGGCGGCGGCATTCATCGCGTCTGGTACACGGGCGGGCGCTGGGCCTACGCATCCGCGCTGATCGACGGCTTCACCGACTACATCTTCATCACTATCGACATGGCCAATCCGGCCAATCCACGCGAAGCCGGGCGCTATTGGCTGCCCGGCATGAACCAGGCATCCGGCGAGCAAATCACCTGGCCGCCAACCAGCCGTTATGGATTGCATCACGCCATCATCAACGGTGATACCGCATACGCGGCGTGGCGCGATGCCGGGCTGGTGATGATCGACGTCGCCGACCGCGCTGCCCCAAAATTAATCACCCACCGCAACTGGTCGCCGCCGTTTGGCGGCGGCACGCATAATTGCCTGCCGCTTCCCGATCGGGATTTGCTCATCGTGCTCGACGAAGCCGTGCTCGATCATCAGGAAGACGGGCTCAAACTGATTTGGGTTTTCGATATTCGCGTGCCCACGAACTCCGTGAGCATCGCGACGTTGCCCACACCCGGCGAGCACGACTACGTGGCCAAGGGAGGGCATTTCGGCCCACACAACATTCATGAGAACCGCCCCGACAGTTTCGTAAGCTCGGACCTGATTTTCGCCACTTATCAGAACGCCGGGGTGCGCGTTTTCGATATCCGCGATCAATTTCATCCCGTCGAAGTCGGCGCGCTGGTGCCGCCGCAGCCGGCCCGGCTGGTCGATCATCGGCCCAATCGCGCGCGCGTCGTGCAGTCCACCGACGTATTCGTCGACCGGAATGGGCTTGTGTACTGCACCGACTACAACGCTGGGCTTTACATCATGGAATACATTGGCCGATGATGGACGCAACCGCCCTCACGGGATGGTATTTTTAGCCAGAACGGCCCTGAAAAAGGGCGACAATGGGAGGACTGCAATGTCTCGCAAGCTAAGCCGTCGCACATTCATGGCCGGCACCGCTGCCGCCGGCGCTGCCGCGACCACGTTCAATTTCCCGGCCCCCGCCATCGCGCAGGGTGCGCCGTTCAAGATCGGCCTGCTCACCGTGAAGACCGGCCCGCTCGCTCAGGGCGGCATCCAGATGGAGCAGGGCCTCTCCGTCTTCCTGAAGGAAAAGAACAACACGCTCGGCGGGCGCAAGATCGAACTGATCGTCGCCGACACCGGCGGCAATCCGGCCGGCGCCAAGACCAAGGCGCAGGAAGTGATCGAGCGCGACAAGGTCAACGTCATTCTCGGGCCGCTCGCCGCGTTCGAACTGCTGGCGATCACCGATTACGTACGTGATAACAAGACGCCGCTGCTCAGCATCGCGGCGGCGGAAGACGTGACGCAGCGCAAGGCCAATCCGTTCGTGATCCGCCCCTCCGCGACTTCGGCGCAATGCTGCCACGTCATGGGCGACTACGCCTCGAAGGATCTCAAGTACAAGCGCGCCGCGACGATCTCCGAGGACTTCGCCTTCGGCTACGAGCAGATGTCCGGCTTCCAGCGCGTGTTCGAGGACAACGGCGGCAAGGTGGTGAAGAAGCTGTGGCCGCCGCTGGTCACGCCCGACTACACGCCCTACATCGCGCAGATTAAGGACGTCGATTGCGTGTTCAACGGTTTTGCCGGATCGAACCCGGTGAAATTCATGCGCGCCTACGCGGATCTCGGCCTGAAGGCCAAAATTCCGCTGCTCTCGGGCTGGACCGCGATGGACGATGCGCTGCTGCGCAGCGTCGGCGATGAAGCCATCGGCGTGTTGTCGGCGGCCTGGTATTCGGCTGACGGCCCCACCGCCAGCAACAAGCGCTTCGTCGCCGCGATGGCGAAGGAGTTCAACGTGCTGCCCGGCGGCTACTCCGCCGGCATGTACGTCGCGGGCCAGTGCGTCGAGGCCGCCATCCAGAAGCTCGGCGGAAAATCCGACGACCGCGTCGCCTTGGCCGAGGCCCTGCACGCCGTGTCGCTCGCCGACACGCCACGCGGGCCGGTGAAGTTCGACAAGCTTGGCAACGTGATCGGCGACGTCTTCATCCGCAAGGTCGAGAAGAAGGACGGCAAGCTCGTCAACACGATCGTCAAGCGCTATCCGAGCGTCAGCCAGTTCTGGACCTATCAGGAAGCGGCGTTCCTGGCGCAGCCGGTATATGGCCGCGATGCTCCTCCGGCGAAAAACCTGGAGCAGTAAAGCTATCACCGCCGTTACGAAGCGGCGCACGGCACTTCTGACCCTCCCCCGCTTGCGGGGGAGGGTTATGACTCGGCACCCGAGATTACGCGTATGACCCTGTGGCTTACCCTGGCCGTGAACAGCATTGCCCTCGGCGGGCTGTTGTTCCTGCTCTCCGCCGGTTTTTCTCTGATCTTCGGCTTGATGCGGATTCCGAACTTGATGCATGGTTCCTTCTTCATGCTGGGGGCCTATTTCGGCGTCACGCTGCTCGACAATCGCATCGGCATGAATTTTTGGGCCGCCGCACTGGTGAGCGCGCTGGCGATGGCGGTCATCGGCGGATTGGTGGAACGCTTTCTGCTGCGCCGGCTCAACGGCCAGGAACTGCCGCAGGTTCTGCTCACGCTTGGTCTTTCTTTCATCATCGCCGACGTCTGCCTGATGATCTGGACCGGCGATCCCTGGCAACCGCCGACGCCGGATCACCTGCGCGGCGTGCTGCAAGTGGCGGGCGTGTACTTTCCTTACTTCCGGCTGGTGATCGTTCTCGTCGCAGTGGTGATCGCCGTCGCATTATGGCTGATGGTGGACTGGACGCGGCTTGGCGCCATGATCCGCGCCGGCGTCGATGACGCGCCGATTGCGCGCGTCGTCGGCATCAAGGTGTCGCAACTGTTCACGCTGGTATTCGCGCTCGGCGCGGCGCTCGCGGCCTTCGGCGGCGTGATCGGTGCGCCATACTTGTCGGTCTATCCCGGCCTCGACGCCGAAATGCTGCCGCTCGCGCTGATCGTCGTGATCCTGGGCGGCACCGGCAGCTTGCTCGGCGCGCTGGTGGGAAGTTTCCTGATCGGCTTTCTCTATAATTTCGGCCAGGCGATGTTTCCCGATCTCGCTTACGTCATTTTGTTCCTGCCGATGCTGCTTGTGCTCGTGCTGCGCCCGCAGGGCCTGTTCGGCCGGGTGATGACATGAGCTGGATGAACGCGCCGCGCTGGGCCACCGGCGTCGCCATCGCTTTGCTCATCACGCTGCCGTTCTGGGTCGGCAATCCCTACTACATCAACGTCGCCAGCCAGATCCTGCTGTTCGCGGTGTTCGCGCTCGCGCTCAACGTGCTTGTCGGCTACGGCGGCCTCGTCTCGCTCGGCCATGCCGGACTGTTTGCGATGGCGGGCTATGCCGGCGCGTTGATGCTGGATGCCGGCCACGGACACCTGGCGGCCGATCTCACCGCCATTGCCGTCACGGTGCTCGCTTCCGCCGTGTTCGGCGTGCTGGCGCTGCGCTCCACAGGCATCGGCTTTCTGATGATCACGCTCGCGCTCGGGCAGATCGTCTGGGGCATCGCCTATCGCTGGCAGAGCCTGACGAACGGCGACAATGGCGTGAACGTCACCACCCGGCCCGCCCCGTTCGGCATCAGCCTTGCAAGCGCCGATAATTTCTACTTCGCGACGCTATTGGTGTTCCTCGTCGCGTTGATAACGATGGCGCTGTTCGTGCGCTCGCCGTTCGGCGCGTCATTGCGCGGTACGCGCGATCAGGCGCGGCGCATGAACGCGCTCGGCTACAATGTCTGGCTGATCCGGCTGGTCGCATTTCTGTTTTCGGGATTCTGGACGGGCGTCGCCGGCCTGTTGTTCATCTACTACAACCAGTTCATCAGCCCGCAGGTCGCCGCGCTGCAGACTTCCGCCGAGGCGCTGCTGATGGTGATATCCGGCGGCACCGCGACGCTGCTCGGCCCCATTGCGGGCGCCGCCATCGTCGTCATCATGAAGAACGTGGTGAGCGCCTATGTCGAGCGCTGGAACCTGGTGCTGGGCGTGATTTTCGTCGCCATCATCACCTTCATGCCCGAAGGTCTGGTTCCGGGCTCCGTGCGGCTGTGGAAGCTCGCCTGGCGCGCGATGCGCGGACGTCCGGCCAAAGCAGCGGAGCCGTCCGCATGAGCGCGCAACAGACCGCACTTGGCGTCAATGCCTTATGCAAGTCGTTCGGCGGACTTCGCGTCACCGCCAACGTCAATCTCGCCGTCGAACCGGGCGAGCGGCGGCTGATCATCGGCCCGAACGGCGCGGGCAAGACCACGCTGTTCAATCTGATCACCGGCGAGCTGACGCCCGACAGCGGCTCGGTCACGCTGCTCGGCAACGACATCACCAAAGTGGCGAGCCGCAAGCGACCGCATCTCGGCATGGCGCGCACCTATCAGATCATCACGTTGTTCGGCAGAGACACCATCATGCGCAACGTCACGCTTGCGCTGCTCGGGCTCTCGCAGCTGCGCTGGAATCCGTTCATCGATCTTGAGCAGGAACACCATCTTGTCGAAGCGGCAAGCGCCGCGCTGGCGCGCGTCGGCCTGAGCCATATCGCCGAGCGTCCGCTGTCGCAGACATCCTACGGCGAGCGCCGCCGCGTCGAGATCGCGATGGCGCTGGCGCAAAATCCGAAAGTGCTGCTGCTCGATGAGCCTTACGCCGGACTCTCAATCGACGAGCGCCGCGACGTGCAAAAATTGATCGCCGGCATTCCGCGCGACGTGACCATCGTGATGATCGAGCACAACATGGATGTCGCACTGGAGTTCGCAGAACGGATCACGCTGCTGCATTTCGGCGAGGTGATCGTCGAGGGCACGCGCAGCGAAGTCGTCGCCGATCCGCGCACGCGGGAGGTCTATCTTGGCCACTAAGGCGCTCACTCTCCACAACGTCGATGCCTATTACGGCGACAGCCACGTCCTGCAAAAGGTGTCGTTCGAACTTGGCGAAGCGCGCATGCTCGGATTGTTAGGGCGCAACGGCGCCGGCAAATCCACCTGCATGAACGTCAGCGTCGGCCTGCTCTCGCCACGCGGCGGCAGCATCGAGCTTTTCGGCGAACCGGTGACAACTTTGCCGCCGGAAATGATTTCCGCTCGCGGCGTCGCGCTCGTCCCTCAGGGCCGCCGCATCTTCAAAAGTCTCACGGTGCGGGAGAACTTGATCGTCGCCGCGCAGAAGCCGCGCGACAATAAACACGCTCCATGGACCACCGAGACGGTTTTTTCGATGTTCCCGCGCCTCTCCGAGCGCAAGCACCAGATGGCCGCGCATCTGTCCGGCGGCGAGCAGCAGATGCTCGCCATCGGCCGCGCACTGATGGGAAATCCTCGCGTGCTGCTGATGGACGAGCCGTCCGAAGGATTGGCGCCGCAAATCGTCGCCGAGGTGATGGCCACCATCCGCAAGCTGAAAGAGAGCGGGCTTTCCATCGTGCTGGTGGAACAGAGCCCGAAACTGGTGTTCGACATTGCCGACGATATCGTCATCCTCAACAGCGGACGCATCGCAGTAACCGAGAGCGCGGCCAAATTGCGTGACGGCAGCACTGATCTGGCGCAGCATCTCGGCGTTTTCTAAAGCAAGGACATCTGAAATGGACGTGTGGAACAAATACGCGAACACCGCGGCGCGCAAACATGGCAAGCCGGGGCGCGAACTACGCCCGAAAAGCACGACCATCGACATCCACGCGCATGCGGCTGTGCCAGCGGCGGCGAAGTTCGTCGCGCCGCATCTCGATGTTTCCACCATTCCGCTCGCGCATTTTGCCTCGGCGCACACCAAGGAACTCAACGCAAAGCAGGAAGGCGACATCCGCTCGCGCATGACCGAATACGACGAGCGGCTCGCCGACATGGACCGCATGGGCGTCGACATGCAGTTCGTCATGCCGCCGCCGCCGCAGTGCTACCATACGCTTAAAGCAGAGATCGCCGTGCCGGCCGCGCGCATGGTCAACGAAGGCATCGCCGAATACACCGTGCGTCACAAGGATCGCCTGATCCCCTGCGGCACGGTGCCGATGCAGGACGGACACGAGGCCGCCAAGGAGCTTGAACACTGCGTCAAGAAACTCGGCTTCAAGGGCGTCGAAATTCTCACCAACGTCGCGGGGCGTGAACTCTCCGACGACGCCTTCGCGCCGTTCTGGAAAAAGGCCGAGGAACTCGGCGCGCTGGTCGTGCTGCACCCGAACGGCTTTACCGAGGGCAAGCGGCTGTCGAAGCATTACTTCAACAACGTCATCGGCAATCCGTTCGAAACCACGCTGGCGCTGCATAACCTCATTTTCGACGGCGTGTTGGAGCGGCACCCGAATTTGAAAATCCTGGCGGTGCACGGCGGCGGTTATCTCGGCGCATATTCGGGCCGCATCGACCATGCCTGGGGCGCACGCTCGGATTGTCATGTCGATCTGCCGAACCCGCCGACGAGCTACCTGAAAAAGGTCTATTTCGACACAGTGGTGTTCACGCCGTTGCAACTGGAGACGCTAGCAAAGACCTTCGGCACCGATCACATCGTGATGGGCACGGATTTTCCCTTCGACATGATCGAATATGATCCGGTCGGACATGTGGCGTCGGTGGAAAGTTTCGACGACGCCACGCGTGCGGCGATTGCAGGCGGCAATGCGAAGAAGCTGCTCGGGCTGAAATAATCAGGCGTAGAGGAAATCCAGCACCGCGGTCTCCGCGATCACGGCGCCGTCGGTGCTGTGGCGTCCGGCGCGCGCTTCCTCTTCTTGCGTCTTGGTTGCCTGTAAGTAGGCGCCGAGATGCCGCGCGCGCTCGATGATGCGGCGGCCCACGGGAAGCCGCTCAGCCTCGAAACGCTTGAGCCCAGATTCCACGTCGCCGTCCTGCATGGCAAGCGCCAACGCCTTGGCATCGTCCGCCGCCTTCGACACACCGGCGGCAACGTGCGGACGTGCGACGAACGCGGCGTCACCGAGAATCGCGACACGACCGAATGCCATGCGCGGAGTTTCCAGATCGTAGATCGGCTGCAGGATCGGCTCATCGATCAGCCGCACGATCTCGCGGAATTGCGGTCCCAGCAGCCGCTCGGCGGCGGCGCGCATGGCGTCGATCGCCTCGCGCCGGATCAGCGGCGGCGGAATCGAGATCGTGTGGGTGACGCCGCTCTCGTCGGTGAGCAGCCGCACCAATCCGGTGGTCTCCTCGACAGGGCGGTACCACACCACATTGTAGCGGCGCTGGCCGGGGCGCAGGTCGTTGTCGGGTCCCGCAACCGGATAGCCGAGGAACTGCTCGCCCGGCGGCAGGCGGAACGACATGTAAGCGAACAAGTCGCGGTGCGTTGCCGGCGACATCGCGTCCTCGCGCAACAGCGCGCGCCAGGCGACATAACCGGCATAGCGCGGCGCGAGATCGGGCAAAGATTGCTGCCGCACGGTGGAACGCAAACCATCTGCGCCGACCAGCAGATCGCCCTCTACCTTTTCGCCATTTGAAAAATGCGCGGCGACACCGCCCGCCGTCTGCTCAAACGATTTAAGTCCCTTACCGCGGTGATAGCGCTCCGGCGGAAAGGCATCGCGCAGGATGCGGTAAACCCGCTCCCAGGCGGTGAGCGTCTGCCGGCATTCGATTTCGCCGGACTGCTTGCCCTCGCCGTCGAAAATCCGCCGCGTCGTCACTTCGACGCCAAGCTCGCTCACGTCCAGCCCAAGTCCGCGCAGGTTTTCGATCAGTTCCGGCTGGGCGACGATGCCGGCCCCGCGGCCCGACAGTTCGCTCTCCACCCGCTCGAAAACATCCACCTCCCAGCCTGCGCGACGCAGCAATAATCCCGCCAGCAGGCCGCTCATCGAACCGCCGATCACCAGAGCCCGCCGCGAAGAAGCCTTGCGCAAAGCCATTTCTCCCGCCATTTCTCATTAATTCGTTTTGCGCTATACTGTGCCAACATTCGCTGGAGAAATGCCATGGCGATGACCATGCTGGATAAAGCCGCCGTCCGTTCCGACAAGTCGAAATGGGCGCCCGACATTGCCGCAGAATTCGAGCGTGAGGCGAAGAATCCCAACCCTTGCGTCGGTTCGATGCTGCTCTCGGAAAACGAGCGCACGCGCGTGTGGATGATCCGTCTGGCGCCGGGCGAGCGCATCGGGTTCCACCGCCACGTTCTGGATTATTTCTGGACCTCGGTGAATGGCGGCCGCGGCCGTCAGCACGTGCACGACGGCACCACCGTGGAATACACCTATCAGCCGGGCGAGACCCGGCACGAGACCTACGGAGCGGGACAGTTCAAGGTGCACGATCTTGAAAATCTCGGCGATCGCGAGATGATCTTCATGACCGTCGAGTTCAAGCAGAGCGCCAATAAGCCGATGGCGCTGCCCGAAGGGGTGCGCGCGAACGCTGCCGCCTGATCTACCGCGCTGCCCACCTGCCAGATTGGCGCGGCCGCGAAAGCTTTTCGCGGCCGTGCCGATTCCACGGGCATGCGCGGCGGTCAATGGACTAGCCAAGCAGCCGCCCTTCCTGCACACTCACGCTCAACAAACGCCGGCTCGCCTGGCGGGCCAGAACGAAAAAACGCGTTGGGGGAACTTGAGGGATATGCCGGCATTATTGGCTCCGATATTGCGCGCCGCGCGCGGCGACCTCGCCGGTTGAGATCAGCATGGGCATAACGGCCGAACTTTTCATCAACGCATTGATCGCGGGGATTTTGCTCGGCGGCTTTTATGCCGCCGTGACGGTCGGCATTTCGATCTCGTTCGGCATTCTCGACATCGTCAACATCGCGCACCCGGCCTTCATCATCCTCGGCTCCTACATCGCCTACATCATGAACGTCACCTTCGGCATCGATCCGATCGTGGCGAGCATCGTCGTGCTGCCGGCGTTCTACGCGCTCGGCGCCGCAGTTTATGAGCTTTATTACCAGTCGTTCGAAAAGCATGGACAGGAAGCGCTGCGCGGGCTCGCGTTTTTCTTCGGGCTGCTGTTCATCACCGAAGTGCTGCTGATTTTGGTGTTCGGAGTGGACTACCGCTATGTGAATTCCGCCTACACCGATCACACGCTTCATTTCGACGCGTTCGACATCCCGCTGCGCATGCTGATCCCCTGCATCGTGGCGCTGCTGATGGTGGGGCTGCTGCTGATCTATCTCGCGCGCACCTTCATCGGCCGCGCGATCATGGCGGTGTCGCAGGATCAGCTTGCGTTGCAGCTGATGGGCGTGAACCCGGTGAGCATCAAGCGCATCGCCTTTGGGATTTCGATCGCCAGCGCCTCGATCGCCGGTGCGCTGCTCATCGTCATCCAGCCGGTCGAGCCGTCGGTCGGCCGCGAATATATCGGCCGCATCTTTGCCATCTGCGTGCTCGGCGGGCTGCAGAGCCTGCCCGGAATGGTGATCGCCGCCATGCTGCTCGGCATCGTCGAGAGCATCACCGCGACGTTCTACGGCCCGTCCTGGGCACCAGCGGTGTCGTTCGGACTGCTGCTTCTCACGCTGGCGTTCAGGCCAGCCGGCCTCCTCGGGCGCTAGGAACACTGCCGTGCGATCACCCGCATTCTTCCTCGTCTCATTCGCGGTCGGCCTCGTCGTGTTCGTGCTCGCGCGCATGCTCGACAACGATTATTTGTTCTTCGCCGGCTACACGGTGCTGCAATACATCGTGCTGGCGACCGGCTGGAACATTCTCGGCGGCTATACCGGCTACGTGAACTTCGGCTCGGCCGCGTTCTTCGCGCTCGGCGCCTACAGCACGGTCGTGCTGCATAAGGCGTTTCCGATGCCGATCCCGGTCTTGATGCTGGTCGGCGGCATTGTCTCCGGCCTGGTCGGTTTCGGCATGGGCTATCTCACACTGCGTCTGCGCGGCGCGTTTTTCTCGATCGCAACCTTGGCTTTGGCGGTGGTGCTGCAGACGCTGATCGTGAACTGGGATTTCGTCGGCGGCTCGCGCGGCGCCTACATCATCCGGCCCCACCACCTGGAGATTTTCGATTACGAGATCGGATATATCCAGTATCTCTTTTTCACCATGATGGTGCTGGCGGTGCTCTCGCTCACCGTTGCGCGCATGGTTGAGCGCTCCCGGCTCGGCTATGGCTTTGCCACCATCCGCGACGACGAAGTGGCGGCAGAGGCTTGCGGCGTCCCGACGCTCAAGCTCAAGCTGATCGCCACCACGCTGTGCGGCGCGCTGATGGGCATGGCCGGCGCGCCGTTCCCCTACTACATCGGTTATCTGCAGCCATCCTCTGCCTTCGGGCTGGAATACGCCGTCAACGCCATCGCCATGCCGATGATCGGCGGCGCCACCAGCTGGGTCGGACCGCTGATCGGCGCCGTCCTGCTCGGCACACTGCAACAGGTCGCCACCGTGACGATTTCCTCGGCGGTGAACCTGCTGATCGTCGGCTTGCTGCTCACCGGATTCGTCATCATCGCGCCGAACGGAATCCTCGGCCTGTTCCACAAATATTTCCGCGGCAAGACCGATTTCGTCGGGCGCCGCCGCATCGATCGGATCGGACCATGAGCGCACTTCTGAACGTCGCAGGAGTCGGCAAGCAATTTGGCGGTTTCATCGCGCTCGAAGGCATCGACCTGACGGTCGCACAGGGTGAGCGGGTCGGGCTGATCGGGCCGAACGGCTCGGGCAAGAGCACGCTGGTCAATTGCATCTGCGGCACACTGCACAATGAAAAAGGCACCGTGCATTTCAACGGCCAGACCGTCGATGGGCTTGCCGCGCACGAGCGCACCCACCGTGGAATCGCGCGCAGCTTTCAGCTTCCGCGCCCCTTCGTCACCATGAGCGTCGCCGACAATCTGCGCGTTCCGCTGCTCTACACCGTTCACACCCGCAGCGGCCGGCATCTCACCGTCGAGGAGGCCGACGCACGCTGCCACGAGCTCGCCGACCTCGTCGGGCTTGGCGACAAGTGCAACAAATCGCCGAAGGATCTCACGCAGATCGAGATGCGCAAGCTCGAGCTGGCGCGCGCGATGGCGACCGACCCCAAGCTCCTGATCGCCGACGAGTCGATGGCCGGCCTGTCCGACTCCGAGGTCGGCGAAATCGTGAACATGCTGATCAAGCTCAATGAAAGCGGCATCACCATCATCATGATCGAGCACATCATGCGCGCCGTGATGAGCTTCTCGCAGCGCCTCGTCGTTCTCGATTCCGGCAAGAAGATCGCCGACGGCAAGCCGGACGAGGTGATCCGCAATCCCGAGGTCGAGAGGGCTTACCTTGGGCAATAGTCTCACCATCACGAACGTCCACGCCGGCTATGGCGCAGTGCATGTGCTGCACGACGTCTCGCTTGCCGTTCCGTCCGGCCAGACCGCCGTGCTGCTCGGCACCAACGGCAACGGTAAGAGCACCTTGCTCAAATGCGTGCTCGGCATCGTGCGCCCTGAAACCGGCAGCGTGGTGGCCGAAATTGACGGCGAAAAGCACAACCTCGTCGGCATGAAGACCGAGGACATCATCGACCTCGGCATCGGCGTCGTGCCGGAGGGCCGCCGCCTGTTCCCCCGCCTGACCGTGGAGGAGAACCTTCTGCTCGGCGCCTTCCGGGCCAAAGCGCGCGCGCAGATGAAGAAAAATCTCGAATTTTGCTATGAGTGCTTCCCGCGCCTCGCCGAGCGCAAATCGCAGCTTGCCGGAAGCATGAGCGGCGGCGAGCAGCAGATGGTGGCGCTGGCGCGCGCGTTGATGTCGGCGCCGAAAATCCTGCTGATCGACGAGCCCTCCGTCGGCCTGGCGCCGATCCTGGTCAGCCGCACCATCGACAAGATCAAGGAGCTCAAGGACAGCTATCAGCTCACGGTGCTGATGGCGGAGCAGAATTTCAACCAGGCGATCCGCATCGCCGACCGCGGCTACGTCATCGTGCACGGCAAGATCGCGTTCACCGGCGAGAGCATGGCGGCGCTCAACGACAACGATCTGATCAAGAAATTTTATCTCGGGCTGTGAACGCCCTCTTCATTTAAAACAAAAACGCCGCGCGGGTGACCCGCGCGGCGTTGTGTTTGGACGAGACGGCGATTACTGCGTTTTTGCCTTCTCGTAGGGATAGACGACCTTGCCGGACGCATAAGCCGGCGGATCGACCACCACCTGGGTGCCCATTTCCTTGAACTGGTCGACGGTGTTGCCCTTCACGTTCTGGAACTGAACCTGAAGAACGCGCGACTGCGCCCATTCACCCGACTTGTCGAACTTCACGTCGCCCAGCACGGTCTTGAACGTGCTGGTGCGGATGAAGTCGGCGAGTTTCTTGTCGTCCAGGCTCTTGGTGCCTTCGATTGCCTGCTGCAGAACCTGCATCTGGGCGTAGGCCTGCGGCGCCATGTAGTAGCCGAGCGGATCGACGCCTTCGGCAGCGGCGCGGCCCTGATACTTCTTGATCAGATCGGCGACGCCGGGGAACTGCATCTTCGCCACCGGCAGCCAGAAGTCATAGTTGGTGAAGCCGTTGAGCAGCGGGCCCAACTGCGCCTTCATCGCGGTGTTCTGCGGACCGACCATGGCGCCGCCGATCATTTTCGGCTTGAAGCCGATTTCGTTCACCGCACGCACCATGCCGACCGAATCCGGCGGATACGAGCAGATCACGACTATGTCCGGATTGGTCGCCGCGATGGCGCGGACGATCGGGGCGTAGTCGGTGGTGCCCGGCGGATAGGTCTTGTCATAGACGATCTTGAGACCAAGCTTCTGGGCGTTCGTGCGCGCGCCGTCGGAGGCGTTACGTGAGAACTCCTGGTCGGCGGCGACGATCGCCA
This sequence comes from Rhizobium sp. Q54, assembly GCA_945907045.1. Lineage (GTDB taxonomy): Bacteria > Pseudomonadota > Alphaproteobacteria > Rhizobiales > Xanthobacteraceae > Pseudolabrys. The sequence continues at coordinate 90,102 of CAMDSH010000004.1, read as the reverse complement.
CTGTCGTCGGCTTCGGATTCTGCTGCATGGCGAGTTCGAGGAAGCCCTTGGTGAAGGACGGCTTCGGATCCGGGCCGGACGGGATCATCACGAAGTACTTGTCGTACTTGAACTCGGTGTTCACGCCGAGGCCGAGCAGGCCGATGAAGAGCTTGCCTTTCTGCATCACGATCGGCATCGCCGGCGCGAGCAGCGCGGTGGCGTAACCGCCGATCACGATGTCGACTTTGTCGACTTCCAGCAGCTTGGTGTAGATGCCGGGAACGGTCGAAGGATTGCTCTGGTCATCGTAGTAGATCAGCTTGACCGGACGGCCGAGCAGCCCGCCCTTGGCGTTGATGTCCTCTTCCCAGATCTTCTGGGCGAGCAGAGCGGATTTCCCGTTCGGACCAAGTCCGCCGGTCATCGCCATGCTGTAGCCGACCTTGATCGGCTCCTTGGTTTGCGCGGTCGCCGAGACGATAGCCATCGCGCACACCGCGAGGACGGAAAGTGTCCCGGCAATGCAAGCGAACGTTTTTGTTTTGAGATATTTCAGCATGTTCTCCTCCCGATTAACTGTTGTTTTGCGGCATATTACCCGCATTACGCGCAGCCACGCTAGTGGCAGATTCCACCAATAGCGCCTGCTTAAACGCCTTCGACCATGATGGTTTCGACCTCGCCGGCGCCGCCGCGCCGGAACGCCGCGGCGCGGTCGTATTCCGGCGATGTGAAACACGCCACGCCCTGCTCCAGCGTGGGGAATTCGATGACGATGAAGCGGTGGAATTTGTCCGGCCCCTCCATGATCTGAAAGCGCCCGCCGCGCGCCAGCACCTTGCCGCCGAATTTGGCGATGATGCCGGGGATTTGGTCGGTGTATTTCTTGTATTCGGCCGGATCGTTGATTTTGGAACGAGCAACCCAATAAGCAGCCATGCTTCTCTCCTGGACAGCATTTTCGTCTTGGCTAAGACTACAACAAATGTTGTCCCATCATGCGGGACGGCAAAAAATTTGAACGGGGAAACGCGTCATGCCGGTTTCGTTCATGGAACACATCCTCATCCAGTCCGCCGACATCGAGGCGACCAAGGACTGGTATTGCGACATGCTAGGCATGAAGGTCGGCCCGCATCCCGATTTCAAGATTCCGGTTTACTGGCTCTACATCGGCGAGCGCGACGTGCTGCACATCGCCGAGGGCGGCGCCAACGTGCCGGAAGCGCGGCTGAAATATGCCGGCCAGCAGTCGCAGGCGACGCAAGGCTCCGGCGTGATCGACCACATCGCCTTCCGCGCAAATGGCCTGAGCGAGATGATCGCGCACCTGCAAAAGCGCGGTGTCGCGTTCAAGGAGCGGCAGGTGGACGATCAGGGCCTCTATCAGTTGTTCCTGTTCGATCCCAACGGCATCAAGGTCGAGCTGAATTTCCCAGCTTCCGAGGCCAAGGGCCGCAAGGCGCCGGTGATGGCAGCCGATCTCAACGCCGCGCCGAACTAAGCATGCCGCGCAAGCTGATCGACATTTCGGTGCCGCTGGAAAATACCGTGCACGCCGACCCGCCCGGCTACGCCCCGGCGATCGAATATCAAACGCACCGGCAGACCGCGCCGGAAGTGGTGAAATTTTTCCCCGGTCTCACGGAAGACGATCTGCCGGACCGCGAGGGCTGGGCGATCGAATGGATCAAGCTCTCCACGCACAACACCACGCATCTCGATGCGCCCTATCATTTCGCCTCGACCATGGATGGCGGCAAGCGCGCCATCACCATCGACGAGGTCCCGCTGGAGTGGTGCCTGCAGCCCGCGGTGAAACTCGACTTCCGCAAATTCCCCGATGGCTATGTGGCGACCGCCGCTGACGTCGAAGCGGAACTTAAACGCATCGGCCACACACTTTCGCCGCTTGAAATCGTGGTGGTGAACACGAGCGCGGGCATGGCTTACGGCCAACCCAACTACGTCGCCAAAGGATGCGGCATGGGGCGGGAGGCGACGCTGTATCTGCTGGAGCGCGGCGTGCGCGTGACCGGCATCGACGGCTGGAGCTGGGACGCGCCTTTTGTCCATACAAAAGAAAAATACGCGGCAACGCGCAACGCCAAGCTGATCTGGGAGGGCCACCGTGCCGGCCGCGAGATCGGCTATTGCCACATCGAGAAGCTGCACAATCTCGAAGCATTGCCGCCGAAAGGCTTCACGGTGAGCTGCTTTCCGGTGAAAGTGCGCGGCGGCTCCGCCGGCTGGACGCGGGCGGTGGCGATCATTGATGCTTGATCCGTGACGCCGCCGGGCGATACCATCGCCCCATTAAAAAAAGGCCGGCAACAGGCCGGTTAAACAAGGCTTCCAGGGAGGATCACATGACGGACCATTCGGACAATCATTTGGACAGGCGCAAATTCGTCGCCGGTACCGCCGCGGCGGCTGCCGCGCTCGGCATCCATCCGTCGTTCGCGCAAGGCGCTTATCCCGACCACGCCATCACGTTCATCAATCCGTTCCCGCCCGGTGGCGCCGCCGACGTTGTCGGCCGCCCGCTCGCCGCGGTGCTGGAGCCCATCGTCAAGCAGCCGGTCGTGATCGACACCAAGGCGGGCGCTGCCGGCGCCGTTGGCGCGCAGGTCGCCGCTTCCGCCAAGCCGGACGGCTACACGATGCTGCTGCACATCACTTCGATCTCCGGCTTCGCCGAGGTCGACAAGTTGTTCGGACGGCAGCCGAAGTTCACTCGCGCCGACTTCATTCCGCTCGCGCGTTTCGTCGCCGATCCTTGCGTGCTCTTGGTCAACGACCAGCAGCCTCACAAGACGCTGAAGGAATTCACCGACGATGCCAAGAAGCGTCCGGATGAGATCATCTATTCGTCCTCCGGACTCTACGGCGCGCTGCACATCCCGATGGCGCTTTATATGAAGGCCGCGGGGGGCCTGAAGCTGCGCCATCTGCCGACCAACGGCGGCGGCCCGGCGCTCACCGCGATCCTCGGCAACAATTCGCAGGCGCTGGTGTCTTCGGTCTCAGCCTGCCTGGCGCAGGTCAAGGCCGGTAAACTGCGCCCGCTCGCTCTGTTCGGCTCGCAACGCTCCAAGGCGTTGCCGGATGTGCCGACCATGAAGCAGCTCGGCTACGACATCGAATATTATCTCTGGGTCGGACTGTTCGCGCCGAAAGGCACGCCGGCAAACGTCACCAACTTTATGCGCGATGCCGTAAAGAAAGCCGTCGTCACCGAGCAGTTCAAGACCGCCATCACGAATCTCGGACAGGACATGGGTTATCTCGACGGGCCCGACTTCGCCAAGTTCTGGGACGCGGATGCCAAGCGGATCGAGGCCGCCGTCAACGCGATCGGCAAAGTACAGGGGTAACGGAGCGGGCGCTCCGGAATTGCGCGGCGCCGCGCGTCTCACCATTCGGTGATCGCGCGGCTTTCGCCTTTTAAAATAGGCCGGAGCAAACCGGCACATTGTCATTTGGGGAGGAACACATGGACCGGCGTCGTTTCGTCATCGGCACGACCGCTTCGGCCGCAGCTCTCGCGGCCGGCCCGGCATTCGCACAAGAGACTTTTCCCTCGCATGCCGTCACGATCATCAACGCGTTTCCTCCCGGCGGCGCCAACGATGCCGTGACGCGGCCGCTGGCCGCGGCGCTTGAACCGATCCTCAAGCAGCCGGTGGTGGTCGAGACCAAAGCCGGCGCCGGAGGGCAGGTCGGCGCGCAGGTTGCCGCCAGCTCCAAGCCGGATGGCTACACGCTGCTCTCGCACAACAACGGAATTTCCGGTTACGCCGAAGTGGACAAGCTATTCGGCCGGGCGCCGAAGACCACCCGCGCCGATTTCATTCCACTGGCGCGGCTGGTTGCCGACCCGATCCTGCTGGTCGTCAACGATCAACAGCCCTACAAAACGCTGAAGGATTTCGTCGACGACGCCAAGAAACGCCCGGATACGATCGTCTACAGTTCGGGCGGCCTCTATGGCGCAACCCACTTGCCGGTGGCGCTCCTGGAAAAGGCAACTGGCGTGCCGAAGCTTCGCCACCTGCCAACGAATGGCGGCGGGCCGGCGATTACCGCGTTGCTCGGCAATAACGCGCAGGCGAGCACGCAGGCGACCTCGGCCACGCTTCAGCACATCAAGGCCGGGAAGTTGCGCGCACTGGCGTCGTTCGGCGGGACGCGCTCGAAGATTTTGCCCGACGTGCCGACGCTGAAAGAGCTTGGCTACAATGTCGAATATTATTTGTGGGTCGGCATCTTCGCTCCGAAAGGAACGCCGCCGCAAATCGTGTCCATCCTGAGCCCGGCCATCGAAAAGGCCGCCAACTCCGATCAGTTCAAGACCGCGGTCACCAATCTCGGCCTGGAGCCCGGGTATCTCAATGCGAAGAACTTCGCCGCATTCTGGGATGCCGATGCCAAGCGCTCCGACGAAGCGGTGAAGACGATCGGCAAAGTGCAGGGATAGAGAGCACAAGCATAGAATGAATCTCCGGTCCGATCATGTAGGCGGCGGCGCGTTTGTCGGTTTCGGCGTTCTTGTGCTGGCGCTCAGCGGAGATTTGCCGACTGGACAATTGTCCATGCCGGGCGCTGGTTTCCTCCCCAAGCTGATCGCCGCGTTCACCATCATTTTCGGGCTGGCCTTGTTTTTCCGCGCGCGCGAAAGCGAGCCGCTCTCCACGCTCGGCTGGAGCGACGGCAAGCACGCCGCGCTGGTGATCGCCATCACCGCGGCGGCGACCGCTCTCTACACATCGCTCGGCTTCATCACCACCATGATGCTGATGATGATCGGTCTGCTTGTCATCGTCGAACGCCGAAACGTGCTGCGCGCCGCGCTCTATAGCGTATGCACCGTGATGGTCACCTACGCCGTCTTCGTTTTGGTGCTCAAGGCACCGTTGCTAACCGGGCCGCTCGGCTTTTAGGACCGATCTTTTGGAAACAACTTTCATCAGCCTGCTGCACGGATTCGAAGTCGCGTTGCAGCCCGCCAACCTCTGGTACGCCTTCCTCGGCTGTCTGGTAGGAACACTGGTCGGCGTGCTGCCCGGCATCGGGCCGCTCTCGGGGATAAGTATTCTTCTTCCCGTCACGTTCGGGCTCAACGCCACGCAAGCCGTCATCATGCTCGCCGGTATTTATTACGGCTCGCAATACGGCGGCTCGACGACGTCCATCCTGATGCGAATTCCAGGCGAAGCATCGTCGGTCATGACCTGTATCGACGGCAACGCAATGGCAAAGAAGGGCCGCGCCGGGGCTGCGCTCTGCATCGCCGCCGTCGGCTCATGGATCGCGGGTACCTTCGGCATCATCATGTTGACGCTGATCGCACCGCCGCTCGCCACGTTGGCGCTGCGCTTCGGGCCGCCGGAATACACCGCGCTGCTCGTGCTCGGGCTTATTTTTCTCGCTTACATGTCATCGACATCGCTGGTGCGAACACTGCTGATGGCGTGCCTCGGCCTGATGCTCGGCATGATCGGCATCGACAACATGACCGGGCACTTTCGCTACAGCTTCGATCTGGCTGAGTTAGGCGACGGAATCGGCATCGTGCCGGTCGCGGTCGGGCTGTTCGGCTTGGGGGAAATCCTGGCGACGCCGAGCCATAAGGTCGTCGGCGAAGTCATCACCCCGAAACTGCGCGAACTTCTGCCGAACCGTCAGGAGTGGCGCGAGGCGGCAATGCCGATTGCGCGCGGCAGCGTGCTCGGGTTCATCATCGGCATCATTCCTGGCTCGGCGCACATCATTTCCAGCTTCCTTTCCTATGCGCTGGAAAAGAAGGTCTCCAAGCATCCGGAGCAATTCGGCAAGGGCGCCGTGGCCGGCGTCGCGGGGCCGGAGTCGGCGAACAATTCGGCCTCGACCGGCGCTTTCGTGCCGATGCTCGCGCTCGGCATCCCGACCGGACCGATCACCGCTGTGCTGATCGGAGCGCTGATGGTGCATGGCGTTTCGGTCGGACCGCAACTGGTGAGCGAACATCCCGACGTGTTCTGGGGCTTCGTCGCCTCGATGTATGTCGGCAACCTGATGCTGCTCGCGCTCAATCTGCCGCTGGTCGGCATTTTCGTGAGCGTGCTGCGGATCCCTTATACTTATCTCTATCCGATGATCATCATGTTCTGCATCATCGGCGTCTATGAAGTGAGCCACTCCATCGTCGATGTCTGGATCATGCTGATCATGGGCGTGCTCGGTTACGGCCTGCGAAAGTTCAGCTTCGATCCGGCACCGCTTGTGCTCGGCCTCGTGATCGCGCCGATCTTCGAGCAAAGCCTGCGGCAATCGCTCATCATGTCGAATGGAAATTATCTGATTTTCCTGAGCCGTCCGATCGCGCTTGGGCTCGTTATCGTGAGCGCAGTCCTGCTCACGCTCTCGGCCATTTCCTTCGTGCTCAAACGCAAGGACTGGCGCGCGAAACTGGCTGAAGCGGAAACGGCGGAAAGTTAGGCGCGCGCGTATCCCATGCCGCGAACCGGCTGCGCCACCGGCGCTTCCTTCATCAGGCGCCGGCGCATCAGGCCGATAAGCTGGCCTTTCGGCATTGGCTTTGCGAACAGGTAGCCCTGCCCGACGTTGCAGCCGATGCCCTGCAATTTGTGACTTTCGTGCGTGGTCTCGATGCCTTCGGCGACGGTTTTCAGGCCGAACCGCTTGCCGAGATCGACGATGGTTTCGCACAGACCGCCGTTGAGGCGGTCGGAGTCGCAATTCATTACATAGCTGCGGTCGATCTTGAGTTCGCTGAACGGCAACTGCCGCAGACGCGCGAGCGATGAATAGCCGGCGCCAAAATCGTCAAGCGCGAGGCTGCAATTATGATCCTGCAAAGCGGTGGCGACATCGTTGGCGAGCGTGAGGTCGTTGATGATCTCGTCCTCGGTCACCTCCAGCACGAGACCCGGCCAGTTGGCGGCTTTCGGGCGGCCCTCGCGCAACATGTCCGCGATGGGAAGTTTGACGAAAGCCGAGACCGGCACGTTGACCGCGAATTTCATCGAGACGCCGTTGTCGGAGAACAATTCCCAATCGCCGAGCGCGCTCATGATCACGCGCTCGGTGAGCGCGAGCAGTTCTTCTTCGCTGGCTCCGGGAAGGAATACGGCCGGCGGCAGAACGCCGCGTTCGGGGTGGCGCGCGCGCACCAGCGCTTCGGCACCGATCAGCCGCATGGTCTTCAATTCGATTTTGGGCTGATAGAAAAGTTCGAACCAGCCGCGGCGAAGCACTTCGCCGAGCGGAATCTTGGACTTCGGGTCGGAATAATCGTCCGCCCCGCCGCCGAACATATTCCGCATCGCCATGAGCATCGTGCAACTCGCGTTATCGCGCGGAACATCGCGCAGATATGCGGGTTTACAGTGCCAAATACAGCAGCCCGGTTAATGCCGGGACTGCCGCCGGAATCATGCTTTTCAAATGGTAACGGGGACCTAGAAAATCTTAATCGCCGCTCCCGCATATCGCGGGAACCGCAGAAAAAATAATCACGCCGCCGCTTTTTTCGCCGCGACGATCTGCTCGGCGGTGCGGCCGGTCAGCTCCGCCATGTGGTCGAATTTGGCGGTGAAACCGCCGACGCCGGCGGTGGCCGAGCGTACCTCGACGATGAGATTGCCGATTTCCGTCTCCGGGATCATCGCGCGCACCGCGTCCCAGCCCTGCCATCCTTCGCGGGTATCAAAACCAAGGATTTGCCCGCGCCGGCCCGACAGGATGGCGTTGATCTTCGCGGTCGCTTCCGATGGACAGACGATCTCAACGATGTGGATCGGCTCCAGCAGCACCGGCTGGCACTGCGGCAGACCCTCGACGATGGCAAGGCGGCCGGCGGCGCGGAACGCCATGTCGGAGGAATCCACCGTGTGATAGGAACCGTCGATCAGCGTGACGGAAATATCCACCACCGGGAACCCGAGTGGCCCGTGCTTGAGCGTCTCGATGACGCCCTCCTCCACCGACGGAATGTAATTGCGCGGCACCACGCCGCCGGTGATTTTTTCCTCAAACTTGAAACCGGAACCGCGCGGCAGCGGCTTGATGTCGAGCACCACATCGCCGAACTGGCCGTGCCCGCCGGACTGCTTCTTGTGCCGCCCGCGAATCTGGATCGGCTTGCGGATGCTTTCGCGATAGCCGACGGCGGGCGGGCGGGTCATGATCGAAACGCCGAAGCGGTCGGCGAGCCGCTCGCCCGCGACGCGCAGGTGCATCTCGCCCTGCCCCCACATCACCACTTCATGGCTTTCGGCGTTGTGGACGATGGTGAGCGAGGGATCTTCTTCCGTGAGCTTGGCAAACGCCTGACCGAGTTTGACATCGTCCTTGCGCTCCTTCGCCGACACCGCGATGGCAAGCACCGGCGAATGCGGCGCGACCTTGACCACCGGGGTATGCGCCTGCTTGCCGGTAGAGAGCGTGTCTCCGGTTCTGGCGTGATCGAGCTTGCCGAGGGCGATGGTTTCGCCGGCTGCGGCAGCCCCGCGCTTTTCGGTTTGCTGGCCCATCAATTTGAATACGCCGGCAACGCGTCCAGCTTCCCGCTCCGGCGTGCTGAAAGTTGTGCCGTCGCCCGCTTGCCCCGCGAGCACGCGTACCACCGACATCTTGCCTCCGTGACCGGTGTGAAAAGTTTTCAGCACTACCGCGACCGTCTCGCTGCCCGCTTTAACGCCGAGCCGCTTGGCCGTATCGGCAACGCCGGGAGCCTCGTGGCGCAGCGCCTTCATCAGCCGCAGCACGCCGTTGGTGCGGTTGGCGACGCCCATCAGCACCGGGCAAACAAGACCCTCGCGCAATTCCTTGGCGAGATCGTCGAACACCTTGTCGCGCGGCGGCTGGATGTCTTCGAGCAGTTGCTCCATCAGTTCGTCGTCGTGATCGGCCAGCGTCTCCAGCATGGAGAAACGCGCCGTCTTCTTGCGATCGAGCAAATCGCCCGCAAGTTCGACCACTTCGGAAGCCGCGTGCTCCTTGTAAACAAACGCGCGTTCGAGCGCGAGATCGACGAAGCCAGTGATCAGCTCGCCGGAGAAGGTGGGAATCTGGCGCAGCAGAAGCTTGCAGCGCGAAGCCGGTTGCAACAAATTGAGCACGTCGTGAATGTTCGCGTCCGCCTTGTCGATCTTGTTGACGAACAGAAAGTGCGGAATCTTCTGCTCTTCAAGCTCCCGCAAAATGAGCTGGAGCTGCGGCACCTTCTTCTCGTCCATCTCGCAGACGACGATGGCCGCATCGACGGCGGGCAGAGTCGCGCGCATATCCTGGACGAATTCGACGGAGCCGGGACAATCGACGAAAGTGTAGCTGCCGCCCATGAAATTGGTGGTGGCGACGGAAACTTCGACGCTCATTTTATGGTGGCGCGCTTCTTTGCTGGCGTCGCCGATGGTGGTCCCCGCTTCCACCGCGCCCTGACGCTGGATCGCGCCGGTGCGTGCGAGGATCGCCTCTAACAGAGTCGTCTTGCCACTCTGGAACGGGCCTACCAGCGCGATGCACCGGGGACCCACCGTACTTATGGCATTGGGACTCGCACCACTCTGTCCCATCGCAACCTCCCTTGCTGTGGCCGGGAGTTGGACCTCTTAAACCGGCCCGTGAGATATCGTCTCAGGCAAAGCCAAGGCTGGCAAGGGCCGTTATTTCGGGCTGTTGGTATGTCCTTTGACGAAACTCAGGTCGAGGATGTCGCGTGCATCGGTTCCGGCCTCGATCAATCCCTGCGATTTGAACCAGGTGACTTGATCGTAAATATCGCCGACATCGAACCTACCCTGCGGGTCCGTGTAATAAGCCGTGCCCTCAATCAGCGAGGCCGCGCGGTCGGACGATTCAGAAGGATAAATATATTTCGCGACGATGAGCGCGGCGGAACGCGAATTGGCGTCGGAGACGCGCTTGGCGTAACGGTCCTTGCGTAACAACGCGGCGGCGAAATCGGCGGCGCCGCGCTGATAGGCGCGAACGAATTTCTCCACGCTTGCGCGCCGCCCGGCGATCATTTTTGCCGAGGCGAACAATGCGCCGACTTGCTGCTGATCGACATCCGAATACCAGCCGACCAGCTTGGCCTGGCTCGCGGTGAGGATATCGCGCGCGAGCGTCGCCGGAAGAATCGCGGCGTCGAGCTGATCCTTGCTCACCGCGGCCGCCAGCGCATCGAGCGATGGATAGGTCTTGAGAAGAACGTTCTTGAAATCGAAACGCTTGAGCCTGGCGATCTGCGCGATCTGGTAGTGATAGACTGAGCCTAACTGCGTGATACCGACGGTCTTGCCGGACAGGTCCTCTAATTTACGCAGGCCCTTGGCGTAGGCCGCGTTCGAGGCGACAATTTCATTGCCCTCAAAACCGTTGAATTCCCGCGCCTGCGCGGCAATCGCCTTGAACGCGCCCTTGCCCGCAAAATTGAATGCCGCCGGCGTGAATTCGGCCGCGGCGAGATCGGCTTCTCCCGTTGCAAGCGCCGACACAGCCTGTTGTGCCGTGTAGAACTTCAATTCGACGTCGAGCCCTTCTTCCTTGAAGTAGCCTTTGCCCGCGGCGAGGAACAGCGCACCATTGCTGGCAGCCCTCGTCGCGCCGACGGTAACGCGCTCCTGCGCGGCGGCGGAGCCGGTAAGGCCCGCAAGCGCAGAAGCGATGGCAACGATGCGTAGAAGTTGAAGAAAATTGAAAATTTGCATCCAGCGACTCTATCCAAGCCGCGTGTGATTTCTCTTAACGCAAATCCCCGCAGAATTTCTGGATGCGGCGGCTGGCATCTTCCAGGTCTTCCGTTTTGGTCGCATAGGAAATGCGGAACGCCGGGCCGAGCCCGAACGCCGTTCCCTGCACCACCGCCACACCTTCAGCTTCCAGTAACTCAGTGACGAAGTCCTCGTCGCTCATCAGCTTCTTGCCGGTGGACGCGGTCTTGCCGATCGTGCCAGCGCAGGACGGATAAACGTAAAACGCGCCCTCCGGCTTCGGGCAATGAAGTCCCTTAGCCTGGTTAAGCATCGACACCACCAGGTCGCGGCGTTCCTTGAAAATCTTGTTGTGCTTCGGAATGAAGTCCTGCGGGCCATTGAGCGCCTCGACCGCCGCCCATTGTGACGCCGCCGCCGGGTTGGTGGTCGATTGCGACTGGATCATCGACATCGCCTTGATCAATGGCTCCGGCCCACCGGCGTACCCGATGCGCCAGCCCGTCATGCAGTAAGCCTTCGAAGTGCCGTTGATGGTAAGCGTGCGCTCATATAGCGACGGCTCCACCTGCGCCGGCGTGAAAAACTCGAAGTCGTCATAGACGAGATGCTCGTACATATCGTCGGTCATGACATGCACGTGCGGGTGCTTCACCAGAACATCGGTCAACGCCTTCAGCTCGGCGCGCGAATAGGCGGCGCCGGTCGGGTTCGACGGCGAGTTGAGCAAAAACCATTTCGTCTTTGGCGTAATCGCGCGCGCAAGCGCCGCCGGGCTCATCTTGAAGCCATCTTCCATGCGGCAGACCACCGGCACAGGCGTACCACCGGCGAGCAGCACCATGTCGGGATAGCTCACCCAATACGGCGCCGGGATGATGACCTCGTCGCCGGGGTTCAGCGTCGCCATGAAGGCGTTGTAAAGCACCTGCTTGCCGCCGGCGCTGACGGTGATCTGCGACGCCTTGTAGTCGAGCCCGTTCTCGCGCTTGAATTTCTTCGACACAGCGTCCTTGAGTTCAGGGATGCCGTCGACCTGCGTATATTTCGACGCGCGGCCGCTTTCGATCGCCTTGATCGCAGCCTGCTTGATGTTGTCGGGCGTGTCGAAATCCGGCTCGCCGGCGCCGAGACCGATCACGTTCCGCCCCGCGGCCTTGAGCGCGCGCGCTTTATCCGTCACCGCGATCGTCGGCGAGGGTTTGATGCGCTTGAGGTGGTCCGCAAGAAAGGCCATTCCCGAATCTCCGTTGTCCGCGCTTTAGGCGCGGAGCATGTCGTAAAACGCCAAAATGGCGTCGGCAAGACGCTATTCGGTGATGCAATCATCAAGACTGTTGATGGTCTAACCCTCTCTTAATCCGCCCCTGCTAAACCGGCCTTTTCCGGGGTCCGCATGGGCGCCTTCCTCAACACTCTAAGCACGGGCGGCTGGCTGACCCGCGAGCGGATGCGGCTGGTGGCGCTCGCCGTGCTGGTGGCCTCGGCTATCGGCGCCATCTATCTCATCGCCACCGCGGATGGACTGATCGACCGGTTCGGCCACCCGATCGGCACCGACTTCACCAATGTCTACGCCGCCGGGACTTATGTGCTCGAAGGCCTCCCCTCGGCGCCGTTCGACCCGAAGCTGCAATACGCCCGCGAGCTGGCGATCTTCGGAGCGGCCACGCCGTTTTACGGCTGGCACTATCCGCCGTTTTTCCTCGGGCTGGCGGCGCTGCTGGCGCTGCTGCCGTACCCGCTGGCGCTCGCACTGTGGCAGGGCGTGACGCTGGCGCTTTATCTATGGGCGATGCGTGCCGTCGTTGGTACGAATGACAGGCTCTGGCTGCTTCTCGCGCTCGCGTTTCCCGCCGTATTCATCAATCTCGGCCACGGTCATAACGGCTTCCTCACCGCCGCCTTGTTCGCCGCCGCGCTGCTCGCACTCGACCGGAAGCCGGTCCTCGCCGGCATTCTGTTCGGCTGCCTCGCCTACAAGCCGCAATTCGGCTTGCTGATTCCGCTGGCACTGGCGGCTGACGGACGCTGGCGGACTTTTGCGGCGGCGGCGGCAACCGTCGTGCTGTGCGTGCTCGCAACCACGCTCGCTTTTGGATTGGATATCTGGCTCGCATTTTTAGATTCGACCGACTTCACCCGCACCGTCATCTTGGAATCGGGCGATACCGGCTGGTACAAAATTCAGAGCGTGTTCTCCTGGGTGCGAATGTGGGGCGGGCCGGTGACGCTCGCTTACACCCTGCAGGGCGCGGTGACGCTTGTCGTCGCAGCCGCGCTCATCTGGCTCTGGCGCGGCAACGCGAGTTTCCCGCGCAAAGCCGCTGCGTTGCTGATCGGCACGCTGCTGGCAACGCCTTACAGCCTCGATTACGATCTCATGCTGCTGGCGCCCGCCATCGGTTTTCTCGCCGCCGATGGATTTGCGCGCGGCTTCGGCAGTTACGAGAAATCACTGCTCGCTATACTGTGGATCGTGCCGTTGATCACGCGCGCCATCGCGGAGGCAACGTTGATACCGCTGGCGGTGCCGGCGATGCTCTGCGCGTTCGTGATGATCCTGTTGCGGTCAAATGCGGCACGAACAAAATCGGCCGCCACCGGTTAATAAGAAAAGGGGACAGAGGACACGCAGATGACCAAGCTCGACATCAAAAAATTGCAACAGGCTTACGACGAGAAATGATCCGCGGCGCGCGGTTTACACGCCGTCGGCGTGATCGTTCGGCCAGCCGTTGCAATGCCCGATCTCATGCCGCCGCAAGCGCGCCTGCGTCTCGGCATCGACGTTGGCATCGACGCGCGGAATGATGATCGTGCAGGTTTTCTTCGATTGGATCGCGCAGGCCTCGAACCGGCCGTTCGAGCCCCGGCCCATCTGAGCGAATGCAACGCCCATGTGGCTGCGGCAAACCTGATCCACCGACCAGTAATCGGCCGTCTTCTCGATGACGCGAATTTTGGGCTTGTGGTCGTATTGCGCGGGCGGGAGCCAGACGTAGGTGCCGCTCGAGCCGCTCACCGCACTGGTGCTGAAGCAGCAGACCGCGAGCAGGGAAATGACAACCAGAACGCGCTTCATACGCAACACCCTCCAACAACACTCACGGTTAACAAAATACGGCAGGCCGATTTAGAAACCGTGAACGCGGCAGAATATGAAGCCGTTATGTGCCGTTTATGGGCAAAACTCCGAACCACCAGAAGATGCCGGGCCTGTGGCTTTTTGCGGGGTGCAGCCTAAAATAGCGGCAAGACAGAGCCGGGTTACCCGGCCGCCGAAATCCAAGGGAGCGCCGCCCATGAAGCTCAACGCCGAGCAGCTCAAGGCCTTCGACGAGCAGGGCTACGTCTTCTTCCCCAATTGCTTCTCGGAGGAAGAAATCGAACTGCTGCGCATCGAAGCTGACAACATCCTCAAGCTTGAGCGCAAGGAAGTCTGGCGCGAGAAATCCGGCGCGCCGCGCACCGCCTTTGCCGCGCACAAATTCAACAAGGTGTTCGAGATCATGTCGCGGCATCCGCGGCTGGTCGCGCCGCTGATGCAGCTATTCGGCGAAAGCGTTTACGTCCATCAGTTCAAATTGAATGCCAAAGCCGCGTTCGAGGGCGATGTCTGGCAGTGGCATCAGGATTACGGCACATGGGCGCGCGACGACGGCATGCCGGAGCCGCGCGCGATGAACATCGCGATTTTCCTGGACGACGTGCTGCCGATCAACGGCGCGTTGATGATCATTCCGAAGAGTCACAAGCAGGGCGTGCTCAAAGCCGGCCATGACACGACCACGACGTCCTATCCGCTGTGGACGCTCGACAAGGACACCGTGACGAAACTCGCAAAGGACGCCGCCGGTCCCGACGGCGTCGGCATCGTGGCGCCGACCGGCAAAGCCGGCTCGGTGCTGATGTTCCACGGCAACTTGGTGCACGCCTCGCCGCCGAACATCACGCCCTACCCGCGCAAGATCGTTTATCTCACGCTCTGCGCCGTCTCCAACCACATTACCAAGTTCACGCGCGAGGAATGGATCGCGCACCGCGATTTCACGCCGATCGAAATGGTGGATGACGACGCGCTGGTGGAATATGCCCGCGCGCACCGCGAAGCGGCGGAATGATTTTTCCTTCCCGTGCTTGACGGGAGGAAATATCGCTTCAAATCGCGCGGCGGAGAACCGCTCACGTCTTTTTGAATCGGCCTAATCTGCCGGCCTTGTTATCGCCTGACTTCGTCCTTATCGGGCGCGTGGGTGGTGGGAATAATCGCATACGCACGAGGGGTTGGAATGTACACGCTCTATTCCATGCAGCGTTCGGGCAATGCCTATAAAGTGCGTCTCGCGCTCGCGCATCTCGGCGCGCCTTACGAACTTGTCGAGGTCGACATCCTCAAGGGCGAGAGCCGCACGCCGGAATTCCTCACCAAGAATCCGAACGGCCAGGTGCCGCTGCTGAAAGTCGCGCCCGGCCGCTATCTCGCCGAATCCAACGCCATTCTCTGGTACGTCGCGGGCGGCACCACGCTCGCGCCCGACGACCGCATCGACCGCGCCGAAGCGCTGCAATGGATGTTCTTCGAACAGCACAGTCTGGAGCCGAATATCGGCGCGGCGTTCTTCTGGCTGGCGCTGATCAAGGGAGGCCGCGAGCTGCAGCAGCACGCGCTGGAAGACTGGATGGAAAGCGGCTTTCGCGCACTCGGTGTGATGGAAAACCACATCGCCAAGAACCGTTATTTCGCCGCCGGCCGCTACACCATCGCGGACATCGCGCTCTACGCTTACACCCACGTCGCTCACGAGTGCGACTTCGACCTCACCCGCTTTCCCGCCATCCGCGACTGGCTGGCGCGGATCGAAGCCGAACCCGGTCATGTGGCGATGGACTGGCAGGCGGAGTCGCTGGCGGTGGCGGAGTAGGCTCTCTCTGTCATGCCCCGCGAAGGCGGGGCATCCAGTAGCCGCCGGACATCCGATCCGGGCATTGCTGCCGGTCTTATCGTTTAAGCCGGTGATTACTGGATCACCCGGTCAAGCCGGGCGATGGCAATAAGCCGTTCACGTTTCGTTAACCATAGTCACGAAAGCGCCGCTATTCCTCACGGGCTTCGCCGCAGTCCGGTCGAACGCGCGCCCGCTTCATGCCGCATGATGCCAGCATGGACAAAGTAATGCATTGCAGGCCCGACATGACACAGCCTTATGAGCGGACCGGGTTCGAGCACCCGACCCGCCGCCAGCTACGGGATGAGCGCCGCTCCGGCGCGCTCGCCGAGCTGATCGCGACCGCCGCGCTCGCCCTTTCTACCATCGTCGCCGCCACCGTGGTGTCGATCGGCATCGCGCGCGCTAGTGCCGCAGGCGCCCTGCTCGAAAACGAAGGCAGCGTGTTCGCCATCGCGCTGCTGCTCGGCCTCGTCTTCATCGGCATGAGCGGCATCGGCGTGCTGATGCTGCCCGGCTCCCGGCGCGAGTAAGGCGACGCGTAAGGTTGCGTACGCAGCGTTGTGAAAACTCCCCGGACGCCGCGCTGTCTGTAGCCACGGCGTCCGGGACTTTTCATTGCTGCATCGTCCGGCGGAACCTGCACCCTCCAAATGCTGTTATAGTTCCGGCAATCGAGCCTTCGAAGCCGGAGCCCTCATGAAAAAATCATCGCTGGCATGCGCGGCGGCGCTGCTCCTGTTTGGCGGCTCTGCCACCGCACAAACATTCCGCTCGGAAGCCGGCAACATCAATGTCGAAACCATCGCCGGTGGATTGGCAAATCCGTGGAGCCTCGCCTTCCTGCCCGACGGGCGGATGCTGGTGACCGAGCGCCCCGGCCGCCTGCGCGTCGTCACCCGCGATGGAAAATTATCGCAGCCGCTCGCCGGCGTGCCGCGCGTATATGCGTCGGGTCAGGGCGGATTGCTCGACGTGACGATCGACCGCAATTTTGCGCAGAACAGCACGATCTATTTCTGTTTCGCCGAACCGCTCGCTTCTGGCTCGCGCACGGCGATGGCGCGGGCGAAATTCGTCGATGACACCACGCCGCGGCTCGATGATGTGAAAGTAATCTTCCGGCAGGAAGGCCCGGCGTCGTTTGGCTATCACTACGGTTGCCGCATCGTGCAAATGCCGGAGGGCAATCTGTTCCTCACAATGGGCGAGCATTCCAGCACGCGTGACGAAGCGCAAAACTTGTCCAACCACCTCGGAAAGATCGTGCGCATTACGCCCGACGGCGCGGTGCCGAAGGATAATCCCTTTATCGGCAGGCCTGATGTGAAACCGGAAATCTGGTCCTACGGCCACCGCAACGCGCAGGGCGCGGCGATCAATCCCGCCAGCGGAAAACTGTGGGAGCACGAGCACGGCCCGCGCGGCGGCGACGAGATCAACATTCCGCAGGCGGGGAAAAATTACGGCTGGCCGGTGATCGGTTACGGCATCGATTACAGCGGAGCGAAAATCCACGAGAGCACGTCCAAACCGGGCATGGAGCAGCCGATCAAATACTGGGTTCCGTCGATCGCGCCTTCCGGCATGGCGTTTTACACCGGCAACCTGTTCCCGGCGTGGAAGGGCAATCTGTTTATCGGCGCGCTCGCCGGCCAGATGCTGGTGCGGCTCGAACTCGACGGCGAGAAAGTCGTGAAGGAAGAGCGCCTGTTGAATGATTTGCGCGAGCGCATCCGCGACGTGCGGGCTGGCCCTGACGGCGCGATCTGGCTGCTCACCGACAATTCCGCGGGGCGGATTTTGCGCATCACCCCGGCAAAATGACTCGTATCGAACTCACGCACATGACTGAAATCCTGCTTTGCTTTAGGCTGGATCTGCTCCGCATCAAATGCGGACACGGGGGATAAGCGAATGCGAATTGCCATCATTGCAGCCACCGCCGCGGTTTTTTTAGTTCATGCGGCTCCGGCCCCGGCGCAAAAGCTCGATGCCGTCAAACAAGCCTATAACCACTGCATCGAGCCCGACCTCACCCGCATGGAAGAAGTGATCAAGTCCTGCACGCTGGTGATCAAATCCGGCCGGGCAAGCGACCGCAGCCAGGCCGGCGCGCTCCTCGGGCGTGGCAATATGTACCGCCGTCAGGGCCAATTCGATCGCGCGCTCACAGACTACAACGAGTCGCTGCGGCTCGATCCGCGCGCCGCGCCGACTTACACCAGCCGTGGCAATGCCTGGCGCGGGAAGAAACAATACGACCGCGCGCTTGCCGATCACAGCGAGGCTATCAAGCTCGATCCGAAATACGCCACGGCTTATGGCAACCGTGGCAACGTCTGGCTGGACAAAGCCGATATCGACCGCGCGATTTCCGATTACGACCAGGCCATAAGCCTCAATCCGCAATACGGCACCGCATTTTTCAACCGTGGTCTGGCCCGTGAAAAACAAGGCGACAAGGCGCGCGCCATCGCAGACTACCGGCAATCGCTGAAGTTCGATGCAAATTTTCGGCCGGCCATCGACGCGCTGAAAAAACTCGGCGAGACGCCGTAAGACCTTCAGGCCGACGCGGGCTTCGCTCCGCAGGATTCCTTCATGAGCGGTGTCGCGATGCTCCAGAGCGTGAGCGCAGCCAGCGCAACGCCGCCGAGCGCAAAAAACGACGCCGAGTAGCCGAAGTGCTCGGCAACAAAGCCGCCCAATGTGGCGCTGGACGCGGCACCGATGCCTTGCACGGTCATCACCGCCCCGAGGCCTGCGTTCACCCGGCCGGTGCCGGCCATGATGCGCGCGACCAGGCCCGGTACCGCAACGCCGAGCATGCCGGCGCCAACGCCGTCTAAGATTTGCACCGGCGCCAGTCCCGCCGGACCGGTGACAAGAGCGGCAATTATTCCGCGTACCGGCAGCGCAACCAGCGCCAGCATGAAGACGAGCCAAAATCCACGCTTAAGCGCAAGCCATGCCGCCAGCAGCGCCATCGGGATCATCGTCAACTGCGCGACGATGATGGTCGCGCTGGTGTAGGCGCTGGGGTCGGCGCCTTGCGCCGCCAGCGACTGCCCGAGCAGCGGAAGCATCGCCGCGTTGCCGAGATGGAACAGCAGCAACGTGACCGCCAGAACGATCAGCGGTTTGCATCGGATCAGAACGGAGAATGCCTGCACCTTTTCTCCCGGCTTGCTGGAGGCCCCGCGCGCCGCATCGTAGTCAATCTCTTTCGGATTGATGTAAACGAGCGCGATCAGCGAAATGACAGCGAGCATCGACATCACCACGAACACGGCGCTCAAGCCGAATGCATAACCGAGCACGCCGCACAGCAGCGCCGCCGTCACGTTGCCGGCGTGATTGAACGCCTCATTGCGTCCGATCTGATGCGTGAAGCCCTTCTGACGCACCAGCCCGAGCGTGATGCCTGCGATTGCGGGTGGAATCGCAGCGCCAGCAATACCAATCGAAGCCTGCGCGATCGCGGTAGCCCAAAACGTCGGTACGAACAGGATCACCAGCGACGCCGCGACGGTTGCGGCCGCCGCCACCACCATCATGAAACGCTTGGCACGCAGATGATCGACCAGCGCGCCAAGCGGCGCGGTCGCGGCCATCCCGGCCAGACCGCCGATGGTCATCACGACGCCGATCTGCGACGGCGACCAATTCTTCTGTTGCAGGAAAACGCCGAGATAGGGCCCGAGGCCGTCGCGTACATCGGCCATGAAGAAATTGACGGCGTTCAGCGCGCTCAAGGAGGCGTTCATCAGCCGACATCCTCGCCGCGTGGCGAAACAAAATCAGAGCGGGCCGCGGAATACAAAAAAAGCTCCCGATGCGATCAACGCGAACCCGACCGCATGATTCCAGTTGAGCGACTCTTTCAAGTAGAGCACCGAAAACGCCGCGAACACCACGAGCGTAATGACCTCCTGCATCGTCTTGAGCTGCGCGGTGGTATAGACCGCGTTGCCGAAGCGGTTAGCCGGCACCGCCATGCAATATTCAACCAGCGCGATGCCCCAGCTCACCAGAATGGCGGCGAACAGCGGCGTTTCCTTGAAACGCAGATGCCCGTACCAGGCCAGCGTCATGAAAATGTTGGAGCCGATGAGCAACAGGATTGGCGACAGATAAGGCGAGATGAATGTGGGCATGGCGCAGCCAGTGTTGGAGGAATCGAGAACCTTCGCTTTTAACATAGTGGTTATGCGCAGGCGCGGTGCGCAATGATAAACTGACGCAATGCTGCATTCGATTCGGGAACCGCTCATGCGTCCCGCGACATCGGCCACAACCGCAGCGCTCGTCTTCGCGGTCTTGCTATGCGCCGCGCCCGCCCCGGCGCAGGCGCCAAATCCGCCTGCCGCAAAACCATCCGCGCCGAAACCGGCGGCGCTGCCGGCTGAAAAACCTTACGCGCCGCTGGCGCTGACCATGCGCAACGCGCCAGACGACCCAAGCCTCACAGCGTTTCGCAATGAACTCGTCGCAGCAGCCAAGGGCCGCGTTTTCTCGGACCTGGCGCGGCTGGTGGTGCCGCGCGGGTTTTTCTGGGATCGGGATTTCGGCGGAGCTTTCGACCCTAAAAGACCGGGGGCTGAGAATTTTGCCACCGCCATCCGGCTCGAACGCGCTCAGAACGCCGGATGGAACGCGCTGCTGGCGCTCGCGTCGGAAACCGTGGCGGCAAAAGTTCCGGCGCGCCCAGGCGTCGTCTGCGTGCCGGCGCGGCCGGAATTCGACGACATCAAGTTCGACCGGCTGATGGAAACCACGGGCAGCGAACCAATTGACTGGCGATATCCGCTCAGCGACGCCGTGGAGATGCGGGCGGCGCCGCGCCTGAACGCGCCGGTTACCGAGAAGCTTGGCCGCCATCTCGTGCGCGCGCTTTCCGACGAAGCAGCCGTGTTGCCGGACGGCTGGACGCGCGTCGCCGCGCCATCCGGCAGGACAGGATTCGTCGCGCCGGGCGGTCTGTCGATCTTGAACGGCGAGCAGATTTGCTACGCCAAGGACATCACCGGCCGCTGGCGCATCGCCGGATATATCGGCGGCGGCGACTAAATGCTAAGATGACTTCCCGGCAACCGCCTGCGCGGTCTGCCACACACATTTGAATGGAACTTCCGGAGAATCGCGATGCGTATTCATTCGATTTCGACTTTCGCCGCCGTTGTGCTGTCCGCCGCCGCTTTGTGCTCCGCGCCCGTTGTGGCGCAATCGCAGCCGGCAAAGCCTGCGCCGGGCGCGCCGGCATCGGCGCCCGTTAAACCCTACAAGGCGGTGGCGATCACGCCGGCCAAGCCGACAACCGATGCAAGCCTGGAGGCTTTCCGCAAGCAGCTCGGCGACGTGGCGCAAAAGAAAGACCGCGCCGCCCTCGCCAAGCTCGTGGTCGCGCAGGGCTTCTTCTGGGATCGCGAGAACGGCGACGGCGCCGACAAGAAAAAATCCGGCATCGACAATCTCGCCGTCACGCTCGGCCTGAAAAGCAAGGAAGCGCCCGGCTGGGACATGCTGAGCGGATATGCCGGCGAGCCGACCGCCGCGCCCGCGAACGACCACAAGACCGCGCTCTGTGCACCGGCCGATCCGGCTTTCAACGAAAAGGCTTTCGAGGCGCTGCTGAAGGAAACGCAAACCGACCTGTCGGAATGGGGCTACTTGCTCACCGATGGCGTCGATGTGCGCGCGACCGCGCAAGCGAATTCGCCGGTGGTGGAGAAGCTCGGCTTGCACTTCGTCCGCGTGCTGCCCGAAAGCGGCCCCGGGGCCGCGACATCTTTACGCGTCGCCACGCCGTCCGGCAAAACCGGCTTCGTCTCGTCCGACATCATTGTCCCGCTCGGCAACGACCAGCTTTGCTACGTCAAGGACGCGAGTGGCTGGAAGATCGGCGGCTATATCGGCGCGGGTGACGCGCAATAGCGGAATGACGCAGACCAGTAAACTGTCGCGGCGCGTGACGTGCGCGCGCTGCGGCACCGCTTTCGATTGCAGCCTCGGTGGCGGCTGCTGGTGCGCTGACGAGCCCTACCGGCTGCCGGTGCCTGACATAAAGACCGATCCGGCGACCGAAGATTGCCTGTGCCCCGGCTGCCTGCGAAAGGCGGCGGCACGGGCGGCGCAGAACTAGCCCAGCGCTACTTATTGCCGCTCGTCTGCCGTGAGACATTGCCCATCGCTCCGGCGCTTGTACAATCTTGGCCTGCGCCCTCGACGGCGCCCAAGAAACGACAATCGGGAGGCGGCCATGCGCGGGGCGGCAAAGGCGGGACGTTCTGGATTTCGTTGCCTGATATTGGGATTGGCGGCGGCCAGCCTCCACGCAGGCGTATCGCTCGCGGACACCTGGCCCTCCAAACCGTTGCGCGCCGTCGTGCCGTTTTCCGCCGGCAGCGCCACCGACATCATCGCGCGCGCGGTGTTCGATCAGGTCTCAACGCAAATCGGCCAGCCGGTCGTGATCGAGAACCGCGTCGGCGCGGGCGGAACCATCGGCGCGGCCGCGGTCGCGAAAGCCGAGCCCGACGGCTACACGATCCTCGTGCATTCGTCCTCGCACACCGTTTCGGCGGTGACCTACACCAATCTGACCTACGACACCGCGAAGGACCTGCCCCCGATCATTCCGCTCGGCAATCTTCCCAACGTGCTCATCGCCGCCTCGTCCAAGGGCTACAAGTCGGTCAAGGATCTCGTCGCCGCGGCGAAAGCCAATCCGGGCAAGATGAATTATGCCTCTGCCGGCCCCGGCAGCGCAGCTCATCTCAACGCCGAACGCTTCAAGTTGAGCGCGAAATTCGACGCCGTGCACGTCCCGTTCAAGGGCGCGCCCGAAGCGATGCGCGAGATTGTCGCCGGCCGCGTCGATTTTTATTTCTGTCCGATCCTGCCGGCGCTGCCGCTGATCAAGGAGAGCCAGCTTTCCGCGCTGGCCGTAAGCGGCAGCAAACGCGCTTCTGCGCTACCCGACGTGCCGACGACAACGGAAGCCGGTTATGCCAACTCCGAATATAATTTCTGGATCGGCGTCTTCGCCACTGGCGGCACGCCCCCCGCGATCATGCGCCGGCTGCATGATGAAGTCGCGAAGGCGCTGCAAAATCCGGTGGTGAAAGAGCGGCTGGCGCGGCTCGGCGCCGAACCGATGCCGATGACGACGGATCAATTCCGCGCCTATGTGAAGAAAGAGATCGAATCCAGCGCCGCGCTGGTGAAGGCCGCCGGCATTCAGGTGAACTAGGCGCGCGGGACCGGCGGCGTCTTCCATTTCGGCACGTTGATCGGCTTGCCGTCCATCGTGAAGTCGGAGCCGATCTGGCGCAGCCGCTCGAGCTGATCGTAATAGACCGACTCTTCGGTCATCAGCCCATCACGGCAGCGGATCACCGCGCATAGATGCTGCACGGCTTTTTTGCCGGTCGGCGCAAGGCCGAGCCAGGGACCGAGATGCGTCGCGGTGACGAAATTTTCCGCGAATACCCACTCACCCACCGCCACCATGCGGCGGATTTCGATGTGCACATCCGGAAACGCCGTCCACCACACGTCGTAATATTTCGACACGGCTTCCTTGCCGTAAACGATCTCACCCGATGCCACGACGCGGTACATCACGTCATCCGACAGGGTCTTGAGCGTGCGTTCGTTGTCGTGCGCGCTTTCCGCCGCGAAATGCTCGATCGACAGGCGGATATTGGCCTGCTCCTCGGGTGTCGAAGCGACGATAAGCGGCTTGGCCGGTGCGTTCATGGAGATCGTGTCCCTGGGATTTTTCTATTGGTGGGCGATTGTGGGCGGAAAATGCCCGCTCTTCCATAGCGCGGCAAGGGCGGCTGAATGCCACAGTAAGGAAATAGCAATGCGGGGCCGTCATTTTGGATGACCGGCCCGGACACCAGCCCATGACCTCATCACCTACCGGCGGCATTTTGAGAGACGACGGCGCGCAGGCAAACCGCGACGTTGTCCGCGCGTTCGCGATCCTCGGCGCATTCTTCTTCGTTGCCACCGCCGCCGCCTATTTTTATTCGATCGCCTGGGTTGCACCAATCCCGCGCGACGGCTCGACACTCGTGGTCGGACGCGACTTTCTCAATTTCTGGATGTACGGCCGCGCAGCGGCGATGCCGGACCCCGCCCGCTGGTATGACGTGCTCGCCTATCAGCGCGAACTCGCAAACCTTCTCGGTGCGGATTACCCCGGACAGAACTGGTCATACCCGCCAAGCCTGCTGATCGTTGCGGCGCCGTTTGGTCTGCTGACCTATTTGCAAGCGCTGCTGCTGTGGACCGCCTTCGGCCTCGCGATTTTCATCGCGACGGCGCAGCGTCATTTCAACGATGCGCGCATTCTCGTTGCGTTGATTTTGTCGCCCGCCGCTATTTTCTGCCTGATCTCGGGACAAAGCTCGCTGGTTACGGCGGCGATGCTGATCGGCATCTTTGCGTTCCTCGACAGCAGACCGCTCATCGCCGGCATGCTGATCGGCCTGCTCACCTTGAAGCCGCAACTCGGCGTTCTGTTTCCCATCTTGCTGATCGCATCCATGCGCTGGCGCGTATTTTTCGCAGCAGCCGCCACGGCGCTTGCCATCTCTGCGATCACCGCAGGGCTGTTCGGGCCGCATGTGTGGATCGATTTCGTGCGGCTCGGTATCCCGACGCAAGCGCTGGTGCTTGCCGACCCGGAGGGGATCGCAACGCCGTATTATCCGACGATCTTCATGAATCTGCGCGGCATCGGCGCGAACTACACAGTTGCAATGGCCGCCCAGCTTTGCGTCACCGCTGCCACGATCGGTGCGGTGATCTGGGCTTATCGCTGTCGCCGTAACGCCGATCCGCAAATGCTGACGGCGCTGTTTCTGGCATGCTCGATTGCCGCCGTGCCGTATCTGCTGGCTTACGACACGCTGGCGCTCACTTTCGCCGTACTCGGCCTGCTGGCCTCGGACAAACTCGACACGCACGGGCGCGTGCTGGCGCGGCTGGTCTACTGGCTACCGCTGCTGCAAATCGGGCTCGGCACCTTGCACATTCCGGGCCCGGCGCTGATCGCGCCCGCGTTCGCGCTCTACGTGCTGATGCGGCTGAAAGAACTTCCGCGTTCGGAATAAGCGCGGCGGCGGGCTTCACAAAAGCGGCCGCGCAGCTTAGTTTCCCGGCTCCCGGCGGATGCTTCACATCAGCGCCTGACATTTTTGGAGCATCGCCTTGCTTACCGGCGCCACTCTCGTTCTGGTTTGCGGATTCCTGATCGGCCTCGCTTACGGCGTGATCGGACTGCTGAGCGGCTTCTGCCTGCTCACCAGCTTGCGCAACTGGTGGAACGACGGCGACAGCCGCCGCATCCGCAGCTACGCGCTGGCGATGGCGACCGCGATGGTGACGGCGCAGGCGCTCGCCGCCGCCGGTCTCGTCGATCTCGGCACATCGATTTATCTGCAGCCGTCGTTCTCCGTGCCGCTGATGTTCGCGGGCGGATTGATCTTCGGTTACGGCATGGTGCTGGCGAACGGCTGCGGCTCGCGCGCCACCGTACTGCTCGGGCGCGGCAATCTCCGTTCTTTCGTCGTCGTCGTCACGCTCGGCATCACGGCGCAGGCGACATTGCGCGGCCTGCTGGCGCCGCCGCGCGTTGAATTCCTGCAATGGTCAAGCATCACGCCGTCCGCCAACTCGCTGCCCGCACTGCTCAATGCCGTTGGGCTTGGAAGCGGTGCAGGCCGCGCGGCCGCCGTCATTCTGGTTGCCGGCGCTCTCATTCTTTTCGAGTTATCGCATCCTGCGTTCAGGCAAGCGCGCGGCCAACTCGCTGCGGGCCTCGGCATGGGACTGCTGATCGCCGCCGGATGGTTCACCACTGGCTACATCGGCGCAGACGATTTCAAGCCGGTGCCGGTCACCTCGCTTACCTTCGTCGCGCCGCTCGCCGACACGGTGCAATACATCATGCTCTCCACGGGACTGTCGCTGAGCTTCGGCGTCGTCACGATCACCGGCGTGCTGCTCGGCAGTTTCCTCACTGCGATCGCCACGGGGCGTTTCTCGCTCGAAGGCTATTCGTCGCCGCGCCACATGCTGCGCTCGATGTCGGGCGCGGCGCTGATGGGCATCGGCGGCGCGATGGCGTTCGGCTGTACCATCGGACAAGGCCTCACCGGGATGTCGACGCTGGCGTTCGCTTCCGCGGTGGCATTCATCGGCATTCTTTTCGGCACCGCCGCCGGATTGCGCGGGCCGCTGCAGGTAAAACCTTTGTCAGCCTGAACGCGCTCATCTGAGGGAGACGACATGATTTTGGAAATCGCGCAGATCGACATCAAGCCGGGGATGGAAAGCGACTTCGAAGCCGGCGTGAAAAAGGCCACGCCGCTGTTCCAGCGCGCGAAGGGCTGCAAGGGCATGGAATTGCAACGCTCGCATGAGAAGCCCGGCCGTTACCGGCTGTTCGTCAAATGGGACACGGTGGAGAACCACACCGTCGATTTCCGCGGCTCTCCGGATTTCCAGGAATGGCGCGCCTGCGTCGGGCATTGCTTCGCTTCACCGCCCGAAGTGGAGCACACCAAACAGGCGGTGAAGGGCTTTTAGCGGGCCGTCACTTCGCCTTGCGTGCCTTCCAGGACTGATAGGCGCCGATCGCCAGCGCGATCAAAGCCGCATACCAGAACACCGGGTAGTAAACCGGCACAGCTGTCGGGCCCATGCGCTCCTGGAAGAACAGGCACTCCCTGGTCGCGCCGCTGATGCACATGAACTTGAGGTCGAGCAGGCCGAAGGCCCCGCTGTAATTGGAATAGTAGGCAAACCACCACAGCAACGCGATCACCATCAGCCCCAATCCGATCTTGCTGGCCACCGGCAAGGGCTTCTTGATGCTGGGTGTCTGGTCCATCGCAGTCTCCTGAAAAGCCGGCGGCGTGGTGTTCCACAAGGCTCAAACACTAGCAGCAAGCGCCCTTTTCCCGCGCCCTGACTCGTCCCATATTCAGGGCAATGGCGAAGCCTCCACAGAAAACTGAAAAAGACCCTGCGAAACCGACGCGCGCGAAAGCGTCGCGGCCGGCGAGCACGGATTTGGCGCCGGAACTCGCAAACATTCTCAATCCCGCCATCGGCAAGGGCACCGCCGGAATGGGATCCGGCACAGGCAATAACTCGGGCTTGCAACCGCCGCCGGATAATTCCAATGACCGGCGCAAGGATTTTGCCAACGCCCACAAGGCGCGCAAATCCACGGCGAAAGGTTTCGGCGAAGCGCCGCAGGCCGGTTTCACCGGCGAGGCCGCGCCGGTCAACCGCAAGCTGGCGCAAGTGCTCGGCTATCGCATGCCCGAGGCCGAGGAAGCCGACGCTGCGGAAGAGCGCGACATAATTCTCCCCTCTGGCGTCACCGCCACCGCGCAGGCGCTGGATAGATTGCTGCGCGAGGGCCGCAAGGAATTTGCCGAGACGCCGTGGACCCCGCACCGTCCGTCGCGCCCGGAGAAATCCGAAGGCGGCAGGAAATTGGTCATCACGTCGGACTTCGAGCCGAAAGGCGATCAGCCGCAGGCGATCAGCGATCTGGTCGAGGGCATCAAGCGCAACGACCGCACGCAGGTTCTCCTCGGCGTCACCGGTTCCGGCAAGACCTTCACGATGGCGAAGGTGATCGAGGCGACACAGCGCCCCGCGCTGATCCTCGCGCCGAACAAGACGCTCGCCGCGCAGCTATACGGCGAGTTCAAGTCGTTCTTCCCGAACAACGCGGTGGAATATTTCGTTTCCTATTACGACTACTACCAGCCGGAAGCCTACGTTCCGCGCACCGACACCTACATCGAGAAGGAATCCTCGATCAACGAGCAGATCGACCGCATGCGCCATTCCGCCACGCGCTCGCTGCTCGAGCGCGACGACGTGATAATCGTCGCCTCGGTGTCGTGCATTTACGGCATCGGCTCGGTGGAAACCTATTCGGCGATGACGTTCTCGCTGCAGCAGGGCGGCAAGATCAACCAGCGGCAGATGCTCGCCGATCTCGTGGCGCTGCAATACAAGCGAACCGCCGATTTCGGGCGCGGCTCGTTCCGCGTGCGCGGCGACACTGTCGATATTTTCCCGGCGCACTATGAAGACCGCGCCTGGCGCGTAAACCTGTTCGGCGACGAGATCGAAAAGATCGAGGAGTTCGATCCGCTCACCGGCCACAAGACCGACGATCTGGAGTTCGTGAAGATCTATGCAAATTCGCATTATGTGACGCCGCGCCCCACGCTGTTGCAGGCGATCTCCGGCATCAAGTTCGAACTGCGCCAACGGCTCGATGAATTGAACCGCGGCGGACGCATCCTGGAAGCGCAGCGGCTGGAGCAGCGCACGCTGTTCGATCTCGAAATGATGGAGGCGACGGGAAGCTGCGCCGGCATTGAAAACTATTCGCGCTACCTGACCGGCCGCCAGCCGGGCGAGCCGCCGCCGACATTGTTTGAGTATGTCCCCGACAATGCGCTGGTGTTCGTTGACGAAAGCCACGTCACCGTGCCGCAGCTCGGCGCGATGTTCAAAGGCGACTTCCGCCGCAAGGCGACGCTGGCCGAATATGGCTTCCGCCTGCCCTCTTGCATGGACAACCGGCCGCTGCGCTTCGAGGAATGGAATGCGATGCGCCCGCAGACGAGTTGCGTCTCCGCCACGCCCGGCCCGTGGGAGTTGAACGAATCCGGCGGCGTGTTCGCCGAACAGGTAATCCGCCCCACAGGGTTGATCGATCCGCCGGTCGAAGTGCGCCCGGCGCGCACTCAGGTCGACGATCTGCTCGGCGAAGTGCGGCAGACCGCGCAGGCGGGTTTCCGCTCGCTGGTCACCGTGCTGACCAAGCGCATGGCGGAGGACCTGACCGAATATCTGCACGAGCAGGGCGTGCGCGTGCGCTACATGCACTCGGACATCGACACGCTGGAACGTATCGAGATCATTCGCGATTTACGGCTTGGCGCTTTCGACGTGCTGGTCGGCATCAACCTGTTGCGCGAGGGTCTCGACATTCCCGAATGCGCGCTGGTCGCTATTCTAGATGCCGACAAGGAAGGATTCCTTCGCAGTGAGACATCGCTGGTTCAGACCATCGGCCGCGCCGCCCGCAACATCGAAGGCAAGGTGATCCTTTACGCCGACAAGGTAACCGGCTCGATGCAGCGCGCGATGGAGGAAACCAACCGCCGCCGCGAGAAGCAGGTGGAATACAACACGGCGCACGGCATTACGCCCGCGAGCGTGAAGAAATCGATCGGCGACATCATGTCGAGCGTATACGAGCGCGACCACGTGCTCGTCTCCACCGGCGATGGCGCCGGCGAGTTCGACGACGCCGCTACCATCGGCCACAATTTCGAAGCCGTCATCGCCGACCTGGATGCCCGCATGCGCAAGGCGGCTGGCGATCTCGATTTCGAGGAAGCCGCGCGGCTGCGCGACGAGATCAAGCGCCTGCGCGCGATGGAAATGGCGGTGATCGACGATCCGACCGCGAAATATATTTCGCCGTCGTCAACGCGTCCGCGCAAGCCCGGCCTCGACGAAATGGGGCCGGGCGTCGAAGCCGTCCCGGCGCGCCCCGAACGCGGGCGCTCGAAACTCGGCCGCGGCGGCATGCACGGCGGTTTCAAGAAGAAGTCGCGGTAGCCATTCTCACGCGGCCTTGCCGGACGGCATACCCCGCATATCTGATGTGAATCCGGGCACGCCCGTTTGCCGGGCAGCATCGAGCTGCCGCGCCGAATAGCTGCCATGCAACCT
Organism: Rhizobium sp. Q54; assembly: GCA_945907045.1. Lineage (GTDB taxonomy): Bacteria > Pseudomonadota > Alphaproteobacteria > Rhizobiales > Xanthobacteraceae > Pseudolabrys. Next base: position 60,653 of record CAMDSH010000004.1, on the reverse strand, counting down.
TGGCACTACCTAAGCGCGAGTATTTAGTTTAAGCTTAAAACAATTGCCGTTGGGGCGGCACGTCCGGTTTTTTCCGGACCAGAAGGGCTGCCCGCGCGGGACTTCCAGGGTTCAAAGATGACCGAAGAGACCATGCGCGGGTTTACCCGCGCATTTTGCGACGCCTTGGCGGCGAACGAGCCGCAGCGCATCGCGCCCTTTCTCGACGACGCCGTGGAATGGACCGTGTTCGGCCCGGTCGATCTGTTTCCGTTTTTCGGCCAGCGCCGCGGCAAAGCCGCCGTGATCGCCATGTGCGGCGAGATCGCGGGCTGCCTGCAATTGCGCGGCTGCGAGAAGGAATCGATGCTGATCGACGGCGACAAGGCTGCCGCGCTGATCAAGCTCAACGCGCTTTATACGCGCAGCGGCAGGATACTTAGCCTGCGGCTCGCGCAATTCGCGCAATTCAAGGATGGAAAGCTGGTGCGGCTGCGCGCGCTATTCGACAGTTTCGATGCAGCCGAACAGGTGCTCGGCCATCAGATCGATCTATCGGAAGTGGCATAAACGAAAACGCCGCGCGGACGGGTTTAGCGCGTCCACGCGGCGAAAAACGATGGCCGGTCAGTTCAGCGCCAGCCTTTTCAGCGGATAGTCCGCGCTCTCGTAAAGCTCGCGAATGTCCTTATGGCCGAGCCGCGCCTCGTCGATTTCGATGTAGGCACCGAGCAAAAGCGGCTCCGGCATCTCTTCGATCGCGTACTGGATGGCCTCGGCCGCCTTGTCGAAGCGGCGGTATTTCACCGTCTGCTTGACCTTGCGGTTGCGCGAGGGGAACAACTCCGCCGGCGCGCTGTAGTCGAATTTCGCCATAGCGCTACTCCAAAATCCATTCAAAACATCATTTGAACGATCATCATTCAAACAGTCCCATCTATATGGGGTTTTATTTTGTCAAAGCAACCGGGTTCCCGGCGGCCACAGAAGTTTCACATCTTTGCCCAATTAAGGTGGCACCAACGCAATCCTTGGTTAACCGCTCTGCCGCTAGAGGAGCCTCGAACGCGGCCAAGACAATCGGAAGACGGCACGCGATGCACGAGGGGGTTTTTGGCATGCCAATCACGAACAGGACTTTCAGCCAAGCGGCAGCCGGATGCATCGTGCTGGCCGCGCTGATGATGCCCGGCTCCGGTTTCGCGCAGAACGTCACCGTCACCCCGGTGCCGGAGCTTCGCGGTTCACAAGAAGCGCAAGATATTGACGAAGGCTATGCCGCTCCAGATCCGGCCTTGCTGGAAGCGCTGAAATTCAACGCCGCGACTCTCGAGCCCAGCGCCAGGAAATCTTCCTCCGCATCGGCGAAGGACGCAAACGCAATCGACTGGAGCCGCACCGACAATCCGGACGGGTCCGCCGCCGTCAAGGTGAAGAAGCCGCTGCCGACCACCTGGGATATCAAAGTGGGCGCCGATCTCGGCCTGCCCGCCGCGCCCGCGACAAGTTATCAGCCGGACAAAATATTGCCGAATGGCAGTCAGCAGCAATCCGGCGCCGCCTGGGCGAACGTCGCGGTCCCCGACATTGCGTCGATCGAGGCGCGCGTCGATCCGAGCCAGGAGCAAGGCAAGCTCGGCACCACGTTCAAGCGCTCGGTGCCGCTCGGCAAACAGTTTTCAGTGACGGTGCAAAATCAGGTCGCCGTGACGGAGACATTCGCCAACCCGGCGGCAGCTGCGTCCTCGATACCCAGCGCGGGGCCTGCCCCGGCGACGCCCGGCGCCACGCGGGTGTGGAGCAACGACCGCGAGCTTAAATTCAACATCCTCTCCACCGGAACGACGCTGGGCGTGGGCCGCACCACCTCGACCGCCGACGACATCGCCCGCAACCGGCTGAGCGCCGAGCAGAAACTTTACGGCCCGCTCAACGTGACCACCGCGGTGACCGACGTCGGCACGCCGACAGCCAGCAAGAGCATCACCGCCGGTTTCAAGCTGAATTGGTGACAGCGGCAATTACTCACGACGCACGTTCTTACAAACGGTAACGGCCCCGGAATATCCGGGGCCGTTGTTATTCTGTGCAAGGTTTACAGATCGACGCTGCCGACCACGACGCGGTCGGCAGGATTGACCAGCAACACCTTGTCCTTCGTCTTGAGGAGCATGAGCGCTTTTACCGCCGGAATTTGTCCGCCGAGATCGTCCGGCATGGCCTGCAGTTCGATCGATTCCGGCACCTTGGTTGCCAATTTGCTGGCATCGAAGGTGACGGCCGCAATTTTACCGCGGGCCGCCGCGGCGGCGACTTTCTGCTTCTGAGCGTCGCTTAGCGCGGGCGGCATCGCCATGATCGGCAGTTTGTCGAGCGCATCGTTGCGCGGCGAAAACTTCGCCGGCATGGTTTGCGCGGTCGCGCCGATTGGCCCTATGGCCGGAACTGCCGCCGCGGCGGGCTCCTTGGGCGCAGTGCCGGTTGTGGCGCCGCTTGCGTTTTGTCCGCCCGTACCACCCGGCGCTAACGGACCCCCGACCGCCTGCAAGCCGCCTGAATTGGGCGCACCTGCCGGAGCGAACGCTTTTGCCGTGTCGTCGGTCGCTGCCGTCTTCGGTTCGTCGAACGTGCCCAAAGACGGGTTTTCAGATCCGGTCAAAGGTTTCGACAGCGCTTCCTGCGGTGAGGGAAGCGGCTCGCCGGAAGCCGAGCTGGTATCGACCGGCTTGGCGATGTCCTTCACCGCCTCGCCTTCGCCGCTCCGTTCGTTATGGCCGGGCGGCGAACCCGAAGGCACCTGAGTCGCAACGCCGAGATTGATCTGACCAGTTGCAGGATTGAATCCGGGATTGAGTTCGTTGTGCGCGATTTTTTCCGCCGCGTGAGCAGCGCCGAAAACAAGGCCGGCACCGGCGGCCAATATCGCGATGAATGATGCATAAGAGCGAGTACGTCGCATGACTGACTCCTCGTGGTTATCGGAGATAACCGCCGAGGTGAAACTAAGTTGCATAACGCCAGCATAAACATGCCGGTTCTTTTTCTGTGGATTGCAAGGACAGAAGACCCAGCCACCACCCGTTGCGGTGTGCATGCGCCTAAAGTCGAATCGTTCGAAAACGGTGGCTGGGAGATTCTCTCGCCGGACATCGTGGCCCGCCCCGAACGACTGTCACCGCGGGTCTTCGGGCAATCCTCCCAAACAAACTTGACCCCGCTACAGCGGGGTCCTCTTGTGCGGATGAACGCACTGAAAATTCTGCGCGCGAAAAAACTTCAGCGCGCTTTCGCGGCAGCCGGCGAGATCGCCTGCAGATAACCGCCATCGGGATTCAGATGGCCGGAAATGTGATTGGTCACGACAACGGCGCCGATCAACATCACTGCCGCGGTCACTCCGCAGAGAATGTACCCAATCAGTCCGAGTGTGTTCCTGTCCGCCATCACCGACTCCCCGTCAACACTTGTGGCCCAATTGCGTCCGTTCTCGCCGAGCCAACGCACCGCACAGCGCTTCGTTCCCCATAGGCCGCAAAACGAAAATGGCCCCGAAGGGCCATTCAGTCATTCGCTTTCAGGCGTAAGGGTTAATTCGCCACTGTCGCCTTGCGCGGGAGCGGGTAATCGGCGCTCTCATACAATTGGCGAATGCCGTTGCCGTCGAACCTGACTTCTTCGACTTCCAGATAAGCGCCGAGCAGAAGGTCAGCCGGCAATTCTTCCATGGCGAAGCGGATCGCTTCCGCGGCCGTGGGAAAACGCTTGTATCCGATGGGCCTGCGAGCCTTGCGGCTTCGGCTTGGAAAGAGCTCGGACGGGGCCCGGTAATTGATCATAGCCATTTTACGCAACCTCCACGGCCATAATATGGGCGCTACGCGCGCAGAAATCTAGGCATACGTATGGATGCCCGCTCTGCGCCAGCGGCAGGGTAAACGTGCATCCAACATCCCCGGCAACTGCAACGGCCCGGCGCTGGGACACCGGACCGCTGCGCGAAGTGTAGCCGTTACACCGGATTACTCGGCGACTTCACCCACCACCTCACTGGTGGCCGGATCGACGAGCACGACGCGATCGTTAACGACCATGTATTTGTAAGCCCTGATCGCGGGCACTTCGACTGCGACCGGATCCGGCACCGAGTAGAGCTGCACGGTCTCAGGCACGCGCATGCCGACGCGATATTCGATCGTCGCGCGCGCCGGCGCCACGGTGCGTTCGCGAACGATGGTGCGATAGACCGTCGTGCGCTGGGCTGGTGTCAGAGCCAGCGGTTCACGGGTGATCACCGTCCGCGTCTCCACCGGCTCGCGCGTGATGACCGTGGTCTGCGCGCTTGCGGTTCCTGCGCCTGCGATAAATGCGAGCGCAAACGCCGCATGGCGAAAATATGGCTTCATAACAGCCTCCTGGCCTTCGTGAGTACCAGTAGAGAAAACGCCGGGAGTGAGCCGCGAGTTCCGCGTTAAATGGGCCGCGGCCGCGCTTTCTTTCAGTGATTTTACGCGCCTATTTCATATCGGAGCTTCGCGGTCATTTACCGCATGCGGCGACTCGGATACGAGCGATGCGTCGCACTGATTCGCCGGGGCTAGGGGACAGGAATGATTCTCGAAACGCTTTTCGGGATGTCGCTGGTGATGAGTGCTTCGCTAAATTCAGGACCGCCGCCGCAAGGGGGCCCAAGCGCGTGGACGCAGATGTCGGTGCGCCAGCGTGAGGCTACCTTGCTGCCGCTGGTGCATTCCGCCACCGACTGCATCGTCAACAAGGTCACTGCCGACCCTCGCTTCAGCGAGGGCCTGCGGGCGGGCGAGATCAACGACCTGATTGTGGATTCAATGGTCGCCTGCGCCGGGCCGGTGCGCGCGATGATCGACGCGCACGACCGCCTGTTCGGCTACGGTTCCGGCGAAGCGTTCTTCATGGGGCCGTATCTGGAAGTGCTGCCCGCCGCCGTCAGCAAGCAGGTGAAGGCGCCCATCCGTTAAGACCGAGCGGCGGCGAGCGCCGGCCTTAGCGCGAGCGTGATCGGCAGCGTCAACAACACGCCCGCGGCGACAACGGCAAGCGCTGTCGGCACGCCGGTGAAATCTCCCAGCAATCCATAAAGCGCGGGCGCTACGGCGCCGGAACCGATGGTGCCGGTGTAGAAAATTCCAAACGCGCGCGCGCGCCGCGACGGCTCGACCAGATCCGGCACCGAGCCGTAGAGCACCGACGAGGTGCCGTTGAGCGCGATGCCGAGCACCGGCAACAGCAGCAAGATCGCTTCGACCGGCATTGGCAGCAGCGCGACGATGCCGATGGCGGTCACCGTTTCGGTCAGCCACACGGTGGCGACGGCGCCGATGCGCGCCCCGATGAACGCGCACACAAGTTTTCCGACCGCCCCGCCGGCAAATACCAGCGTCAGCGCCAAACCTACGGTCGGCAGGCTCGCGCCTTTCGCCGTCAGCACGAATGGGAGAAAAGTCAGAAAGGCCATGCGCGTCGCGCTGTCGATCATCCCGATCGACAACAGCAGCGGAAACGCAAAGCGTTGCCTGGCGGCGGCGCTCGCACCTTTCTTCGCCGCGTCCTTCACCGCAGGTTGTTCGGCGGAAAAACGCGGCACCAGAATATAGATGGCCGCAGCGGCGAAAATCCCGATGCCGCCGAGCAGCATCACGGTCTCGCGCCACGGCATCCATACGAGAAGGAGCGCGGCGGCGGCGGGGAGAGTCATCTTGCCGATATCGCCGGAGAAATTGTAAGTGCCGAGCGCCTTGAAGGAGCGCGGTCCGGAAAAAGCGCGCGCGATCAAAGTGGACGCCAGCGGATGCTGCGTGCTGGCGCCAAGCCCGCCGATGAACAGCGCGACGACGAGCAGCGTGAGGCCGCTGCTGAAACCCGCCAAGATGTAACCCAATCCGGCCAGCGCCGTGCCGCCGGCCAATACGGCGCCGACACCGAGACGTTCTGCGAGCATCCCGGAAGGAACCTGAAACGCCGCAAGCGTGCCGGAAAAAACACCCCGCATCAGCCCAAGCGCGGCGTAACTGAGACCGAACTCCGCCTGCCAGATCGGCAGCATCACATAAACGAGGTCGGTGTAACCGTCGTGCAGCGCATGTGCGCCGAAAGCCACGCCGCCGGCGCGGCGCTCGTCGCGCTTCACTGCGGCGGATGTTTCCTGCGTGACAGCGGTCATGATTTTCCCGGACGCCGCTCGACGAAGCTGGTGCTGACGAACGAGATCACCGGCTCGCCGCGTTGATTAACACCTGTGCTCAGCAACGTGAGCAGACCCCAGCCGGGGCGGCTTTTGGATGGGCGCTTGTCGGTCACCTCAGTGACATAGCCGATCGTATCGCCGGCATAAACCGGCTTGAGCCATTTGAGATCACGAAAACCGGGCGACGGCCCGATGGCCGCGACGCCCTCGCCGCGCGCGCAGGGCCTCATCCTCGCGGCGGCGGTAATCCACCATCAGCCGCATCCATGCCGAGGCGGTTTGCCAGCCGGACGCGCACAGCGCGCCGAAATGCGAGCGCGCGGCGGCGGCCTCATCGATGTGAAAAAGTTGGGGGTCGAAGCGCTTGGCGAATGCCTTGATGCCGGTAGCATCGAACGTGTGCTGGCCGACTTCGTAGCGGTCGCCGACGCTGACATCGTCGAAATATTTCATCAGGCCGCGCTCTTTTCCGGAGGGCTGCGGCCGAACATCAGGCTGGTGGTCATGCTCATCACCAGCGTGCCTTTATCGTCGAGCGTTTCGAACACAAATTTGACCAGGCCCATGTCAGGGCGGCTTTTCGATGCGCGTGTCTCCAGTACGGTCGCGCGCACGGTGAGTTTCGAGTCCGGCCGCATCGGCGCCAGCCATTTCACTTCCTCGATGCCGGGGCCGCCCATCGAACTTGAATTGAGAATGAATCCATCGGCGATCATCCGCATCGTCAGGCAGCAAGTGTGCCAGCCGGAACCGGCAAGCCCGCCCAGCATGGTGCCGCGCGCCGCTTCTTCATCCAGGTGCATTGGCTGTGGATCAAATTCCGCCGCAAACGAGACGACCTCGTCGCGCGTGACGAGCCGCGGGCCATATTCGGCGACCGCGCCGGACTTGAAATCTTCCCAGTACAGCTTCGGCATATCGGCGTGGGTGAACTCAATAAGCCTTCAGGATCGAGAGATAGGCGGCTTCCGCGGCGTTGAGCGCGGCCTTGCTGTTGGCCGAGAGCACGACGGCGACGAAGTAGCTGTTGCCGTCCTTGTCGGTATCGACGGTGAGCGAGGTGAGCTCAAAGCCCTGTTCCTTCTGCTTCGGCGCTTCGAACGAGTGACGCTCGAATACCGCCTTGCCGCCGGCACCGGGAACGTCGGCCAGCTTCGCTACCTTGGCGTTCTTGTCGCGCTCGCGCCAGTCCTGATAGGTGGTGCGCACGATTTCCGCGAGCGGCTTCTTTTCGGGATTGTAGCGCACCAGCGTGTAAATTTTCGCGGGTGCGTCGTCGAAGGTTTTATCCTTCGGCACCAGCATCTGAACTTTCAGCTCGGCGCTGGCTTCCTTGTGCTCGGCCCAGCCCTCGGGAACCGTGGTCGAGGCGTGGAAATAGGGACAGAGCGCCATGTTGCAGTGGCGCATGAATTTTTCGACCTCGGCCTTCGCCGGAACAATTGCCGCGAACAGGCACGCAATAGCGAAGCCGAAGCGGCGGGCAGCGTGCGAGGACCACATAAGAGAGCTCCTGGGCAGACGCATCCGGACACGGATGCATCTTATAGTCGCGCGGAACGGCCGCGAGGTTCAATCGTTCAGCTAAGATACAATCGCCTAGGTGGCAAAGCGGAAATGCATCACGTCGCCGTCCGCGACGACGTATTCCTTGCCTTCGAGCCGCAACTTGCCGGCGTCGCGCGCCCCGGCCTCGCCGTTGAGCGCGATGAAATCGTTGTAACCGATGGTCTCGGCGCGGATGAAGCCGCGCTCAAAGTCAGTATGGATCACGCCCGCCGCCTGCGGTGCCTTGGTGCCCTGCGTGATGGTCCAGGCGCGCGCTTCCTTCGGGCCGACGGTGAAATACGTCACCAGATGGAGCAGCCCGTAACCGGCCTGGATCAGGCGGTCGAGCCCGGCTTCATGGAGACCGACCGCCTCGAGGTAATCCTTGCGCTCGGCCGGCGGCAGCGCCGCGATTTCGGATTCGATCTTGGCGGAGATGACGACGGAGACGGCGCCTTCCGCTTTCGCGCGCGCTTCCACCTTGCGGGAAAATTCATTGCCCGCCGCCGCCGATGCTTCATCGACGTTGCAGGCGTAGAGCACGGGCGCGGAGGTGAGAAGGCCGAGGCCGCGGAAGGTTCTCTCCTCCTCCGGCTTGCGGGTGACGAAACGCGCAGGCTTGCCCTCACGCAGCAGCGTCAGCGCGCGCTTGACCAGGTCGAGCGTCTCTTTCGCTTCCTTGGCGTCCTCGCCGGTGCCTTTGGCTTTCTTTTCCAGATTATCGACGCGCTTTTCCAGGCTATCGAGATCGGCGAGCATCAGTTCGGTCTCGACGGTCTCGATGTCGGCAACCGGATCGATCTTGCCTTCGACATGCGTGATGTCGTCGTCCACGAAGCAGCGCACCACATGCACGATGGCGTCCACCTCACGGATGGTGGCGAGAAACTGGTTGCCCAGCCCCTCGCCTTTCGACGCGCCGCGCACGAGGCCCGCGATATCGACGAAGGTGATGCGCGTCGGGATGATCTGCTCGGACTTGCCGATCACCGCCAGCTTGTCGAGCCGCGAATCCGGCACGGCGATCTCGCCGACATTCGGCTCAATGGTGCAGAACGGATAATTCGCCGCCTGCGCCGCCGCCGTCTGCGTGAGCGCGTTAAAGAGCGTCGACTTGCCGACATTCGGCAGGCCGACGATGCCGCATTTGAATCCCATGAAATTATCCGTGCCGTGTCCGGTTAAGCGGCGTCAATCCGCGGGGTTGGAAGGCTCATCCGGTTCGCCAAAGCCCTTGGCGCTCATGGCGAGATGCACCTTGTTCTGGAAAGTCGAATCCTGGCCTTTCGCCAGCATCTCGGCATTGTCCGCGATGATGTCGCACAGCGCCGCAACCCAGTCGCGTTCGTCCTTGGCGAAATCCTGCAAGACATAATTATGCACCATCGCCTTGTCGCCGGGATGGCCGATGCCGATGCGCACGCGGCGGTAGCCATTGCCGAGATGCGAGGTAATCGAGCGCAGTCCGTTATGGCCCGCATCGCCGCCGCCGGTCTTGATCCGCAGCTTGCCCGGCGGCAGGTCGAGTTCGTCGTGAAACACCACGATGTCGCTCAATCCCAATTTGTAGAAATGCGCGGCTTCGGCGACCGCGCGGCCGGACTCGTTCATGAACGTGCCGGGCAGCAGCAGCAGCGCGCGCTCGGAACCGACGAGGCCCTCCACCGCGACGCCGTGGAAACGCCGCCGCCATGGCGCGATGTTGTGCGCCCGCGCGATCGTCTCGACCGCCACGAAGCCGATATTGTGGCGGTTCGCGACATATTTCGCGCCCGGATTGCCGAGGCCGACAAAGAGCAGCATGGCATCAACAATAGCCCGGGCGCGGTGAGGTAGCGGGAATCAGGACGCGCGGATGTCCGCGCGGCCTCACTTCTTGTCGGGTTTCGCCGGCGCCGCGCCGGCGGCGGGAGCGCCAGCGGCGGGAGCACCGGCAGCGGGAGCACCGGCAGCGCCGGGAGCACCAGGGGCCGCACCTTCGGCTCCGGGAGCAACGCCAGCAGCGGCGGCGGCAGCGGCAGCCGCAGCGGCGGCAGCAGCAGCTTCGGCAGCGGCTTTCATTTCTTCCGCGTAGCCCGACGGCGGCACGACGGTGACGAGCGTGATGTCACCTTGCGCGATCACGCGCACGTTCGCCGGAACCTTCACGTCGCTCAAATGCCGGGAATAGTTGATGTCCAGCTCCGAGATATCGACGTCGATCGACTCCGGAATGTCCTCGGGGCGGCACTGCACCTCGATGGAGTGGGTGACGATGTTCACCGCGCCGCCGCGTTTCACGCCGGGCGAGAGTTCCGCGTTGAGCACGTGCACGGGAATGTTGACGCGGATGGTCGCGCCTTCGCCGAGCCGGAGGAAATCCACGTGAACGGGGAAGTCCTTCACCGGATCGAGCTGATAGTCGCGCGGGATCACGCGATGCTTGGCGCCATCGACTTCCAGCTCGTAAATGCTGGTGAGGAAGCGCCCGGCATAAATACGATGCCGCAGGTCGGCATGATCGACCGTGATGGGAAGCGGGGGTTTGCTGTCGCCGTAAATTACGCCTGGCACGCGGCCGGCGCGTCGTTCAGCCCGGGCGGCCCCCTTGCCGCTCTTCGGACGAACCATCGCCTTCATCTCTTTGACGGTCGCCATGATAAATCCTCACAAAATCCAACGCAGAAGCGCGTGTTGAACGAAAAAGACCGCGGCAAGCCTCCAGGGGTGCCGGGGGCCGCGGTCGGGCGGGTTTATAGCGATGACAGCCTGAAATGACAAGAAAACCGGGGTCAGGCGCTTGGGCCGGAACCTGCGTTTTTCTTGGCTAATTTAGCCTCCAGCGCGTCGAGGCGCGCTTTAAGCGCCTCATTTTCCTCGCGGGCGAGGCGGGCCATGTCCTTAACCGCGTCGAATTCCTCGCGCGGGACCACGTCGAGGTCTCGCAGAATACGCTCGGCCTGGCTGCGGAACAGGGTGTCGAACTCGCGCCGCACGCCTTGAGCGACGCCGGTGGCGTCGTTCATCAGCCGGGCGATCTCGTCAAAGAAGCGGCTGCTGGTCTGGGTCATCGGCTTGCCTCACGACTCATCTATTGTACTCAGACTAAAGAATGGCGAGCCCGCCCACGCGCCGCAAGACCCGATACCTGCTAAATTACGGCGGCGCGCAGTTGAGGCCGCATCCTCCCGACGGTTATCAGAGCCAATGCCGTTATTCGTTTTGCCGTTTCCCGCCTTCGATCCGGTGCTGATCAGCGTTGGCCCGTTCGCCATCCGCTGGTACGCGCTCGCTTATATCCTCGGCATCCTGCTCGGCTGGATGTACGCCCGCGCCATCATCCGCAATGAAAGATATTGGGGCGGGCGGGCGCCGATGACGCTGCTCGACTTCGATGATTTCATTTTGTGGGTGACGCTCGGCATCATTCTCGGCGGCCGTCTCGGTTATGTGCTGTTCTACAATCCGGCGCACTTCGCCACTCACCCGCTTGAAGTCCTGCAAGTATGGAACGGCGGCATGTCGTTCCACGGCGGCTTCACCGGCTGCGTGGTCGCCGTCATTTTGTTCGCGCGTCATCGCGGCATTCCCATCCTCTCGCTCGGCGACGTGACCTGCGCGGTCGGGCCGATCGGGCTGCTGCTCGGGCGCATCGCTAATTTCATCAATGGCGAATTGTGGGGCCGCGTCACCGACGCGCCGTGGGCGATGGTGTTCCCCGGCGGCGGGCCGATCCCGCGCCACCCGAGCCAGCTTTATGAAGCGGCGCTCGAAGGCGTGGTGCTGCTCGGCGTGCTCGCGCTGCTGATGCGCGGCGGCGCGTTGAAGCGGCCCGGCTTCATCCTCGGCGCTTTCGCCATCTGCTACGCCATTGCGCGTTCCATTTGCGAACTGTTCCGCGAACCGGACGCGCAGCTCGGATTCATCTGGGGCAATCTCACCATGGGCATGGTGCTGTCGGTGCCGCTGATGCTCGCCGGCATCGGCTTCATCGCCTACGCCATGCGGCATCCGCCGTTACGGAAAATGTGATGAGCGATATCCCCCCGCTTGAAGCCGAGATACGCCGGCTGATCGAAGCGGCCGGGCCAATCACCGTCGCGCAATATATGTCGCTCTGCCTCACCCACCCCAAGCACGGCTATTACGTCACGCGCGATCCGCTCGGCGCCACCGGCGACTTCACCACCGCGCCGGAGATCAGCCAGATGTTCGGCGAACTGATCGGGCTCTGGATGGCCTCGGTGTGGAAGCAGATGGGATCGCCGGAAAACGTCCGCGTGGTCGAACTTGGTCCCGGACGCTGCACCATGATGGTCGATGCGCTGCGCGCCGCGCAGGTGGTGCCGGGTTTTCGCGCCGCCACGGTCATCCACCTCGTCGAAATCAGCCCGGTGCTGCAGATGCAGCAATTCGAGGCGCTTTCCGGCATCTCGGTGCCGGTGCACTGGCACACATCGATCGAGCAAGTGCCGGCCGGGCCGCTGATCGTCCTCGCCAACGAGTTCTTCGATGCGCTGCCCGTGCATCAGGCGGTGAAATATAAAGACGGCTGGCATGAGCGCACCGTGGACATCGCCTCCAACGGAAATCTCGTCTTCAACGTCGCCGCCGAACCGATCGCGCATTTCGAAGGCACGCTGCCGAAGCAGTTGCGCGCGGCACCGCTGGGCGCGCTCTATGAGTGGCGCACCGACTTTACCGGCATGGAAATCGGCCGCCGCATTTCGCATTCCAACGGCGCGGCGCTGGTGATCGATTACGGACACGCGCAAAGCGACGCGGGCGATACGTTTCAGGCGGTCGGCCGTCACGCTTTCGCCGATCCGCTCGCAGCGCCCGGTCTTGCCGACCTGACGGCGCACGTGGATTTTCAAGCGCTCGGCGTTGCGGTGAGCAGCATGGGCGCTAGAGTCCACGGGCCGGTCACGCAGGCCGAATTCCTCGAACGGCTCGGCATCATGACGCGCGCCGCGGCATTGATGGCCGGCGCCAACCGCTCGGACGTGGCGACGATCGAACTTGCGCTCTCGCGCCTCACCGGCCATGGCCGAACCGCCATGGGCGATTTGTTCAAAGCCATCGCCTTCGCCGACCCGAAGATCGGACCGCTACCGGGATTCAACGCATGAGCGCGGACAAGATGATCGTGCAGGCGCCGTCGCTCACGAAGCTCGACGGCATTAGTCACGCCTTCTTCACGCGGCATGGCGGCGTATCGCAGGGCATTTACACATCGCTCAATGGCGGCGTCGGATCGAACGACATGCCGGAGCGCGTAGCCGAGAACCGCGCCCGCATGGCGGCGACGCTGGGTGTCGCAGCCGGTCATCTGATCACCGCCTATCAAATTCATTCGCCGAACGTGGTGGTCGCCGAAGCACCGTGGACGAGCGAAAACCGCCCGCGCGCCGACGCCATCGTCACGCGCACGCCCGCGCTCGCCATCGGCATTTCCACCGCCGACTGCGGCCCGCTGCTGTTCGCCGACGCGAAGGCGCGCGTCATCGGCGCGGCACATGCCGGCTGGCGCGGCGCGTTCACCGGCGTCATCGAAGCGACGCTCAAGGCGATGGAAAATCTCGGCGCCGACCGCCGCCGCATCGCCGCCGCGCTCGGCCCGACGATCAGCCAGCCGAATTACGAAGTCGGTCCGGAATTCGCCGCCCAGTTCGAGAAAGATGACGCCGCCAATGCGCGCTTCTTCGCGCCCTCTCAGCGCGCGGGACATTCGCTGTTTGACCTGCCCGGCTACATCGCCGCGCGGCTCAAGCATGCCGGCCTGTCGCATTTCGAGGATCTTGGCTTGTGCACCTATGCCGGCGAGGAGCGCTTTTTCAGCTATCGCCGCACCACCCACCGGGCCGAGCCGGACTATGGCCGCCACGTCAACACCATCGCGCTGGTGGATTAGGCCGGAATCACGCATCTATTTGCGTCTTGTTCACGCTGTCCGAAAAAGCTTCGGGACAACAATTCACTCGTATTGCCGCGCCTCCCCCGCCTTGTTATGACCACGCCGCCGATTGAGTTCGAGCTTTAGGAGACGGCGATGGCGGCGAAGAACGGAGCGATCAAGCTCGTCGCCGGCAACTCCAATCCCGAGCTCGCCCAAGCGATAGCCGAATACCTCAAGACCCCGCTGACCAAGGCGGTCGTGCGGCGTTTCGCCGACATGGAGGTGTTCGTCGAAATCCAGGAAAACGTGCGCGGCGCGGATGTGTTCGTCATCCAGTCGACCTCGTTTCCGGCCAACGACCATCTGATGGAATTGCTGATCATCATCGATGCGCTGCGGCGCTCGTCCGCGCGCCGCATCACCGCGGTGATCCCCTATTTCGGTTATGCCCGGCAGGACCGCAAACCCGGCCCTCGCACGCCGATCTCGGCCAAGCTGGTCGCCAACCTCATCACCCGCGCCGGCGTTGACCGCGTGATGACGCTCGACCTGCACGCCGGGCAAATTCAGGGCTTCTTCGACATCCCGGTCGACAATCTTTATGCCTCGCCGGAAATGGTGCGCGACATCCGCGACCGCTTCAAACTCGACAACCTGATGGTGGTCTCGCCCGACGTCGGCGGCGTGGTGCGCGCGCGCGGCCTTGCCAAGCGCATCAACGCGCCGCTCGCCATCATCGACAAACGCCGCGAGCGCGCCGGTGAATCCGAAGTGATGAACGTGATCGGCGATGTCGCGGGCCACACCTGCATCCTGGTGGACGACATCGTGGATTCCGGCGGCACGCTGGTGAACGCGGCCGACGCACTGCTCGAACAAAAGGCGAAGGCCGTCTACGCCTATCTGAGCCACGGCGTGCTCTCTGGCGGCGCGGTGGCGCGCGTCGCTGCCTCGAAGATCAAGGAACTCGTCATCACGGACTCGATCCAGCCCACCGCCGAGATCAAGGCCGCGGGCAATATCCGCGTGCTCCCCATCGCGAACCTGATCGGCGAAGCCATCAGCCGTACCGCCTCGGAAGAGTCGGTTTCCAGCCTGTTTGACTAAGAGTCACAGGGCCGGGTTATCCCCAACTGAGTCGACTTGCCGCAGCAATGGCTGTGGAGATTCCGCCCCGCGGCGTTGCGTGAGGGGCGCAAATCACGGCTCATTTGCCTCGACGGCGCCTTTGGCGGCCTGAATCGAGCGAGTTATAGTCAGTCCGCCAAGTGATTCGTTTTTACGGTCAAGGCACCCGTAATCCACTGCGTCAAAATGAGCAGGCCCGGTTGGCCGTCCGTTGCGTCCGGTACGCGTGCGGTGGCGTGCGCGCATCGCCACTTCCCAGCGCAAGGCGGAGACGGGCATGTCCCTCATCAGCTATTCGGAAGAACAACGAATCAACCCCCTCGATGTGGTCGAACGCATCGCGGCGGTGAACGATTGGTCGTTTGAACGCGCCAGCGATGACGAGATCACGATTCTCGTCGCCGGGCGCTGGACCGACTATCAGGTCTCCTACACCTGGATGCACGATCTCGAAGCGCTCCATCTCGCCTGCGCCTTCGATTTGAAAGTGCCGGACCGGCTGCGCAACGAAGTGCAGCATTTGATCTCCTACATCAACGAGCAGATGTGGATCGGCCACTTCGACCTCTGGAAGAAAGACGGCCTGGTGATGTTCCGCCACGCGCTGATGCTCACCGGCGGCATCGAGGCTTCCGGCAAGCAGTGCGAGGCGCTGCTCGGCATGGCGCTCGACGCCTGCGAGCGCTATTTCCCGGCCTATCAATTCGTGGTCTGGGCCGGCAAGCCCGCGCGCGAGGCGCTCGACGCCGCGATGTTCGAGACTGCCGGCGAGGCGTGAACGCCGCATGGCGGATCGCGACGCGCGCAAGCTGAAAAATTTCCGCGGGATTCTCGTTCTCGTCGGCGCCGGCAAGATGGGCGGCGCGCTGCTCGATGGCTGGCTGGCGCGCGGACTTAATCCCAAAAAAATCGTGGTGATCGAGCCGCAACCGGCAAAGCCTATCAAGGCGCTGGCGCGGCGCGGCGTGCGCATCAACCCGAGGGGCAAGTTGAAGGATGTCGCGGCCATCGTCGTCGCGGTGAAGCCGCAGATCGCGCCCGATATCATGCCGCAGCTCGCGCCGCTCGTTGCCAAGTCGACGCTGGTGCTCTCGATCATGGCCGGGCGGCCGCTGCAATTTCTTAGCCGAATGATGGGCGCCAACGCCGCGCTGGTGCGCTCGATGCCGAACACGCCCGCCGCCATCGGACGCGGCATTACGGTCGCGGTTGCGAACCGCAACGTGAAGCCGGTCCAGCGCAAGCTCGCGGGCGATCTGCTCGCCGCCGCCGGAAAAGTCGAATGGATCGCGGACGAAGCTTTGATGGACGCGGTCACCGCCGTGTCCGGTTCCGGTCCGGCCTACGTGTTCCTGCTGGCCGAGGCGCTGGCGAAAGCCGGTGTCGCCGCCGGGCTGCCGCCCGAGCTTGCCGCCACGCTGGCGCGCGAAACCATCGCCGGTTCCGGCGAGTTGATGCGGCGCTCCGATGTGGACGCCGCCACGCTGCGGCAGAACGTCACCTCCACCGGCGGCACCACCGCCGCAGCACTCGACGTGCTGATGGGCCCCGGCGGGCTGGAAGGCCTGATGACGCAGGCCATCGCCGCCGCCACACGCCGCTCGCGCGAACTGGCGGGTTGAGCCCTCATCCTGAGGAGGCTGCGAAGCAGCCGTCTCGAAGGATGAAACGCTGCCCTAGAACCGTCGCGTTTAGCGGCCTACATTAAGCCCGAGCGACACGTTCGCAGGAGGCTTACATGGCCGACAAGAAACCCCGCACCCCGAACGCCAGCCCGCCGCCGCGCGGCACATCCGACCGCGACAAGGCGGTCGAAGCCATGCTCGCGCTACTCGCAGAGCAGCCGTTCGAGAAAATCGGTTTCGCCGACATCGCCACGCGCGCCGGGTTGTCGCTGTCGCAGCTGCGCGGAGAGTTCGCCTCCACGCTCGCCATCCTCGCCGCTCACATCAAGGAGATCGACCGCGCGGTGCTGTCCGGCGGCGATGCCGACATGGCGGAAGAGCCGCCGCGCGAGCGGCTGTTCGACGTGCTGATGCGCCGCCTCGAAGCGCTGGCGCCTTACAAGCCCGCCGTGCGTTCGCTGCTGCGCTCGGCGCGGCGCAATCCGGGGCTCGCCTTTGCGCTCAACGCGATGGGCGTGCGCTCGCAGCAATGGATGCTCACCGCCGCCGGCATTTCCTCATCCGGCCCGGAAGGCATGATCCGCGCGCAAGGCACCGCGCTGATGTTCGCGCAAGTGATGTGCGTGTGGCTGAACGACGAAGACGAAGGCCTTGCCAGCACGATGGCCGCGCTCGATCGCGGGCTGGCACGCGGACAACGCTGGTCGGGATTCCTCGACGATCTGTGCGCCATTCCGGCGCGCTGCTGCAGCGGTTCGCGCCGCCGCCGGCGTAGAGGCCGCGAACGCGAAGAAGCCACCGCAGCTTAGCAACACTCACCACTCATTCCCGCGTAAGCGGGAATCCAGTTCTAAATAGCCTGGGTCCCCGCTTTCGCGGGGAGGAGCGAAGTCGGGATTACACCGGCACCCGCACCGTCGCGCGCAATCCGCCAAGCGGACTGTCGCCGAGCGTGATGTCGCCGCCGTGCGAGCGCGCGATGTCGCGAGCGATGGCCAGCCCCAATCCGGTGCCGCCTTCGTCCTGATTGCGCGCATCGTCAAGCCGCAGGAACGGCTTGAACACTTCCTCGCGCATGTCCGCCGCAATGCCCGGCCCGTCGTCATCGACCGTGACAGTCAGCCAGCGATGATCGCGATGCCCGGTGATCGAGATCGACGGCGCATGCCGCGCGGCGTTCGACACCAGATTGGCGAGACAGCGCTTGAACGCCGCCGGACGCACGGTGACCAGCGGCGGGCCGTGGAATACCGCGCTCGTCTTGTGGCCCTGGCGCTCGGCGTCGGTTTTGAGTTCCTCGACGAACGCCGCCATGTCGGTCGGCTCGGATTGTTCGCCGAAATCGCCGCGCGCGAAGGCCAGATAAGCCTCCAGCATGCGGCCCATCTCGTCGACGTCCTTCTTCATTCCCTCGACTTCGGGACTGTCGCCGATCAATGCCAGCTCGAGCTTGAAGCGCGTCAGGATCGTGCGCAGGTCATGCGACACGCCGGCAAGCATCGTCGTGCGTTGCTCGATGGTGCGCTCGACGCGCGACTTCATCTCGATAAAAGCTTGAGCCGCGCGGCGCACTTCGCGCGCCCCGCGCGGGCGGAAATTCGGCACCTCACGTCCCTTGCCGAAACTTTCGGCGGCGTCCGCCAACCGCAGGATCGGCCTGATTTGATTGCGCAAGAAAACGATGGCGACCGAGAGCAGCACCGCCGAGGTGCCGACCATCCACAGCAGGAAGATTTCCGAATTCGAGGCATAGGCGGCGCCGCGCCGGGCGAACACGCGCATCACCGTGTTGTCGAGCTGAATGCGGATTTCGACCAGCGTGGATTTGCCGACGGTGTCGATCCAGAACGGACGGGATATCTGCTTGCGCAGCTCCACCGAGAGCGTCTGATCCAGCAGCGAGAAAAACGGCTTCTGCCCCGGCGGCGGCATCTCGCTCACGGGCAGGAAATCCACCGCGAGGCCAAGCCGGTCCTGCGCGATGCGCTTGAACTGCGCGTTGTCGGCGTCCTGCGGATAACCGCGATAGACGTCGATCAGGGCCGCGATGTCCTGCACAACGCCGGCTGAGAGGCGCCGCGTCACCAGATTCCAGTGCCGCTCCATGAATACGAAAGCCACCACCGACTGCAAAATCACCATCGGCAAAATGATGATGAGCAGCGCGCGGGCGTAGAGACCCTTCGGCATCACGCTATTGAGCCAGCGGCTCATGCGCCGCCAGGCATCGCCGACGCGGGTTGCCGCCGTGCGGATGGAGCGGATGGCGGCGATGCCGATGTCGAGGCTGGTCATGAAATCACCAGCCGGTAACCGATGCCACGCACGGTCTGCACGATCAGCGGATTGGTTGGATTGCGCTCGATCTTGCGGCGCAGGCGGTTGACCTGCACGTCCACCGCGCGCTCGTTGATCGCGCTGTTGCCGTTTCCGGCCAGCGCCAGGCGCGGCACGGTTTCGCCCGGCGTCGCGGCGAGAACGCGCAGCATCTCACGTTCGCGGTCGGTGAGATGGATGACTTCTTCGCCGAGCCGCAATTCACCCCGGCCAAGATGAAACACAAATTTTCCAAAGCGGATGGATTCCGCCGGCGCCGCCGCGGCTGGCCGGGCGCGCTTGAGAATGCTGGCGATGCGCAGCGACAATTCGCGCGGCTCGAACGGCTTGGCGACATAATCGTCGGCGCCGCTTTCCAGTCCCTGGATGCGGCTCTCGGTGGCGTCACGCGCGGTGAGCATCAGGATCGGCACCGTGGACGTGCCGCGGATCGACTTGGCGAGATCGAATCCGTTTTCGCCCGGCATCATCACGTCGAGAATGAGAAGATCGAAGCTCAAACCGCCGAGCTTGGCGCGCGCATCCAGCGCGGTCTCCGCCGTCGTCACCCGGTAGCCTTCGCTGGTGAGGAAGCGCGACAGCAGGTCGCGAATGCGGCGGTCGTCGTCGACCACAAGCAGATGCGGCGCGTCGTCGGCAAGAACCGCGGGGGAGATGGTCATGTGCCGCGCTCCCGCCGCACGTCAGGCGCGCGGACGCCGGGCATGATCGGCGCGGGCGATCAGCCGCAGCACGCGATCGCGGCCTTCGGCATCCAGCATGGCGGTGAGAAAACGGCGCGCAGTGTCGTGCGTGCCGGGTCCGGTATCTTTGAGCGCGCGGGCGATGCGCTCGGTCTGCAATCCGGCGAGCTTCATCGCCAGAGCTTCGCCCTTGCTCGTGACGTAAAGCAGGCGCTGGCGCCGGTCGTTGGCGCCTTCCTTCTGCAGCACGTAGCCCTGATCGACGAGCTGCTTGAGCACGCGGCCGAGCGACTGCTTGGTGATCTTCAGAATGTCGAGCAGTTCGGCAACCTTCATGCCCGGATTGCGGTTGACGAAATGCAGCACGCGGTGGTGCGCGCGCCCGAAGCTGAACTTGGCCAGCACTTCGTCGGCGTCACCAACGAAGTCGCGATAGGCGAAGAACAGCAGTTCGATGATGTCCCAGGCCGGCTCGCCCGCTGCGATGGATTGGCTGCCCGAGGACGAGGAACGGCCCGTCAGGTCGGCGGTTTTGCCGGTTGTTTTGGCAGTCACATTTATGTCAGCCATGTTGACATATTTCGGTTTTATTGTTACAAAAACAGTGTCGCTAACGAAAGGATCGTGCCTGGGCAGACTGTTCCGGAGGGAACGTTGCGTCTCATCCGGAAGCGCGCTCTCATGGGGTGATCCTCTACATACCGGGTGTTGACCCGCGAAGCAAAGAGTTGAGCCGCCACGCAAAAGCGGCGTAAGGGCAAGGAAAACGGCACCCGGCCAAAGCTTAACCGGCCAAGGCCAGGTCGCGAGGAGTAAGTAGCATGGCAGCGCAGTCCTACGACCGGCTCGAGGGTTTCATCTGGTACGACGGCAAGCTCGTGCCCTGGGCCGACGCCAACGTGCACGTGCTCACTCATGGCCTGCATTACGGCAGCTGCGTGTTCGAGGGCGAGCGCGCCTATGGCGGCCAGATTTTCAAATGCACCGAACATTCCGAGCGGCTGAAGAATTCCGCCAAGACGCTCGACTTTGAAATCCCCTACACGGTTGCGGAAATCGACGCGGCCAAGCAGCTTGTCGTCGAGAAGAACGGCAAGAATGACGCCTACATCCGCCCGGTCGCCTGGCGCGGCTCGGAGATGATGGGCGTCTCGGCGCAGAACAACACCATCCACCTTGCGATCGCGGCGTGGGAATGGCCGAGCTATTTCGATCCGGCCGAGCGGCTCAAGGGCATCAAGCTCGATCTCGCGGAATACCGCCGGCCCGATCCGAAGACGGCGCCGTGCCGCGCCAAGGCCGCCGGTCTCTACATGATCTGCACGATCTCCAAGCACCGCGCCGAGCGCCGCGGATTTGCCGACGCCATGATGCTCGACTGGCAGGGCCGCGTCGCCGAATGCACCGGCGCGAATATCTTTTTCGTCAAGGACGGCAAGATCCACACGCCGCTCGCCGACTGCTTCCTCGACGGCATCACCCGTCAGACAGTGATCGGGCTTGCGCGCAAGCGCGGCTTCGAGGTGATCGAGCGGCGCATCATGCCGGACGAGCTGAACGATTTTTCGGAATGCTTCATCACCGGCTCGGCCGCCGAGGTGACGCCGGTGTCGGTGATCGCCGACTGGAATTTCAATCCCGGCGGCATCACCCGGCAATTGATGGAAGACTACACCGCCGAAGTGCAGCCGAAGGGCAAAGCCGCGGCGGCTTAAACTTCCAACGGTCTAGTCGCGCACGACTACCAGACGATCGGTGCCGGATTCAGCGCCCCAGGCTTCGCCGGGACGTCCCAGCATCTGCCGCACGGAAGCGCCGCGCTGATTGCTCGGAAAGTTTTCGAATTTTTCCGTCGCCGGATCGAAGCGCACAATCGCGTTGGCGATGAAATCCGTCAGCCACACCTTGTCCTTGTCGTCGACGAATACCGAATAGCAGCCGGATTTGCTGTCCGGCAGGTTCCAGACTTTCCACGTCTTCGACGCGGGGTCATAGCGGCCGACTTCGCCGCTGTGCCAGAAGCTCACCCACAGCAGGCCTTTTGAATCCGACCACACACGGCGCGGGCCGACGCCCGGCTTGTGCGGCGCGACCACCATGGCGTCGCCGCTCACGGTGTCGATTTTCGCCAGATGATCGCCGGCGAGCGAGACGTACCAGACGTCCCCATTCGGCGTCGTCGTGATGCCGTAAGGGCCGTAGCCCTTCGGCGCTTTCCAGGCATCGACCTTGCCGGTAGCGGGATCGACGCGGCCATAGACGCCGCTCTGGCCGGTGAACCAGAGGACGCCCTTCTTGTCGAAGGTCGCGGTGTTCAGGTTCGCGTTGGGAAATTCCGGCGGCAGCGGAAACAGCTTCACCGCCTTGGTGACGGGATCGACGCGCGCGATGGCGTTCTGCCCGCCTTCGGTAAGCCAGGCGGCGCGATCCGGCCCGACGATCACGCCATGCGGCGCGGCGCCGGGGCCGAGCGGAATTTGCTGCACCTTGCCGGTTTTCGGATCGAGAATGCCGAGCGCGCCCTGGCGCTGAGCGGTGTACCAGACAGTGCCGTCAGGCGCTGGCGCGACGTCATGCGGATGCGCGCCGCGCGGCACGTCGAAGTAGGAAACCTGCGCCGCCGGCGCGGCACTGATGCCAAGCACCAGTGCAACGGCTGTAATCAAAACCGGAACCATGAAACGCCCCCTGCTACCCACCGCGAGTTACTTTTCGAGCAATCACTCCACGGCATCGCGTCTTGCTGCCGGCTCTTGCCAACGCTCGGCGGCCGCATCGTCGGCCTGCTTTGCTTCAATCCAGCTTGTGCCGTCCTTGCGCTCGACCTGTTTCCAGAACGGCGCACGGGTCTTGAGATAATCCATCAGAAAATCGGCGGCGGCAAACGCGGCTTGCCGGTGCGACGAGGCAGTGACGACGAGAACGATATCGTCGCCCGGCTCGATGCGGCCAAAACGATGAATGACGGTGAGCCCGAGCAGCGGCCAGCGCCGCATCGCTTCGGCGGCGTGACGCTCGATCTCCGCCTCCGCCATGCCGGGATAATGCTCCAGCGTGAGCGCGGCGATCGGCTCATTCGCTTCGTTGCCGCGGCAAACGCCGGTGAAGGTGACGACCGCGCCGACATCGCTGCGCCCGCGCTTGAGCAGCGCGGCCTCGAGGGCAGCGTCAAACGGCTCGCGTTGCAGGCGGACGGTGGACTTCATGCCGGCATTCTACTCTCTTCACGAAGAGAATTCATTATGAGCGCGCGGCCGGACGCAAAGCCGATTCCCACTTTTGCTGGCCGCGCTACCCGCCCGTCATCGGCGGAAAGAAAGCGATCTCAGCCGCGCCCTTGATAGCGGTTTCCGGCGGCACGTGGGTGCGGTCGATGGCCGCGCGGATGAATTTGCGGTTTTCGAAAGCGTGGGCGTATTCCTCGCCGCGCCCCGCCAGCCAGTCCATCAGGCCACCGACCGTCGTCACCCCGGCGGGCAATGAAATATCTTCCTCGGCCTTGCCGACGCGCTCGCGCACCCAGGCGAAGTAACGCAGTTTCACGCTCATTGGTCGCGCAGATGCCGGATGCCGGCGTGGAAATAATCCCAGCCGGTGTAGAGCGTGAGAATGGCCGAGAGCCACAGCAGCGTCAGGCCGACATTACTGATGATCGGAATGATGAGATCGCCGGCATCGCCCGCCAGCAAAAATCCGATGGCCACCAGTTGCAGCGTCGTCTTCCATTTCGCAAGCCGCGTCACCGGCACGCTCACGCGCAACTCGGCGAGATATTCGCGCAATCCCGACACCAGAATTTCACGGCAGAGAATGACGATAGCCGCCCACAGCGACCAGCCGCGAATGGTTCCGTCCGCCGCCAGCATCAGCAGGCACGACGACACCAGCAGCTTGTCGGCGATCGGATCCAGCATGCGGCCGAAGCTCGTCTGCTGATCCCACATGCGGGCGAGATAACCGTCGAGAATGTCGGTGACGCCCGCGATGATGAAAATCGCCAGCGCAACCCAGCGCAACCACAGCCCGCCATCAAGAATGCTCTGCCAATACATGCAGGCCACCACCGCCGGAACGGCGACGATGCGCGCATAAGTGAGCATGTTCGGCAGCGCCAGCCGATGCGTCGGCGAAGGCCTCGTGTCGGCTTTCATGCGCAACAAGGAACACCCCGGCCGGGGCGTCGTCAACCGTCCGTGTGCCGCAGTCCCCGATTACTGGATCGGCGCTCTCGGAAGGCGGCTCACGCCCGGTTCCATCACGAAGGTCTGATCGAGCGAGTACCATTCGCCCTTCACGTCGGGCGCGGGCGCGGGCCCATCGTGGCGGATATAGTTCCCGACCAGCGCGCGCGTAACGCCGAACTGCACGTCGGTCTCCAGCTTCTCGTCGTCGTTGACGTAAATCTGCGAGATCAGCGTCTTGAAACCTTCTTTGAAAATCAGGAAGTGCAGATGCGCGGGCCGGTAATGATGCCGTCCCGTGGCACGCACGAGATCGCCCACGGGTCCGTCGATCGGAATCGGATAGCCCGCCGGCTTCACGCTGCGGAAAGCAAAATGCCCCTTCGCGTCGGTCATGAACTTGCCGCGCAGATTCATGTCGGCCTGTTTCGGGTCCTGTTGCTCGTAAAAACCTTCCGGCGAGGAATGCCAGATGTCCACTTCGGCATTCGCAACCGGCGCGCCCTTCTGGTCCTTCACCCAGCAATCGACAAACATCGCCGGACCGGGCGTCGGCGAGCGGATGATCGAGGCGCCGCTTTCGGTGCGCGGCGAATTCATGCGCCAGAACGGGCCGAGCAAATTCGCCGTCGTTTCCGTCTGCCCATTGTTGCCGTTGTTGAGCAGGCAGATCAGCGTCGAGAAGCCGAGCGATCCGGACATCAGCACGGCCTCGTTGTGCTTGTCGTTGGTCCGGTGGCCGAGCGCCACCACATAGCCGACTGCCTTCTCGAATTCCTGTTCGGTCAGATGCACATCGCGAGCGAATGCATGCAGGTGCTTCACAAGCGCAATGAGGATTTCCCGGAAACGCGGGTCCGCCGTGTTTTTAAACGCCTCGACCACCGCCGTCGTGACGTCTTCTTGCTTCTGGATGATCATTGCTTCCCTACCCCGTTATCATGCGTCTTGTCTGCGCACATGATCTTATCCGAAAACCGGTTCCCACTTTTCGGGATCATGCGCTCTCATGGAAGAACTCATATATCTTTCGCGCGGTCTCTGCATTAATTCCCGGCACCTTCGAGAGGTCGGGCAGCGAGGCGCGCTCGATCGCCTTCAGCGTGCCGAAATGGCGAAGAAGCGCGCGTTTGCGCGTCGGGCCGATGCCGGGGATTTCCTGCAAGCCTGCCTCGCGGATATCGCGCTTGCGCCGCGCGCGGTGCGTGCCGATGGCGAAGCGATGCGCCTCGTCGCGCAAACGCTCGATGAAATACAGCAGCGGATCGCGCGGCGGCAGCTTGAAAGGCGTGCGTCCGGCGACGAAAAAAGTCTCGCGTCCCGCATCGCGGTCCGGTCCCTTCGCCACCGCGGCGAGCGGCACGTCGGTAATCCCTAGTCCGGCCAGTGTTTCTTGCGCGGCCGCGAGCTGCCCCTGCCCGCCGTCGATCAACACCAGATCGGGCCAGGGTGAATCCTCGTCGCGATCCGCATCGCCGGCGAGCAGCGACGCCAGCGTGCTGCCGCCAGCCTCGCGCGGAGATTCGGTCAGCAATCTCTTGAACCGGCGCTGCAGCACTTCGCGCATCATGCCGTAGTCGTCGCCGGGGCTGATGTCCTCCGAACGGATGTTGAACTTGC
This sequence comes from Rhizobium sp. Q54, assembly GCA_945907045.1. Taxonomy (GTDB): domain Bacteria; phylum Pseudomonadota; class Alphaproteobacteria; order Rhizobiales; family Xanthobacteraceae; genus Pseudolabrys. The sequence goes on along the minus strand of CAMDSH010000004.1, from coordinate 35,454 downwards.
GGTACTGGTTCTTCTGAAATCCTTCCGGCCCGGCGACCACCATGGTCCCGACCGGATTGCTGCCGGAGATGTGGCTGTTGTCGTAAATTTCGATGCGCTGCGGCGTGCGCGGCAGCGCAAACAATTCCGCCAGCGCCTTGAGCAACTTCTGCTGCGAGGATGTGTCGGCGAGCTTGCGCGCCAATGCCTCGCGCGCGTTCCGCAACGCGTGGACGATAAGCTCCTTCTTTTCTCCGCGCTGGGGAACGGAGACTTCCACGTTGCCGCCGCTTTTGCTGCTCAACGCTTCAGCCAGCAACTCGCGATCCTCGATGGCGTGGGAAATGAAGACGCAGGCCGGGCACGGCTTGTCGTCGTAGAACTGCGCCAGGAACGCCCCGAGCACTTCGCCCATGCTGAGCGAGCGGTCGGCTTTCGGAAAATACGCACGGTTGCCCCAGTTCTGTCCGGTGCGGAAGAAGAACACCTGAATGCAATTGAAACCGCCGTCCTGATGGATGGCAAACACGTCGGCTTCCTCGACCCCGCGCGGATTGATGCCCTGATGCGACTGCACCGCCGAGAGCGCGGCGATGCGGTCGCGCAACACGGCGGCGCGTTCGAAATCCTCCGCCGCCGACGCCTTCTCCATGTCCGCCGCCAGTTCCTGCTTCACCGCCTGGCTGCGGCCGGATAGAAACGCATTCGCCTCGCTCACCAGTCTGGAATATTCCGGAAAATCGATCTCGCGGGTGCACGGCGCCGCGCAGCGCTTGATCTGGAACAGCAGGCACGGCCGCGTGCGGCTTTCGAAAAATGCATCCGTGCACGAGCGCAGCAAAAAGGCGCGCTCCAGCGCCGTAATCGTCTGGTTGACCGCGAGCCCCGAAGCGAAAGGCCCGTAATAGTTTCCTTTGCGCGTGCGCGCGCCGCGATGCTTGCTGAGTTGCGACGCCCAGTGGTCGGTGGTGATCAGAATGTAGGGAAACGACTTGTCGTCGCGCAGCAGCACGTTGTAGCGCGGCCGCAGCTTCTTGATCATGTTGGCTTCGAGCAGCAGAGCGTCGGTTTCAGTCTCGGTGGAAATGAATTCCATCGTGGTGGTCGCCGCCACCATCCGCACGATGCGCGTTTCCAGTCCCGCCGGGCGCGCGTATGAGAGCACCCGCTTGCGGACATTCTTCGCCTTGCCGACGTAGAGCACGTCGCCCTTGGCGTTGATCATGCGGTAAACGCCGGGCGCTTCCGGCGCGAACTTGCCGTAGCGCAGGATGGCGGCGCGGCCTTTCGCCAGCGCGCCCTCTTCCATCAAATCGAGCGCGGTCTCTTCCTCGACCTCGGGCAGCGAGGCTTCTTCCTCGGCCTCGGGGAGCGCGGTTTCCGGCTCGATATCTTTTTTCGGATCGCTCATGCAGCGGAAGGTAATGCGTCGGGGCGGCGCGAACCAGACGCGAGCCTACTCGACAATGCCGGAATCCGGCGTTTGCCACGCCAGATGCTGGCCGCCGTCGACCGCAATGGTCTGCCCGGTCACGCTGGCCGCCTGGGCGAGAAACACCACCGCCTGCGCGATCTCTTCGGGGCTTGGACCCCGGCCGAGCGGCAGCGTCGCGGCTTGCGCGGCGAAATCCCCCGCCGATTGCCGTGGGCTGGGCAGCACCGGGCCGGGCGCGACCGCATTGACCCGAACCTTCGGCGCCAGCGCCTGCGCCAGCATCGTGGTGGCGGCGAACATCGCGTGCTTGGTCAGCGAATAAGAGACGAAATGCGGCGTCGGCTTGAATACCCGCTGATCGAGCAAGTTGACGATCGACGCATCGGCCCCGGCCGGCGCCTGCGCGGCAAAGCCCTCGCTGAGAAACAATGGCGCGCGCAAATTCACCGCCACGGTGCGGTCGAAACGCGCACGGTCGAGCGAGCCGATTTCGTCGCGCTCGAACTCGCCGGCATTGTTCACCAGCAACGTGAGCGGCCCGAACGCCGCGGCGGCGGGAATGAGCCCCTGCACGTCCTTATCGTTCGAGAGATCGGCCAGCGCGACGCTGGCGCGGCCCCCTTGCGCGGAAATTTCGGCGCAAAGCTTTTCAGCCTCATTGCGCGATGAGTTCGCATGCACCACCACCGCATAGCCCGCCCGCGACAGCGCCAGCGTGATGGCGCGGCCGATGCGTTTCGAGCCGCCTGTGATGAGAGCCGCGCGCAGCGGCGTGTCGTTCGAATTTTTCGGCATCGTCATCTTTTCTTTTGCCGCTTATCGCACGCAGCAGAAGCGCGGCGGCGTTATAGTAAACACATCCTCACCCGACATGGTAAACGCAACGGCCCCGAAACGCGCAGAACTAATGGTTCTTTAGGGATAACAACTGCTTCGTCCTTAGCGATTCATAACCGTTTAACTTCAAATGCGCGATAAATCCCTCCGATAAAATGACGATCTTTAGCCACACGGCGAACCTTGCGGCTCCTCAATTGCGAACGATGTTCGCGCCGGACCGGGGTTCAGCCGAACAGCCAGGATCGCCGAAGCAAAGTTGATCACGACGCGCCAGCCAGCATGACGGGCGCGCGGGGAACAAGGTGGAGGGTGTGATGATGAAGACGAGTTTCGCCGTGGCCGCGGTCGCCATGACGGTTGCGGCAGGCGCCGCGATCGCCGCCGATCTGCCGCGCAGCCAGGCTCCCTATTACAACGCCCCCGCGCCGAACACCTACAATTGGACCGGCCCTTATGTGGGCGGCAATCTGGGTTATCAGTGGGGCAGCACCACTCACAATCCGACCAATCCGTCCGGGCTCGAGGGCGGCTTGCAGGCCGGTTACAACTGGCAGAGCGGCCAGTTCGTATTCGGCGGCGAGACCGACATCCAGATCTCCGGCGCCGACGACACCTTCGCGCCCTGGAAGTTCTCCAATCCGTGGTTTGGAACCTTGCGCGGACGCGCCGGCGTCGCGCTCAACAACATCCTGTTCTACGGAACTTTCGGCCTCGCCTATGGCGGCGTGAAGGGCGAAGTCGCGGGCCTTGCGGAATCCAAGAGCCACATCGGCTGGACCGCCGGCGGCGGCATGGAAGTCGGCCTGACGCCGAACTGGTCGGCGAAAGCGGAATATCTCTACATCGATCTGTCCGACCGGAACTATTCCGTCACCGGCGCGGCAAACGGCGTGGAGTCCAACATCCTGCGCTTCGGCGTCAATTACCGCTTCTGATTTCAAGCGGAGCGAAACGCGAAAGGCCCTGGAACAAAGTTCCGGGGCCTTTTGTTTTCGGCGGCGGCCAAGCGAGGCCGGATGATTTTGTGTGGCATCGGCGCAACGCCGCAGTGGAATAAAACGGTCGGTTTTAAATGCTCCAAGCACGCCATAAACCAGCCTTCCCGTCGCCGCATTCAGGAACTTACTTGCCCCCCCACGAGTTGATGCAGCGGTCGAGTTCGGCACGCCATCGGCCGTTTTGGAAATAACGGGGAGAACAATTATGCGACGCTTAACTCTTGCAAGCACCGGTATCCTGGCGATGGCTGCCGGTCTGCTGCCGGCTTCCGCCGCGGACATTCAGCGCCGCGCGCCGATGCCGACCAAGGCGCCTGCTTACTATCAGCAGGCCTACAACTGGACCGGCGCGTATGTCGGCATCAACGGCGGTTACGGCTGGGGCAACACGGGCGTCTCGGCGCCGTTTCCCGGCTCGTTCAATCTCAACGGCGGTTTGATCGGCGGCACGCTCGGCTACAACTGGCAGGCCGGCCCGGCCGTTTTCGGTCTTGAGACCGATCTCGACTGGACCAACATCAAGGGCAACGGCGCCTGCGATGGCACGACTTGCCAGGTTCGCAACAGCTGGCTCGGCACCACGCGCGGCCGCCTCGGCTTCGCTGCGGATCGCTTCATGCCGTTCGTCTCGGGCGGTCTCGCTTACGGCAACATCCGCAACACCGTTGCTGGCGTCGGCGACAACTCGATCACGAAAGCCGGCTGGACTCTCGGCGGCGGCGTCGAAGCCGCGCTGGCTGGTCCGTGGACCGCCAAGGTCGAATATCTCTACGTCGATCTCGGACGCGGCGGCACCGTTGCCGGCTCGGATGCGAGCTTCCAGACCAACATCGTGCGCGCGGGCGTCAACTACCGCTTCTGATCGCAACGCGTAACGGCACACAAAATCAAAAGCCCCGGATTTCGGTCCGGGGCTTTTTCGTTGCGCGTGCGCTGAATTTTCAGGGCACGAATTTCGTCTCGGCGAAAGCGGGCACCTGTGCCGCAAAGGCGTCATGCCAGGCGACCAGCCGCGGATGATCCTTGCGCCATGTGCCTTCGAAACGAAGATCGCGATAGCCGAGAATGCAGGCGAGCGCGATCTGGCCGACATCGGGCAGCGGATCGAGCTTCGGCGGCGAGGCTTCCAGCACCCTGAAGCCGCGCGCCACCTTGTCGGCCTGATAGTCGATCCATTTCTGCTCGTGCTTTTCCGGCGGACGGAAGCGGCCTTCGTACATCAGCAGGATCGAGGCATCCATCATGCCGTCGCACAGCGCCTGCAGCCGCAGCGCCGCGAAGCGCGCTTTCGTTTCCTTCGGAAGGATGCGCCCGCCGCCGGCGAGATGATCGAGATATTCCAGGATCACGCGCGAGTCATAAACCGCCGTGCCGTCCTCGGCGATCAGCACCGGAATTTTTCCGAGCGCGTTCTGCGCGCGCAGACTGTCGGTGGGGCTGTTGGTGTCGGCGGCCTGCACGTCGATCTTGCTGGCAAGGCCTAGCAGACCGGCGGCAATCCGCACCTTGCGGCCGAATGGAGAAGCGGGAAGCGAACGCAAAATCATCATGGCGATACGATACCTCAAGCCAAAGCGGGGTGCGGCCCGCGGCCGGTGAATGAGTTGAGATGACCGGCGAGCCGGATTGGCCGCCGCGTGCGAGATCAGCCGGTGACCACCAAATTGACGGCCTTGGGCCCCTTGCCCTTTTTGTCGGGCTCGACGTCGAAGGTAATGCGCTGCCCCTCATTCAGCGATTTCAACCCCGCCGCCTCGACAGCCGTGATGTGCACGAACACGTCACGCCCGCCGTCGTCCGGCTTCACGAAGCCATAGCCTCGCTCGCCATTGAAGAATTTTACCGTACCGGTCTGGGCCATCGGGAAACTCCTCCCATCCCCGAGAATGCTTCGCACCCCGCCCCCACGGCGGGGAGCTCGGCCGGACATTCACAATCGGGGAAATAGCGTCAGCCGCCTTGGGCCTCAGTCACTCCGCCGGCCCCCCAAAGGAGGCGGAACGTCTAAGCCAGCCTCTAAGAGCTAAACCAACACGGCCGCTGTGAAAAGAGGCCACGGCGTCAGCGGGCGCGCTCGCCGGCCAGCCAGTCGAGGCGGAAGCCGCCTTTGCCGTCGCGGCCCATGATTCCGGCAAGCATTGGCAGCAGGATTTTGAGTTCTTTTTCCAGCGTCCAGGGCGGATTGACCAAAATCAGCCCGGAGCCGATGAGCCGCGTGACGTCATCGGGCGGCGCAACGGTGAGCTCCGCGCGTAAAATTCGCGTAATTCCCGAGCGCTGGAGATTTTTCGCCAGCGCATCGGGCTCGGCCCGGCTCTTGATCGGATACCAGAGCGCGTAAATGCCGGTCGCCCATTTGCGGTGCGCGGCGGCAAGGCCGTTTGCGAGACGCGTGAAGTCGTCATCTGCCTCGAACGGCGGATCGACCAGCACGACGCCGCGCCGCTCCACCGGCGGGACGTAAGCCTCAAGCGCCGTCCACCCGTCGATGCGCAGCGTCTTGATGCGAACGTCGCCGCGCAAATTCGCGGTCAGCGCCTGGGCGGCCTTCGGCTCGATCTCGCAGGCGATGAGGCGGTCTTGCGGACGCAGCCAGGCGCGCGCCAAGGCGGGCGAGCCGGGATAAATCTTGAGCTGGCCGGGCGCGTTGAGCGCGGCGATGACATCGAGGAACGGCGCGAGCAGCGCGGCGGCAGCTGGATCGGGCTGGGCGGCGAGCAGAAGCGCGATGCCTTGCCGCCATTCGCCGCCGCGGCTCGCTTCCGAACCGGCAAGATCGTAGAGGCCCGCCCCGGCATGGGTGTCGATCACGCGATAGGCGGCGGGCTTCTCGCGCAAATACGCGATGATGCGGCAGAGCACCGCGTGCTTGAAGACGTCGGCGAAATTTCCGGCGTGGAAGGCGTGGCGGTAATTCAATTGAGTGCGTCCGGCGAATGGCCCGTTACGATCGGACCATTATAGAGCGCCTGCGGCAGCGTGCGGCTTAATTCGCTTCGGCGGCGCGGCCCCCGCGCATGGGCGGCATGATGACCTTGTCGCGGCGGCAGGCGCGGCGGTCGACCTCGGCGCAATCGCGGAAACGGAATTCCTTGCTCAGGCAAACGCGCACTTCGCTCAGCCGCGTGCTGTTGCAGTTCACCGAGATGGCGCCGCGCGTGAGCCCCGGATTGACCTTGACGAAAGCTTCCTCGATTTCATCCGGCGACACGCTCAACGTACTGGTGACTTCAAGAAACTGATCCGGAATTTTCACCACCGCGCGCGCTTTCCGCACGGTCTCGAAATAGGCGTTCGGGGTAAGCCCCGAGCAGGTCCCGTGGCGATCCCATTCATGAAAAATCAGCCGCGGGCTCGGCATCAGGTCCAGCATGGAGGAAACGATATTGCGGTCGAGCCGGGGCGCGGGCACCTGGCAGAAGGCTGGAAAGCCCCGCTCGTATTGCGGCCACAGCCCATGCACCACGAACGAATAGGGCCGTACGCTGCATTGCTGGTCCGGCGCCCGGTTGGGAAACCGCTCGCTGGAGGCCTCGCAGTAGGAAGGCGACCACGATAACGCCAGCACGTAGAAATCGAACTGGCCGGGCTCGCTCTGGCGCCTGTCCAGGCGCCCGTCTTGCGCAAAGACGGTGACGATGGCGAGGAAGAGAATGGCCGTTACAGCCGCCGTGACGTGGATGGCTTGCTCGATCTTGCTACGGCGGAACATCGGCGGCCCCCTGGCTCACTAACTACGCCCAAGGACGTTAGCCGATGAATGAGAACAATACAAGAACAAAATAGCCTGGGTCAAAACCCGCTCAATCCGGGCGCTTAGTGCCGCGCCGCCCGGCAGCCGGGATTGTAGGCCCAATTGCGATCAAGCCCGACCACGCAGAATTCGACGCCCCAGGTCGCGCCGATGTCGCCGCCGTCCTCGACGATGGAGAAATTCACCTGCCGCCAGCGCCCGTCGGAAACCAGCGCCTTCGCGCTGCAGAACCGGCGTGGAATCGTCCCCGACGCCCATGGCCGGAAAGCGGTTTCCCGCACGCGGTCGAAATTCACGATCTGCAGGCTGGAGTTCCAGTACTGGCTTTCCTTGGCTGAAAACCGCGAGGCGATCCACCCCAGAGCGGCGTCGCAGGCCGGCAACGCGCCGTCGTAGCGCGGGCCCGTGAGCCAAGTGTTCATTTCCAGCCAGCTGGCGGCGCGGGATTGGCCGGGCATGAACAACAAACCGGCCAGCATGAGTGCCGGAAACAAACGCCGCAGGCGGAAATGACCGGTCATACAACAATCCTTACAGGCAATCATCGCGCTAGCCTGAAAACTTTATCACAGCTTTCTCCGCCCGGGCAGGAGTTGACCACAACTTTGATGCCCCGCGGACTCTGTACAGCGCGAGCGGGACGGCATCATAGCTTCACGATTCGCATGTCGCCGCTGTGCAATGTGTGTTGGTGCGACGGAGAAAAACATGCCGGCGTGCGCGATGACCGAAGTGCTGTTGCTTGGCGTACAGAGTTTTGGCGTACAGAGTTTCGACGTTCGCGTTGTGAGTGCTGAGTGGCGTTCGTATGCGTCGTAAAGCGAGTGCGATGTTGCGTCGTCCATTAGTGCTCACGGCGCTGGCCGTTGGCCTGTTGCTGAGTTCCTGCGCCGGACCGGGCCCCGGGCTGACTGGAAATGACACGGGGGGAATAATCTCCTGGTCACCAGCCAGCCGGGCGCTCGCGGCGGAGATGGCAGAGGCGCATTGCGCGCGCTATGGCAAGGCGGCGCGCATCACCAGCGTGCAAGCCGAGTACGGCGGCTATATCGGTTTTGCCTGCCGCTACGACCGGCGGCTCGCGCGCTAGCTCCAGTCGCCCAGCACCGATTGCACCAGCGCGAGCGCGGCCACCGCCGCGGTGTCGGCGCGCAGAATTCGCGGGCCCAGAGCGAGACGAACGACATTCGGCTGCTTGAGCAGTGCGGCGCGTTCCTCTTCGGCGAAGCCGCCTTCCGGACCGAGCAGCACCGCGAGTGGCATGCGGGCCGATGTCCGCACGGCTTTGAGCGCCGCCACCGGATCTTTCACGTCGGCATCCTCGTCGCAAAAAATCAGCAGCCGCTTGGCGTCGCGCGCGCCGAGCAGTGCATTCAGGGGAGCGGGCTCCGCGATTTCCGGCAGGGACAAGATGCCGCACTGCTCGGCGGCTTCCACCGCGTTGGCGCGCATGCGTTCGGTATTCACGCGCGCCACCTGGGTGTGGCGGGTGATGACCGGCTGCAGTTTCGTGGCGCCGAGTTCCACCGCCTTCTGCACCATGTAATCGAGCCGCGCATGCTTGAGCGGCGCGAACAGCATGTGCAGGTCGTTAGCCTGCGGCTGCGGCCGCGTCTGTTCGCCTACGAGAAGCGAAACCGCGCGTTTCCCGGCCACTTCCAGCGTCGCGCGCCATTCGCCATCGCGGCCGTTGAACAGCAGCACGGCATCTCCCCCTTTCAGGCGGAGCACGTTGAGCAGGTAATTCGCCGGGTCGCGGTCGAGCTTGATCGCGCCGCCGCGGGCCAGCGCGGCATCGGTGTGGAGACGGGGACTGCGGAAATCGTAACGGGGCATGGTCTTGTGCCGGGTGGAGATGGGCTGGTTTACTGGGCCCCTGCCGGGCTGACCAGCCGCCTGACCGGGATTTTGGAGGTTCTGCCGCCTTGTTGCCGAATTCGGCAGGCTGATAATAAGGCGTGTCTTCCGGCGCGCTGTATAATGCACGCAGGACCACAAGAGGGTACGCGATGAGCCTTAGCCGGGCGCTACCGTTTGCTTTTGCCGCAATGCTCGTTCTCACGGGCAATGCCGCGGCTCAGTTCCCGCCGCAGCAGCAAGAGCCGCCGTGCATGAAGGATTTTCTTTCGCTGCGCGACGACGCCGCCAAAAAGGCCGGCTTGATCCGGGCGGCGAGCGAGCGCAAGGCGACCGCGCCGGAAGCCTGCGCGCTGTTCAATACCTTCGCGGCGGCGGAAGCCAAGGTGGTGAAATTCGCCAGGGATAATTCCACCTGGTGCAACATTCCTCCGCAGGCGGTCCAGCAGATGGCCGGCGCGCATAGCAAGACGCTGCAGATGCGCTCGCAAATCTGCAAGGCCGCCGCCAACCCGCCTCGCCCCACCGGCCCGAGCCTGAGCGACGCGCTCGGCGCTCCGAATGCCGCCGCGCCCGACACCATCAAGCGCGGCAGCGGCACCTTTGACACGCTGACCGGCACGCCGCTCGGGCGATGAGCGAACATGCCGGACGCGTCGCCGATGCGACCGGAAACTGGGTCGACGGCATCGCTCCCGCGTTCACGCGTCCTTACCTGAGACTTGCGCGCCTCGATCGCCCCATCGGTTCATGGCTGTTGCTGATGCCGTGCTGGTGGTCGGCCGGGATCGCCGCCGTTTACGCGCACAAGCCGGTGAATATCTGGCACGTCATTCTCTTTTTCATCGGCGCATTCGCGATGCGCGGCGCCGGCTGCACCTGGAACGATCTGGTCGACCGCGACCTCGACAAATTGGTCGAGCGCACGCGCTCGCGGCCCATTCCTTCGGGACAAGTGAGCGTGGCGCAGGCCGCCGCTTTTCTCGTAGCGCAAGCACTCGTCGGTCTCGCGGTGCTGCTGCAATTCAACAGCTTCACCATCGCCACCGGCATCGCGTCGCTGCTCATCGTCGCGGTCTATCCGTTCATGAAACGCATCACCTACTGGCCGCAGATCGTGCTCGGCCTCGCGTTCTCATGGGGCGCGCTGATGGGCTGGCCTGCGGTGTTCGGCAGGCTCGATGCCACGGCGTTCGTGCTCTATGCCGGATCGATCTGCTGGGTGATCGCCTACGACACCATCTACGCGCATCAGGACCGCGAGGACGACGCGCTGATCGGCATTAAATCCACCGCGCTGCTGTTCGGCGAAAACACGCGGCCGATGCTGGCGAGTTTCTATACGGCAGCCGTCGTGCTGATCGGGATTTCCGGCGCGATGGCGGGCGGCGGATGGATATTCTTTCTAGGCTTGGCTATTTTTGCCGCACATCTGGCGTGGCAAACCGCGCGGCTGAACATCGACGATCCGGATCACTGCCTGATGCTGTTCAAGTCGAACAGGGACGCGGGACTGATTTTATTTGGAGCGCTGATAATCGAAGCGTGGCTGGGACGGGCTTAACGCCGCTCAGTCGTCCTCGTCGAAGTCCCCGTCATCGCCTGGCACGGCCGCCTTCATCGCGGGCGCGGGCTTGGCGAAAATTTCCTTCGCCTGCTGCTTCGATACTTTCAAAGCCTTGCCTTTCGGCGCGGGCTTGGCGGGTGTTTCGGGAATAGAGCCCGTGGTCTCGCCCGGTTCATCGTCATCATCCGCGAAATAGCCGTCTTCGCCCGGCGTCGAATTCTGCGCGCTCTTATCCCCGCCCTTGGCGGGCTTGCCCGCGATCGTTCCCGTCGGCATCGGATCGCTGCCGCGCCGCGCGAACTTGGTCTTCTGCATCTGCTTGGCCGCCGCCATTTCGCCCGACATCGCGTAAGGCTTGCACGCGCGCCGCCCGCTATCGCGCCGCATCAGGTCAACGTGGATGTGGTCGTAATGCGCGGCGTTGTAGCCGGGCGCCAGCACGGTGGTGAACTGATCGCAGGCCGCGAGCTGGACGTCATGCAGGAAGCCGGCTTCCTCCGGCGTGCCGTCCCATCCCGTTTTAACGGTGATCTTGCGCCCGTCCGCGAGAACGAAGGCGGCGATGTCGAGCGCGTTGCCGAAGGCGTGCTCGGAAATGCGCGAGGTGCCGGCGCCGACCATGCCGCGGCAGGAGTAAGCGGAAATCTGCTTGATCTCGACCACCGGCTGGCGGAACCAGCGCATCGCCGAAGGCTGCACCGACGTGGCAACCCATTGATCGAGCGCAGAGACGATGGGACACGCGAGCGTCGCGGTCGGCGTGATGGCGGCGGCCGGCACGCTTCCCGTAAACGGCGCGCGCTGTGGACCGAGCGCGGGCGGCGCGCTGCGTTGTTCGGGATAAGCCTGCCGCGGCGGCGGCGAGAGCGGGCGCGATTGCGGCGCGGCGTTGCGGCCCGGCGGCAGCACGGTGTCGTCGGGAATGTCGTCTTCTTCCACGCCCTGCATCATGCCCGGCGGATTGATCGACATCGGGCGGCCCGGAACGCTGCGCGGCTCGTAAGCTTGCGTCACTGGCGGCGGCGCATAACGCGCGGGCGCGGAAGGCACGGTGCGAATTTCGGATGGCGGCGTGATGCGCGACTCGGCAATCGGCCAGCGCGGTGTCTGCGCGGCGGAAGCATTCGGGATCGCGCCCGGCGGGCGCACGTCGTCGGTGAAGCCGAGCGAGGAACTAACGCCCAGCGCCGCGACCTTCAACGGGAAATCGGCGCCGCACATGCCGGGACCGGCGATCGGCTCCATGCGCACGACACTGGAGCCGACTTTCACCGCGCCGGTTTTCAGGCAATCGACTTCGGCCTGATGCCGCCAGCTGTCGCGCTCCTGGTATTGCACCCACGAGCGGCCGCAGCCGGCCAGCGCCACCAGCACGACAGAGCCTGCGATGTACAAACGGACTCCACGCGTCATGCCCCGAAAATGCGAGGGATTCCTTTAACGCGGCATCAATGTTGGGATCGCAGGATTTGTTAAGGATAAGGAATCGTTGCCGCGCCCTTGATCTGATTTCCCTCCCCCTGAAAGGGGGAGGGTCAGGGAGGGGGTCATTCCAATTCGACACGCGCTGACCCCCACCCGGTTTGCCAACGCAAACCGACCTCCCCCTTTCAGGGGGAGGTAAAAAATTCAACTTTCGCATACCGCCGCCTGCTTGATCGCCCATGCCGTTTGCGTTCACATCGCCCCGTTTTAGGGAGGATTCGATGGACGCCAAATCTCGCTTCATTCTCGCGGCCGTGATGTCGGCGATGATGGTGTTCATGGTGACGCTGCTGGTCACCTTCCTCAATCTCGGCCTGCGGCCGGATTTTCTATACCAGTGGACGAAAGCCTATTTCATCGCCTGGCCGGTGGCGGCGATCACCGGCTTTCTGGTGATGCCGATGGCGCGCCGCGCAACCGAGAAAATCACCCGACTGATCGGCTGATAAAATAAGCAGCGCGAAATTTCGTAACGCCAAAAGAAACAATCGCGCAATTTTTATTGTGCGGCGATTTTCACAATCGCGCATTTGACTCAAACTATCAGCCGCTTGCCGAGGTTATGCTTCGCGCGCATGGCCCATAACCGCGAATAAGCAGTGCAAAATATTTGTCCTTCGGCACGAGAGCCCGTTCTGCTAGAATGAATCAACCTCAACGACCATGGGAGGCCTCTGCCGTGGATCTTGCTTTGAGGCTCAATGTGCTGGCGGTGTGCGCCGTCGTCATGTTTGTCGGCGCAATCCTGCTGGGAGCTTTCTAAGTCGCGAGTCCTACGACGAAGCCAACAATGCCGGCGAAAGCCGGTTCATCAAATCCCAACACCGGAGAGAATTTCTCTCCGGTGTTTTTTTGCGCTCACGCCGCCGTTGTGCGCGCGGCGGCCGGATCGTAATTCAAAATCGGCGCCAGCCAGCGCTCGCACTCCTCGACGCTCCAGCTTTTGCGCTTGGCATAATCGATCACCTGGTCGCGCTCGATCTTGCCGACGCCGAAATACGCGCTTTGCGGATGACTGAAATAAAGTCCGCACACCGAAGCGCCCGGCCACATCGCGTAGCTCTCGGTCAGTTTCACGCCGATCGCGCGCTCGCCGCCGAGCAGGCCGAACAGCGTGCCCTTCTCGGTGTGGTCGGGCTGCGCCGGATAACCCGGCGCGGGACGAATGCCGGGATATTTTTCCGCGATCAGTTCGTCGGTGGAAAGCACCTCGTCCGGCGCGTAGCCCCAGAACTCCCGCCGCACGCGCTGGTGCAATCGCTCGGCGAAAGCTTCCGCGAGACGGTCGGCCAGCGCCTTCACCAGAATTGCAGAGTAATCGTCATTCGCCTGCTTGAAGCGTTCCGCCACGTCGTCCTCGCCGAGGCCCGCCGTGACCGTGAATGCACCGATGTAATCGCCAAGACCGCTCGTGCGCGGCGCGACAAAGTCGGAGAGCGCCACGTTGAAGCGGCCCTCGCGCTTTGCGAGTTGCTGGCGCAGCGCGTGCAGCGTCACCAGCGGTTTTTCGCGCGCCTCATCCTTGAACAGATGAATGTCGTCGCCGTCCGCGTTCGCGGGCCAGAAGCCGAACACCGCGCTCGCCTTGAACCAGCGCTCCTCGACGATCTTTTTCAGCATCGCCTGCGCGTCCTCGAAAAGGCTGCGCGCGGCGGGGCCGACCTTTTCATCCTTGAGGATGGCCGGATATTTCCCCGTCAGCTCCCAGGTGGAGAAGAACGGCGTCCAGTCGATGAAATCGATCAGTTCCTTCACCGGATAATCCGCCAGCACCTTGGTGCCGAGAAAATTCGGTTTCGGCGGAATGTGCGCGCCCGACCAGTCGAGCTTGAGCGCGTTGGCGCGCGCGGCGGACAGCGGCAGCCGGTTTTTCTCCTCCTGCCCGCGCGCATGCGCGGCGGAAATCTTCGCGTACTCGGCGCGCACGTCGGCGACGTAATTCGGCCGCCCCTCGTCCGACATCAGCGCCTGCGCGACGCCGACCGCGCGGCTGGCGTCGTTGACATAGACCGTCTGCCCGCGCCGGTAATTGGGATGGATCTTCACCGCGGTGTGGACGCGGCTCGTCGTCGCGCCGCCGATCAGCAGCGGCACGTTGAAACCCTGCCGCTCCATTTCCGCCGCGACGTGGCACATCTCGTCGAGCGACGGCGTGATCAGGCCGGAGAGGCCGATGATGTCGGCATTCTCCGCCTTGGCGGTTTCCAGAATTTTCGCCGCCGGCACCATCACGCCGAGATCGATGACGTCGTAATTGTTGCACTGGAGCACGACGCCGACGATGTTCTTGCCGATGTCGTGCACGTCGCCCTTCACGGTCGCCATCACGATCTTGCCGTTGGAGCTGTTCCTGGTGCTGCCGCTCTCGGCTTTCTCCTTGTCCATGTAGGGCATCAGATAAGCCACCGCCTGCTTCATCACGCGCGCGGATTTCACCACCTGCGGCAGAAACATCTTGCCGGAGCCGAACAGGTCGCCGACCACGTTCATGCCGTCCATCAGCGGCCCTTCGATCACGTCGAGCGGGCGCCTGGAATTTTTCCGCGCTTCTTCAACGTCGGTCTCGATGAAATCCGTGATGCCGTGCACCAGCGCATGCGCGAGGCGCTTGTCCACCGTGCGCTCGCGCCAGGCGAGATCGACTTCCCGGGCTTCCTTGCCCGCGCCGCGGAATTTTTCCGCCAGCGCCAGCAGCCGCTCGGCTGCGTCAGGACGGCGGTTGAGCACCACGTCCTCGCAGGCTTCACGCAGTTCGGGATCGAGGTCGTCATAAACCGCCATCTGCCCGGCGTTGACGATGCCCATATCCATGCCCGCCTTGATGGCGTGATAGAGGAACACCGAATGCATCGCCTCGCGCACGCGCTCGTTGCCGCGGAATGAGAATGACAAGTTCGAGACGCCGCCGGAGACATGACTGAAGGGCAGGTTTTCGCGCAGCCAGCGCGTGGCCTCGATGAAGGCAACACCGTAACCGTTGTGCTCCTCCATGCCGGTGGCGATGGCAAAGATATTGGGATCGAAAATAATATCTTCCGGCGGGAAGCCGACTTTGTTCACCAGAATGTCGTAAGCGCGTTTGCAGATTTGCGTCTTGCGCTCGAACGTATCGGCCTGGCCCTTTTCGTCGAACGCCATCACCACAACGGCAGCGCCGTGCCGCCGCACAATCTTGGCGTGATGGATGAAAGCTGCCTCGCCCTCTTTCATCGAAATCGAATTCACCACCGGCTTGCCTTGCAGGCATTTCAGGCCCGCCTCGATCACGGAGAATTTCGATGAATCGACCATCACCGGCACGCGCGCGATGTCCGGCTCGGCGGCGACGAGATTGAGGAACGTCGTCATCGCCAGTTCCGAATCCAGCAAGCCTTCGTCCATGTTGACGTCGATGATCTGCGCGCCGTTCTCCACCTGATCGCGCGCAATCGCCAGCGCGGCGGGATAGTCGCCAGCGGTGACGAGCTTGCGGAATTTCGCCGAGCCGGTGACGTTGGTGCGCTCGCCGACATTGACGAAGGGAATTTCCGGCGTGAGCGTGAACGGCTCCAATCCGGAAAGCCGCAGGCGCGGCGCGATGTCTGGAATTTTACGCGGTGCTTTGCCTTCGACAGCTTTGGTAATCGCGGCAATGTGCGCGGGCGTCGTGCCGCAGCAGCCGCCGACGATATTGACGAGACCGGCGCTGGCGAATTCGCCGAGCAAATCCGCCATCGCCTCCGGACTCTCGTCGTAGAGGCCGAATTCGTTCGGCAACCCGGCGTTCGGATATGCGCACACCAGTGTATCGGCGACGCGGCCGATGTCGTCGATATGCGCGCGCATCTCGCGCGCTCCGAGCGCGCAATTCAAACCTATCGACACCGGCTGCGCGTGCTGCACCGAATTCCAGAACGCCGCCGGAGTCTGCCCAGACAATAGGCGTCCGGATTTATCCGTGATCGTGCCGGAAATCATCACCGGCACATGCACGCCGCGCGCCTCGCAGATTTCGGCGATGGCGTAGAGCGCCGCCTTGGCGTTGAGCGTGTCGAAAATCGTTTCCACCAGCAGCACGTCCGCGCCGCCGTCGAGCAAACCGTTGATCTGCTCGCCGTAGGCCGCGCGCAGCTGATCGAAGGTGATGGCGCGGAAGCCGGGGTTCGACACATCGGGCGAAATCGAGGCGGTGCGGTTGGTCGGCCCGAGCGCGCCGGCGACGAAGCGCTGCTTGCCGTCTTCCTTTTGCGCGATTTGCGCTGCCGTGCGCGCAAGCTTGGCGCCCTCATGGTTCAATTCGTAGGCGATATCCTCCATGCCGTAATCGGCCTGCGCGATCTTGGTGGAGGAAAACGTGTTGGTGGAAACGATGTCGGCGCCCGCGCGGAAATACGCGAGATGAATGTCGCGGATCGCGTCGGGGCGGCTCAGGTTGAGCAGATCGTTATTGCCGCGCACCTCGCGATTCCACGCGTCGAAGCGCGCGCCGCGATAACCTTCCTCGTCCAGTTTCATTTCCTGGATCATCGTGCCCATCGCGCCGTCGAGCACGAGGATGCGCGTCGAAGCGATTTTTTCGAGCAGACTTCGGGCCGGGGTGTGGGACGGTGACACGCGACTGAACTCCCCGGCCTATGCCGCTTGCTTTGCAGTGGGCCGCAGCCCCAGCAGATGACAGATGGCGTAGACAAGGTCCGCGCGGTTCATCGTGTAGAAGTGAAAATCGCTCACGCCGCGGTCGGCGAGATCGAGCACCTGCTCGGCGGCGACGGCGGCGGCAATCAATTTTCGCGTGGCGGGATCGTCATCCAGCCCATCGAAACGCTCGGCCAGCCAGGCGGGAACCGAAGCGCCGGCGCGCGCCGCGAAATTCTTCGTGGTCTTGAAATTCTGCACCGGCAGGATGCCCGGCACGATGGGAATGTTAATCCCGCGCGCGCGCACGCGGTCGAGGTAGCGGAAATAGAGATCGTTCTCGAAGAAAAACTGCGTGATCGCGCGCGTCGCGCCCGCATCGACCTTGGCTTTCAGCATGTCGATGTCGGCTTCGATCGTGGCGCTGTCCGGGTGCTTTTCCGGATAGGCGGAAACGGAAACTTCCACATCGGCAAGGCGCTTGATGCCGGCGACAAGGTCAGCAGCGTTCTTGTAGCCGCCGGGATGCGGCGCATAGCCCGCTCCCGCACCGCCCGCCGCATCGCCGCGCAGCGCCACGATGTGCCGCACGCCCGCCGCGTGATAATTGCGAACGACCGCATCGACTTCCTCGCATGTCGCGGCGACGCAGGTGAGATGCGCGGCCGGAATGAGCGGCGTTTCGCTCAAAATACGTTTGACGGTCGCGTGCGTGCGCTCGCGGGTCGAGCCGCCCGCGCCGTAAGTCACCGAGACGAAATTGGGGCTAAGCGGCGCGAGGCGCTCGATCGAATCCCACAACGTCTTTTCCATTTCCTCGGTGGCGGGCGGAAAAAATTCGAACGACACGCGGATGTTGCGCGCGCCGCGACCGATGAAGCGGTTGTGATGGAGGGCGCTCATGCGACCTCCATGCGCGGATCGCGCGCCAGCCACAACGACACGGCGATTTTTCCGTCCGAGCCTTTTTCCGGCGGCAGGCTCTTGTGCATCGTCTGCTCGAGCCCCGCCGCTTCCATCCATTGCGTCACGGCCTCCGGCGCAAATCCCAAACGACGGTGCGCATATTTCTCGCGCAAGAATTCCTGCTCGTGTGGCGCGAAGTCGACGACCAGCAATCGCCCGCCGGGGCGCAGCACGTGCGCCGCCTCGCGAATGGCGCGCGCGCCGTCGTCGAGGAAGTGCAGCACCTGATGGATGATGACCACGTCGAAGGAATTCTTCGGCAGCGCGAGGTCGTAGATATCGCCCTGCCGAACGCTGCAATTTTTCAGCTTGGCGCGTTCCAGCCGGTCGCGCGCGATCGCCAGCATCTCGAGCGAGAAGTCGAGTCCGAGCCCGCGCTCGATGTCCGGGCCGAACAATTCAAGCATGCGCCCGGTGCCGGTACCGAGATCGAGCAGCGAGCGGAACGGCTTGCCGGCAAGCGCCGCGCGGATGGCGTCTTCCACCGCCGCGTCGGTGACGTGCAGCTTGCGGATGCGGTCCCACTCAGCGGCGTGGCGGCGGAAATAAGCCAGCGCCGCCGCCGCGCGCGCCGCGCGCACAGAAACGAGCCGTTCGCGGTCTCGCGCAATCGTTGCGTCCGAGCCATCGAGCCGCGCCACTAGGCTGCGCGCCACTTCCGCGCCGCCGCCGTGCTCGGCCAGCTTAAAGAACGCCCAGGTGCCTTCCGGAAAGCGCTCGACCAGTCCGGCTTCCGCCAGCAATTTAAGATGGCGCGAGATGCGCGGCTGCGACTGGCGCAAGATATCGGTGAGGTCAGTGACGGTCAGCTCCGCGTCCGCCAGCAGCGCCAGAATGCGCAGGCGCGTGCTTTCTCCCGCCGCCTTGAGCGCGGTGGAAAGAGCGGCAAAGGGAAGTTGGGCAGGAGCGAGCATGATGTTGGGACGCGGGCTAAAGACTATATAAGGATATCTTTATACGTTTAAATGTATGACCGCAAGCGCAATTTACAAGCCCCATTCCGCGAGGCCGCTGGAAAAGGCCTGCCCACTCTCACCCCATTCCGCCGGCTCTCGACGCCGTCCGGCGGGTGTGAGGGAATGCCGCGCATGAGCGATAAAGACAAAGCCTCCGGCATCCGCGAGGGCGAAGTCGCCATCGAACTGCCGAAGCAGTTCGACGCTTCGGTCTATTTCATCGGCCGCATCCATACGCCGTGGAAGAAGCGCGAGGACTGCCCGAAAACCGCCCGTGAATCCGACGCCGTTTGCCGTATCGAGGTCGATCCCCGCTGGGCGGCGGGGCTCAAAGACATCGAGAGCTGCTCGCATGTCGTGGTGCTGTACTGGATGGATAAAGCCCGCCGCGACCTGGTTTTGCAGGTGCCGCGTCATTACGGCGAGCAGCGCGGCACATTTGCCCTGCGCTCGCCCGCACGCCCCAATCCGGTCGCCATGAGCGTGGCGAAGCTGTTGCGGGTGGAAGGCAATACGCTGTCGGTGGTGGGGCTGGATTGTCTCGACGGTACGCCGCTTATCGACCTCAAGCCCTATTTCGCCTCCACCGACGCCGAACCGGGCGCAACGGTGGGCTGGCACGGCAAAAAGACCGATCCGGCCTGATTAAACGGGAACGCGAGGTCCCCGCCTTGGTTCCGTCGCGGCCGCATCGAAATAAGGTGATCGAACCTTGAACCTCCCTGCCGGTTGCCTCGACGAACAGAGGAACAGGACAGGGGACGTCACATGCGTAAATCCATCATCCAACTCGGCGTCGCTGGCCTGCTGGCCGCCGCTGGAGCCTTTTCGTTCGCGGCGACCGCCGCGGCCCAGCCGCGCGCCGCCGCGCAGTCGGTAATGGAAGAGCCGGACAGCGAAGGCGTGACAATTCCCGCAAAGCTGCGCCGCCAGCTCGTGAACTACACGACCCGCGAAGCCGCCGGCACCATCGTGGTCGATACCGCGAACACTTATCTCTATTTCGTGCTCGGCAATGGCACCGCGATCCGTTACGGCATCGGCGTCGGCCGCGAAGGTTTCACCTGGTCCGGCGTCAAGTCGATCGAGCGCAAGGCCGAGTGGCCCGACTGGCACCCCCCGGCGGAAATGATCGAGCGCCAGCCGTACCTGCCGCGCTTTACCGCGGGCGGCCCCGGCAATCCGCTCGGCGCGCGCGCCATGTACATCGGCGGCACGGTCTATCGCATTCACGGCACCAACAATCCGGCGACCATCGGCCATCAGGTGTCGAGCGGCTGCATCCGCCTCACCAACGAAGACGTCACTGATCTCTACGAGCGCGTGCAGGTCGGCAGCAAGGTTGTCGTGCTGCCGCAAAGCGACGCCCCGCGGATGGCGGGCAACGAAGCTGCGCCGAAGATTTCCTCTTACGCAGCGCCGGCCGCGCCGAGCCGCGCGCAGCAGACCTGGGCCACCATCCGCCCGTCCGGAATTTACTAACTCCCTTCTGAACCTCCCCCAAACTTGCCCGGCCTAAAAAGCCGGGCAATTTTTTTGCGTCCGCTCCGGCGCCGCCGGGGCTGGACGCGCACCGGTTTGTCACTCATTCTTCAAACAGCACATACGACCGCGGGAATAACCCCGGCGACATCAGGGAGGGGACAATGAAGGGGCATTGGATCGCGGCGGCGCTTCTGGCGCTCGCCGGAATGAGCGGCGCGCAGGCGCAGGAATATCCGGCGAGAACCGTGACGGTGATCGTGCCGTTCGCGGCCGGCGGACCGGCCGACATTACCGGCCGGATCGTGGCGGACATCTTCTCGCGCCATCTTGGCCAGCAGTTCATTGTCGAGAATGTCGTCGGCGCCGGCGGCACCCTGGGCGCGCTCCGCGCCGCGCGCGCCACCGCCGATGGCTACACAATCATTTCCGGTCACATGGGCACGCATGCCGCGGCGCCCGTGTTTTATCCCAACCTCGGCTATGACCCGGAGAAGGATTTCGAGCCAATCGGGCTGATCGCCGAGCAGCCGGAACTGCTCGCGGTCCGCAAGGACTTCCCCGCCAACAATCTCAAGGAATTCGTCGCCTACGCGAAAGCCAACGAGAGCAAGATCAACATGGGGCACGCGGGCGTCGGCTCGGTGTCCTACGTCGGCTGCCTGCTTCTCAACGCAGCTATCGGCATCAAGCCGACGATGGTGCCGTTCACCGGCACGGCGCCGGTGATGAATGCGATCCTCGCTGGAACCGTCGACTATGACTGCGATCCGGTGCTCGGGCCGCTGCCGCATGTGCGCGCGGGCACCGTCAAGGCGCTTGCCATCGCCACGAAGAAGCGCAGCCCGTTGCTGCCGGACGTGCCGACCTCGTACGAGCAAGGCCTGCCGGAATTCGACTGCGCGCCTTTCTATGCGCTGTTCGCGCCGAAAGGCACGCCGAAGCCGATCCTCGACAAGCTCGCGCAAGCCCTCAACAAGGGCCTCAACGAGGAGACCGTGCAGAAGCGGCTGGCCGATCTCGGCGCCGATATCGCGGAGCCAAACCGGCGCGGACCGAAAGCGCTCGGCGAACTGGTGAGAAACGAAATCAAGAGGCTCACGCCGATTCTGAAAGCCGCGACGGGGAAATAATATTGCACTACGCGATTTCTCAGTGGGGGCGCATGCGACTCTGCAAGTTCAAGTCAGTTCTCGGCACTATAACTGTACTGATCGCAATTTGTGCGATGGGTACTCCCGCGTTCGCGCAGGCTGGCAGCACGGGCGGCAACATCGGCAAGCAGGGTAAGTCGGCATCTGGCGGCTCGGAAGTGGAGCCGCAACGCACAGCGCCGGCGCAAAAACCCCGCTCATCGGATGATGCAAAACCGGGAAACCAAAAATCATGCGGAAAAGTTGCCGGTAACTGGACCAGTAGTTTCAGCGGAGCCTTCGGTGCGGGTGATGTGACGGTTTCCGGCGGCGGCAGCTACAATCATCGTAGCGGCTTGGTAGCCGGCACATGGACTTGCAGCGCCGGAAAATTCACATTTACCGCGACAAATGGCGCGGTTGCACAAGTGTCGCTGTCGTCCGACGGCAAACAACTTGAATACGCGGACGGCTCCGTCTGGCTTCGGCGCTAATAGCTGAAGTGCCATACGCGATCGTCGCGCGCCGGCAAGTTATTCGTCCGCGAACCAATGCTTTCCCTTGATGACGATTTCTGTCGACTGATCGTCGTGAGCAATCACGTCCACCTTGGTGCCTTTCTTCAGCCAGATGCAGCCCTTCCATTTTACCGAATACGGAGGGCGCCCGTTACTGAGGCTGGCCAAAGTGCGCTCATGCGCTTCCGCCCAGCTTGGACAAAACCGGACGTCGCTATCCAGGCGCTGCTGATCGGCCAACGCCGGAACTGTGCTGACCGTAATGGCCGCCGTGATGAAAATGAGGCCCTTGCGCATCACAGCCTGTCCCTTCCAAAGGCGGGCGGCACCCTGAATTAAAGCAACGTCAAAATGGCCGGGCAACCGCTACGGTATGCCGCCAATGCCGCATTGGATCAGAAGCGGACATCGCGCTTGATCGTCGCGATGTCCGCTTTTTATTCAGGCCTTCCCGGCCTTGCACTGCGAACGGAATTTCTTGCGTTCCTTGCCGTGCAGTCCCTTGGCGTCCGCCTTGGTCGAGCATTCAATCGACTTGGCGGAGCGTTCCGCCTTGGGCTTGCGTTCCGCCTTAGCCTTCTTGGTCTTGGCTTCCGGCTTGGCGGGAGCCGTTGCCGCGGGTTTGTCCGTTGTAGGCGCCGCGGTCTGCGCGGACACCATGCCGGAGGCGGCAAACAATCCCAAGGTTACGATCACGAATGAGGCTGATAATTTCATCGCGGACTTCTCCTGCAAATTTAAGTTCGATCACCCGGACAGAAAGCTATCGCGCCTTCCGATTCCTGTCCATTCATCTGATCGCTTCCGGTTGTTCCATCGCTCATTTGAGGGCTATACCTTGCTCCCCTTCTGAAGGAGCGAGACGATGCGGATTGCAGCAATGGCGGCGGGCGCGGTCGGCGGATATTTCGGCGCTCGCATGGCGGCGGCGGGGCACGATGTGTTTTTCATCGCGCGCGGCGCCAATCTCGAAGCCATGCGTAAAAACGGGCTGAAGATCGAGAGCGTGCACGGCAACCTGCATCTGCCGAAGCCGAACGTCACCGACGATCCGAAAAGCGTTGGTCCGGTCGATATTGTGCTGTTCGCAGTCAAACTCTGGGACACCGAGAAAGCCGCCGAACTCGCGCGCCCGCTCGTTGGACCCAACACGCGCGTCATCACGTTGCAGAACGGCGTCGACAGCGTCGAGCGCGTCGCGCCCATCCTCGGCGCCGACAAGGTAGTCGGCGGCGTGGCCTACATCGCGACGGTGATCGCAGCGCCCGGCGTCATCAGCCAGACCAGCAGTTTTGCAAGTTTGCGTTTCAACCGCGCCGACGGCAAACCCGATCCGGTGCTGCAAGCTTTCGTGGATGCGGCCAAGGCCGCGAAGGTCGATATCGACCTCTCGAAGAACATCAACGTCGAACGCTGGCAGAAATTCATTTTCCTCACCGCGATGGCGGGCTCCACCGCCTCGAAGCATTCCTCCATCGGGCCGATCATCGCGCAGCCGGAAGGCCGCGCGCTTTTCCGTTCGCTGATGGAAGAGGCGCGCGCCGTCGGCGCAGCGAAGGGCGTCGCGGTGCCGGGCGAATATATCGAGCAGCGCATGGAATTCGTGACGACCAAGGTCGAGCCCGGCATGAAGGCGTCGATGGCGCACGATCTGGAGCGCGGCAACCGGCTGGAACTGGACTGGCTCAACGGCAAGGTCGCTTCATTGGGCCGCGAACTTGGCGTGCCAACGCCGGTAAGCGACGCGGTTTGCGCGCAGCTTAAAGACCAGCGCATGGGCAAGGCTTAAATCCGCCCGAAATTGCTGTCAGGCAAAAGCAGTCGTCCAGCACGGGAAACCACGCATGTCAGGCCGCCTGCTGTTGTTATTGCCGGTTTTTCTTTTGAGCTGGAGCAGCGCTGGCGCGCAAACTGCCTCGCCTGCCGCCAATGCCGTTTCCTACAAAACATGGATCGGCAAATTTCCGTCCGACCGGATCGGCGGAAAAACATTTCTGGAACAAGCCGACGTTCAGCGCCGCGTGAAAACCACGCTGGGCGCAAAGGCGCTCAGGCAAATGCAGCAGATGCGCGCTTCCGAGAAAATCCGGGAACATCGCAACTGGCTGCTCGCCAGCGGATGCCAGCAGCACATGTGTCCTTATGCTCAGTGGACGGTCGCGATAAATCTCGTTTCGGGAGAAACGTGGGCGTGCGTCGCGGATTTGAATTCCGGATTTTTCGAGTATGGACCGATGAACGGAAAACCGGTTCGCGTGAAGCGCAAGCTGGAAGACGAAGGCTGCCCGTATAACGAAAAGATTTCCGAGCGCTTCGATAGTCTTTTCCCGCCAGCGCGTTGATCAGCGCGGCTTTTCTTCGGGCCCGTTGATCTTCAGCACAACGGTATAAGTTGCCAACGGTCTGACCTTGGCGAATTCGCCGGGCTCCTGCGGAGCGGGCGTAAGATCCGCGTATTCGATCGGCACGCCGAGATAATTTCCCCGCCGCACGCCACCGGGGCCGCCGGGACTTATCTCGAAAGATTGCGCCGGTTTTCCTTGCACCGATGCTTCAATCGCGACCACCGGCGGGTTCGCCCAGGCGCATTTGACGCGCGCGGGACAACGCTCGTCGCTGACCACCGCCGCAAAACGCAGAAAAAAATCGGGCTTGCCGGACACCGCGACGCGTACCTTCTCGCCGCCTTTGATGAACACCGTTTGACCGGCGCTCTGCGCGCCGGCGTCAAAGCTCAAAAGGCTCGCAAGCAGCAAGCCTAAAAGTGCCATCGGGTAAACGTGGAGCCGCATGCGCTCTCCGTAGCTCGCAAATCCGGCTTTTATGCGTAAACGCCACGGCCCTAAACGAGCCGACTCTGGCGCAGCAGAGTCCCGCCATCTACCATGCGGCATTGCGATTCGGGCGGGGGTCCGATGGCTGCCGTACGCAGGATACTGGAAACGGTTCTTCTCACGGCGGCGGCGCTGGTCCGCCTCTTTGCCCGCTCCCGGCAGGCGCAACTCATCGCCGGTGCATGTCTCGTCGTCGCGACGTCGTTCACCGTCTCGCTCTGGGCAATCGACACGTTCATGCCGGGCAGCAGCGGCAGCACGGCGAGCCGCCCCGCGCCGGGAACGGCGCAACTGCCGCCGCTCAAGCCGATCACCCGCACATCTTATGTCGATGCGCCGGTCGCGGTCGCGCACAGCGCCATCCGCGCCGCGATGGACAACGCCGCGCCGCGCAATCTTTCGGGCAAGAACACCAATCCGGTCAGCGATCTCCTTTCGAAAGCCGACATCGGCATTACGATCGCGCGCGGCGCGATGGCGGTGAACGGCAACAGCGACGCGCTCACCATCGCAACGCCGATCACGGGCAGCCTGCGCGTCACCGGGCAGATCGCGAGCCAGGCCGGCAACATCACCGGTTCCATCGGCGGGCTGATCAACAGTTCGGTCGGCAAGACCGTCGGCAACCTCACCGGCAAGGTGCTCGACCAGCGCGCCGACGTGCGCGGCAATGTTGCCGTCACATCGCGCCCCACGATCACGCCGAACTGGCGGATCGAGCCCAACCTCACCGGTCAGGTCAGCATGGGCGAAAGCGCGCTCTCGCTCGCCGGTTTCAAGATCAACGTCGCCAGCGAAGTCAAACCGCTGCTCGACCGCGCGGTGAACGATCAGATCGGCACGTTACAGGCCAAATTGCGTAACGATCCGATGCTGGAGCAAACCGCGCGGCGCGAATGGGCGAAGATGTGCCGCGCCATTCCTCTCGGCGGCGACAAGACCGGCCTGCCCGCGTTGTGGCTGGAAATGCGCCCGACCCGCGCCTTCGCCGCGCAGCCGCGCATCGATGCGAGCGCCGTCACGCTCACCGTCGGCGTGCAGGCGGAAACGCGCATCCTCGCGAAGGAGACCAAGCCGAATTGCCCGTTCCCGGCACGGCTGGAAATTTTCCCGGCCAAGAACGAAGGCCGCGTGAGCATCGGCGTGCCGATCGACATGCCGTTCACCGACGTCAACAAACTTCTGGAAGCTCAGCTTAAAGACAAGCGCTTTCCGGAAGACGCCAGCGGCCCGGTCGAGGTGCTGGTCAAGCGCGCGACCGTCGCATCCTACGGCGAGCGTTTGCTGATCTCGCTGCACGTGAAGGCGAGCGAGCGCAAAAGCTGGTTCGGCTTCGGCGCGGATGCCACCGTGCATGTCATCGGCAAGCCGGTGCTCGACCGTCAAAACCAGATCATGCGGCTCACCGACATTGAGCTTGCGATTGAATCCGACGCGGCGTTCGGCCTCCTTGGCGCGGCGGCGCGCGCGGCAATTCCCTATGTGCAGGACGCGCTGGCCGAAAATGCGGTGGTGGACCTCAAGCCCTTCGCCGCCGACGCGCGCAACAAGATCGGCGCGGCCATCGCCGAGTTCCGCCAGAACAGCGAGGGCGTGCGCGTCGATGCCGCCGTCACCGAACTCAAGCTCGAAGCCATCGAGTTCGACTCGACGACACTGCGCATCGTCGCGGAAGCCGCCGGCACGGTGAAAGTCGCCGTCAGCCAACTCCCCGGCATGTGAACAGCGCCGCGTTGACACTCCGCCGCATCAGCCTACATTAGCCCCGTTCCGAGGGGTGCCCTGTGAAGGGCTGAGATGCCGCTGCCGCGGTAACCCTTTGAACCTGATCCGGGTCATGCCGGCGAAGGGACAGGGACTTGAAGCCTGAAACCTCCGCGACAAATCCGGGTCTCGCATCACGCGCCACATGAGCGCGATATGGAGAGTTCCGATGAACAAGCCGATTGCCGCCGCCAAATTCACCGCGCCGAAGGTGACCACCGGGCCGATCAAGGGTTCGCGCAAGATTTATTCGACGCCAGACGCGGCAGGCGACCTGCGCGTGCCGCTGCGCGAGATCGCGCTCGATCCGAAATCCGGCGAGCCGCCGCTGCCCGTGTACGACACCACCGGCCCTTACACCGACGAGAGCGTGACCATCGACGTGGAAAAAGGCCTCTCCCGTGCGCGCGCGACTTGGGTGCGCGAGCGCGGCGGCCTGGAGGAATATCAGGGACGCGCCATCAAGCCGGTCGATAACGGCAACGCGACGGGAAAATATCTTGCCCGCGAATTTCCCTCGCAGCACAAACCCGTGCGCGCGCTAGACGGAAAACCCGCCACGCAGCTTGAATTCGCCCGCGCCGGCATCGTCACGAAAGAAATGATCTACGTCGCCGAGCGCGAAAACCTCGGCCGCAAGAAGCAGCTTGAGCGCGCGGAAGCTGCGCTTGCCGATGGCCAGAGTTTTGGTGCGTCGATCCCGCCGTTCATCACGCCGGAATTCGTCCGCGCCGAAATCGCGCGCGGCCGTGCCATCATTCCGTGCAACATCAACCACGCCGAACTCGAGCCGATGATCATCGGCCGCAACTTCCTGACCAAGATCAACGCCAATATCGGCAACTCCGCCGTCACTTCCTCCGTGGAAGAAGAAGTCGAAAAGATGGTCTGGGCGATCCGCTGGGGCGCCGACACTGTGATGGACCTCTCGACGGGCCGCAACATTCACAACACGCGCGAATGGATCTTGCGCAATTCGCCGGTTCCGATCGGCACCGTTCCGATCTATCAGGCGCTGGAAAAGGTCGACGGCGATCCGGTCAAGCTCGACTGGGAAGTTTACAAGGACACGCTGATCGAGCAGTGCGAACAGGGCGTCGATTATTTCACCATCCATGCCGGCGTGCGGCTGGCTTATGTGCCGCTCACGGCGAATCGCGTCACCGGCATCGTCAGCCGGGGCGGATCGATCATGGCGAAGTGGTGCCTGTCGCGGCACAAGGAAAGTTTCCTCTACGAACGCTTCGACGAAATCTGCGACCTGATGCGCAAATACGATGTGTCGTTCTCGCTCGGCGACGGATTGCGTCCCGGCTCGATCGCGGACGCCAATGACGCCGCGCAATTCGCCGAACTTGAGACGCTTGGCGAACTCACGCAAATCGCGTGGAAGAAAGGCTGTCAGGTGATGATCGAAGGGCCGGGCCATGTCCCGATTCACAAGATCAAGATCAATATGGACAAGCAGATCAAAGAATGCGGCGAGGCGCCGTTCTATACGCTCGGGCCGCTCACCACCGACATCGCGCCGGGCTACGACCACATCACCAGCGGCATCGGCGCGGCGATGATCGGCTGGTTCGGCTGCGCGATGCTTTGTTACGTCACACCGAAGGAGCATCTCGGCCTGCCGAACCGCGACGACGTGAAGGTGGGCGTCATCACCTACAAGATCGCGGCGCACGCGTCGGACCTGGGCAAGGGCCACCCGGCGGCGCAATTGCGCGACGACGCGCTCTCACGCGCGCGCTTCGATTTCCGCTGGGAGGATCAGTTCAACCTCGGACTCGATCCCGACACCGCGCGCAGCTATCACGACGAGACGCTGCCGAAAGAGGCGCACAAGGTGGCGCACTTCTGCTCGATGTGCGGACCTAAATTCTGCTCGATGAAGATCACGCAGGACGTGCGCGACTACGCGGCGACGTTGAACGAGAAGCAGGCCGGCATGGATCAGATGAGCGAGAAGTTCAAATCGCTCGGCGAGCAGGTTTATGTCGATGCGGAGAAGGTGAAACAAAGCAACAAGGCGCTCTGACGTGCTTGTCCGCACTCTCGTCGCCATCGACGCGCTGGGCGCGCTGGTCGTCGTCTATTTCTTCGTCGTCGGCCTCGGCGACGGATCGGTGTCATAGTTTAACATGGGCCTGTGGCTGGGCATTCTGGCCGCGGTCGCCGCCGTGATCGGCGGCGGGATTGCGCTCAACGCCAAGGGGCAACGCCGCGCCGCGATCGGCCTGCTGTTGGTTCTCGCCGTGCCGAGCATCGCATATGCGCTGTTCATCCTGCTGATCTTGATCGCGCACCCGCGCTGGAATTAACCCACACCAAACGCTGAACCGGGGAAACACATGGATAAATTCGCAATCGCGGCGGCGATCGGTCTTGCGATGGCGCTCGCGCCGGGCGCACGCGCCGCCGAACTCAAAGTCCTCGCCGGTGGCTCGATGACCGCCAGCCTGAAGGAACTTGGCCCCCGCTTCGAGAAGGCGAGCGGCCACAAGCTCGACATCCAATTCGCCGGCACGCCGGACCTGATCAAGCAGGCGACCTCGGGCGCGCCGTTCGACCTCGGCGTCGTGCCGGCCGATGTGATGAAGAATGCCGAAGCGCGCGCCAAATTTTCAGCCGATCCCGCCGTGAACATCGCGCGCGTCGGCTACGGCGTCGCCGCGAAAGCCGGCGCGCCGAAACCCGACATCTCCACGCCCGACGCGTTCAAGGCAGCGATGCTCAAAGCGCAGTCCATTACGCTCTATACCGAAAGCGCCGCCGGCGCCTACGTGATGAAGGTGTTCGAACGGCTTGGCATCGCCAACGCAATGAAGGCGAAGCTGAAAGCGCAGGCGACGCCTGGCGCCATCCCGCAGGCGGTCGCGAGCGGCGAAGCCGAGTTCGGCGTGTTCCTCACTAACGTGCTGATTGCGCCCGGCGTCGAGCCGGTCGGCCCATTCCCCGGCGATTTGCAGAATGAGCTGATGTTCGTCGGCAGCCTTGCCGCGGACAGCAAAAGCGCGCAGGCCGCCAAGGCATTTCTCGATTACCTGAAAACGCCGGAAGCCGTTGCGGTGTTCAAGGCCAAGGGCGTCACGCCGGGGTGAGCGCGGCGGCGCGCGATGTTCGCGCAATCTCGCGCTTCGACGCCTCTACGCAAACAAAAAAGCGGGCCAGCCCTTCGGCCAGCCCGCCTTTGTCTTTTACGGCTTGCCGCAGCGGCGGCCTACTTCATCGACAGCACAAGCCCGCTGAGATCGGCGCTGACGATAAGGCCGCTCTGCCGGCCGGATAGCGTGAGCACCGCGCCCTTCTGGTTGGTCAGGATGATGCCCTGCGCACCGCTGCGCCCGGCGGCCGCGCCGGCGCCGGCCTGCCCATACACGCCCGCGACGTCCGACGGACGGTTGATGTTTGAGACCGTGCCGTGGAATCTCGTCTCGGAGGCGCCGAAGGTGAAGCCATAGCTCAATCCGCCAATCGACAGCGGGTATTGTTTTCCCTGAAACGTCAGCGTTCCGCTGCCAGCCGAACCGCCAATGACGAAACCAGCCTTGACGATGCGGATGCTGATGCTGCCGCTGTCGGCGTAAGCCACCGATGAAACGCTCGCCGCAACCATCGCCATCAGTGCGATAACACTTGCACGCAGTCCCGGAGAAAAGCGCATGTTGAATGTCCTTTTGAAAGCTTTCAGCGATTGAGCCGATAGGCCCGCATCTTCAGGCCGGAAGGCCGTCGGATGGATTGATCGCACACCATAATACGCCAAGTCGCCGAAAGTTCCGCAGCTTTATTGATCGAGACGCGGGGCATGGGGGCCGGCTGTGCCGCTCGTTTTCGTTTGCACGGGCCGTTACGGCGCGGGGCGCATCGCGATCCGGCGTTCGTCCTCCCGCCTCGCGTCCTGTAACATCGCGGCTTCGATTCGCTTTGGACTCAGCCCATGAACCCCGCCATCAATCCCTTCGACGCCGCCGTGATCGTGTTTCTCCTGCTCGCGATTGTCATGGGGTACAATTCCGGGCTGCTGCGCAGCCTGGCGACGATTTTCGGTTACGTCGCCGCGATGCCGATCGCGGTCGGCCTGACGCCGAAGCTGATGCCGCTGCTCACCGAAAAATTCAATCTCGCCACGCTCCAGCCCTGGGTGGTGGTGGGCATCATCGCGCTTGTCGGCGGCGCGGCGATCAGCGCGCTGCTGCGCATGGCAATCGGCGAAATGACCGGCGCGCAGATCGGCCTCGTGGACCGCATGGCCGGCGCGATGCTCGGCGCGGTGCGCATCGTTCTGCTCGCGGTGCTGATGGTGATGATCTTCGAGCGCATCATTCCGCAAAGCCGCCAGCCGGCGTGGCTTTCCGAATCGCGCCTGCGCCCGGTGCTGTCGGAGGCCGGACAAAAAGGCTTGCGCTCGCTGCCGCCCGACGTCGCCGCCTACATCGACCGGCTGAAAAGAGAGCGTGGCATCTGAGCCGTCAAAATGAGAATGCCCGGAAAAATAATATCGCACTATTTGAAAAATCTGCCGATTGTGTGCGCGCTGATCCTGTCTCTCGCCACGCCTACGCTTGCGGCGAAATTAAAGCCCGACGATCTCGCCTGGATCGAAACCTGCGCCGAGCAACGCAAGAAGGAAGGCATCCGCCCCTCCACGCTGCGAAAATATTGCGCCTGCATGCAGGAGATCGTGGAAGACAACCGGCCTTTCACCGTCAGCGAACTTGAACACAGCTATCCGCCCGCGCACGCCATGTGCCACCGCAAGGCGGGCTTGCGTTAAGCCGCGCCGCTTGCAACGCTTTGCCGGACGCGCGCATAAATCATCCAACGCAAACCGGCGGTGATGCAATGAGCCATGTCGTTTATCAGATCGTCCAGCACGACGGCGGCTGGGCCTACAAGGCGGGCGGCGTATTCTCCGAAGCCTTCGCCACCCACGCGGCTGCGCTGAAAGCCGCGAGGACCGCGGCGCGCGAGCAGCGCGTTCCCGGCCGCACCGAGGCGATCGAGTGGGAAGACGAAAAGGGCAAGTGGCACACCGAAACCGCCTCAGGCAGCGACCGCCCCGACACCGAAGTCAAGGACACGCGAGGTTAAGCCATGCGCCATTTTGTTCTCATCCTCGCCGCGCTTGAAGTGCTGATCTGGATCGCAACCATTTACTGGAACGCGCAGCGGCCGCGCCCGCTCGACCTCGCCGGCCTGCACGGCTTCATGGTCATCTGCACGCTGCCGGCACTCGGCATGGCGCTGGCGAACCGCTGGCTGCGCGTCGCGACGGGACTCGTTTGCGTCACGGCCTTCATCATGCTGTCGATGTACGTCGGCGGGATGATCTCGAGCTGACAGCCGTCAGGTATATTTCGGATCGCGATCCAGCAATTCGATCGACACGCCCTGCGGGCCGCGCAGGAAACAGATGCGCGTGCCGGGGCGCGCGGTGTGCACGTCCTTGGTGAACTCGACGCCTTTCTTTTTCTTTTTCAACTCCGCCGCCACCGCGTCGATGCCGCTCAATCCTTCTGCGGCTCCGGGCCTGGGTTGCGAGTTCCCGTGCGTGGGCCGCCCGCGCGTTCCGTGGCTTCCACCACGGCCATCCTTAAAAGATAAGCGAGCGGCTCCAGCTTGCTGGCCGTGGCCAATTCGACCAACGACGGCAAGATCTCGCAAAGATATCGGGCTGTGTGCAATCTGAGCAGTTCAATTTGAGTATCCGGCATTTCTAGGTTCAGTCCTCATCGTCATGGCCGCCCCCATGCTGCGCGTATAAAGGACTGCCCGCCGGAGCGCGCCATTGTCATTTGTGACAGGTGCGGGATGGACGTTTAACGCTGCCGGGCCGGTCGCTGGGCGGGCTCAAGCTCGATGATGTAACGACGCAAGGCGAGCGCGATCGCCTCGGTGCGATTGGCGGCGCCGAGCTTTTTCGTCGCGGAGCGGGCGTGCTCGTCCACCGTGCGCTTGGTGATGCCGAGAATCTTGCCGATCTCCCAGGCCGATTTTCCGCGCGCCACCCAGGTGAGCACCTCCACCTCGCGCAACGTAATCGAATGCGCCGCCGGCTTGCCCGCCGCTTCGATGAATTCCCAACGGCCTTTCCGGCGCGCGGCCGTGAGTCGGTGCGCGTGCGCGACGTCGAGCACATCCGCCCCCCGGCTGGCGAGCAGCGGATAAGTGCACATCACCAGCATCGCGCGGCCGGCAAGCGACTTGTCGAGTTCCTGCTCGTAGGCGAGAAAATCGTCGCGGTATTCCGTCTCCAGCCAGAACGCATTACCGCTAACGCGCAGGCCGTCGCGACCTTCCGCCAGCGCGGCGTCGAGTTTCTGGTGCCAGCTGCTGGTGACTTTCTTCAGATCGCCGCTGAGATACCACTCATGGCCGTGGACAATTTCCATGTTGCCCGCCAAAAGATGGTGCGAGAAACCGGGAATGCCGCGCTCCAGCGCCTCGCAGGCTTCCTCTCTGGTCAACGGATCGGTGAGCGCCCACATGCAGAATTCGTTGCTCTCCAGCCCCACCTTGAAATAGGGCACGAGCGTTTCGATCAGATCCTCTTTCGTTTCGTAGAAAACGCACATGTGCCCGCCCCAGGGCACATCGCCGAGAATGTGTAGTCCGCTGTGGCGCAAAGACTTGGCCATCCACGATCTTACATAAAGTTCAAATCGCGCGGTAGACGGACTTTGTTATTGGCGCTCAAACGTATTTCGGATCCCGGTCGAGCAGTTCGATCGACACGCCCTGCGGGCCGCGCAGGAAACAGATGCGCGTGCCGGGGCGCGCGGTGTGCACGTCCTTGGTGAACTCGACGCCTTTCTTTTTCAACTCCGCCGCCACCGCGTCGATGCCGCTCACCAGCAATCCGAAATGGTCGAGCCCCTGATACGGCGTCACCGGCGGCGCGTTCACGCCGTCGCCCGCCGCCACCGGCGCGATGAAAATCATCTGCCCGCCGAGTTTCAAATCGATGCGCGGCTTGCCCTGCTGCATCGTGCGGATCACAGCAGCGCCCAGCATGCGCTCGAACCACACGGCGGTCGCCTCCGGATCGGGGCTGCGCAGGTGTATGTGGTCCCATTTATAGTCCGGCATGGCGGGCTTTCTCCTTGGCAAAACGCGCGGGAAACATCGCTCCCGCGAGCTTAACAGATTAGCAAATCGCGTCTGCTAGCGTCATCCTATGCCTGAGACGAAGACAGCCACGCCCAAGGAAATGCTCTGGATCGGCGTGCTGTTCGCCGCCATCGGGCTTTATTTCATTCTGGTCGGCGCTGGCGCGCTGCCGATTCCCGGCGGCCCGCGAAATCTGCACGGGCCGCTCTGGCTGGTGCTGTGCGCAGGCCTCGCATTTTTTCTCGGCGGGGCAGCCGCGATGATGCAGGACTTCGGGCGCGCCAATGCAAGCGGCGAACTGCCCGCCGATGCGCCGCGCTGGATGCGCGTCATGCAATATCTCTTTGGCGTTGCGATTTTCGTCTGCTTCGCCGCGATGGGAAGCTGGATCGCCTTCGGCCCCGGCATGCGGCATTTCTCCGGCACGTTCGCGTGGGGCGAAACCATCGGACGCGCCGTCTTCGGCCTCGGCGCGATCATCACGTGGCTGTGTACCGCCGCTTATGCCGTGTCGGGCGCGCGCAAGCTGCTCGGCCAGAACAGAACATCGCCGAACGCCTGATAAATCTTCCTTGTCGTCCCCGCGCAGGCGGGGACCCATACGCTGTGAACTATCGACAAACCTGTGGCTATGGATCCCCGCTTTCGCGGGGATGACCGCGGTAAAAAACGTCGCCTGGGTGCCCTACCTGTGATTTAGTTGGGCAGAAAAAAATCCATGGGAAGAAGCATGACAAGCCGCACGATTTGCCGCCGCGCTTTTCTGAAAATTTCCGCCGTCGCGCTCGCGACGCCCGCGCTCGTCCGCACATCGTTCGCGCAGGCGTGGCCGGACAAAACCATCCGCGCCATCATCCCGTTCACGGCGGGCTCTACCGTCGACATCGTCGGGCGCATCGTGCTCGATCCGCTCGGCGCCGCGCTCAAGCAGACGATCGTGGTGGAAAACCGCGGCGGCGCCGGCGGCACCATCGGCAGCGCGCAGGTCGCGAAGTCCGATCCCGACGGCTACACGATTTTGATCAACGCCTCCGCGCACTCCGCCGCGCCCGCCGCCTATCCGAACGTGCCTTACGACACCGCGAAGGATTTCGCCGCCGTCATTCCGTTCGGCAGCGTGCCGAACGTGATGGTGATTTCGCCGTCGAAGGGCATCAGATCAGTGAAGGAGCTGGCGGCGAAAGCAAAAGCCGGCACGCTCACTTACGCCTCCGCCGGCGTAGGCAGCGCGACGCACTGGGCGGCGGAACGCTTTCGCGTCAGCGCCGGTTTCCAGGCGACGCACGTGCCGTTCCGTGGGGGCCCTGAAGCGCTCACCGAGGTGATGACCGGCCGCGTCGATTTCATGTGCATCGGCGTTTCGTCGGGCCTGTCGTTCATCCGCGCCGGAACGCTCCTTCCGCTGGCGGTGAGCACGCCGAAGCGCTCGCCCGCGTTGCCGGACGTGCCGACGACGCTGGAGTCAGGCTTTGCCGACTCCGACTACACCTTCTGGAACGGCATGCTGGTGCCGGCGAAAACGCCGCGAGCGATCATCGACAAGCTGCATCGCGAGACGCAAAAGGTGCTGGCGCTGCCCGCCGTGAAGGACAAATTCGCGCCGCAGGGCATCGACCCGATGCCGCTCTCGCCCGCGCAATTCGACGCGCTGATCCGAAAAGAAATCGACATCAACATCAAATTGGCGAAGGCCGCGGGGCTGAAGTTTAATTGAGGGGTTTCCCCTATGCGTCATGCGCGGGCTTGACCCGCGCATCCATGATGAAGCTCGGCGCGTGGAAGCCTTACGTTAAGTCTTCCGTTTGGAACCGCATCATGGATTGCCGGGTCAAGTTTATAGCCGGGCCGGTCGAAGGCCGGACCCGGTGGCCCGGCAATGACAGAAAGAGAAACTTCCACACCCCGCTGTCATTCCGGGACGCGAGTGAAACGAGCCGACCCGGAATCCAGAGCCACACGTTTGGTCTCCAGCCTTGTTCTGGATTCCGGGCTCGCGCCAAGCGGCGCGCCCCGGAATGACAAGCATTCACCCGTGAGAGAAATCCCCGTCTGCGCGGGGACAGGGCTTTAGGCGCACCCGGCGCCTTAAAGAATACGGGTGATGGAGTGTGTTCGTTTTCTTATCCCTCCCCTGAAAGGGGAGGGTCGGCGAACGAAGT
>CAMDSH010000003.1 GCA_945907045.1 Rhizobium sp. Q54 | reverse complement strand
GGCAAGCACCACCTTAGCCTTGAAGGCCGGTGTGTGGTTCCGACGGGGTCGTCTTGTCATGGTCTCTCCTGATTCGCAGGGCACAGCGTGCCCGCCGTCAGGCAGAAATTCCACTTATCGTCCTGTGCAGATTCCCGGGACCGGCTCTGTTCGCCCCATTTGTGAAAAATCGTTTGGCACGCGGATTGTCGGACTGCATGTTTGCTGTCACCCATGCGCGCAGTTTATCATTAAGAACACCCCGGGTGATGCTAACTGGGACGTGAATAACGTCATTCCGTTTATGCCTGAGCGACTCGTCAATTTTATTGAGCAGCCACATGAGATCGTCTGATTGCTTTTTGGGTAGGTGGTCAGCGACTTGTAGGGCTTCTCGAAGCATTTTTCGTTGCGCGAAGTCACTATCAGATGAAAACCAAATTGCTGACGGAATTTTTATGTTAGGCGAAAGAACAACAAATTTGAAAATTCCAGAAAGCGCGTCATGAAGAGTATTCCAAGAAAAAGCGAGTTGGCCTAGTGCGGCTCCATAGGGACGAAAAGTCGCCATGGCTTCTGAGCGGCTTAAAGTGTAAACCGGAAATTTCTTCCCTTCGGCTGTGGTGATCGTCCCTAATAAGGTTTTTGCTTTCATGACAAAATCCAAATCGTCTGACGATTACAACGCAAAAGAAACAAATGCCCGCATGCGCTCCGCGCTGCTGGGCGCTCGCATTGCTGGACCACAGCACAAAGAAAGTCTGACTCCGAAGCGGCCTAAGGCACAACGGCCTAAAATTAAGAAAGCCAAGTGACCGGCGTAGACCTAAAAATGACTCGCCCTATGTACTGCGGTGGCACTAGCCTGCACATATGGCTAGCCGCGACAGAACGACATTGGGGATCGGACTTATCGTGGCGATGTTGGCCGTGAGCGCCAGGGAATACATTTGGCTGCAATTTCCTTTGGCCATCTTGGCACTATTTTTTATTGTTTGGGGCCGCGCTCCTAAAGGCACCGAGGCATTTATTGGGCGGCTGCCTGCGGGGGGCTTTCTGTTGCAGGGATTGGCGCAGATTGATTTGGTCTTATCTCCTCGTGATCTAGAACTAGACAAACACATTCACGGCATTGTGGCCAAGTATACGATTGAAACGCGTGCGGCGCTTCGCCGGCTGTTGAATACACGCAATCCAAATTCAATTTCTGACCCATTCTTGAGCCAGTTTACGGGAGACGGACTAATTGAGCGCCACGGGAATGGTCACACACCCGTCAAAAACGAATTGCGAGAATCTCTTGCTCGCGCGCTTGATAATCTAGGTGCGTGACCTATTCCGCTTGCGCCACCGCATAAACCGCGCGGCCTGATGTTTGAAAGCGGGACTAGTGAGACCCCCGATACGTGAGACGCTTGCCAGCCGAAGCCTTCACAGCAAGCGCGGCACGTTCGCCATCACTAAAGCCAAGCGCGATTCGGTGATTGTAACGGAAATCAAATTCCGCGAGATACCGATGCAGGTGTTTCT
Organism: Rhizobium sp. Q54; assembly: GCA_945907045.1. Taxonomy (GTDB): domain Bacteria; phylum Pseudomonadota; class Alphaproteobacteria; order Rhizobiales; family Xanthobacteraceae; genus Pseudolabrys. The sequence goes on along the minus strand of CAMDSH010000003.1, from coordinate 157,143 downwards.
CTTTGCAAAACTGATAAGTGCCTTTCATGCCGCGTTTGAAGATTGAGAAATAACCTTCCGCGCTATTCGTATGTACATCGCCGCGCACGTACTCTTTCGCGCTGTGCTTCACGGTTTCATGCGAAGCAAAGTAAGTGTCAGCGCCAGTGTAAAGACGGCTTTCGTCCGTATGCAGGCGGCTCTCTTTCGCAATGTTCGCGGCGACGATTGCCTGCACGTTCACTTTGTCGGCCACGGCCACATGAAAGGAACGCACGTTACCGCCGCGTTCGACAAGCGAAACAATCGGGCGCTTGTCACGCGGGCCACGGGAGCCGACTTTGTAAGGACGACCCTTGCGCTGTTTTGAGACGCGCGGTTTTTCAGTCGGGCCGAAATAGGTTTCGTCCGCCTCAACGATCTTGCCTTCACCGCCCAGAGGGCTGAGGCCCCCAGCTTCCATCGCCTTACGGATACGCATAGCCATGAACCACGCGGCTTCGTAAGTAATGTCCATCGTGCGGTGCATCTGATGCGCGCTGATGCCCTTCTTGCTTGAACACATCAGGTGGAAAGCCTGCATCCATTTATGCAGGGCGATCTTGGAGCGCTCCATAACCGTGTTCATGGTGACGCTGAAATCTTTGCGGCACTTGGGTTCGGCACAGCGGAACACGCCGGGGCGTTTCGTCTTGTAGGCATGGCCGATCACGCCGCAATGAGCGCATACCGGGCCATCAGGCCACAGCACCGCTTCTAGGTAATCCCTAGCGGCGACATCGTCGTGAAATCGGGTTTCGCTGAAACGGTCCATGACCACCAATCCCTATCTGATGGTCAGATACTAGCATTTGTGGCTTGTGGTGTCAACCATAGAATTGGGATTAATTACCTATATATATTGTTTACACCACAGCCCGCTAGGGCTAGATTCTGTCCGACAGGGCGGCGCTAGAGGCTTTGGGGGTGTGCTATGACTCTCCCAACAAAAAAGGGAGGCCCGGCTCATCGGTCCGAATATCTAATGATTGAGTCTGCCGAGATTCAGAATTTCAGACTGTTTGAAAGTCTAAGCCTGAAGGGCTTCCGGCGCGTCAACTTAGTTGTCGGAGACAACGGCGCTGGGAAAACTAGTTTTTTAGAAGCACTGTTTGTGGCTGGCGTGAGCAATGCTGAAATAGGCGCACGGTTTCGTGTGTGGCGTAGCATGGAAATGGGGCCTGGATCGCCGCAAGAATTATATGACGGGCTGTATCTGAGCCTATTTCATAATTTTGAACGAGGACGTGTCGGTTCAATTATTCTCAAGGGGTCAGAAGAAGACACGCGGACTTTGAAATTTTACTACGATACGGGCGCTCCTGTCTTATTGCCTCTCACAGATCAGAATCTGCCGCCGCAACTTGGTCAATTATATTCCCCCGTAGCTTTTGAGTGGACAGACTCGACAGGCAAGACAACAAAATCAATGCTGCAAACTCAACCTAATGGGACACTTGCGAGCAGTCCAACCCCGCCGCGCGGAGTTGACCCAACATTCTTGGCAGCGCGGTCGCCGTTCAATTCATCCGAAAATGCGAAGTGGTTTTCGGATATGAGCAAGCAGACCAATGAGGGGCGATTTATAAAATCCTTGCAGGAGCAATTTCCTGAAATTGAAGATGTTCGAACAGAAATTGAGTTGGGAAAAAACACGGTATTCATTAAATATAAAAAGGCCAAAAGAAGGATACCAATAAATTTAGTGTCCGAAGGGATGAATAAAATACTCACAATTCTTTTGCACATTGCCCATTCTGAACGGACGGCAACATATGTCGATGAGTTAGAAAACGGAATCCATTTTTCTCGTCACGAAAAAATGGCTGAACAGATTTTGACTTTTGCACGCGAATATAACACTCAAGTATTTGCTTCCACACATAGTTCAGAATTTTTAAAATCCGTAGTGCCGGTGATCAAAAAACATCCGCAGGATTTTACATTTATACGAATTTTTCAAGAAAACGAGGTTGGTAAAGCTGCAATAATTGATGGAGCAAAGGGCGTTGAACTCATTGAAGCTGGGCTTGAGTTAAGAGTGTAAAAAATGGTTGAGCTACCAGAGCCTCATCGCCTAGAAGCAAATTTGGTGATGCTCTGTGAGGGGGGCATCTGATAATGAATTTTTTGAACGGCTAATAGAAAAAAATAAACTCCCACCCTTCTCTTTTCCATTTCCCCCTCACCCCAAATTTGTCGTTGACGGAGCACCTGCCCTTCATGGAAGGGATGGCTTTATCAATATGCTCACGAGGTTAAATGACTATTTCAAATTAGTTCCAGAACTTAATGCCAGAATGAAAGGAATACTTCTTGCAGTTGATGCTGCCGAAAATGCCGACGAAACATTTCAAGCTGTAAAAAAACAGGTCGCGGATGCCGGCGAGTTTGGCGTCCCAAACAAGCCGCAAGAGATTGCAAAAAGCTCTACTCGGCCAGCGCTATCTATTATCGTTGTTTCTGCCGATGGAAAAAAAGGCAGCTTGGAAAGCTTATGTGTTGAGGCAATGGCTAAGAAATTTGATGCCGAGGCAAAGTGCATGGAGAGTTTTTTCAAATGTTGCCCTACCGATTTTGCAAAGTGGAAAACAGAGCGTTATGACAAGGCGCGTTTACGTTGCATGATAGCGGCGACCTATGAACCAGATCCTTCAAGATCAACAGGAACCGCCTTTTCTAAAGCAAAAAATAAACCCGCTGCCATTGATATCGGGGATGATGTTTTTAAGCCTCTGGCGGAAGAGTTGAAGGCTTTTTGCGAAGGTGTCGAAAGCGCCTGACACATATAACGAATGACATGGCCAGTATGACGCGCGCGACGAAGAAAAAAATGGAAGACCAATACCCCGTGAATGAAGCGGCTCAGCGCTTTGAAGCTGCTTTACGCGGCGCAAAATTAGCCCAAGCACAACCGTTTAAAGGCATGATTCCTAAACGGCCAAAATTGAAACGAAAGCTGCGTAAGAAAACTACGGCTTCCGCTTAGATTGTTTCTTCCGCCACCGCACGAAACGAGCCGCCTGATATTTGAAGGTTGGGTTAGTGAGTGCAACGGTACGTGAGACGCTTGCCAGACGCATTTACAATGGCGAGTGTCGCACGTTCCCCGTCCTCGATACCGAGCGCGGAGCGGTGGTTGTAACGAAAATCGTATTCGGCCAGATACCGATGCAAATGTTTCTCTTTGCAATGCTGATAAACACCGCGCATTCCGCGCTTGAAAATCGAGAAATATCCTTCGGCTGAGTTCGTGTGAACGTCACCGCGCACATATTCCTTCGCGCTGTGCTTCACGGTTTCATGCGAAGCAAAGTGCGTGTCCGCGCCGTGATAGAGGCGACTTTCATCGGTGTGCAAACGGCTCTCGCGCAGAATGTTATCGACCACGATCTGCGAGACAGTCGCCTTGTCAGCAACTGGAACATGGAATGAGCGCACGTTACCACCGCGCTCAACGAGTGAAACTATGGGTCGCTTATCACGAGGCCCGCGCGAACCAACTTTGTACGGGCGATTGCCGCGCTGCTTAGACGGACGCGGCTTTTCAGTTGGGCCGAAATAAGTTTCATCCGCTTCCACAATCTTGCCTTCGCCGCCAAGCGGGCCAAGACCGCCAGCGCGCATAGCTTCGCGAACGCGATGGGCCATGAACCATGCGGACCGATAAGTAATATTCAACGTGCGGTGTAGCTGGTGAGCGCTCACGCCCTTCTTGCTGCTAGTCATCAGGTGGAACGCTTGTAGCCACTTGTGCAAGGCAATATGGGAACGCTCCATGACCGTCTTCATGGTCACGCTGAAATCTTTGCGGCACTTCGACTCCGCACAGCGCCAAACACCCGCGCGCTTGGTAGGGTAGGCGTGGTTGATAACGCCGCAGTGAGCGCAGATCGGGCCTTCCGGCCATAGGACCGCCTCTAGAACCTTCCTCGCGTCCTCATCGTTCTGGAAGTGTGTGGCAGCGAATGTGCTTTTCATGACCATCGTTCCTATCCAATGGCCAGATACTAGCATTTGAGGTTTGGGGTGTCAACGATATATATAGGATTAATTACCTACATCTTCGCCGAAATCAGGGCAGCGGGGATAAATCCTCGCTGCCAGACTAAGTTGTTGAATTCTCATATATTTGGTCGCGAAGACCGCCTGAAGCGGGAATACTTGTCCACAGAAATAGGATTTTTATCCGCATTTATAATCGCGCTTCAGAAGCATACCCGCGAACGGATCGAGGCCGAGATTGAATCTTGCCCCAAGGTAGCTCAGCCGCGTGACAGTATTATGCGGAAGATGCTCTTAAGTCCGCTTTAGTCGCACTCAGAAATGAAAACTGGCAAAAGGAAAAAGCTATAAGATTACTTTGAGGTGGCTGCCGCAATTGGCAGGGCGTGGGCCAAGTAGAGCACTCCGATCGACAGCAGCACCGTGATTCCGAATTCAAGTGTCGGCACTGCGTCCTGAAACATAAATCGCGGATCCTGCCTTTGTCTTTTCGGCAGTGAGGTTGACGACGCTAGATTATGAATCTCCTCAAAATAATCGAAGGCCACCTTGATGTCCTCCCGGTTTCGCACCCAATTTTGGTGTACCCACCAAAAATGACCGACAACAATGAACAGCAAAAAAGCTGCCAAAGGACACAGTGGAGCGCTGAGGTTTTTGAATGCCATTGCCGAAGATATGGCCACGAGAAACGCCCACACAGATGCCGAAATTTTCCATTCGATTTGACGGCGGTTTGCCCAGCGAGCGAACCGAAACTGTCCAAGTTTATTTAGGCCGCTTATTTTCGCGCGGTCGGCGAGCTGCTGTTTAGGGTGGTTAGACGCAGCCATCAAATTTTCCTACCTGTCGGCGGGCCCTCATTAAACTCAGAGATATCAAATTTCGATAAAACTACGCTGATATTAATCGCTGGAGCGTTTTCCAAATAACCAATCACGGCCGCGGACCGAGTCAAAGAAACTTCGATTGCGCCTTACTTCGCCCTGCGCCTGCGCTGCTGGCCGAGGCCCATCTGCTTGGCGAGCTGGGAGCGCGCGGCGGCGTAATTCGGCGCCACCATCGGATAGTCCGCGCCGAGGCTCCATTTGTCGCGATACTGCTCCGGCGTCATGTTGTATTGCGTGCGCAGATGGCGCTTGAGCGACTTGAATTTCTTTCCGTCCTCAAGGCAGACGATGTGTTCCGGCGTGATCGACTTCTTCACCGACACCGCGGGCTTTAGCGGCTCGCTCGGCGTATCGCTCAAGCCGCCGGAAACGCGCGCCAGCGCGCCATGCACCTGACTGATCAGCGCAGGGATGTCGCTCGCCGGCACCGTGTTGTTGCTCACATAGGCCGAGACGATTTCCGCCGTCAGCTCGATAAAGTTTCCGCTTACGGGAGTGTCGGCCATCGGACGGGAACCCCTGATCTGAACGCTGCGGACAATAGCCAAGTAACGTGAACAAGAGCGCGAAAGCCTGAAATTCCTTAAACTGTACTGATGTCGTTCAATGACGGCAAGAAGTTCTTTGAATGCAGCCGCGCCGATTATTGTAATATTGCTGTATACTTTGGGACGATCAAGAGCATCCAAAGCCAGCCCGCCGCCGCCATTTGCCGCACCGGAAAACGCGCGCGCCGGCACGAGCGCCCGCGTCAGGGGCGCCCGCGACGCGCTTCACGCGTTCGCGTTACGGATTCTTTTCGAGGTGGTTGCGAAGATCGTTGATCGACGCGAACCGCAACATGCCTTGCGGCAGGTCGGCTTCGATCGAGCCGTCGACGTAGAGCGTGTAATTCATGCCATCGACGACGCCGGTTTTGAGAACGGCGACCGCGCGCGGCTCGCTGCTCGGGCGTAAGGCCGCGACCTGCTCGCTGCGTCTCGGCTCGGCGGCCGGCTCAGGCTGCTTTTGCTGGCGCGCGGCGGGCTCGGGCGCTTTTGCCTGCCGCGGTTCGTTCTGGCGCGGCTCGCCCGGATACATGGCGTCGAAGTTGGCCGCATGCGGCGGACGGTCGAGCGGCGGCGCGGCGCGCCACGCGGCGGCATCGAGACTGGGCTCATGCCGTGCGCCCGATCCGTTCAGCCCGTGCGCGCGCGGCGTTGCATTGGGCGCGCGATACGTGTCCTCGGGAATTTCGTTGTGACGCTGCGGCGCGTAAGACTGCGGCGCATGAGATTGGGGCGCATAGGACTGCGGCGCGTAGGCTTGCGCCTGCGCAGGTATCTGCCGCGCCGGTGCGAGCGGCGCCTCGTCGTATTCGGGCGCGTAAGCCTGCGGGTCGTTCGGATGACGCGGCATCGGCGCGTAATTCGACGCCGGGCGGTCGTGCTGGTCGTAGCCGGCATCGTAAGACGGCGCGCCGGAGTAATGCGGATCCATCGATTGCGCTTCGTTGCCGGGCCAGCCGGGGGTTGTCTTTGGTGGGAAGTTTCGCCCGCCGCCCTGGCCGGACGAACGGCTGCCGCCGGACACCTGCGGCTCGGCGGGTTCAGTCCGGCCGGCACGCGGCATCGGGCGCGCCGCCAGCGCATCGACGATGCGCTGGAGCTGGGCAACCGCCGCGCCAAGCCCGATCAGGATAAACCCGCCCGTGAGAGCGGTGGTGCCGGCGAATATAAGTGTGTTTCCGAGGCTGAATTCGTTGATCGGGATGCCGAACCCGATCATGGCGAGGCCCGCTATGACGCCGATGAAACCAAGTACAAACAACACAAGAGACATACGCGTCAAAATCCTCTCCTCGCCGAGACTTGCCGTCGCGGAGACACGCGATTGGCCAAGAACTTTGGCCTCTCGTGCGGTCTGCCGCAAGAATTAAAGTTAAAACTACCGCCAAGCTCATTCAAACTTGATTAACGCTGCTGGAGCGGTGCCCGTAGTAACATACCTCTATATTGCGTTCTGTTATGGGGCATTGCGGCATTACGCTAAAGCCAGCGCCGCTATACCTATCACGTACTCAACCCCTGCGTTAAGCCGCCCCTCGCCGCAAAACCCGTGGCAGCAGGCCTTATCGAGCCGTTGCCCCGTCCCCCGCCAGGGCCTAATAAAATGGAACTCGTTCAGCGCCCGCCGGTTGCATCAGTGACACTCAATTCGTCCAGTCTTTTGTCGTTCCAGGAGAACACCAATGACGTTCAAGCTGCCCGACCTGCCCTACGCCCACGACGCCCTCGCCCCTTACATGTCGCGCGAGACGCTCGAATATCACCACGACAAGCATCACCTCGCTTACGTGAATAACGGCAACAAGCTGCTGGAAGGCAGCGGGCTGGAAGGCAAGCCGCTGGAAGAGATCGTGAAAGCCTCGTTCGGCAAGAACGCCGGGCTCTTCAACAATGCCGGCCAGCACTACAACCACATGCACTTTTGGAAATGGATGAAGCCGAACGGCGGCGGCGACAAGATTCCGGGCGCCCTGCAGAAAAAAATAGATTCCGATCTCGGCGGCGTGGCGAAGATGAAGGAAGACTTCGCCAATGCCGGCGTCACCCAGTTCGGTTCCGGCTGGTGCTGGCTCGCGGTGAAGGACGGCAAGATCGTCATCACCAAAACCGCCAACGGCGAGAGCCCGCTGGTGCATGGCGCCAAGCCGATCCTCGGCTGCGATGTGTGGGAGCACTCCTATTACATCGATTACCGCAATCGCCGTCCCGATTATCTCAAGGCCTTCCTCGATCATCTCGTGAACTGGGACTACGTCGCGGAGATGTATGAAGCGGCGGCGAAGTAACCGCCGCGCGGCCTCCAAAAAGGCGACCCGCGCCATGCGATCGGCCAGCCCATTGGCCGATCGCATTGCTATCTGCGTATTGGTGCTGGTCGCGCTGATCGCGGTCATGACATTCCGCGACTACGGGCTGAGCTGGGACGACTACACCCATTCGCAATATGGCGAGCTGTTGCTCGCGCTCTACGCCTCCGGTTTCAAGGACCAGCGCGCGCTCTCCTTCGTCAATCTCTATTTCTACGGCGGCGGCTTCGACATGGCGGCGGCGCTTGCCGCCAAAGTGCTGCCCTTCGACCTGTTCGAAACGCGGCGTCTCATCGGCGCTGGGGTGGGGCTGATCGGCCTGATCGCAACCTGGCGGCTGGGCCGGCGTCTGGGCGGCCCTATTGCCGGCCTCGCCGCGCTAGTCCTGCTGGCAACCTGCCCGCTCTACTACGGGCACATGTTCATGAACCCGAAGGACGCGCCCTTCGCGGTGGCGATGATCGTGCTGCTGTGGGCGATTGTGCACGCGCTCGATGAGTATCCCAACCCCGGCCGGCGCACTGTGCTGTTCGTCGGCGTGGGCATCGGCATCGCCTTCGGCTCGCGCATTCTGGCCGGCGTCGCCGTGCTTTATACGGTGGCCGGCATGTTGCTGATCCTGGCGGAGGACAGCAGCGCGAACCGCTTGCGCCCGGCTTTGACGCGGCTGGTGCGCTTCGTCTGGCTGATGCTGCCGGCTGTGCTGGTCGGATACCTGATCATGGGGCTGCTGTGGCCGTGGTCGATCCTCTCGCCGCTCAATCCGGTCTATGCCACCGAATATTTCTCCAACTTTTTCGAAAAACCGTGGCGCGAATTGTACCAGGGCCGGCTGATTTCGGTGCCGGACATGCCGGCGAGTTACCTGCCGCATCTCTTCTCGCTCAAGCTGCCGGAAATCATGCTGCTGCTGGGGCTCTCCGGCGCCGCCGGCGCATTCGTTGCCGTGACGCGCGCCAATGTGCCGCTTAACCGGCGCGCCAGCCTGCTGGCGGTGACGCTGGCTGCGCTGCTCCCCATCGTCATCGCCATGTTGATGCGCCCTGCGCTCTATAACGGCGTGCGCCATTTTATTTTCGTGGTTCCGCCATTCGCGGTGCTCGGCGGCATCGCCTGCGGCTGGCTCGCCGAACGCCTGCGCGTGTACGGCAAAGCAGCGCCCGCGGCCCTCGCCGTAGCTTTCGCAGGCTGCATTGCGCTGCCGGTGAGCGACATGGTGCGGCTGCATCCATACCAATACACAACGTTCAACTGGGCCTCCGGCGGCGTGCAGATGGCGCACGACAAATACATGCTCGATTATTGGGGCCTCGCGTTCAAACAGGCGGGCGAAGCGTTGCGCGCGCGGCTCGATGCCATCCCGCTCAAGCCGCCGCCGGGCAGGCGCTGGATTATCGAAATCTGCGGGCCGCAACGCCCGGCCGAATTGGCGCTCGGACCCGATTTCGAAACCACCTGGGACCGCAAACGCGCGGATTTTGCGATGATGCTCGGTACTTATTATTGCCGCGACTTGAAAGCGCCGCTGCTGATCGAGATCACGCGCGAGGGTATCGATTATGCCCGCGTCTACGACATCCGCGGCGGCCCGGTGCCGAAATTGCTGACCGAACCGCCGCCCTGAGCGCTACGCCCCCGGACGCCATTGACAGACGCGAATAGTTTGAAAAACTGATCCTTCGCCGTTTGTCTAATGCTTGCTGCACTAATTCATCGTCTGGGGGGACATGTCATGCTTCGCGCTTTGGTCGCGCTTCCGTTTTATCTCGCAATGCTAATCGCCGCCGCCGCCGGGCCGAGCATGAGTTCGGCATGGTCCTCCATCACCATCGATCAGGACGAATGCGTACGGCGCGGCGAAGCTGCCGTGCGGGGGAACAGCTTTACCACCCGGTTCGAGACGCTGGGAAACTCGTCGATCTACGGCGAGCTTGGCGACTACACGGCCTTGCTGCGCTGCGCAGCGGACAAGGGCATGGCTTACGTCGTCATTGCCGGTCCGATAGGCAAGGAAGCCAGCCGTTATATGAATGCGATCAGGGACAGCTTCACGGCTTCTCTGAGCGGCGCCGCTCCCGCCGCGGCGGCGCCAAGCGGGCCGGCTTCCTCTGAAAAGTCCGGCGGCTCATCCAGCTCGGCGGTCAGCCCGGCATCTCCAACGGATAATATTGCTGGCCGGTATTCGATCGAGGGCGCCAACCCTAACGGCTCCACCTACGGCGGCGAGGTGAACATCACGGTCGATGGCGGCGTTTATGATTTTCGCTGGCGGATTTCCAACGGCGACACCTACAGAGGCAAGGGCAGGCTGCGCGGCAAAACGCTCTCTGTGGATTGGGGACAACAATACCCCGTCATCTATCAGGTCGGCGACGATGGCACGCTACGAGGCAAGTGGGCCAACGGCAGGGCCAGCGAGAACCTGGTGCCGAACCGGTAGCGCTCAGGAATGCGCGAAGGCCCAGTAAAGCTCACGCGCCTTGCGATAGAGCGGCCCCGGCTGCAATGAGCGCTCGTCGATGCGATTGACCGGCATGACCTTGGAATAATTGCCGGACGAGAAAATTTCGTCGGCGGTTTCCAGGTCGCTGTATTGCAGCGTGGTCTCGATCACGCTGACGCCCGCATTACGCAACAGCTTGATGACGCGCTGGCGCGTGATGCCGTTGAGAAACGTGCCGTTCGGCGCCGGCGTGAACACGACGCCGTCCCTGCCGATGAACAAATTGGCTGTGGCGAGTTCCGCGACGTTGCCAAGCAGATCAAGCACCGCGGCGTTGGCAAAGCCGCGCGAATTCGCCTCGATCAGCGCTCGCGCGTTGTTGGGGTAGAGGCAGCCGGCTTTCGCATCGACCGGCATGCACTCCTTGCTCGGCTTGCGATACGGCGAGAGCGTGATGGAAAAGCCTTCCGGCGTGCGCATCGGCGCTTCGTAAAGCGACAGGCACCAGCGCGTCGATTCCGGATCGGGCGCGACCAGCAGCGCGCCGCTCTGCTCGGCCCAGTACATCGGCCGGATGTAAAGCGGCGCGTTCTTGTCGAAGCGCTTGATGCCGTCCAGCGTGAGCGCCATCCATTGCTCGGCGGACACCGCCGGCTTGAGATGCATGGTTGTGGCCGACGCATTCACCCGCGCGCTATGCAAATCGAGATCCGGGGTTACGCCCTCGAACGCGCGCGCGCCGTCGAACACCGAGGAGCACAGCCAGGCGGCATGCGAGCGCACGCCCATGATCGGGATGTTGCCCTCGTGCCAATCGCCCTCGAAAAATGTCCAGGTTTTCGACCACCCCTGTCCGGCTGCCATTTCACTCACCCTTGTCACTCAACTGGCTCTTTGCGACCATTCTTTAGCGCCGCCGGGAGATTTCGCCAATGCCGTCCAAAATTTTTGTCTTCGACGCCTATGGCACGCTGTTCGATGTGCATGCGGCGATCCGGCGATACAGCACGGGCCCCGACGCCGAGCGCATGTCGGATATCTGGCGGACAAAACAACTCGAATATACCTGGACGCTGACGCTCGCCGGCCATTACGCGGATTTTTGGGAGTTGACCGGGCGCGCACTCGATTTCGCGCTCGCCTGCACGCCTTCAATCGACAAGGCGCTCAGGCCCAAACTGCTCGACGCCTATTTCAAGCTCGACGCATTTCCGGATGCGCGCGCGGTGCTGCGCCAGCTAAAAGAGCGCGGCCACAAAACCGCGATCCTGTCCAACGGCTCGCCCGCCATGCTCAAGGGCGCGGTCGATGGCGCCGGCATCGGCGGCGATCTCGACGCCTCGCTCTCGGTCGATGTGCTGCGCATGTATAAGCCGCGCCCGGAGGTTTACGCGCTGGTGACCGACCGCTTCAAATGCGCGCCCGCCGATGTGACGTTCGTCTCGTCCAACCGCTGGGATGTGATGGGCGCGATGTCGTTCGGCTTTCGTGCGCTCTGGGTCAATCGCGGCAAGATGCCGGAGGAATATCCCGATCAGGCGCCGCTAGAGGCAATCGGCGATCTCGGCGGCTTGGCGTCGTCTTTTGGATAGGGCCTACGGTTGCAACCGGTAAGGCAGCGGTTACTCTTGAAACGCAGCTTGCAAAGGATGGGGAATGAACGTGAGCCGGACAAAGACTTTGAATTTAATAACCGCGGCCTCGGCGATGCTTGCATTGTTCATGGCAGGCGCCCCGGCGCTCGGTCAGGCCGGTTCGGTCGGCGGCAACATCGGCAAACAGGGGAAATCCGCTTCCGGTTCGGATAATAGTCCGCCCCCTTCCACCCAGCCGCGCCAGCAGCGGCCCAACAGAAATGTCGCGACGAGCTCGGCCACGACAGGCTCACTCCGATCTCTCGTCGGGACATGGCGCTGGGATGCGGCCTGCACCGGCGGACCGGGCAACGGCCTGTTCACCTTGAGAGAGACCTCCCCTGGCGAATTTGCTGGCGCCTTCGGCAATACCAACAGCTGGGATCGCGGCACGATCTCAAATGGAAAATTCGATGGCGATAGCGTGACCTTCGAGAGCTACTACATGTATGCGCGAACCTGGACTGCGACGGTAAGAGGTTCGAGGATGCAGGGATCGTTCAGCGGCGGCTGCACTTTCACGGCTGTGAAACAATAAGAGCGCGCGCCGGCGCCATCGCCATAAGTTCACGCTCGCGACAGCGCATCCAAAATCCGCGCCCACGAGCGGATGCCCTTGTGGAAGCATTTGAGATCGAACTTCTCGTTCGGCGAATGCACGCGGTCGTCGTCGAGCGCGAAGCCGACCAGCAATGAATCCATTCCCAGCACGCGCTTGAAGTCATCGACAATCGGGATCGAGCCGCCGGCGCCGACCGCCAGTGCCTTCTTGCCCCATTCTTCGGCGAGCGCATTACGCGCCTTGTTGAGCGCCGGATTGTCGAACGAGAGTTGAACCGCAGGCGAGCCGGCAAAGCTGGCGAATTCAACCTGGCAGTCCGCCGGCAGGCGCGCACGCACGAAGGCATGGAAGGCGTCGCGGATTTTCACCGGGTCCTGCGCGCCAACGAGCCGGAACGACACTTTGCCGGACGCCTGTCCGGGGATGACGGTCTTCGCGCCCTCGCCGGTGTAGCCACCGACGATGCCATTGATCTCGGCGGTCGGCCGCGTGGTGATCTGCTCGATCAGCATGCGGTCCTTCTCGCCGGCCGGAACTTTCAAGCCGACCTGGCCGAGGAACTTGTCTGCCGTGAGATTGAGCCCCTTGAGGTCGGATTTGATGTCGGCGGGCAATTCCTTCACGCCGTCATAGAAACCGGGAATGGTGACGCGGCCATTGTCGTCCCACATGGCGGAGAGGATTTTCGTCAAGATCCGGATCGGATTTTGCGCGGCGCCGCCGAACACCCCGGAATGCAGGTCGCGGTCGGCGCAGGTGAGTTTTACATCCTCATAGACGAGCCCGCGCAGCGAGGTCGTCACCGACGGCGTCTCGGCGTCCCACATGGCGGTGTCGCACACCAGCGCAAGGTCGAGCTTGAATTCCTCGGCGTTGTCGCGAACGAACTTGAACAGATTCATCGAGCCGCATTCTTCCTCGCCCTCGATCATCATGGTGATCGGCAGCGGCAGCTTGCCGGTGACCGCATGGTAGGCACGGCAGGCCTCGACGAAGGTCATCGCCTGCCCTTTATCGTCGCAGGCGCCGCGCGCGATGATGATCTTGCGCCCGCCGGGGAGCGTTTCGATGCGCGGTTCAAACGGCGGCGTCTTCCAGAGGTCGAGCGGGTCCACCGGCTGCACGTCGTAATGCCCGTAAAACAACACGCGCGGCGTCTTGGCGGCGGCATGACCATTGGCCTTGCCCACCACGACGGGGTGGCCGGCAGTCGGGCGGACTTCGGTGGCAAAACCGATGGTAGCCAAGTCCGCCGCCATATACTCGGCGGCTGCCCGGCACTGGTCCTTGTAGGCGGGATCGGTGGAGACCGAGGCGATGCGCAACAGCGCGAACAACCGCTCGAGGCTCTTGTCGATATCCTGGTCGATGCGGCTTAGCACCGCCTCAAGCGTGCTCATGCTCCGGCTCCTTGTTGGCAGACGGACAACCTAGCAACGCCCGGAACAAATGTTAACGCAGAAGTTATGGCGCATAACCTGGCGGACAGCGGCACAGCCGCTCGATGGCATTCACGCGCCGCGACAACCCTCACGAGACGCACAGGCCACCCATCCGCATCGTTGAGTTGAAAAACCGGCGGCAAGCCTGTTCGGACGATTTTTGTTTTTCGATTCACAACTTTTGAAGCATAGCAGTGCTCAACCATCGTGCAGCGGGAAGAGTACTGATGGTTTTTCTATGAACTTTGCTCAAGTTGTTCGTGAATTGATTTGGAAAAGTCCCAATCTTGCCGCAAGACCAGCGGCGATCATCGATTTACCTAGCTAACGAGATGCAGCGCGGCATTTTCGCGCGACGCGGCGCGCACGATTGCTCTCGCCGATGCACGCGGAAAAGTTTTTGCTTGACACCACGGTGCAAAAAGCGCGCGAGAGCGCATCAAGTTCAACTGTACATGCATCGACACGCTTGTCTTCTGCAAAACTCACGTTCAATATATCTGCAACCCGCCAACAGTGCGGGACAAGCGAGGGGTCAATGGACGAGTTGCTGGGGCGCCTCGTCGCCAACGTAGGGATCGAGCGGGGAGTCGCCGAGAAAGCCGTCGGCATCATCCTCGACTTCCTGCGCAAAGAAGGTCCTCCCGACAAAGTGCAAGCGTTGCTCGCCTTGTTACCCGGCGCCGAGGCATTGTTGCAGGCGCATGGAGACACCGGCGGCGGCATGTTCAGCATGGGCGGCCTGATGGGCGCCGGCACGAAGATGATGGCCGCGGGATTGAGTATGGGTCAGGTGCAAGGCGTTACGCGCGAAGTCATCGGTTACGCACGCGAAAAGGCGGGCGAAGACGCTCTTGGCGAAATCGTCGGCGCGATTCCGGGCCTGAGCCAGTTCGTTTGAGTGTTGCTCCGCCGCGGCGGAGAGGGTTAGAAGAAAAGAAAAGCGAAGTCAGAGAAGTTCATGTCCTACCCCCTCACTGACATTGAAGGCATCGACGCGGCGGTGGCCAGCGCGCTCAAGTCGGAGGGAATCCGGTCGACGCACAAGCTTTTGGAGCGCGCGAAAAGCCCGAAGGACCGCAAAACGCTCGCCGCCAAGACCGGCTTGGAGGAAAAACGCATTTTGTGCTGGGCCAACCAGGCCGATCGCATGCGCATCAAGGGCATGGGCAAGGAATACGCCGAGCTGTTGCAGGCCGCCGGCGTCGATACGGTGAAGGAACTCAAGTTCCGCAATCCGGGCAAGCTCGCGCAGGCGATGGCGGAAGCCAACAAGAAGCGCAAATTGGTGCGTTTGCTGCCCTCCGAGAAGGTCGTGGTGCGCTGGATCGACCACGCCAAAAAGCTTCAGCTCAAGATCAGCTACTAAAACCCCTGTTATTCCGGACGCTTGACAGCATCGCGCCGACCGCGCAAAGCGACCGCATGAGCCCCGCCCGTCCCGCTCAAAAGCCCCTTGCCGCAGCGCCCGGCGCCGCGCCGCTCGCCGCCTTGCTCGCAAAAGGCCGCCCGCTGGTGATGGGCATTCTCAACGTCACGCCGGATTCCTTTTCCGATGGCGGGCAGTTCCTCGATCCCGCAATCGCCATCGCGCATGCCCGCCGCATGGCGGATGAAGGCGCGGATATCCTCGACATCGGCGCGGAATCGACGCGGCCCTATGGCGGCGCGACGCCGGTCTCGCTGGACGACGAAAAGTCGCGGCTCGCGCCCGTGTTGCCCGCCGTGCTGGCGATGGACGTTCCGGTATCGATCGACACGATTAAAGCGAAAATGGCCGCCTGGGCGCTCGAACTAGGTGCTTCGGTCATGAACGATGTGTGGGGATTGCAGCGCGATCCCGACATGGCGCGGGTCGCCGCCGATTACGGCGCGCCCGTCATTGTCATGCACAATCGTGAGGCGGCCGATCCTGCAATCGACATTGTTATGGACGTGACCGCGTTCTTTTCCCGCTCGCTGGAGATCGCAGCGCGCGCCGGAATAAAGCGCGAGAACATCGTGCTCGATCCCGGCATCGGCTTCGGCAAGACGCCGGAGCAAAGCATGACCTGCATCGCGCGGCTCGACGCGTTCAAAAGTTTCGGCCTGCCGCTGCTCGTCGGCGCCTCACGCAAGAAATTCATCAGCACGGTCATCCCTTCGCAGCCGGACGAACGGCTCGCCGGATCGATTGCCGCGCACGTGCTGGCAGTGGAAGGCGGCGCGGCGATCATCCGCGCGCACGACGTGGCCGAGACCGTGCAGGCACTGCGCGTCGCCGCCGCCATCAAGGGTTCCCGATGAGCGACAGTATTTTCGTCAAAGGCCTGGCGCTGCACGCCTACCACGGCGTAATGCCGCACGAAGCGAAGGTCGGGCAGTCGTTCACCATCGACCTGCAACTGGATATCGACCTTGCTGCCTCCGCGCGCTCGGACAAGGTAGTCGATACCGTGTCCTACGATCAGGTTGTCGATGCCGCGAGCAAGGCGTTCAACGCGCAACGCTACCGGCTGATCGAAGCCGCGGCCGGCGCGGTGGCCGACGCCATCCTCGCGCGGTTCCCCCGCATCCGCGTTGTTCACGTCACCATTCACAAGCCGCATGCGCCCATCGCCGCCATCTTCCAGGACGTCGGCGTAACGCTGGTGCGCACGCGCAAGGCTTGAGCGATGGCGCAGGCGCTGCTGGCGCTCGGCGGCAATGTCGGCGACAGCCGCTCTATTCTCGCCCGCGCGGTCGCGATGTTGTGCGACGGGCTGGACGTGCGATTGCTGGCGCGCTCATCCGATTACCGCACCCCCGCCTGGGGCGTTACGGACCAGCCGCCCTTCATCAATTTGTGCATCTCGGCCGAAACCTCGCTCGATCCGCGAGCGTTGCTCCATCGCGCGCAAGGCGTGGAATACGCCCTCGGGCGCAACCGCGCCAAGGAGCAGCGCTGGGGGCCGCGCACGGCGGACATCGACATCATCGCCTATGACGATCTCGCCCTGAATGAGCCCGGCCTGACGCTGCCGCACCCGCTTTTGTTCGAGCGCGCCTTCGTGCTGCTGCCGCTGGCCGAAATCGCGCCGGAGCGCATGATCGGCGGCCGCCTTGTACGAGAGGCTGCGGCCAAGATCGATGCCGCCGGTATCGAACACCTGCCAGCGCGTGTTGGCGTGTAATTTGCTACTTTGCAGGCAATGACCGAACCCTTCGATCCACTTGTCCTCGCCGCCGAGTTTCCGCCCACCGATGCCGCGGAATGGCGCAAGCTTGTCGATGCCGCGCTTAAAGGCGCGCCATTCGACAAGCGGCTGGTGAGCCAGAGCTACGACGGCCTGCGCATCGAGCCGCTGTATCCCCGCGCCGCAGGCGCCAAGCCAGTCGCCGGGCGAACCGCCGCGCCGTGGCAAATCATGGCGCGCGTTGATCATCCCGGTCCTGCCGCCGCGAATGCCGAGGCACTGCACGAATTGCAAAACGGCGCGACAGGCCTCGCGGTCATCTTTGCCGGCGCGCCCAATTCTTACGGCTATGGCCTCGCTGGATCGGAAGCCGCCGTCGCGCGCGTATTCGATGGCGTCTATCTCGAAGCGGGCGTGGCCGTCGAATTGGACTTGAGCGCGCAGCACAAAGATGCAGGACATATTCTTGCAGCGCTGATCAAGCAACGCGGCATTGCGCCCGCCGATACGCAAATTCGTTTCGGTTATGATCCCATCGGCGCGAAAGCCGCCGCCGGTTCCTCGCCGCTGCCCGCGGCCGAGATCGACAAGATTTTCGGCGTCATCGTCACCGGCTTGCTCGGGCAAGGTTTCAAGGGGCCGTTCGCGGCCCCGAACGGGCGGCTGATCCACGCCGCGGGCGGCTCGGAAGCGCCGGAGCTTGCCTTCGCGCTGGCCTGCGCGGTGGCTTATCTGCGTGTGTTTACCGGCGCCGGCATCAAGCTCGACGATGCGCGGCGGATGATCTTTTTCAAATTGGCCGCCGACGCCGATTTGTTCCTCACCATCGCCAAGTTCCGCAGCCTTCGGAAATTATGGGCGCGTGTCGAAGAAGCCTGCGGCCTCAAACCGGAACGCGCCTTCGTCTCCGCCGAGACTGCATGGCGGATGATGACGCGGCGCGACCCGCACGTGAATATGCTGCGCACGACGATCGCGGTGACCGCCGCAGGACTCGGTGGCGCCGACGCCATCACTACTTTGCCCTTCACGATGGCGCTTGGCTTGCCCGAGCGCTTCGCACGACGCACCGCGCGCAACACGCAGCTCATTTTGCTGGAAGAATCCAATCTGGCGCGAGTCATGGATCCGGCGGCAGGTTCCGGCGGCATTGAGGACCTCACCGATAAAATTTGTCATTCCGCCTGGGCGCTGTTTCAGGAGATCGAAGCCGCAGGCGGCGCCTCCGCCGCGCTCGAAGCAGGCCTCATCCAGAACAAAGTCGCGGCCACCCGCGCTGCGCACGAAGCCGCCATCGCACGCCGCAAGGAGACGCTCACCGGCACCAGCGATTATGCGCATCTCACCGAAGCACCGGCGGCTGTGCTCGATGTGCCGTGCGTCAATGTTCCGCCACTGCCCGCTGCGATCACGTTCCCGGCGCTCAGCAGTCACCGCCTCGCCGAGCCTTTCGAAAAGCTGCGCGATGCGTCCGACCGCGTTCTGGCGAAAACCGGCTCACGGCCAAAAGTCTTCCTTGCCAACCTGGGCAAGCTTTCCGAATTCACCGCACGCGCTAGTTTCGCGCGGAATTTCTACGAAGCCGGCGGCATCGAGGCGGTGACCAGCGATGGTTTCAAAAACCGCGATGACATGATCGCCGCATACAAGAAGTCAGGCGCCAAGCTCGCCTGCATTTGCTCCTCGGATAAGATCTATGAAACAGAAGCCGCCGGCGCCGCCAAGGCGCTCTCGGCTGCGGGCGCAACCGCGCATCTCGCAGGGCGGCCGGGCGACCACGAGGCGGCCTGGCAGGCCGCCGGTGTAAAAACTTTCATATTTACAGGCTGTGATGTGCTGGCGACGTTGAACGCGGCACATGATATTCTGGGCGTGAAATGAGTCAGATTCCCAACTTCGCCAAGGTCGAATTCGCCGAGGCCCCGCCAGCCCCGGCGGAAGGCGCCGCTACGCCGTGGATGACGCCGGAAGGCATTCCCGTGAAGCCTTCCTATGGCGAGGCCGACATGGCCGGGCTCGATTTCCTCGACACCTATCCCGGCAAGGCCCCCTACCTGCGCGGGCCTTACCCGGCGATGTACGCAACGCAGCCCTGGACCATCCGGCAATATGCCGGGTTCTCGACGGCGGAGGATTCCAACGCCTTCTACCGCCGCAACCTCGCCGCCGGGCAGAAGGGCCTTTCCATCGCCTTCGATCTCGCCACCCATCGCGGCTACGATTCCGATCATCCGCGCGTGTCGGGCGACGTCGGCATGGCGGGCGTGGCGATCGATTCCATCTACGACATGCGCACGCTGTTCTCCGGCATCCCGCTCGACAAGATGAGCGTGTCGATGACCATGAACGGCGCGGTGCTGCCCATCCTCGCGCTGTATGTTGTCGCTGCGGAAGAACAGGGCGTGAAGCCGGAACAGCTCTCCGGCACGATTCAGAACGACATCCTCAAAGAATTCATGGTGCGCAACACCTACATTTATCCGCCCAGCCCCAGCCTGCGCATCATCTCCGACATCTTCGCCTACACCTCCGAGCACATGCCGAAGTTCAATTCGATTTCGGTCTCCGGCTATCACATGCAGGAGGCGGGCGCGACGCAGGACCTCGAGCTTGCCTACACGCTCGCCGACGGCGTCGAATATGTGCGCGCAGGATTGAAGGCGGGCCTGACCATCGACCAGTTTGCGCCGCGCGTGTCGTTCTTCTGGGCGATCGGAATGAATTATTTCATGGAGGTCGCCAAGCTGCGCGCGGCCCGCCTGTTGTGGGCGAAACTGATGAAACCGTTCAACCCGCAGGACGCGCGCTCGCTTTCATTACGCACGCATTGCCAGACGTCGGGCTGGTCGCTCGCGGCGCAGGATGTGTTCAACAACGTGCCGCGCACCATGATCGAGGCGATGGCCGCGGTGCAGGGTCAGACGCAATCGCTGCACACCAACGCGCTCGACGAGGCGCTGGCGCTGCCGACGGACTTTTCCGCCCGCATCGCGCGCAATACGCAAATTGTCCTGCAGCAGGAAGCCGGCGCAACGCGCATCGTCGACCCGTGGGGCGGCTCGTTCTACGTCGAGCGGCTCACATACGAGCTTGCGCGCAAGGCCTGGGGCCACATCGAGGAAGTCGAGGAACTCGGCGGAATGGCCAAAGCCATTGAGGCCAGCATCCCAAAACTCCGCATCGAGGAAGCCGCCGCGAAGACGCAGGCGCGCATCGACGCAGGCGTGCAATCGATGATCGGCGTCAACAAATACCGGCCCGAGAGCGAAGCCCCGATCGACGTGCTCAAGGTCGACAACTCCGCCGTGCGGCAGATGCAGATCGACAAGCTCAAGCGGCTCAAGGCGGAGCGCAGCCAGAGCGCGGTGGACGAGGCGCTCGCTGCGCTCACGCGCGCCGCCGACGGCGGCAACGGCAACCTGCTGGCCTTGGCGATTGATGCTGCGCGTGCAAAAGCCACGGTGGGCGAAATCTCAATGGCGCTGGAAAAAATATTCGGGCGCCACCGCGCGGAGATCAAGGCGATCTCCGGCGTCTACAAGCGGGAGGTCGGCATGACCGGCGCCGTCGAGCGTGTACGCGTTCAGGTCGAGGCGTTTGAAGCCGCGGAGGGCCGCAGGCCGCGCCTGCTGGTCGCCAAGATCGGCCAGGACGGCCACGACCGCGGGCAGAAGGTGATCGCTTCGGCTTTCGCCGATCTGGGCTTCGATGTGGATATCGGGCCGCTGTTCGCAACGCCTTCGGAGGCCGCGCGGCAGGCGGTGGAGAATGACGTGCACATTCTCGGCGTGTCCTCGCTTGCGGCGGCGCATCTCACGCTGGTGCCGGAGCTGAAAACCGAACTGACGAAGCAGGGCCGCGGCGACATCATGATCGTCGTCGGCGGCGTCGTGCCATCGCAGGATTATGACACGCTGCTCAAAGCCGGCGCGGAGGCGATCTTCCCGCCCGGCACGGTGATCGCGGACGCCGCGTCATCGCTGCTCACCAAGCTCACCAAGCGGCTCGGCCACGGCAAAGAGGCGGCGGAGTGAAGCACTTGTCCGTCCGCATCGCTGCGATCTGCCTTGCTGCTTTTACGCTGGCGGGCTGCATCGAATCCAGCGCGCCAATTCTCCCGACCCCGCAGCCGGAATTTGGCGAGCGCGTGCAGTTTCAACTTTACAGCCTGCGCGACGGCGCGGTGCGCGATCCGCAGACGCTCACATTGCAATGGAACGGCGGGCTCTATGTGCATGCCGGCGGCGGTGGCTTACGCGATCTCAGCGCGCTCAGTTTCCATCCCTTCGAGAACGGCGATTTCATCATTCAGACGGTGTCGGTCAAGCGCCCGCAAATCACCGAATACGCGCTGGCGCATAAATTGATGGACGGCGTATTTTTCGTCGTCGCCATCGACGAAGCCGACGCGGACGAGGCGACCCGCACCGACTACTGCAAGAAAGCGTCCGGCGTCCTCTGCCGCATCGAGACGCGCGATCAGCTGTTGGCATTTGCGCGCGCTACGGCGGCGCGTTCGCATCAGCGCGGCGCGATCGCGTTGCGGGTTGGCACCGGCCGCAGCGAGCCCGACCGCAGCGCCCCGCCGCCCCGGCGGCGCTAGTGGCGCGGCCTGCGCCATCGCCGCATGCTGACATCGCCCGCGGCATCCGGGCGGGCGACCGGGCGACGCTCGCGCGCGCCATCACCCTGATCGAGAGCAAACGCGCCGACCACCGCAGCAGCGCGCATCATCTCGTGCAGGAACTGCTGCCGCTCACGGGCAAGGCCGTGCGCGTCGGCATCACGGGAGCGCCGGGCGCCGGCAAATCCACCACCATCGATGCGCTCGGCACTTATTTGACAGGCAAGGGCCACAAGGTCGCGGTGCTGGCGGTCGATCCGTCCTCGACGCGCACCGGCGGCTCCATCCTCGGCGACAAGACGCGCATGGCCCGGCTCGCGATGGATGAGGCTGCCTTCGTGCGCCCCTCGCCCGCTTCCGGCACGCTCGGCGGCGTTGCCGCCAAGACGCGCGAGACCATGCTGATTTGCGAAGCGGCGGGATACGACGTGGTGCTGGTGGAAACCGTCGGCATCGGCCAGTCGGAAACCGCGGTCGCGGACATGACGGATTTTTTCCTGGTGCTGATGCTGCCGGGTGCCGGCGATGAATTGCAGGGCCTGAAAAAAGGCATCGTCGAACTCGCCGACATGATCGCGGTGAACAAGGCGGACGGAGACAACATCAAGCGCGCCACGCAAGCTGCTGCCGAATATCGCGCGGCGCTGAGCATTCTGATGCCGCACTCGGCGGTGTGGACGCCGCCGGTGATGACCTATTCGGCGCTCACGGGTGACGGCATCGGCGCGCTGTGGGAGCAAATTCTCGTGCACCGCGAAAAGATGACGGGCGCTGGCGAACTTGCCACGCGGCGGCGCGAGCAGCAGGTGAAATGGATGTGGACGATGCTCGAAGAGCGCCTCACCGCGCGGCTGCGCAGCGATGCATCGGTGAAATCCAAACTCAAGCAAATGGAAAGCGCCGTCGCCGCCGGCAAGCTCGCGCCTTCGCTCGCGGTCGAGCAGATCGCGCAGATGCTGGGCGTTTGATGGGCGTCACCGTCCTCATCACCGGCTTCGGGCCGTTTCCCGGCGCGGCGATCAATCCGACCGGACCGCTGGCGCAGCGCCTCGCAAAGTTGCGGCGTCCGGCGCTGGCAGATGCGCGGCTGATCGCGCATGTGTTCCGCACCAGTTACGCCGCGGTCGATCGTGACCTGCCCGCACTTGTTAAAGAACACAAACCGGACGCCCTGCTGATGTTCGGGCTCGCCACTCGAACGCCGCATATCCGCATCGAAACCCGCGCGCGCAATGCGATAGCCCTCCTCGCAGGTGCGGATCGCGCCGCGCCAAAGCAGCGCGCCATCGCGCTCAACGGCGCATCATCGCTCATGCTGCCATTTCCGGCGCAGAGGCTGCTGGCGGCGGCGCGGACGGCGCGCGGGCCGGCGAAGCTCTCGCGCGATGCGGGAAGCTATCTGTGCAATTACCTTTGCTGGCGAGCGGTCGAAATTTGCGGCGCAGTCGGGCCCTCGCTTGCGGCCTTCATCCATGTGCCCAAGCTGCGCGGCGCGTCCCGCAGGCGGGGAAAGAGACGCAAGCTCGCGCAGGCCGATCTCGTTCGCACCGGCAGCGCGCTGCTTGTCGCGCTCACAGCCGCGGCGCGTGCATTGCCGAATGTTAATGCTGCAAAGAATTAGCCGGCGCGGCCTTGCCACGATTCGGCCCGGAAGCCATCTATAGTCGTCACACCATGCAGCCCGCCCCGCAAACCCGCACCCGCCGCAAGACCCTCATGCTCACCATTCTCTGTTTATTCCTGTTGCCGGTCGCCGCGCGCGCCGCGCTGTTCGCCTATAGCGGCGGCCCGCATAGCTGGCGCGATGCCGACTGGTCGAGCATCGGTTCGCTTCCGCCCGCGACACAACACCCCGAGGCGCGCGTCATCGTATTTTCCGGCCGCACCGGCGGCTGGAAAGGCGTGATCGCGGTTCACAGCTGGGCCGTCATCAAGCGCGAGAACGCGAAGACCTGGACGCGCTACGATGTGGTCGGCTGGGGCAATCCGGTTCGCACCAACGGCTGGGCGCCGGACGGGCGCTGGTTCGGCGACAGCCCAAAGGTCGTCGTAGACGTGCGTGGCGCGCAGGCCGCCGCTATCATTCCGAAAATCGAGGCCACCATCACCGGCTATAGATTTAGCCACGCGGGCGACTACCGCATCTGGCCGGGGCCGAACAGCAACAGCTTCACCGCCGCCGTGCTGCGCGCGGTGCCGGAGCTTGGCGCAGCGTTGCCGCCCAACGCCATCGGCCGCGATTTCCGCGAGGGTTTCTATGCGGGACTGACCGACAGCCGCACCGGCGTCGAGCTTAATTTGTGGGGTTTTGCCGGCGTGAAGATCGGCTGGGTCGAAGGCGTCGAGTTCAACCTGCTCGGCCTCGTCGCCGGACTCGATCTGCGCAATCCCGGCGTGAAGCTGCCAGGCTTCGGGCGCATCGGCGCTGAGGCATTGGTGCCAAGCGCGCTCGCGCGTTAATTTTCTGGCGCATGATCTTATCCGAAAACCGGTTCCACCCACGGACCAAGTCCGAGGGCATGCTTTTCGGGATCATGCGCTACTGAACCCGGATCATCGTTAGCCCGCACACAATCAGTATCGCCGCGAAGATGCGCGCGGGGCGCAGCGGTTCTTTCAGCACCACCACCGCGATCGCCGCGCCGAACAGCACGCTGGTTTCGCGCAACGCCGCGATGATCGCAATCGGCGCCACCGTCATCGCCCAGATCGCAATGCCGTAAGAAAACAATTGCATCGCGCCGCCGAGCAGGCCGCGCGTCCAGTTTTTTTGCATCACCGGAATGACCGCAACGCCGTTCCGGTACAATGCGTACGGAACCATGATCGCCGCCATGCCAACGAACAGCGACAGCGAATAGGCGTGCGGATTTCCCGCGAGCCGCCCGCCAATGCCATCGACAACCGAATAGGCGCAGATGGTGAGCGCCGTGAACAGCGCGAAGCCAATAGAGCGGCGGTCGAGCTTGGCGAGTTCGCGCCCGCCGCGCGCTGACAGAAGGAACACCCCGGCGACGAGCGCGAGGATGCCGGCCCAGCCAATCAGACTGAGTTGCTCGCCGATATAGAGTGTCGTAACGCTCGCGGTCATCAAAGGCGCCGAGCCGCGCGCAATCGGATAGACCTGCCCCAGATCGCCGGTGCGGTAGCTCTCGATCAGCGAGGCAAAATAAAACAGGTGGATGACCACCGAGGCGATCAGCCACGGCCAGGCAGCGGCAGCCGGCATGCCGAAATAGGGAATGAACGGCAGCGCGACAGCGGCAGCGCCAATTGAAATGAGAGTCGTTGTCGAGAGCGGATCGAGGCCGACTTTAATGAGCGCGTTCCAGCCGGCATGACATGCGGCGGCGAACAGCACGGCAACGAAGACAAATGTATCCATCGCGCGCGATCAGCCTTTCGCCGCCGCGGGCGCCCACAACTTCGGTCCGACGCGTTGATATTGCGGCGGACGGGCCACCTCGGCACCGAGCGCTTTGGCCGCATGCCAGCCCCAGTGCGGATCGTCGAGCAACGCGCGCGCCAGCGACACCATGTCTGCCTTGTTCTCCGCGACAATAGCTTCGGCCTGCTCCGGCTTGAGGATCAACCCGACCGTGCGCGTCGCAAGACCTGTCTCGCGGCGGACTTGCTCCGCGAGCGGAACGTTGTAGCCGGGCTCGCTGGGATTGCGGGTGTCGGCGGTGACGCCGCCCGAAGAGACGCAGACATAATCGAGACCCGCGGCTTTGAGCGCCTTGGCGGTGGTGACGGCGTCCGCCGGGCCAAGCCCGCCCTCGCGCCAATCGCTTCCCGTGATCCGCGCGCCGAGCGGCGTACCCTTCGGGACCGCGGCGCGCACCGCTTTGAAAACCTGCAATGGGAAACGCAGGCGATTTTCAAAGGAGCCGCCATAGCCGTCGGTGCGCTTGTTGGAAATCGGCGAGATAAAACCGTGCAACAAATAGCCATGCGCCATGTGCAGTTCGATGGCCTCAAAGCCGATGCGCAACGCACGTTTTACAGCCGACACGAAAGCCTCCGTCACGCGCGCCATGTCTGCTTCAGTGACCTCGCGCGGGGTATGCCATCCGTCTCCGAATGGAATGCTAGAGGCCGCGATCGTCTCCCACGGATCGCCGGCGGCCTTGAGCGCCTGCCCGCCGTCCCAGGGTTTCTGCGCCGAACCCTTGCGGCCCGAATGCGCGAGCTGAATGGCAAACTTCGCGCTCCCCATGCGGCGCGCCTGCGCCAGCACACGGCCGAGTGCTGCTTCGCACGCATCTGAGTAAAGCCCGAGGCAGCCGTGCGTGATGCGGCCTTGCCGCTCGACATGGGTCGCTTCCACCACCAGCAACGAGGCGCCGGAATTCGCAAGCATGCCGAGATGAACGAGATGCCATTCGTTGGCGCAGCCGTCGTCGGCGCTGTACTGGCACATCGGCGAGACGACGATGCGGTTGGCAAGCTCCAGACCGGCAAGCCGGGTCGGCGAAAACAAGACACTCATGGGAAACCGTGAGGGTTCAAATGCGGCGGGAGGCGGATCATAGAGCCCCGCGCTGGCGCGGCAACCCTTCCTCTCAGCGCTGCTGGATCGATTTCAGATAGGCGATAATGGCGCCCACGTCCGGCGCGGAGAATTGAAATTCCGGCATGTCGGGATGACCGGTCATTAGGCCCTCACCCAGCGCTTCTTCCAGAGCGTCAATCGGATAGCGGGTCCCAAGCGAGCGAAACGGCGGCGCCTGCGGATTGAGCCCCGCTCCCACGCGGCCCACGGCATGGCAGGTGGCGCAGTGGCGCGTGAGCAGCGTCTCCCCGCGTTTGACATCGCCATCGGCAGCCACGGCATAGCCCGCCGCTGCGAAGCAGAACAACGCGGCAAACACAAATCTCATGGCACCATCTGCGCTTCCAGCTCGCGGTCGGTAAGCTCAATGCCGGCGAGCGCGGCCCAGGCATCGGCATTCACGAACGCGCTGCGCAACTGCACGAAGAACTGCTCCTTGCCGTAGTAACGCGTCCAGCGGCCGGTCCGGTAAAGATCGACGAAATGCGCGCGCCGCCGCAGCGCGAGTGCGCACCATTTACGCGCAATCGCGTCATAGGGAGGCTGGCATGGCCCTGGCATGGATGGTCCGCGAGAAGCGCCGGAATCCGGCAGCGCGGATCGTCATCCGCGCGCTCGGCCACGGCAATCAAGGTTATGCACACGTGTGCATAACCCGCGCGGGCCTTGCAGTTTCGTCAGATTATTGAATGACGTAGGCGGTTACAGCTTGATGCGCAGCAGATGCGCAATCTCGCCGACGATGCCGCGGCGGAACAGCAACACGCAGGCGACGAAGATCACGCCCTGGATCACCAGCACCCACTGATCGAGGTCGTTGAGGTAGTTCTGCATCGCGATGATAATGAACGCACCGGCGACCGGCCCAAAAATAGTTCCGAGGCCGCCCACCAGAGTCATCAGCACGACTTCGCCAGACATCGTCCAATACACGTCCGTGAGCGAAGCAATCTGGAACACGATCGCCTTGGTGGAGCCGGCGACGCCAGCAAGCGTTGCCGAAAGCACGAAGGCCAAAAGCTTGTAACGGTCGGTCTTGTAGCCGAGCGAAATCGCGCGCGCTTCGTTTTCGCGGATCGCCTTGAGCACCTCGCCGAACGGCGAGTGGATGATGCGATAGATGAACACGAAACCAGCGAGGAAAATGACAACCACGACGACGTACATCGTCATCACGTTGGTAAGATCGATGAGTCCGAACAGTTTGCCGCGCGGCACCGCCTGGATTCCGTCTTCGCCACCGGTGAATTTCGCCTGCAGCGCGACGAAATACATCATCTGCGCCAACGCCAACGTTACCATCGCGAAATAAATGCCCTGGCGGCGAATGGCGAGCGATCCTGCGACGAGACCCAGCGCAGCAGCCGCGAATGTGCCCGTGAGAATCGCAAGCTCCGGCGTGAACCCCCACACCTTCGCGGCATGGGCCGCCAGATAGCTGGCCCAACCGAAATAGAGGGCATGCCCGAACGACAACAGGCCGACATAACCGATCAGCACGTTGAAAGCGCAGGCGAACAACGCGAAGCATAGCGCCTGCATCAGGAACAGCGGATAGGCGAAAAACGGCGCAACGATCAGCGCCGCCACCATGACAGCGAATGCGATTTTCTCGCTGTTTGCGCGCCACGCCGATTCGGCGCGAATGGTGGGATCTACCAGGCGCTCCATCACGCCCTCCGCCCGAACAGGCCAGCGGGACGCACCAGCAACACGATCGCCATGATGACGAAGATCACGGTGTTGGAAGCTTCCGGGAAGAACACCTTCGTCAGACCCTCGATCACGCCAAGGCCGAAGCCGGTGATGATGGCGCCAAGGATAGAGCCCATGCCTCCGATGACGACCACCGCGAACACCACGATGATCAACTCGGCGCCCATCTGCGGCGAAACGTTATAGATCGGCGCGGCCATCACGCCGGCGAAGGCGGCAAGCGCGACGCCAAAACCGTAAGTGAGCGTAATCATGCGCGGCACGTTGATGCCGAAGGCCCGCACCAGCGTCGGATTTTCCGTCGCGGCGCGCAGGTTGGCGCCAAGCCGGGTGCGCTCGATCACGAACCAGGTGCCAAGGCAGATCGTCAGTGAAGCCACGACGACCCATGCCCGGTAATTAGGAAGAAACATGAAACCGAGATTACGCCCGCCCTGCAGAGATTCCGGCACGGTATAAGGCAGACCGGCGGAGCCGTAATAATTGCGGGCGACACCCTCAATGATGAGTGCGAGGCCAAAGGTGAGCAGCAGCCCGTAGAGATGGTCCAGCTTGTAGAGCCACTGCAGCATCGTGCGCTCAACGATCATGCCGGTGATGCCGACCAGGATCGGCGCCACGATCAGCGCCGGCCAATAGCCGATCCCGGTGTGCTGCAGCAGAAGATACGCCGCGAAGGCACCCATCATGTATTGGGCGCCATGCGTGAAATTGATGATGTTGAGCATGCCGAAGATGACGGCGAGACCCAGACTCAGCAGCGCATAGAATGAGCCGTTAATCAGGCCGATTAACAGCTGCCCAAACAGCGCCTGCGAGGGGATGCCGAAGATTTCGAACACGCGTCTACTCCGCCCGGAAAAAGGGGCGGGCCGAAGCCCGCCCCTTGCCGTGTTACGTGCTTATCAGCTGCCAACCAGCGGGCAGTTGCCTTCCTTGAGCGGACGGAAAGCTTCCGCCGCCGGGATGGTGGCGCGCAGCTTGTAGAAGTCGCCCGGATACTTGGATTCCGCCGGCTTCTTCACCTCGAACAAATACGCGTCGTGGATCTTGCGGCCATCGGCGCGAACGGTTCCCTTGCCGAACAGCGGATCGTCGGTCGGCATTTCCTTCATTTTCGCAGCCACCGCCTTGCCGTCAGCGGCGCTCTTGAGAGCCGCGACAGCCTTGAGGTAATGCGTGATGCCGGAATAGACGCCGGCGTGGATCATGGTCGGGAACTTACCCGCCGCGCCACGCTCCGTCTGCCAGCGCTTGGTCCAGGCGCGATTGATATCATTCGCATCCCAGTACCAGGTCTCGGTCAGCACCAGACCTTGCGCGGTCTGCAAGCCGAGTGCGTTCACGTCGCTCGAGAACACGAGCAGGCCTGCGAGGCTCTGTCCGCCCTTGACGATACCGAATTCGGCCGCCTGCTTGATCGAGTTGATGGTGTCGCCGCCGGCGTTGGCAAGGCCGATGACCTTGGCCTTCGACGCCTGAGCCTGCAGCAGGAACGACGAGAAGTCGTTGGTGTTGAGCGGGTGACGGACCTTGCCGAGCACCTTGCCGCCGTTCTTTTCGACAACCGCCATCGTGTCGCGCTCAAGCGCGTGACCGAAGGCGTAGTCGGCGGTGAGGAAGAACCAGCTATCGCCGCCGGTCTTCACCAGCGCCTTGCCGGTGCCGTTGGCGAGCATCCAGGTATCGTAGGTCCAGTGAATGGTGTTGGCGTTGCACTTCGGACCGGTGAGATCGGAAGCAGCCGCGCCGGACACGATGAAGAGCTTGTTCTTGGTGGCCACGACCTGGCTCACCGCCAGCGCCACGCCGGAGTTCGGCGTGTCGATGATCAGATCGACCTTATCGACGTCGGCCCACTGGTTCGCAATCTGCGAGCCGATGTCGGGCTTGTTCTGATGATCGCCGGAAACGAGCTCGACTTTGATGTCCTTGTTCTTTGCGGCGAAGTCGGCGATCGCCATCTTGGCCGAGGCAACCGAGCCCGGGCCGCCGATGTCGGCATAGAGGCTCGACATGTCGCTGAGCACGCCGATCTTGACGGTAACCTGTTGCGCTTGCGCGGTGCCGGCGGCCAGCACGACTGCCAGCGCGGCCGTACCTAAGAAACGTTTCATTGGCATTCCTCCTTGTTTGTGCACCCTGCGGGCACTTTTACTTAGACTCCGAGATAGTCGTGGAGCTTCTCCACATTGGCGTCCAGTTCCGAATTGGCGAACTGGTCGATAATACGCCCATGTTCCATCACATAGTACCGGTCCGCAACCGTGGCGGCGAAGCGGAAATTCTGCTCCACCAGCAAGATGGTAAAGCCCTGCTCCTTGAGCGTGCGGATGGTCTTGCCGATTTGCTGAATTATGACGGGCGCGAGACCCTCAGTCGGCTCGTCCAGCAGCAAAAGCCGCGCGCCGGTGCGTAAAATACGGCCGATCGCCAGCATCTGCTGCTCGCCGCCGGATAATTTCGTTCCTTGGCTGGAACCGAGCCGCTCCTTCAGATTCGGGAACAATTCAAAAATGCGATCGAGCGATAGCCCGCCCGGCCGGATCACCGGCGGCAGCAACAGGTTTTCCTGCACGTCCAGGCTCGCAAAGATGCCGCGCTCTTCCGGACAGAAGGCGATGCCGGCGCGGGCGATCTGATCCGACGAGCGCGCGATCTGCTCTTGTCCCTCGAAACGGATCGAGCCGGTGCGCCGCGCGACAATGCCCATCACCGATTTCAGCGTCGTGGTCTTGCCCGCGCCATTGCGCCCGAGCAGCGTGACGACTTCGCCCGGCTGCACGTCGAAATTCACGCCATGCAGGATGTGCGACTCGCCGTACCAAGCCTGCAACTCCTTGATCGCGAGAAGGGGCGAGTGGGTATCAAGCATGCCCCACCCCCATATAGGCTTCGCGCACCTCGGCGTTTTTGGACACCGTGTCGTAATTGCCCTCGGCGAGCACGCGGCCGCGCGTGAGCACGGTAATGCGGTCGCACAAATTCTCCACCACCGAGAGATTATGTTCGACCATCAGCACAGTGCGGTCGGCAGCGACCGTCTTGATCAGTGCGCTGATGCGCTCGATATCCTCATGCCCCATGCCGGCGGTCGGCTCGTCCAGAAGCATCATCTCCGGATCGAGCGCCAGCGTCGTCGCGATCTCCAGCGCGCGCTTGCGGCCATAGGGCAGCTCCACAGCCATCCAATTCACGAATGATGCAAGACCGACATCGGCGATCAGCGTCATCGCACGGTCATTGAATTCATCCAGCGAGGCAGCCGAACGCCAGAAATCGAACGAGCCGCCGCGCTTGCGCTGCAAGGCGATGCGCACGTTTTCCAGCACGCTCATGTGCAGAAATACCGCCGAGATTTGAAACGAGCGCACCAGGCCAAGCTGCGCGACGTCCGCCGGTGGTAATGAAGTGATATCGCGGCCCTTGAACAGAATGCGCCCGCGCGTCGGACTCAAAAACTTCGTCAGCAGATTGAAGCAGGTGGTTTTGCCCGCGCCGTTGGGTCCGATCAGCGCGTGAATCGTCCCGCGCTCGACCTTCAGGCCGACGCCATTGACCGCGACGAAACCGGCGAATTCCTTTGTGAGATCCTCGGTTTCGAGGATGATGTCAGCACTCATTACGCTTGTGTTCCCCAACGGAATGCATTGTCTGCATGTTTTCGCGGCCCGTCCAGCGCCACTAAAGCCTTATACGGCAAAGCAAATCAACGCAGGCCAAAAATCGTTTATGCTCAAAAAGATGGCATCCCCGGACATGACGCTCGACCGCCTGAACGCGCTGCCGCGCAGCGGCTTTGTGGCGGCGCTGGCCGATGTGTTCGAACACGCGCCCTGGGTCGCCGAGGCCGCGTTGGGATCGCGCCCATTCACCACCGTCGCCGCGATGCACGACGCGATGATGGCGGCGGTGCACACGGCGACGCCGGACGCACAGCTAGGTTTCATCCGCAACCACCCGGAACTCGGCAGCAAGGTTGCCCGCGCGGAATTGACGAAGGACTCGCAGGCCGAACAAGGCAGCCTCGGCCTTGACCGCTTGAGCGCGGATGAGTTTGCCCGTTTCGAGAAGTTGAATGCGGCTTATGGCGCGAAATTCGGATTTCCCTTCATCATTTGCGTGCGGCGGCACACGCGCGATTCCATATTGCGGCAGTTCGAGCGGCGGTTGGCGAACGGCATCGCCGCCGAGCGCGGCACAGCGCTGGATGAAATCGCGCTGATCACGCGGCTGCGGCTGAACGCAAAAGTGGATGGACCGGGCAAGCCGCAAACCGATGGGCGGCTTTCCACGCATGTGCTCGACATAATGCGGGGGCGCCCGGCGCAAGGCGTTCGTGTCGCACTGTATGAGGTGGGCGTCAGCGCGCGCGGATTACTGGCGGACAGCACCACCAATGCCCAAGGCCGTACGGACAACCCGCTGATCGCGGACGAGCCGCTGCGCATCGGGACTTATGAGCTGCAATTCAACATCGGCCACTATTTCGGCGATATGGAAAAATTTCTCGGTATCGTATCGGTGCGCTTCGCCCTTGCCGAACCGGAAGGGCATTACCATGTGCCACTCATCGTCACACCGTGGAGCTACACCACCTACCGCGGAAGTTGATCGCGGCGGCCACAAGGCCCTGCTATAAACGCATCTCACAACAGTATCGGATCAAAACCATCATGCCGCTTTCCATGTACCAGGCGTCGGTTCCGGCGTTCCTGCAAATGCTCGCCGTGCTTTCCGCCATCCTCGAGAAGGCCGCGGCCAATGCCGCCGCACGCAAGATCGAGCCCGCTGTGTTTCTGAACTCACGGATTGCGCCCGACATGCTGCCGCTGACCAAGCAGATTCAAATCGCCGCCGATTTTGCCAAGAACACCACGGCGCGGCTGGCCGGCGTCGAGGTTCCGAAATTCGCCGATACCGAGACCAGCTTCGATGAATTTCAGGCGCGCATCGCCAAGACGGTGGAATTCGTGAAAAGCATCAAGCCGGCGCAGATCGACGGCTCGGAAGAGCGCGAGATCACGCTCCCCATCGGCGGCAAGCCGATGACGTTCAAGGGGCAGGCTTATCTGATTGGTTTCGCACTGCCGAATTTCTATTTCCATCTCGCCACCACCTACGCCATCCTGCGTCACAACGGCATCGAACTCGGCAAGCGGGATTTCCTCGGCAGCGGGATGTAATCACGGCAATAAACTGAGTCCGTCATGGCCGGACTTGTTCCGGCCATCCCGATCGGGAAGGCACATCCCCTCCTAAGCGGGATCACCGGGACAAGCCCGGTGATGACAGGTAAAAAGACATCGGCATGATTACCTTCGACACCATCATTCGCGGCGGCACGGTCGTTACCGACACCGAGACGTTGCAATGCGATGTCGGCATCAGCGGCGGAAAAGTCGCTGAACTCGGCGAGAACTTAAGCGACGCGCGCGAGGTGGTGGACGCGGCCGGCAAACTGGTGATGCCGGGTGGCATCGATTCACACGTGCATCTCGCGCAGCCCTCTGCGCCCGGCATCGTCATGGCGGACGATTTTGCCTCGGGCACGCGCGCGGCGGCATTCGGCGGCAACACAATGGTGCTCCCCTTCGCACTTCAGCAGAAGGGCGAGTCATTGCGTCAGGTGGTGAAGGACTATCACGCCAAGGCCGACGGCAAATGTTACGTCGATGTCTCTTTCCATCTCATCATCGCGGACGCCACCGAGCGTGTGCTGGGTCAGGAACTACCCGCGCTAGTGGAAGATGGCTACACCTCGTTCAAGGTGTTCATGACATACGAGGGCCTCGCGCTTTCCGATCTGGAAATGCTCAACGTCATGAGCGTGGCGCGCGAGACCGGCGCGCTGGTGATGGTGCACGCGGAAAACTACGATGCCATCCGCTTCCTTACCGACCGGCTGGAGCGCGCCGGCAACACCGCGCCGAAATTCCACGCCGCGTCGCGGCCTATTCCGGTTGAGCGCGAGGCGACGCACCGCGCCATCTCGCTCGCGGAAATTGTCGATGTGCCGATCATGATCGTGCACGTTTCTAACCGCGCGGCGATGGAGGAGATCGCGCGAGCGCAGGCGCGCGGCCTGAAAATCTACGGCGAGACCTGCCCGCAATATCTGGTGCTGACCGAAAAAGATTTGGGCGGCCTCAACATGGAGGGCGCGAAATACGTCTGCTCGCCGCCGCCGCGCGACGAGCCAAGCCAGCAAGCGTGCTGGGAGGGATTGCAGCAGGGCATTTTTTCGCTGTTCTCGTCCGACCACTGCCCTTTCCGCTACGACGATCCGCACGGCAAGCTGCACCCGAAAGGGCGCACGTCGTTCCGCTGGGTGCCGAACGGAATTCCCGGCATTGAAACACGACTGCCCATTTTGTTCTCGGAAGGCGTCGGCAAAGGCCGCATCAGCCTGAACGAATTCGTCGCGCTCACATCCACCAACCACGCCAAGACCTACGGACTCTATCCGCAGAAGGGCGCGATAGCGGCGGGAAGCGATGCCGACATTGCGATCTGGGATCCGGAGCGCGAGGTGACGATTTCGCAAAAGCTGATGCACGGCGGATGCGACTACACGCCGTATGAAGGGCTCAGCGTCAAAGGCTGGCCGGTCTCGACTATACTGCGCGGCAAGTTCGTGGTGCGCGATGGTGCGCTGGTCGGCGCGCCCGGCGCAGGTTCGTACGTCAGCCGCGCAAAATCGCCGCTCGCCGCGCCACGTTAGTGCTTGAGCTTGGCGTCGACCTTGAACTTCGCCTGAGTCTTTTTCCTGATCTCGTCGAGCGTCACGTCGGGCGCAAGCTCGATCAGCGTCATCCCACCAGCGTTCTTCTTGTCGATGGTGAAGACGCCCAGATCGGTGACCACCATATCGACGACGCCAGCTCCAGTGAGCGGCAGATTGCATTTCTGCAATAGTTTGGGATCGTCCTTGGCGGTGTGCTCCATCACCACGACGACTTTTTTAACGCCGGCGACGAGGTCCATCGCACCGCCCATTCCCTTGACCATCTTGCCGGGGATCATCCAGTTGGCGAGATCGCCGTTCTCCGCCACCTGCATGGCGCCAAGGATGGAAAGGTCGATGTGGCCGCCGCGGATCATGGCAAATGAATCGGCTGACGAGAAAAAGCTCGTGGTCGGCAATTCCGTGATCGTCTGCTTGCCGGCGTTGATGAGGTCGGGGTCCTCGTCGCCTTCGTAAGGAAACGGGCCGAACCCAAGCATGCCGTTCTCGCTTTGCAGCTGCACGCTCATGCCGTCGGGAATGTAATTCGACACCAGCGTCGGAATGCCGATGCCGAGATTGACGTAAAAGCCGTCGCGCAATTCCTTCGCGGCGCGCTCGGCCATCTGCTCACGGGTCCAGGGCATTCCTAATCTCCCTTCACGCGCGCTTGCGCACGGTGCGCTGCTCGATGTGCTTCACAGCATCCGGCACATGAACGATGCGCTTGACGTAGACACCCGGCGTGATGATGAGGTCGGGATCGACGTTTCCGGGCTCCACCAGATTTTCCACCTCGGCGACCGTCACCTTGCCGGCCGTCGCCATCATCGGATTAAAATTGCGCGCGGTCTTGCGGTAAACGAGATTGCCTTCGGTATCGCCCTTCCAGGCATGCACGACCGACAAGTCCGCGACGATCCCGCGTTCCATGATGTATTTCTCGCCGTCGAACTCGCGCTCTTCCTTGCCTTCGGCGATCAGCGTGCCGGCGCCGGTGCGCGTGAAGAAGGCGGGAATGCCCGCGCCGCCCGCGCGGATGCGCTCGGCCAGCGTGCCTTGCGGGTTGAATTCGATTTCCAGTTCCTTGGCGAGGTATTGCTGCGCGAACAATTTGTTCTCGCCCACATAGGACGAGATCATCTTCTTCACCTGCCGCGTCTCCAGCAGCAGGCCGAGGCCTGCGCCGTCCACGCCCGCGTTGTTGGACACGATCGTGAGATTTTTCACCCCGGAGTCGCGAATGGCGAGGATCAAGGCTTCAGGAATGCCGCACAGGCCGAAACCTCCGGCCATGATCAGCATCCCGTCCTTGAGCAGGCCTGACAACGCGGCACGCGCGTCGGGATAAACTTTCTTCATCCAACACCACTAAAAATCCCGGCAACGATCATCTTGCATAGCCGGACCTCGCAAAAGGTCAACCGGCCTATGCAAAAGGCCCCGCCGCAAAATCAGCCAAGGATCACCCCAGACGGGTCGGGAGCGGCAGGCCGTGCGGAAAATATGTCCAGGCGATGAAAATTGCGGCGAAAATCACCGCTGCAAGGATGGCCGCCAACCCGCGATGATTGAACGAGAGCAGGTTTCCGACCACGGTAGCGAAGAAGGCGAACACCGCCAGAACCCCGACATACACCCAGTTCACGGTCGCAAAATCGATCGGCAGGTTCTGCATGGCAATTCATCCTTCTCACAGGGCGCCTTCAGGCGCGGGCTCCACCGATATTAGCGCAGACCCACAATGCGGGTCACCTGCGCATGACGGTTATTTCCTCATACCTGATTTGCCACTATACGTGCGCCTCCATGCCAAACGTGCTGATCCTCACCGAAGTCCAGGAAGCGATGCGGGCCCGTTACAAGGCCATGCTGCTGGAGCGTTACCCGCAACTGACCATCAATGTGGTCGGACATCATAACGATGTCGGGCCCTACATTGCCGAAACCGACATCCTGTTGTGCTTTTCGCCGCCGATGGCCGACCATGTGGTGCGCGACGCGCCAAAGCTGAAATGGATCCAGGCCCTTGGCACCGGCGTCGATAACATCGTCGATCTGCCCTCGCTCGGCAAAGAGGTGCTGGTCACCAACGTGCGCGGCATCCACGGCCCGCCGGTGTCGGAAGCCGCCATCTCCTACATGCTTTCGCTCGCACGCGACCTGCCGCGCGCCACGCACGCGCAAGGCAAGAGCGCGTGGGAGCGCTGGCCGGCGAACCTGCTCGATGGCAAAACCGCCGGCATTCTCGGCGTCGGCCTGATCGCGGAATATATCGCGCCGATCTGCAAGCAATTCGGCATGACCGTCATCGGCATAAGTTCCTCGTTGCGCAGCGCGACTGACTTTGACCGCATGGTGCATCGCGACGATCTCGTGAAAATAGCTGGCGAACTCGATTATCTGGTGGCGCTCACGCCGCTCACCGCCGAGACGCGCGGCATCATCGGCGGCAAGGTATTCGCCGCGATGAAGCCTTCTGCATACCTCGTGAATGTCGCGCGCGGTGGCGTCGTCGATGAGCCGGCGCTGATCAAGGCGCTCGAAGCTGGGGAAATCGCCGGCGCCGCGCTTGATGTGTTCGCGCAGGAGCCGCTTCCCGCCGACAATCCGTTATGGAAGACCAAGAACCTGATGATCTTTTCGCATCTCGGCGGCTATTCGCATGGCTACGAAGACCGCGCGATGCCGACCATCGCGGGCAATATGGGCAAGTTTCTTGGCGGCGATCCCAAAGCTATGATCAACATCGTGCGCAAGCCCGCCTCCTGGGGAGTTTAACAGCATGGCCTTGTCGGAACGATTGAACACGCCGGTCTCGACCGGCGAACTCGAGCGCCGCTGGACCGCGGTGCGCACCGCCATGCAAAAGGAAAAGATCGACGTTCTGCTGATGCAGAACAACAACGATCACATGGGCGGCTACGTCAAATATTTCACCGACATGCCGGCGACCAACGGCTATCCCAACACGGTGGTGTTTCCGCGCGACGACGAGATGACGGTGGTCTGTCAGGGTCCGTTCGGCGGCAGCGAGGCGACGGCGCAAGGCGATCAGTCATGGCGCGGCGTCAAGCGGCTGCTGACCACGCCGAGCTATGCCTCAGCGCACTACACCAAGGACTACGATCCCGAACTCGCCGCCACGGCGCTGGAGCCGTTTGCAAAAGCGACCATCGGCATTCTCGGCACCTACCAGATGTCGTTCGCGCTGGTGGATTACGTCAAACGCAAATTCCCGAACGCGCGCATCGTCGATGCCTCAGAGATGGTCGATAGAATTAAAGTCATCAAAAGTCCGGAAGAACTGGAACTGGTCAAGCGCGCTGCGCTGATGCAGGACGGCGCGATGCGCGCGGCGTTCGCCGCCGTGAAACCCGGCATGCGCGACGTCGAAGTCGCCGCTGTTGCGCAACTCTACAGCCAAACTCACGGCAGCGAGAACGGCATTTATCTTTGCGCCTCGATGCCGCTCGGCAAGCCGTCGAAATTTTCAAATCGCCATCTGCAAAACCGCGTCATCCAGAAGGGCGACCAGATCGCGCTGCTCGTCGAGGACAACGGCCCCGGCGGCATGTACACCGAACTCGGCCGTTCCTGCGTGGTCGGCAAGGTGCCGCAGGCGATGAAGGACGAACTCGCCTTCTGCATGGAAGCGCGCCGCATGACGCTCGACCTGCTCAAGCCCGGCGCGTCGTGCAAGGACATCTGGGACGCGTTCAACACATTCATGAGCAAGAACGGCCGTCCGGCCGAGGCGCGGCTTTATTGCCATGGCCAGGGCTACGATCTGGTCGAGCGGCCGCTGGTGCGCCACGACGAGCCGATGATGATCGAGAAGAACATGAACATCGTCGTGCACCCGACTTATATCCACGCCGGTTACCTCAACTGGCTGTGCGACAATTACATTATCGGCGGCAACGGGCCCGGCGACCGGCTGCATCAATTCCCGGAAGAAGTCGTCGAAGTTGGCTAAGTTGCACTAAAGTGCCGCTTTTGACGGCTTGACCGCCGCCCGCAAGGGGGCGAATCTGCGCTCCAACAGATCAAAAATACTCATGTTTATGTGGAGGAAACCATGCTGAAAAAAATCATCGGTATCGCGCTCGCTGGCATGCTGGCGCTCACCGCCAACGCCTTCGGGCAAGACTACCCCAACCGCCCGGTGACTCTGGTGGTCCCGTTCGCGGCGGGCGGCCCGCAAGACACGCTCGGCCGCATCATCGCCCAGCGCATGGGCGAAGTACTGGGCCAGCAGATCGTGATCGAGAACGTCGGCGGTGCCGGCGGCATGACCGGCTCCAAGCGCGTGGCCGATGCGGCACCCGATGGTTACACGATGGTGCTCGGCAGCGTCGGAACGCACGCGCAGAACCAGACGCTTTACAAGAAGCCCGCCTATAACGCGGCGACAGACTTCACGCCCGTTGCTTTCCTCGCCGAGACGCCGATCGCGCTCACCGTGCGCAAGGACTTGCCAGCGAACAATCTGAAAGAATTCATCGCTTACGCCAAAGAAAACCAAACAAAGATGCAGTTCGGCTCCGCCGGCG
The DNA here is from genome assembly GCA_945907045.1 of Rhizobium sp. Q54. Classification (GTDB taxonomy): domain Bacteria; phylum Pseudomonadota; class Alphaproteobacteria; order Rhizobiales; family Xanthobacteraceae; genus Pseudolabrys. The sequence goes on along the minus strand of CAMDSH010000003.1, from coordinate 117,962 downwards.
CGGGCTCGGCCACGCATCTCGGCTGCGTCGTACTCAACACCGCGATGGGCACCAATATCACCCACGTACCGTATCGCGGCACCGGACCGGCGATGCAGGACCTGCATGCGGGCCGCATCGATTTCCTGTGCGAGATCATCGCGACCGCGAAGCCGCAGATCGACGCCGGCACCATCAAGGCGCTCGCGATCATGACCAAGGAACGCTCGCCGGTGCTGCCGAATCTGCCGACCGCCCGCGAGCAGGGCGTCAACAATCTCGAGGCTTATACCTGGAGCTCACTGTTCCTGCCGAAAGGCGCGCCGGCCGCAATCGTGAAAAAACTTAATGCCGCCGCAGTCGCCGCCATCACAACCCCGGCGGTTCGTGAAAAGCTGCAGGGTCTCGGCGCCACGGTTGCGACGCCAGACCGGCAGAGCCCGGAATATCTCGGCAAGTTTGTGGTCAGCGAAATCAAGAAGTGGGAAGCGCCGATCAAGGCGAGTGGCGTGACCGCCGACTAGCCGCAACCGCGCAAAACGGAAACTGCCCTATGGCCGAGCTGAAGATTTTCAATCCCGACACGCTCGCAAAGCCGATGGGGCAGTACTCCCATATAACGCGGGTGAAGGCGTCCGAGTTCGCCTTCATCGCCGGACAGCTCTCGGCCGACAAGGACGGCAAGATCGTCGGCGCCGACGACTTCGACGCGCAATGCGTGCAGGTGTTCGCCAACATCGAGGCTGCGTTGCGTGCGGTCGGCGCCGGATGGGGCAATGTCGCGCAGTTCACGACCTATCTCGTGCACTCGCAGGACATTCCCAAATTCATGAAATACCGTCTGCGTGAATTTCCGAAAATGTTTCCGAACGGCGTCTATCCGCCGAACACGCTGCTGATGGTTGACCGTCTGGTCAACGAAGCATTTCTCGTCGAGGTGCAGACGACCGCGGCGCTGTGAGCGTGGCATCCGCGGCGTAATCGGCGGCAACGCGGCCGACCAATACCATAACCGGACCGCTCAAGCCCGCAGCCACAAGCCGCTCCGGCAGGTTGCCGAGCGTTCCGGTAACGATCGTCTCATCGGGCCGCGTTGCTTTCGAAACTGCGATCGCCGGCGTCGATGCATCGAGACCATGCGCGATAGCCTTCGCGGCGAATTCGGCCAGTGTCTTTTTCGGCATATAGATGGCGGTGGTCGCGGCGGGATCGGCGAGACTTTTCCAATCAAGATCCGCAGGCAGGCCACCATTTTCGGCGTGGCCGGTGACATATTGAAGACGGCGTGCGTAGCGGCGATGGGTGAGGGAGACGCCGAGGCGGCTGGCGACGCCTTGCGCGGCGCTGATGCCCGGCACGACTTCAACGGAAATTCCGGCGGCGCGGCAGGCCGCGATCTCCTCCCCCGCCCGGCCGAAAATCATCGGGTCGCCCCCCTTGAGGCGCACGACGCGTTTGCCGCCTTTGGCGAGCGAGACCATCAGCGCGTTGATATCCGCCTGCTTGCACGACGGGCCGCCGCCGGTTTTTCCGACCAACATTTTCTTCGCCTCACGGCGGGCAAAGTCGAGCACTTCCGGCGCGACGAGATCGTCGAACAGAATGACGTCGGCGGATTGCAGCGCGCGCACGGCACGCAGCGTGAGCAATTCGGGATCGCCGGGGCCGGCGCCCACAAGCACGACCGAACCGCTGTCCACCGCAACGCCTTCCGCCCGCGCAACGCCCGCGAACGAATCGAAGTCGGATTCGGTTGGCGCATTGCCGGGATTACGCAAAGCATGCGCGGTGAAAATCTGCCAGAACCGGCGGCGGCCCGCGAAAGACAAACCGGACGATTGCACCCCTGCCCGCCAGCGGCGCGCGGCCTTCGCCCACAACGCGAAACCGTGCGGCAGCATTGCCTCGAGCTTGGCACGGATCGCCTGCGCGAAAACCGGCGCGGCACCGTCGGTCGAGATGCTAATGACCAGGGGAGAACGATTGACGATGGAGCCGAAAGCGAAATCGCAGAACGCCGGTTTGTCGATGACGTTGACCGGCACCCCGGCAGCGCGCGCGGCAGCCGCGAAGCGGGCAGCCTCGTCTTCATCGTCGCAGCCGCCGACCGCGATGGCCGCGCCTGCAAAATCGCCAGCCTGCCACGAACGTGGATTGAGACGAATCAAATCGAATTCACGCGCGACCGCACGAAGTTCCTCACTCGCGAGGGGCGCATAAAGATCGATCGCCGCGCCCGCCGCCGCCAGCAGTTCCGCCTTCCAGGCGACCGCCGCGCTGTTGCCCGCGACCACGGCGCGTTTGCCCTCAAGCGCGAAGAACACCGGCAAGCGCGCCAGCGTTTCCATGCGGGGAGGACGCGTTTCAGACGGCGTGCGCGAGATGCTCATGGCTTTTCCTTTGGGCGACAATCTTTTTAAGCTCCGGCAAACAAGAACCGCAATTCGTTCCGGCTTTCAGCGCGCGGCCGATGTCCTCGACACTCGATGCGGCTCCGCTTGAGATAGCGTCGCGAATGACGGCGAGCCCAACACCGAAGCAGGCGCAGATCACAGGGCCGGATTCGACTAAACCTTCGGCCGAACGTCCCGACAAAAGAACGCGGCGCTCGGTCTCGCCCAGCGTTTCGCTCTCGAACAGCGCGCGAACCACATCCCAGTTTGGCGCGGAACCGGACGGCGCGAGGAAAAGACATCCATCGAGCCGGCCTTCATTAAACGCCGCCGCGCGATAAAGCCCGCGCGGCACATCCGTGTATTCGGCAAGTTCCGTTTCCGCGCCCAACATGGCGCGGGCATGCGCGCTCCAGGCGGCGGGAGCCTCGTCAGTCGCGAACAGGAAACCGATGCCGCCCGAGACCGCCACGCGCGACCACCATGTGCCTGACGGAAACGAAACTTTTTCCCGCGCCAGCGCAAAGCCGCGATAACGGAACGCAACCGGCGAAATGGAAACCGGCGTCGCCTTTGCTTCGGGCTGACCGGAGAACGGATCGGTCGTCGGCATCACCAGTTCACCGACGCGCGCCGATGAAGCGGTCTCGCCGCTCCAGTGGATCGGCGCAAACAGCGAACCGCGTTGCTGGCCTTCGCTGACGATCACCTTAAGCAGGCAGCTTCCATACGGCGTCGTCACCTGCGCGAATTCACCATTGATGAGATTCGCAGCATCTGCATCCGCAGGGTTCACCTCGACAAACGGTTCCGGCGAATGTGCGCCGAGGCGGGGGCTCAAGCCTGAACGCGTCATCGTATGCCACTGATCGCGTACGCGGCCAGTGTTCAGACGCAATGAATATTCAGCGGAAGTATCCGACTGCGGCGACGGGCGCTCCGGCGCGATGAAGCGGGCCTTGCGATCAGACGTGAAGAAGCCGCCATCCGCAAAAAACCGCGTCTTTTGCTTCTCCACTCCAGCGCGCAACGGCCACAGCACCGGATCGAGCGCATCGAATTTCTCATCCGGGATCGCCGCAAGGGCGCCAATGTCGAAATCGCGCGCGCCATCGTTTTCAAACATTGACAGCGCCGCGTGTTCGCGGAACACGTCCGCCGCGGTTCGATAATCAAACGCTTCGATAAAACCCATGCGGCGCGCGACTTGCGCGACGATCCACCAGTCAGGCTTCGCCTCGCCAGGCGCCGGGAGAAATGGCCGCTGGCGAGATATGCACCGCTCGGAATTTGTCACCGTGCCGTCCTTCTCGCCCCACGCACTTGCAGGGAGCAGCACATGCGCCCCGGCGTTCATCGTGTCGTTGGAGAGCACGTTCTCGGACACGACGAAAAGTTCCAGCTTTCCCAGTGCTTCGCGAACGGCGCCGGCGCGCGGAAGCGATACCGCCGGATTGGTCGCCATCACCCACAGCGCCTTGATCTCTCCGCGCTCGATCGCATCGAACATCTGCACGGCCTTGAGGCCCTCGCCCGCCACCATGCGCGGCGCATGCCAGAAGCACCCAACGCGGTCGATTTCCTCTTGCGAAAATCCCATGTGCGCGGCGAGCTGATTGGCAAGCCCGCCGACCTCGCGGCCGCCCATCGCGTTCGGTTGTCCGGTGAGCGAAAACGGGCCCATGCCGGGCTTGCCGATGCGTCCCGTCGCAAGATGACAATTGATGATGGCGTTGACCTTGTCGGTGCCTTGCGCCGACTGGTTCACGCCCTGCGAAAAACAGGTGACAACGCGCGGCGTCGCCCGGAACAATTCAAAGAAACGGATGACATCGGATTCGGCGAGACCGGTGGCTTTGGCGGCGGCAGCGGCATCCGGCGCAATCTCGCGCGCGCGCGCGATAGCTGCATCAAAGCCGACCGTGTACGCGGCGATATATTTATCATCCAGCGCGCCATGTTCCGCGAGATGCACCAGCAGCCCACTAAACAACGCTGTATCCATGCCGGGCGTGACGGAGAGAAAAAGATCGGCCTCATCGCCGGTCGCCGTGCGGCGCGGATCGATCACCACGATTTTCGCGCCGCGTTCCTGCCGGTTTTTCACCATGCGCTGGAACAGCACGGGGTGACACCACGCGGCATTGGAGCCGACGAGCACGATCAAATCGGCCTCGTCGAGGTCGGCGTAGATGCCCGGCACGGTGTCGGCGCCGAAAGCGCGGCGATGGCCCGCAACCGAAGACGCCATGCACAGGCGCGAATTGGTGTCGACATTCGCGCTGCCGATGAAGCCCTTCATCAGCTTGTTGGCGACGTAATAATCCTCCGTCAGCAACTGGCCCGACAGATAGAAGGCGACCGCGCTAGGCCCGTCGCGCTCGACGATCCGGCGGAAACCATCGGCGACCGTATCGAGCGCGCCCGGCCAACTGGCTTTCGCATAAGCGCCGTCAGCTTGGCGAAGCATCGGATGCAGCAAACGGCTTTCAAGTCCGAGCGTCTCGCCGAGCGCCGAACCCTTCGAACACAACCGGCCGTAGTTCGCCGGATGCGCGGGGTCGCCGGCAATCACCGCGCCGCCGCGGCCGTCCGGCTTGGCCAGCACGCCGCAACCGACGCCGCAATAAGGGCATGTCGTACGAACGGCGGGCGGATGCTGTGCGGGCGCGTTCATGCCGCGGTTCCCGCTTTGACGTTGGCGTGGAAGTCGCGGCCATTTGTGGTGGCCGCGATAAATCCCGCGCGGATGCAGAAATCGCCGAAGCGTTCGCCTGCGTTCCGTTGTCCCGCATATGCGGCAAACAGCGGATCGAGCGCGGCGACGATCGCCTTGTGATCGAGGTCTTCCGCATAGAGTTTTGAAAGCCGCGAACCATCGAACGCCGCGCCGAGATAAAGATTGTAGCGGCCGGGGCCTTTTCCGACCAAACCGATCTCGGCGAGATAAGGCCGCGCACAACCGTTCGGGCAGCCAGTCATGCGGATGACGATGTCGTCGGCGGAAAGACCATGCGCCGCCAGCCGCTCGTCGAGCGCGCCGATCAGATCCGGCAGATAGCGTTCGCTCTCGGCGAGCGCGAGACCGCAGGTCGGCAGCGCGACGCAGGCCATCGCGTTACGGCGCAGGCCAGACCAGGGCGCGAGCAATCCGGCATCCGCCGCGAGTTTTTCGATTTCCGCCTGCCGCTCAACCGGCACATTGGCGATGATAAGATTCTGATTGGCGGTGATGCGAATGTCGCCGCTATGGCTCTCGGCGATCTTTCGCAAAACCGCGAGCTGCTGCGCGCCGCCTTTCACGTCAGAGATGCGCCCGTTCTCGACGAACAACGTGAGATGGCCGCGCCCGTTCTCGCCCGCGCTCCAGCCATAACGATCGCAGGTGGAGGTGAACTTGAAGGGCCGTGATGCATCGAGCAACACGCCCGCGCGGCGCTCGACCTCAGCACGGAACGCGGCCAGCCCGCGATCCTCGATGGTATATTTAAGCCGCGCATGCTTGCGGTTGGCGCGGTCACCCCAGTCACGCTGCACGGTAACAACCGATTCCGCTATCGAAAGCGCATCGCGCGTCCGGCAAAAACCCATCACGTCGGCCGTGCGCGGGTAAGTGTCGGGCTCGCCGTGCGTCATGCCCATGCCGCCGCCGACGGTGACGTTCCAACCTTCGACATGGCCCTCATTATCGAGAATGGCGATGAAGCCAAGATCGTGCGCGAACACATCCACGTCATTGTGCGGCGGCACCGCTACCACGGTTTTGAATTTTCGCGGCAGATACGTCTTGCCGTAGATCGGCTCAATCACTTCGTCTTCGCCGCCGGCGATGCGTTCGCCGTCGAGCCAGATTTCGCGATAGGCGGGCGTGCGCGGCGTCAGATGATCGGAGACGGCGCGCGCCAGTTCCAGCGCCGCTGCATGCGCGCGCGACTGGAACGGATTGGGATTGCACATCACGTTGCGGTTGACATCGCCACAAGCCGCGATCGATCCCAACAGCGCCGCGTCGATGGCCTTCATGGTCGATTTCAGATTCGACTTGATGATGCCGTGCAATTGAACCGTCTGCCGCGTGGTAAGGCGCATGGTGCCGTTGCCATAAACACGCGCGACGCGGTCGAGCGCGAGCCATTGCTGCGGTGTGAGCACGCCGCCGGAAATTCGCACGCGGATCATGAAGGCGAACGCCTTCTCGAGTTTCTTGCGCGTGCGTTCCGAGCGCAGGTCGCGGTCGTCCTGCAGATACATGCCGTGGAATTTCACCAGTTGCGCATCGTCCTCGACGATGGAGCCGGTGATGTCTTCGGCCAAGCCTTCGGCCAGCGTACCGCGCAGATAATCGCTCGCTTCTTTAATTCGTTCGTTGCGCGAGAGTTCTTGCGGCATGGCCTTAGTAAACGTCCTGCTGGTAACGCCGTTCTTTTTCGATTGTTCGCACGGCCTCCTCGGCGGCTTCCGGCGTGAGGCCCTTCACGTCACCAATGGCGCGCACCAGCATCGCACGCACGTCTTTCGCCATCGCTTTCGCATCGCCGCAGACATAAATGTGTGCGCCGTCGTCGAGCCATTCGACGAGATCGCGGCGGCGATCCCAGATGCGGTGCTGCACGTAATTCTTTTCCAGCGTGTCGCGCGAGAACGCGACATCCATCCGCGTCAATCCGCCGTCCTTGAGCGCGTCCTGCCACTCAAGCTGATAGAGAAAATCGTGCGTGTAATGGCGATCGCCGAAGAACAGCCAGCTGCGGCCCGAAGCGCCGGCCGCGCGCCGCTCCTGCACAAAGGCGCGAAACGGCGCAACGCCGGTGCCGGGACCGACCATGATGATGTCGCGCTCTGGCGCCGGCAGCGCGAAATGCTTGTTGGGCTTGAGTTTCACGCGCACGCGGTCGCCTTTTTTCAGCCGCTCGGCGACAAAGATCGACGCCACGCCCTTGCGCGCGCGGCCATGACTTTCGTAACGCACGGCGGCGATAAGCAGATGCGCCTCCTCGCCAACTTCGCGGCGCGAGGACGCAATCGAATAGGCCCGCGGCGCGAGTGGCCGCGTGACGCCGAGCAACTGCTCGGCCGTCAGTGAAATCGGATACATCGCAAGCAGATCGATAAGCTGCCGCCCAACGATCCAGGCCGGAGCTTCGCCGGATTCGATCAGCGTCTTCACATATTGATGGCCGGTGGCGGCGGCGTAGCTTTCCACGGTCTTGAGCGAGAGCGTCGTGATGTCGCGCGATTTTGTCAGCTCCGCGCGCAACGTGGCATCCGCTGTCAGACCGGTGATTTTCAATAGTTCGTCCACGTAAACCGGATCGTTCGGCGCATAAAGGTCGAGCGAATCTCCCGGTTTGTAGGCCGGCGCTTCGCCATCGAAGCCAAGTTCGAGATGGAAAGTTTCCTTGTCCGAGCGCGACGAGTTGAGATTGATGCGCTCGATGATCTCGGCCTCAATCGGCTCAAGACTTTGAACGCTTGCCAGCTTCGCGCCGAAATCGACCTCGATCACCCTGCCGGCATTCGGGTCTGGGGCGGGCGCAAGCGTTACCAGCGCGGCATCGATCCATTGCTTCGCAGGCTCCGCGAAATCCAGATCGCAGTCGATGCGATTGACAACGCGTTTGGCACCGAGCGCCGCGAGCCGTTCGTCGATTGCCTTGCCGATTGCGCAGAATTGCACGTAAGCGGTGTCGCCGAGCGCGAGCACGCCGTATTCGACGCCATCGAGACGCGGCGCCTTCTCGCTCATCAGATCGGCGTAAGCGTTCACAGCACGCGCAGGCGCTTCGCCCTCGCCCCAGGTCGCCGCGATGACGATGAGGTGACGCATGCCGGACAACGTCGACACATCGAGATCGGCGAAATCTACGAGTGAAGGCTTGAAACCCTGTTTGCGTGCGGCCTTCGCCATGTCAGCGGCGAGCCCCTCACAATTCCCGGACTCGCTGGCATACAAAATCGTCAGCGGTTTTGCCGGACGCGCTGGAGCCGCCGGCTGCAACGTCGCGGTGGATGCATCAAGACCCGCGAGGAAGCCCGCGAGCCACGCACGTTGCGTTGCATTCGCGGGCCCCACCACGCGGTTGAGGATGGCGATCTCCTCCTCGCCGAAAGGAGCGGTCTTCGGGATCGTGGAGATGGTCATGTTCGTTTCACGATCGCCCCTCAGGCCGGCAGCCAGGGCTGCAACAGCAGAACCATGATGAGCGTCGCGATGGTCACCACGATTTCCGCAATCGCGCCGACGACGAACGGGTAGAAGCCCTGCTTGCGCATCTCGCGAAAGTCGGTCCGCAGCCCGACGCCCGCGAAGGTCAGCAGGAAAGCCCAGCGCGAAAGGTTCGCGATGTCGGCCGACTGCTCCTTGCTGAAGGCGCCGAAGGTCGCGGCGAGCGAGACGACGAGGAAGCCGAGCACGAACTTCGGAAACTTCTCCCACAGGAAAAGCGCCTTGTTCTCGATTTTCGCAGCCTGGCCGCGCGTCGCCCAATAGAGCGCGAAACCGAGCACCACGAAGCCGATCATTGCGTTGCGCGTGGTCTTCGCCAGCACGGCGACCTTGCCGGCTTCGTCCGACCATAGCGCGCCCGCCGCCGCCGCTTCCGCGGTGTTGTCGATGGCAAGACCCACCCACAGGCCATAAGCGTGATCGTTCATTCCCAGTGCTGCGGCAATCAGCGGATAGGTGAACAAGCCGAATGCGCCGAGCGCCAAAATCGCGGCGATCGCGAACGAAGCATCCTCGTCGCGCGCGTTGATCGCGCCGCGGCCGGCGATGATCGCCGACACGCCGCAGATCGAGGAACCTATCGCCAGCAGGCTGGTGAGCTTGGGCGAGAGCTTGAACAGATTGCCGAGCCAGAGCATCAAACCGATGGCGATGCCCAACTCCATGACGACCGCGAACAGGCTGATGCCGCCGAGCTTGAGTACATCGCCCAGCAGGAAACGCACGCCCAGCAGCACGATTCCAATTTTGAGCCAGAATTCGTAAGTGTCGACGCCGGCGCGGAAGATGCGTGGCACGCCGACGGTGTTGGCGATGATCAACCCGATCAAAATCGCCCACAGCACGTATTCGATCTTGGGCAGCGCGAGATGATGCGTCTTGCCGTAAACGTCGATGCTGTTCTCGATCAGCTTGCCGAGAAAGCCGATGACAAACAGTAGCGCTATGCCGGGCAGCAACTCGACAAGGCGGCGGGGGAGCGAGAAGCGTTCGTCGGCGGTGATTGAAATGGACATGGCGCGTTACCAGGGAACGCGCGGCAATACGCCGGCGACAATCAGAAGAATGAAGACGGCGGCGGCGGCCACCGCCCAGCTGTCGAGGGTGAACAGCCGCGCGCCAGGCTGATGCGGCGATTGATCGGACATGGAGAGGACTCCCGTAAAATGACGCAATCCTCTCAACTAGAATATTGTTCCCTTTAAAGGCAATAACATTGAAAAAATAAGAACTTTCTTCCTTTAATGGCCAAAACGAGGTGTTTTCTTGCCTATTTTGCCGCGGGCCGGGAGAATGCCTCCCGCGCCGTTTTTCGGCCTCCAACAGGCGCGGCGTGTGCATTGAGGCCGTCATCAGTAAACGTCCTGCTGATAGCGGCCGCGTTTTTTGAGATCGGTGACGAAAGCAATCGCCTCATCGGTGGAGCGCGCTCCGTGCGCGGCGACGATCTCGATCAGCGCGCCTTCCACGTCCTTCGCCATGCGCTTGGCATCGCCACAGACATAAATATGTGCGCCGTCGGCAAGCCACGACCACAGGTCGCGGCCAACTTCACGCATGCGATCCTGCACGTAGAATTTCTGCACGTCGTCGCGCGACCATGCGAGCGAGAGACGCGTGAGCACACCGGCGGCTTTCATGCCGGCGAGTTCGTCCTCATAGAAGAAATCGCAATTCCGGCGTTGATGGCCGAAGAACAGCCAATTGCGGCCCGGTGCCTTCGTGGCCATGCGCTCATATAGAAAGGCACGGAACGGTGCGACGCCGGTGCCGGGACCGATCATGATGATCGGCACCGAGGGATCGGCGGGCAGACCGAAAGCGTGTGCCTTCTGCACGTAGATTTTCAACGTGTCGCCGGGCTTGATGCGCTCGGCGAGAAACGTGGACGCAACGCCGAGCCGCGTGCGATCGTCGATCGTGTAGCGAACCGTATCGACCGTCGTCGATAGCCGCCCCGGATGCGCCTTGGGCGACGATGAAATCGAATAGAGCCGCGGCTGCAACGGATCAAGTGCCTCGACGAAAGCCTCCGGGTCGGGCCGCACGCAGGAGAATTTTTCCAGCGCCGCGAGCACATCGAGCGTTTCAGCGTCTCCATCCGGGTCTTCCCCGGCGGCGAATGCTCTTGCTTTTTTCCGGCGCTCGCCGCCGGTGATGTAGGAGATCAACTGAAACAGCATATCTGGCGCAGGGCTAAGCGACGCACCGTCGGTGAGCACCTCGCGCAGCGTACGCCCGCCGATGGGAAATTCCGGCGGCGCACCGATTGCCTTGATGACGGCTTCCACCAGCACCGGATCGTTGCGCGGAAAAATGCCGAAAGAATCTCCAACGGAGTAGTCCAGTCCGCATTGCGACAGATCGAACTCGACGTGCCAGGTTTCTTTCTCCGAACCCGGTTTGTTCAAGAGTGTGCAGGAGAGCAGCTTCGCCTCGACAGGATTATCGCGGGAGCGGCCCGGCGCGGAGACCGCAGCGGCGGGCGCCGAAACCGGAGATGAAATCGCGGGGGCCGGCGGCGGCGCAGCGCCAACTTCCTCGTAAAGTTTTTTCAGCATGCGGGCGGTTTCCTTGCCGCCCGGCACGCAGAGATTCAGCCGCTCTTCTTTCTTGGTCGCGATCAGACTGGAATAGTTGTGGCAATCGTAGCCGCACTGGCCGCAATCCTGCTGCGCCATTGCTGCCATCATCCGCCGTTGCAGCGGATGGCCTTCGGCAAGCTTCATGCGCTCGGCTAACGGCAACGTCTGGTCGTGCCAGGGCGCGCCATCGTCATCGTCCTGCGCGGCGCTTGCGTTGCCGGACAGCAGCGAGGCGGACTGTTCGGGAGATAGCGCGGTCACCCCGCCCGCTGTATCGAGTGAAACCAGACCGGCGAAGAAACCGTTCAGCCACGTGCGCTGTTCCTCGTTGAACGGCGCGGTTTCCGGAACCAGCATCGGCAGCGGCGGGCGCGGGGCTTGCGTCATGCTTCGCCCTCCACCGCGAAAATCGTTTTAAGCGCGTCGATCTCATGCCGCCGGGAAAAAGCGAGGAATGTTTCGTCAGGCGCAGCGCGATTGACGAGATAGGACGACAGCATGCGCTCGATGGTTTTCGGCGCGTCTTCCGCCTTCACATCGCGATAAATCTCGCGCGCAAGCCCGGCTTCATGGCCGAAGCCACCGCCGACCAGCACATGATAGCCCTCCACCGGATCGCTCTCGGGCGTGACCTCTACTTTGCAGGCAAGCAATCCGATGTCGCCGATGTAATGCTGCGCGCAAGAATGATGGCAGCCGGTGAGATGGATATTCACCGGCCCGTCGAGCTGCACGCGCGCCTCGCACCAGCGCGCGATTTCCTCGGCATGGCGCTTGGTATCGGAGGCCGAAAAGCGGCAGCCGACATTGCCGGTGCAGGCCACCAGCCCGGCACGAATTGACGTTGCCTGCGTGGTGAGGCCGAGCGCCGCGATGGCGGCTTTCGCCACTTTCACCTGCGCGTCCGCCACGCCGGAGATCAGCAGATTTTGCCAGACGGTGAGACGGATATCGCCATCGCCAAGATCGTGTGAAATTTTCGCCAGCCCGCGCATCTGCTCGGCGGTGAGCTTGCCAACCGGCAGCACGACGCCGATCCAGTTCAAACCTTTCTGCTTCTGCGCATGCACGCCGATATGCGCGCTGCGGTCGAAACGGGGGCGCGGCACCAACGCCTCGGCCGGCGCGCGGTCGAGTTTGCGTCCCAGCTTCTCTTCGACATGCGTGACGAACTTTTCCATGCCGAATTGATCGAGCACGTATTTGAGCCGCGCCTTGTTGCGGTCGGTGCGGTTGCCGTGGTCGATGAAGACGCGAACAACGGCATCAGCAACATGGGTTGCTTCTTCCGGCCGGACCACGATGCCGGTATCGCGCGCGAAATCGCGATGGCCGGTAATGCCGCCAAGCGCCAGACGAAACCAAACGCCAGGCGCAAGCCCGAAGCCCTCGCGCACCTCGACCGCCTGAAAGCCGATGTCGTTGGTGTCTTCCAGCACCGGGATTATCCCCGCCCCGTCGAACGCGACGTTGAATTTGCGCGGCAAGCCGTACAGCACGCGCTCGTTGAGAATGTGAAAATGCCATTCGCGCGCATAGGGCCGCGTGTCGATCAACTCTTGGCGGTCAATTCCCGCAGTCGGCGTGCCGGTAACGTTGCGGATATTGTCGGCGCCGGAGCCGCGCGAGCACAGGCCCAAATCCTGGATAGTCTCAACCACAGCCGCCGCGTTTTTCGGCTCGACCTCGCGGATCTGCAGATTGGCGCGCGTGGTGACGTGCGAATAGCCGCCGCCGTAGCGCTCGGCCAGATCGGCGACGCCGGCGAATTGCGCGTGCGTGAGAATGCCGTTTGGAATTCGCAGCCGGCACATATACGAGGTCTGCGCGGGCGCAACATAAAACAGGCCGAAATAGCGCCAGCGGAAATTGTCGGCGGGCTTCGGCGCTTCGTTCTTTTCCGCCTGGCTTTTGAGCCGCTCATAGGCATCGAACGGATGCTGTTCGCGTTTGAACTTTTCCGGATCGGACAGCTTTTGTCCCGATGCGATGACACGATCCTGCGCGGCGATGTGCGGCGCGTCAGGTCCCGAAGGCTGCGAAGCGCCTTGGCCCCCCGCCAGCGTACCGCGCGCGGCGCGCGCTGCGTTGAGCCCCGACATGAAACCTTCGAGGTATCTTTTTTGTTCTGATGAGAAATCCCCGGACATGGATACCTCAGGCCGCCGCGCGTTCGGCGAATTTTCGACCGAACAAGATGTCGTCGCGGAAGTGTTCCACCGACGTTCCCGTGCGGATGAGATCGAGATACCAGAGTCCATCGGCGGTATCGCCGAACAGCACTGCGCCGATGAGGCGGCCGTCGCGGATGACGATTTTCTTGTAAGTACCGAAGCCGGGGTCGGACAAGACGACGGACTCGGTCCCTTCCACTCCAAGAAAATCTCCGGCGGAAAACACATTGACGCCGGACACTTTGAGATTTGTCGCCTGCACGCTGCCGCCATAGCGAACGTCTTCGCCCGCGAAACGCTGCGCCAGCAATTTCGCCTGTTCATAGGCCGGCTCGACGATGCCGTAGCACTGCGCGCGATGTTCGGCGCATTCGCCGATGGCGTGAATGCCGGCGATGCTCGTCATCATTCCATCGTCAACGACAATGCCGCGATTGACGTTGAGCCCGCCGGCACGCGCAAGCTCGGTATTCGGACGAACGCCGACCGCGACCACGACGATGTCGGCGGGGATAATGCGACCGTCGGTGAGCGTGACCGATTCAACTTTGCGGCGCCCGCCAATGCGCGCCGTCTCCGCCGCCAGCAGCACATTGACGCCCCTCGCCTCCACGTCGCGCTTGAGCATCTCCGCCGCCGGCTTGTCGAGCTGGCGCTCCATCAGCCGGTCCATCAGATGCACCAGCGTCACTTTGGCGCCGGTTTTGGCGAGCCCATGCGCGGCTTCGAGGCCGAGCAGCCCGCCGCCAATGACGACCGCGCGTTTGCCTTTGCCGGCTGCGCTGCGAATGGCGGCAACGTCGCCGAGATTGCGGAACGTGAGAACGCCGGGAAGTCCCATCCCCGGCGTATTGAGACGGATCGGATTGGAGCCTGTGGCGAGCACGAGCTTGGTGAAAGGAAGCGTCGCGCCGCTGGCCAACCGCACGCGGCGGATCGAGGTATCGATCGCAGTCGCGCCATGCCCATAAAGCAGCGTGACGCCGCGATCCTGCCACCATTGCGCGGATTTCATTTCGACATCGGATGCGCCGATTTCATCGGCCAACAGCGAGGACAGCAACACGCGGTTATAGGCAAGCCGCGGTTCCTCGCCGATCACCGCCACCGCGTAACGGCCAAGCGCGCGCGCGGCGAGTTCTTCCACGAACTTCGCAGCGGCCATGCCGTTGCCGATGACGATGAGCGGTTCGCTCATGGCGCTGCGCCGCTCACGCCGCTTCGACGAAGCGGTGACGCTCGTAAAGGAACTCAAGCACGCGCTGGCGGCATTTGAGATAAGTCTGGTTCGCCGCCAATTCCAGCCGCTTGCGCGGGCGTGGCAGCGGCACGTCCAGCACTTCGCCGATGCGCGCCGACGGCCCATTCGTCATCATCACGATGCGGTCGGAAAGCAGCACGGCTTCATCGACGTCGTGCGTGATCATCAGCACCGTGTTTTTGAGTTTCAGGTGCAGCGCCATCACCGAATCCTGCAGATGCGCGCGGGTGAGAGCATCGAGCGCTCCGAACGGCTCATCGAGCAGCAATACCTTCGGCTCCATCGCGAGCGCACGGGCAAGCCCGACACGCTGTTTCATGCCGCCGGAAATTTCCGCCGGGCGCTTGTCCTTGGCATGCGTCATCTGCACGAGGTCGAGATTATGCAGCGTCCATGCGTGGCGCTCGGCACGAGATTTCTTGCCGGCGAACACTTTGTCCACCGCCAGTTTCACGTTGTCGTAGACCGTGAGCCACGGCAGCAGGCTGTGGTTCTGGAACACCACCGCGCGATCCGGTCCCGGTTCGTTGACTTCGCGGTTTTCCAGCAACACGCAACCCGCCGTCACCGGAACCAGGCCGGCGACGATATTGAGCAGCGTGGTCTTGCCGCAACCGGAGTGGCCGATGATGGAGACGAACTCGCCGTGATCGATGGAGAGCGAGATGTCTTTGAGCACTTCGGTTTCCGTCGAACCGCGAACGAAAGTTTTGTCGACGTGATCGATTTTGAGATAGGCCGTCATTTTTCGTTCCTCAGTTGGCTGCGGTGCCACGGGTGACAAGGCTGGATACGCCCGCGACCATCCGGTCGAGAACGAAACCGATGATGCCGACGTAGATCAGCGCCAGGATGATTTCGCTGATGTGCGAGGAATTCCAGGCATCCCAGATGAAGAAGCCGATGCCGACGCCGCCGATGAGCATTTCGGCCGCGACGATCGCGAGCCACGACAGGCCGATGCCGATGCGCAATCCAGTGAAAATGTACGGCGCCGCCGACGGCACCATGATTTTCCAGAAGAACTCGAGCTGGTTGAGCCGCAGCACCTTCGCGACGTTGCGATAGTCTTGCGGAATGTTTCGAATACCGACGGCGGTGTTGATGATGACCGGCCAGATCGCGGTGATGAAAATGACGAAGATCGCCGAAGGCTGGCCGTCGCGGAATGCCGCCAAAGAAAGTGGCAACCAGGCGAGCGGCGGAACCGTGCGCAGAACCTGGAAAATAGGATCGAGGCCGCGCATCGCCCACATCGATTGTCCAACCAGCGTGCCGAGCGCCACGCCCACGATGGACGCAAGCGCATAGCCCAGCGCCACGCGCTGCAGGCTCGCCGAGAGATGCCAGAACAGCCCGCGGTCGATACCGCCGCGATCGAAGAACGGATCGAGGATCAGTTCCCGTGTCTCCTTCAAGACTCGCGAGGGCGGCGGCAGCGTGGCCCCGGCTTTGCGGCACAGCAATTCCCATACGATCAATGCGATGGCGATAACGACCACGGGAGGAATGACACGCGCGGCGATATCGCCGAGGCGCGCGAGAATTTTCTCACCCAATTGCGAGCGCTTGATTTCAAGCGGCAACACAACTGCCGGCGCCGGTTGCGGCATGGCAACTGCTTTCGCTTTTTCAGTTTTGACTTGCGGCATGTTCATTTCAGTGTGTCTCCAAAGGATCGCGCTTGAGATCGAGAAGGACGGGCCGCCCGGTTAAGGGCGGCCCGCAGACTCACACTTCGACACGCTTGATGGAGAGGCTCTTCAGGTAAGCGGCCGGATTTTCGGGATCGAAAACCTTGCCGTCGAAGAACGTCTCCTTGCCGCGCGAGGTGGACGTCGGGATATCGGCAGCGGGGACGCCGAGCTCCTTCGCCGCTTCGCGCCAGAGATCTTCGCGGTTCACCTTCTTGATCAGGGCCTTTGAGTCGAAACCGCCTTCGTATTTGCCCCAGCGGATATCCTCGGTCATGAACCAGAGTTCGTGGCTCTGGAACGGATAGGAGGCGTGATCGCGCCAGTACTTCATGATGTGGGGCGAGTTCTCGACCACCTTGCCGGGAATGCCGTAGTCGAATTTTCCCGCCGTGCGGTCGTAGACGTCCTCGACCGGGCAATTCATCCATTGCCGTTTGCCCATGATGGCCGCGAGTTCGACCTTGTTCTCGGTCTTGTCAGCCCATTGCTGGGCCTCCATCACAGCCATCAGCAGCGCCTTCGCCGCATTTGGATACTTATCCACCCAGGCGGCGCGCATGCCGAGCGACTTCTCTGGATGCTTGTTCCAGATCTCGCCCGTGTTGACGGCGGTATAGCCAATGTCCTGATGAATGAGTTGCAGGTTCCATGGTTCACCGACGCAGAAGCAATCCATGGTGCCAACTTTCATGTTCGCCACCATCTGCGGCGGCGGCACTACAATCGTTTCGATGTCCTTGTCCGGATCGATACCGCCGGCGGCGAGCCAGTAACGTAGCCAGAGATCATGCGTGCCACCGGGAAAGGTCATGGCGGCCTTGATGGCTTTGCCGGATGCTTTTTTCTTCTCCAGCGCCGCTTTGAACGGCCTGGTATCGAGACCGAGTTTCAGATCGGCATATTCCTTCGCGACCGAGATGCACTGGCTGTCGAGATTGAGCCGCGCCAGGATGTACATTGGTGTCGGTACGTTATTCTGCGTCACCTTGCCGGATGAGATGAGATACGGCATCGGCGTGAGAATGTGCGCGCCGTCGATGCCGTTGCCTTCCGAGCCGAGCACAAGATTGTCGCGTGTCGCACCCCATGACGCCTGCTTCGCGACCTCGACATCGGGCATGCCGTGCTTGGCGAAAAATCCCTTGTCCTTGGCAACGAAGAGCGGGCCTGCATCGCTCAAGGCGATGAAGCCGAGATTGGCCTTGGTCACTTCCGGCCCGGCGGCTTGCGCGATGTGCGCGCCGAAGGGGAATTGCGTGTTCACCGCACCGAGCAATGCGGCGGTCCCTGCGCTGGCTTTCAGGAATGCGCGGCGGCTGACGCCGCGGCGTTTATTCGTTCCCTTGCTGATCACGTTCGTCATGTGCGTCTTCGTCCTTCTGGAATTCGAGTGACCCGGTCGATGCGCCCGCCTGCCGTTTCCCCGTCGCCGGCTGATCAAATGAAAAAACGCCACAGCCTGAGGCGCGCTTTTGCGTGCTCCCCAGGACAGCGGCGTTGCTGTCAGCCCGTCGTTGGACATTCGGCGCCACCGGCGCCTTGGTCATCTCATTACAAGCTTCGTGCCAGTTGGCCGAAATCGAATAAAAACCAATAAAAACAATAAGATGGTCCGTTTAGCCGCGTCTGTTAATAACTTGGCTTTGCCTGCCAATGCGGCGGCGGGACGTGGCATCTGACACATTATTGTGCAGTGCAAGATAACAGCGGGATACGCCAAGCGGCTTTCAGCGCCGGATTTTCCAGACCGCGAGATGCGCGCCGATGTCGTTTGGATCGAACGCAGGACCGGTGAAAGCGCCGATACCGTCGGCAGGTTCGCTTGATGGGAGCGGCGCTGCCGGACCGACGGCAGCGTCATACAGATCGGGCCGGAAGACGGCCTTCGCTGTCGCCAGAAATTCGTCCGATAGCGGCGCCTGACCCCAGCGCACCATCTGCGCGTAAAGCCACGCCGCCTGCGCGGGATCGGGCCGCGCTGCGCCATTACGCCCGATAAGGAGATAACGCTCGCTCACGCGCGTGGTGCCGTCGGGTGCCACCTTCATGCGGCCAACAAGCGTGCGGCGGATCACCTCGGCGGTGGCTCCGATCCGGTTTGGCGCGGCGAGCAACGCCGCGACTTCGTCGAGATTGGCCGGGTCTTCGACGAACTCCGCAGCGCGATGATGCGCGCGTACAAGCCGGACGAGTACATCCGGATTTTCTTCCGCCCAGCGGCCGCGCACACCCAGCACCTTTTCCACTGCGCGCGAGAGAATTTCCGAAACAAAATGCAGGATGAAGCCGATACCGAGATCGACCGCGACGGAATTCCACGGTGCGCCAACGCAAAAGCCATCGACATGCCTGTTGGCCAGACTCTCGACCATGTAAGGCGGCGGCAGCACCACCAGCCGGACATCCTCGTCAGGATCGACGCCGCCGGCCGCCATCCAGAAGCGCAGATGATAATTGTGCGTCGAGAACGGAAACGTCATGCCGAAGGTGAGCGGCTCTTCGCCCTTGGCTTTGCGATTGGCGACAACGCGCGCCAGCGCGCGCGCCGACACCATCGGATCGATGATGTTGCCGTCCGCCGCCGCGACGATCGCCGCATAAAGGCCTGGCGACACAGTAATTGCGTTGCCATTCACGCCCAGGCCAAAGGGCGCAACGATCGGCACCTTGACGTGGCCGAGGCCGAGGCTGGAGGCGATGGCGACCGGCGCGATGAGGTGCGCGGCGTCGAACAGGCCGATGTTGAGCTTGTCGCGCACGTTCGACCACGAGACTTCGCGCACCAGATCGATATCGAGTCCCTCGGCGGCGGCAAATCCCTTGTCGACCGCGATGAGCAAGGCGGTGGCGTCCGCCAGCGGAATGAAACCGATCCGCAGGCGCGTGTTGGACGTGCTCATTTGAACATCTCCGCCGCGGTGATGACCGACTGCGCGACTTCGGCGATTTTCTTGTTCTCCTTCATCGCCGTGTTGCGCATCAGCGCGTAGGCGTCCTCCTCAGACAGATTCTTCGCTTTCATGAGAATGCCCTTCGCCCTGTCGATGATCTTGCGATCCTCAAGCGCCGTCTTGGTGCGGTCGAGTTCGCCCTGTAATCGGGAAAATGCGTTGAAGCGCGAGATGCACAGATCGAGGATGTTCTTCATGCGCTCTTTTTTCAGCCCATCGACGATGTAGGCCGACACGCCCGCGTCGACCGACGCCTGAATCGAGGCGGTGTCGCTCTGGTCGACGAACATCGCGATCGGACGCTTGACGATGCGGCTGACCTGAAACATCTGCTCCAGCACGTCGCGGCTGGGGTTGGCGAGGTCGATCAGGATGACGTCGGGGTCGATGGCGTAGATGCGCGCGAGCAGGTGCGCCATTTCGCTGATGCGCACGACCTGCGTAAAGCCGGCCTCGCGCAGACCGTCCTCCAGGATCGCAGCCCGGACCGGACTTTCATCGACGATGACGATCTTGATGCCCGGGTCCATGCGCTACTTTAAGTCCATGCGGCGGTCTCGAACGTACCGGCTCCCGGCGATTGCCGCAGATTGGGGCCAGCCTTGCCTCAAAAGGATGCAAGACCCGTTCCACCGCACGGATTCATAAGCGACCGGAATCGTTCAGAGATTTTGGCTGGCGGAGTTGAAGAGGCCCGCGCCGGTCAAAAGCGCGGCACGAAGCCTGTTCCTGTGGCTTCGATACGCCCCGCAAAGGGCGCGCCGACATGGCCCGGAAACACCAGCGCGCCGGAAGACGCGCATTGCTCCAAAATCATCCGGCGGCTGACACGCGCCTGCTCGGCATCCGAATTCTTCGGGAAATTCCAGTGCGGGTAATAGACCTGCAAGAGGTGATGAAACACATCGCCAATGAACATCGCGTGCTGGCCGGCGCTTTCCAGCTTGAACACCACATGCCCCGCCGAATGACCCGGCGCCGGGATGATCTCAAGATGATCGTTGAGCCTATGCGGCCCGGTGACGAGGTCGGCGCGGCCTGCATCGACGATGGGCAGCACGCATTCGCGGAATGTGCCGAATTCCACCGGCTCGGCGCCCGGCTCCGAGTCCAGTTTGTGGTAATAATCGAAATCCGGTTTCGAGAATACGTAACGCGCGTTCGGGAACGTCGGCACCCAGCGGCCATCCTTGAGCTGAGTGTTCCACCCCACGTGATCGTGATGCAGATGCGTGCACATCACGAAGTCGATCTCGTCCGGCCGCGCGCCGGCGGCGGCGAGCCGGTCGAGATAAGGAGTGTTCAGCATGTTCCAGAACGGGCGCGTCGGCCGCGATTTGTTATTGCCGCAGCAGCAATCGATCAGGATTTTTTTCTTTCCGATCTGCAGCAGCCAGCTTTGCACGCTCAGATAAATCAGCCCGCTCGCTTCATCATAGTGGTTAGGCGCGAGCCAATGCCGGTGCTTGGCGAGGATGTCGTTGCTCCACTCCGGAAAAAGATCGCCGGGTTTATAAACCGGCTTATACGTCTCCTCGATGCGAGCGATGCTGGCCTGGCCGACGTTGAACAAACTCATTCCGGTCGCATTCATTTCGGCAGGAATTCGTTCGTGAAGGTGGAGGGGAAATTCACCGGCACGGTTCCCTCCGGCTGCAGATAGGCGAACGTCGCCTTTGCCTGCGCTTCGCTGATGCGGCCGTTATTCGTCCATATCTGGCTGACCGTCGCGTAGGCCTGATCGTTCGTTTCCGGCGTCATGGTCGGATATTCTTTCGCCATAAGCGCCTTGCCGCGCTTCGGGTCGGTTTTGAGAATCTTCGCGGCTTCCGTGAACACCATTGCAACCTTGCGGAGCAATTCAGGTTTTTCCTTCATGATGTCGGGGTGCGTCGCCAGCACCATGAAGAGAATGTCCCGGAATTCGGGAATCTCGCCGTTCATCATGTTGAGGTAGATTTTGCCCTTGCCCGCCTGCTGCACCAGCACGCCCGCCGGCTCGAAGGGAAGCGCCGCGTCGATCAGCTCGCGCTGGAAGGCCGCAACGTAAGCCGGCGCCTCGGCGCCGAGATAAACGCTGCTGATATCGCCCGGCAGCGTGAGGCCGTATTTCTTTGCCAGCACACCGAGCATTTTCTCGCCCGAACCATTCGCCGACGGCATCGCGACGCGCATGCCTTTCAGCCGCTTGATCTTCTGCTCGACGTTGAGTTTCTCGGAGCCGTTATAGAGATTGTCGTTGGCGATGACGTTGTTCACCGGCCGGTTGCACAGATTGAAGAAACCGACCACGCGCTTGCCCTGCACCGCGGCGGTGAGGATGTGCTCGTAGCTCACGATGCTCACGTCCGCCTGCTTGGTAAGCGCAGCCTGCAACGCCAGCGCGCCGCCCTGCACGTATGAAATGTCCGGCTCAAGACCGTATTTCTCGAACAGCTTCTCCTGCTTGGCGACATAGAGCGCGCCGGAATAATAGCCGTGACCGATATTGACGATCTTCACCGGCTCCGCGTTGGCCGCGCTGCAAAGACTCCAGGCCAGGACGCCGCAGACGGCGGCAACTGGAATGCGCATGATCCTCATAGCGTGCTCCTCCAATGTTTCTTGTTTTAGCGGCTGACGATCCGCCAGCGTTCCATCCGATTTTGCACCATTTCAACGAGATAATTAAGTCCCACCGCGAGCAGCGCGATCACGAACAGAACTGCAAACACGCCGGCGGTATCGAATTGCGAACCGGAAAATTGCACCAGATAGCCAAGCCCGCGGTTGGACGCGATCATCTCGCCCAGCACGGCGCCGATCAGGGCATAGGGAACCGATATCTTCAGGCCAGCGAAGACCCACGACATCGCCGAGGGGATGATGACCTTGGTGATGACCTGCGCACGCGTCGCGCGCATCAGCCGCGCGCCGTCGATCAGATCCTGATCGACCTCGCGCACGCCGGCGAATGTGTTGAGAAACACCAGGAACAGCACCAGCACGGCGGCGAGCGCGATCTTCGATTCGATGCCGAGGCCGAACCACAGCACGAACAGCGGAGCCAGAGCGACTTTGGGAAGCGCATTGAGTGCGTTCAAGTAAGGATTGAGCAGCCGGCTCGCGAGCGGCGATACGCCAAGCCAGACGCCGAGAATGGCGCCGCCGACCGAACCGATCGCAAAGCCCATCATCGTTGCGTGCACGGTCGCGCCGATGTGGCGGAAAATCGATCCATCCATTGTCCAGCCGGCGAGACGGTAAGCGACATCAATCGGGTTGGAGATGAAGAAGTTGTCGACCAGCCGCCCCGACGCGCCTTGCCACATGAGCAGCACCGCGATGCCGAGCGCCGTCTGGCAGAGCAACATGCCGACGCCGCCCATCTCCTGCGGCTGCGCGCGCCGTGGAGTCTCAACCTCCAGCGCCGCGCGCGTATCGAGATTGGTTTCCGGCGCGGTCATACGCGCTCCTCGTGGTATTCGAGGCGCAGCCTCTCCCACAGCGTGTCGTAAAGCTCCTTGAACTCGTTGGTGAAGCGCACGTTCAACACGTCGCGCGGACGCTTGAGATCGATCCGCTGCTCCAGCGCCACCGTCGCAGGCCGCCGCGTGCACACGAGCACGCGGTCCGCCAGCGTGACGGCTTCCATCAGATCGTGCGTAACCAGCACCACCGTCTGCCCATTCTCGGCGGCGAGGCGCAAAACCAGATCGTGCATCGCGAGTTTGAGCTGCGCGTCGAGCGCGGCAAATGGCTCATCGAGCAACGCGGTTTCCGCCCCGTAGAGCAGCATGCGCGCGAGGCACGCGCGTTTTCGCATGCCGCCGGAAAGCTCGGTCGGAAAGCGATCCTCGAAGCCTTGCAGGCCGACGTGTTCGATCACCTGATTGGCCCGATCCGCACGCTCAGCCTTGGCAACGCCCGCAAGCTCAAGCGGAAACGCGACGTTCTCGCGCACGTTGCGCCACGGCAGAAGATTGTCTTTCTGCGTCATGTAGCCGACGTCGGTGTTGACGTCGTCGATCACTGTCCCCTTGTAAACGACGTTGCCCTTGGTCGGCATGTAAAGCCCGGCGATCATGTTGAGCAGCGTGGACTTGCCGCAGCCGCTCGGCCCGATAATGGCGACGATCTCGCGCCGCGCGATGGTCAGGCTGATGTCGTTGACGGCATCGACGAACGCATCGCGTTTATAAAAACTCTTCGATACGTGGCGCAGATCGATCATGCCGTGCCTTAAAAGATTGAGCGCTGGTGGCCGCCATCGACATCGATGTTGGCGCCGCAAATGAATTCCGCGCGGGCGGAAGCGAGGAACGCAACCGCGTCGGCGATATCGTCCGGCACGCCCCAGCGGCCGAGCGGTACTTCCGCGCCCCACTTCGATTCCTGCTGTTCGAGACTGCGTCCGAGATAAATCTCGTTGTGCAGCTTGAGGCCGTCGGTGAGCGGGCTCTTGATGCGGCTCGGGCACACGGCGTTGACGAGGATTTTGTCCGGCGCCAGTTCGTCCGATAGCGATTTGACGAAGGCATGCTGCGCGGCATTGGTGATGGCGGACGCGATGGCATTCGCCTGCGGCACCTTCCCCACCTGCCCGATAATGACGATGAAACGTCCGCCGCCCTGTTTGCGCATCTGCGGGGCGACACGACGCGCCAGTTCCCACGGGCCGACAACCTTGGTGTGAAAATGCCGGACCAGATCGTCGGTGGTTGTCTCTTCCAGACGCCCGGCGAGATGCGTGCCAGCGTTACTCACGACGATATCGATGGCGCCGAACGTCTTGGTCACGTCATCGATCAGCGCCGCGATGTCGGCTGGTTTGCAAACATCGGCAACGAACCCTTTCGCCCCCGCGGAATTCAGTTGCTTTAACGCAGCGTCGATCTTCATGCGCTGGCGTCCGCAAATCGCGATCCGGCAGCCTTCCTCAGCGAGGCGGCGCGCGATGGCGAGCCCGATCCCGCTGGTGCCGCCGGTGATCAACGCCGTCTTGCCGGAAAGACCGAGGTCCATGTCCCCTCAACCGAAAACGTAACGGTGATAGCCGCCATCGATGCTCACCGAACTGCCGGTGACGAAATCGGCGCGATTGGAGGCAATAAACGCGACGAGATCGGCCACTTCATCCGGCCGTCCGGTGCGACCCAGCGGATTGGAACGGCTAAATCCCGCCGCCGCCGTGGCGCGATCGACGCCGCGTTCGCGCATTTCCTTGGCGATCAACGATGCCAGCAATTCGGATTCGATGTATTGCGGACAAACGGCGTTGACGCGGATGTTGTCGCGCGCGACTGCGTCGGCGACCGATTTCGTCATCGCCATCAGCGCCGCGTTGGTGACGCCGGAAGGAAAACGGTCCGGATGCGGATGACGCGCCGCCTGCCCCACGATGTTGACGATCCGCCCATCGCGCTGGCGTTTCATGGTGGGCAGCACCGCCTGGATCATGGCGAAAAAACCGAACACCTTGTCGCGCAGCTGCCGCTCCAAAATCTCCAGCGTCGTGCTTTCCACCGTTCCGCGCAGGTGCGTACCCGCGTTGTTGACGAGAATGTCGATGCGGCCGAATGCCCCGAGCGCATCACCGACGAATTTGCGCACCGCCGCTTCGTCGGTGACATCGGCGGCAACGCCGAGCACGCGATTTTCGCCACGCGAAAGCTCGGCCACCGTTGCATCGAGCGTGCTCGCGTTGCGGCTGCAAATTGCAACCGCGCAGCCTTCCTGCAGCAGAGAGTTTGCGATGGCCTTGCCGATCCCTCGCGATGCGCCGGTGACGACGGCAACTTTCCCGCGCAGTCCTAAGTCCATCCTCCCTCGCATTTTTTATTGCTTTGAAGCTCGAAGGATACTCTATGGACGGGTATAAGGCGTCAAGCCAGCGGGAGAAAACGGCAAATGGATTTGGGCATCAAAGGACGCCGCGCCATCGTCACAGGCGGCGGCAGCGGCATCGGCTTCGAGACAGCGCGGCAGTTTCTGGAGGAAGGCGTGCGCGTGCTCATCGCGGGACGCACCGCCGACAAGATCAACAAGGCGCGCGATGAACTTGCCAAGCGCACCGGCGGCGAAGTTCACGCTGTGCAGGCCGACATGACTAGGGAAGCCGACATCAAGCGCATGGTCGATACCGCCAAGGAGAAACTCGGCGGCGTCGATATTCTCATCAACAACGCCGGCACGATGTATTCCGGCCGCTTCGCCGTGTTCGACGACAACGAGATGAAGAAGCAGCTTGAGACCAAGCTGTTCGGATTCATGCGCGCGATCCGTTTCGTCTATCCGATGATGAAGGCGCAGAAGTGGGGCCGCATCGTCAACACCATCGGCGGCGCCGGCAAGGAACCGGACCCTTATATGTTCGGCAGCGGCATGACCAACAGCGCGCTGCTCAACCTCACCAAGTCTCTCTCGACCGAATTCGGCGAGGATAACGTGCTGGTCAACGCGATCTGCCCCGGCTGGGTCGCGACCGATTTGTGGAAGCAGAACACCGAAGGGCTGAAGAAAGAGCTGGGCGTAAAATCCGAAGATGAAGCGCGCAAGCTCGCGGCCCGCAAGAATTCGCTGGGCCGCATGGGAAAGCCGGAAGAACTCGCCAACGCCACGGTGTTCTTGTGCTCTGAACGAGCGAGCTACATCACCGGCGTTTCGCTCAATCTCGACGGCGGGCGGCTCAAGGGACTCTGGTAGCCACTATCTGAAAAGCAAAACGGCTGCCCCTCATTCATGAGAGGCAGCCGTTTTTTATTGCGTCGAAATCAGGCCGTCGGCGGCGCGACTTCGTCGAGGCCCTTCTGCCGGGCCTCCGGTCCCATCAGCGTGACCGAATACGCCGCGATCAGCAGCACGATAGCGATGCACACGAACACCGTCGTGATGCCGTAGCCGGTCTGGATCCACAGAATGGTCGGAAGGATCCAGGCGGTCATCAATCGCCCGATGCCCGCGGCCATGCCGAAGCCGGATGCGCGCGCGTTGGTCGGAAACACCTCGGACGCGAATATCTGCATCGAGTTGCCGGCGACCTGGTAGAAGAAGATCATGACGAACCCGGCGACCAGCAGCTGCCAGTCGTTCTGCGCATTGGCGAAGGCGATGGCCATGATGCCGGCGCAGATGAACGTGATCACCGACGTCTTCTTGCGGCCGATGTTATCGAGCGCGTACATCATGAACAAACTCGCGCACGGAACCGCCAGCGTCATGCCGAAGGTATAGGTGAGCGACTTGGTGATCGTGAAGCCTTTGGCGTTCATGATGTTGGGCAGCCAGGCGCCGAGACCGATCGCCACGCCGAAGAAGGCGCTGAAGCAAACCATGCCGGCGACGACGCGGCCGGGGAACTGCTTGAAGACAACCATCCACGGATCGGTCTTGGTGTCGCTCTCGGCATTGGTCGTGAGCGGTCCGGTCGGCCCCGGCAATCCCATCTTCTTGAGAATGTCGAGCGCCTTGTCGCCCTGGCCGTGCGTGGCAAGCCAGCGCGGCGATTCCGGCAGCGTGAAACGGAACGCGAAGACGATCAGCGCGCCGATGCCGATGACGATCCAGATGCCGCGCCAGCCGAGCTGATCGCGGAACAGCAGCGGGAACAGGAACGCGATCGGCCATACGCAGGCGCCGCCGATGAAGTGGACGATAGCGAGGATGCGGCCGCGAATCCGCTTGGGCGAATACTCGCCAGCGTAAGTGAACGTGAGCGGCTGCTCCGCGCCGAGGCCGATGCCCGCGATGAAGCGGCAGACGGCGAGCAGCGTCAGGCTCGGCGCCAGCGCGCCGAGAATGGTGAACACGCCGAACAGCAGCAGGTTGAATTGATACACGGTGCGGCGGCCGATGCGGTCGGTGAACTGACCCTGGCCGAACGAACCGATGAAGAGACCGACCAGTGTCGCGCTGCCGATGAGACCGGCTTCCGCCGCGGTCGCGAATTTGCTCGCCACCATGTCCGGGATAAGCGCGCCGAGAACGATGAGGTCGAGAATGTCGAAGAAATATCCGGCGGCGATCAGCGCAATGACGCGGATATGCGTCTTGGTGATCGGCGCGTCGTCGAGCGTTTTGCCGACGAAATCCTGAACTGTTTGAGCCATAGCAGGTCAACCTCCCCATTTGGGCCGCTATAGCGGCTCTATATTGATCGGGGGCAGTCTGGGAGTGGGCGCCACCCCCTGTCAATGCTGTGCTGCACGTGTTCCGTCATGCAGTGCATCTACCTATTTCAGAGCGCGAAAACCGCTTCGAAGCAGCATTCCGGGTTAGCCACCTTCAAATTGTAGAATATGAAGCCCGGCATTGGGGTCGGTGACATACATCACGCCTTGCTTGTCGACGAAACAGTCGGCCGACTGGATCACCTGCGGACGGTTCGGGCGCGGGTCGAACATGCGCACCGGATCGGGCGGCACGAAATATCCGATCTCGCGCGGCTGGAATTGATTTTCGATGTTGTAGACCCGCACGCCGGCGTTATGGAAAGTCGCGAAGATAATTTTCGAACTCTGAAATCCTTCGGGGCGGTTTTCCCAGAGATTGTGCGTGCCGAAATTTCCGCCCTTGGCGCAGTAGTCGGCCTCAGCTGGCTGCGGGAACGTCGCGATGCTGACCGGATTGCCCGGCTCACGCACATCGAACATCCAAATGTAGCGGCGCCCCTGGCTGCAATTCGCGAAGTTCGCTTCGTCCGCGACGACGAGCAGGTTGCGGTCGGGCAACGGCAGCGGCGAATGCGTGCCGCCGCCGAACGGCGGATCCCAATTCCGGTGCGCCAGCAGTTTCGGCTTGGCCGCATCGCTGACATCGAGCACGACAAGCCCGCCGTCGCGCCACGCGCAATAAGCGAGATTTCCCGCCACCAGCGCGTGATGCAGCGCGATGCGCTTTCCCTTCGGCCACGTCGGCGTCTCGCCGCCGCCAGACCACATACCGGGCAGCCAATACTTCCCGACGACGTGAGGCTTCGCCGGGTCCGCCATATCGACGATGGCGAGGATGTGGTCGGTAAAATCCGAGAAGTGAATCGAGACGTAGGCGTAGCGCCCGCCCACGTACCAGATGCGATGCGGTCCGACGCCATCGACCGGCATGAAGCCGATCTCGCGCGGCTTTTCAGGATGCGAAATATCGTAGACCCGCATGCCGGAGGTGTAAGTCGCGCCCTGCCCTTTGAGCAGGTCGGCGGGCGAGCCGGAAAAATATGCCTTCTCGTTCACCTGCATGGTCCACATGCTGGGACCGTTCACCGCCAGCAGCAGATCGCCATGCGTTTGCAGATGCAACGCGCGGGTTTTCGGCGGGCAGGCGATGAAATTCACCGTCTTCGGATGCTTCGGATCGCGCACGTCGATGACGGTGATGCCGTCGCTAAAACCGTGGCCGATATAGGCATAGCCGCGATGCACCATGACCTGAACGCCGTCGCCGCGCCCGCCCTGATCGCTGTGGCTGATGAATTTGATGTTTTTTGCCGCAACGGCTTTCATGACTTAAATCTCCCCTCACGCGGAACGCGTCCACGGCAGTCTCGACATAGACAATCGCGCAGTCTAATCCAAAGCCCGTTAGTGGCATCAAGTGAGCGCAAGTGAGCGGCAGTATGGCAGATAAGTTCGGGCGTCTCGCGTTGCATATGTGGACCATCGACACGACGCCATTGGCGACGGCGCTCGATGCGGCACGCAAGGGCGGTTTCGACGCGGTCGAATTGCGCCGCACGGATTTCAAGCGCTGCTTCGATACCGGCATGAGCAATGCCCAGGTGCTCGACCTCATCAAGAAAAGCGGCATCCCGGTCGGCGTGCTCGGCGTCGAATACGGCTGGCTGTTCGCCACCGGCGATGAGAGCAAGCGGCTGTTCAAGGTGTTTCGCGAGAGTTGCGAAAATGCCGTGGCGCTCGGCTGCAACATGCTGATGAGCGCGCCGGGGCAGATCAACGGCCCGATCAAGGATGCGATCAAATATTTGCGCGAGGCCGGCGACATCGCCGCCGAATACAAATTGCGCCTCGCGATCGAATTCAACTCGCAGCACGACGTGCTCAACAGCCTTGGCGTGCTGACCGAACTTATCACCGGCGCGAACAAGCCGAACTGCGGCTACCTGATCGACGCCTACCACTTCACGCGCAGCGGCGCGGGCGGACGCGGCTTCGAGAGCGTTCCGGCCGAACAAATCTTCTGCTTCCAGTACAGCGACCTCTCGCCCAATCCGGTCACCGGCGTGAAACGGCCGACCGACCGGCTGCCGCCCGGCAAGGGCGTGGTCAAATGGCGCGAGATGCTCGGCCTGCTGGCGGAAAAGGGCTACACCGGATACCTGAGCTACGAGGCGCCAAACCCCGACCTGTGGGCGCAATCGCCCTACGATGTCGCGCGAGAAGGCGTCGAACTGACGCGCAAATTATTGCGGGACGCCGTCCCCACTTATGCGAATTGAGGTTTATCATGGCAGCAGAACAAGAACTCCCGCTCTTTCTCGGCCTGAACGACAAGACCGTCACCGACATTCCGAAGACGGTCGAGAAGCAGCGCTACATCACCAGTGTCGCGCCCGTTGCCGCCAATGCGGGCAAATGGATCGAGCAGCCGCGCATGCCGATCCCGACCGGCGAACATGCCGTCATCGGCTGCGGCGACAAGATTCACGTCATCGCCGGTTACGCCAAGCATCGCGTCGATGGCAACTTCCATCAGGTCTACGATTCAAAATCAAAAACATGGTCGCTGAAAGCGCCGTTCCCGCTGCCGTGCAATCACGTCGCCGGCGTTTCCATCGGCACCAAGATTTATACCTTCGGCGGATTCGTCGAGCAGAACCGCTGCCCGCATTCCAAATGCTATGTCTATGACACCGCCACCGATCAGTGGGCGCCAATCGCAGGGCTTGCGCGTCCGCGCGGCGCGATTTCCGCCATCGTGCTGGAAGGCAAAATCCATCTGCTTGGCGGGCGCGACGTTCGCTCGGTGGAGTGGCACGAGATTTACGATCCTGCAACCGACAAATACACGATCCTCGGCGGCATGCGCGGCTCGACCGGCACGCAGCCTTTCGTCGGCCAGCGCGACCACATGGGCGTCGCGGTGGTGGACGGGAAAATCCACGCCATCGCCGGGCGCATGGACAGTTACGATTTCAACACCGGGCTTAACGCCGTCTACGATCCGAAGACCGACGGCTGGACGTTCCGCGCGCCGCTGCCGACGCCGCGCAGCGGGCCTTCGTGCATCTACATCAAGGGCAAGATCGTCGTGTTCGGCGGCGAAGCGACCGGCAAGGTGTTCGGCACCAACGAAGCCTACGATCCGAAAACCGATACCTGGGAAGCGATGGCCCCGATGGCGATCCCGCGTCACGGACTGCATGGCGCGACCTGCGCGGTGATCGGCGACATGATTCATGTCCCCGGCGGCGGGCCCGTTCCCGGCGGACAGGTGCAGGGCGCTTATCACGACGCCTTCACGTTCTGACGGTTTGCGATGACGGCGCGCATCGATTTAAAGGTCAACGGCAAGACCGTCAGCGTCGCGGCGGACGAGAACACGCCGCTGCTCGCGGCGCTGCGCAACGATCTTGGTCTGGTCGGGACGCGCTTCGGCTGCGGGCTTGAACAGTGCGGCTGCTGCATGGTGCTGATCGACGGCGCGCCGGTGAAATCATGCACGCACCCAACCGCGAGTGCCGCCGGCAAATCGGTCACGACGGTTGAAGGCCTGGGAACGCACGACAAGCCGCATCCGTTGCAGCAGGCCTTCATCGACGAACAGGCGGGGCAATGCGGCTATTGCCTCTCCGGCATTCTGATTTCCGCCAAAGCGCTGCTCGACCGCAATCCGTCGCCGACGCGCAGCGAAATCGCACAGGCGCTCGATGGCAACATCTGCCGCTGCGGCTCGCATAACCGGATCATGCGCGCCATCGCCAAGGCCGCAACGCAACTGCGCGCGGGGAAAAAACAATGAACGCCCCTACTCTCCCCGGCGCGCTGACCGACAACCCCGGCCTCAACCGCTGGGTGGCGTTTCCTTCCAAGGGCAAGGTCGCGATCTTTACCGGCAAGGTCGAGATCGGACAGGGCGTGCTGACCGCGATGGCGCAGATCGCAGCGGAAGAACTCGATGTCGCGCTGGAGCGCATCGCGATTGCGTCCGGCGACACGGACAAAACGCCGAACGAGGGATTCACCGCGGGGAGCCAGTCGCTGCAATTCGGCGGCGTCGCGCTGCGGCAGGCCTGCGCGGAAGTCCGCGCGCTGTTTCTGGCGCAGGCGGCAAGCAAAATCGGTTGCGATGTAAAGGAACTATCGATCAAGGACGGGGGCATTCTGCGCAACGGCAAGGCGTCGGGACAGGATTACTGGACGCTCGCGGGCGCTGTCAGCCTTGCAGGCAACGCGACCGGCAACGCGCAGATCAAGGCGATGTCGGATTACAGCATCATCGGTCAAAACACCGCGCGGCTGGATTTGCCGGCAAAAGTGTTCGGCGAAGCGGCGTTCATTCACGACATGGTTCTCGACGGCATGAAGCACGCGCGCGTAGTGCGCCAGCCGAAGCGCGGCGCGAGCATCGCCAGCGTCGATGAGGCCGCGATCCGCCGCGCCGCCAAGGGGCCGGTCGAATTCGTGCGGCATGGAAATTTCCTCGCCATCGTCGGCGAGAATGAAACCGCCGTCGAAGCGGCGGGCGCGGCGGCGGCCAATCACGTCGTGTGGAACGGCGTCGAACAGATCAGCCCGCAACAACAAGAGGCGTCATGGCTGTTGCAGCGGCCTTCCATCGACCGCACCGTCGGCGCGCCGGAGCCAACCGGGCGCGGCAAGACGCGGCATGAAGCGACTTACACGCGCGGCCACCTCGCGCATGCCTCCATCGCGCCGTCATGCGCGCTTGCCGAGTATCGCGACGGACATCTCACGGTGTGGACGCATGCGCAGGGCGTCTATCCGCTGCGCAACACGCTGGCGCAGTCGCTGGGGCTGGAGCCGAAAGCGATTTCCGTCCGGCACGTGCAGGGCCCCGGCTGCTACGGGCACAACGGCGCGGATGATGTCGCCGCCGACGCCGCTATCATCGCAATGCAGATGCCGGGGAAGCCGGTGCGCGTGCGCTGGCGGCGCGAGGAGGAATTCGCGTTCGAGCCGATGAGCCCCGCGATGGCGGTGAAGGTGCGCGCCGAGATCGACGACAAAGGGCATCCATCAGACTGGACGGCGGAAATCTGGAGCGGCACGCACAGCGCGCGGCCGGGCAGCGGAAATCTTTTGGGTGCCGAGGCTTTGCCGAACCCGCCGCCTCCGGCCAAGCATGCCGACGTTCCCGACTCCAACGGCGGCGGCGCGACGCGCAACGCCGATCCGCTTTACGATATTGCGGCCAAACGCATCATCCATCATCTCATTCCGGAAACGCCGATCCGCACCTCCGCCTTGCGCGGGCTCGGCGCGATGCCGAATGTGTTTGCGATCGAATCTTTCATCGACGAACTCGCCGAGAAAGCGGGCAAAGACCCTGTCGCGTATCGCCTCGAATTTCTCACCGATCCGCGCGCGCGCGGCGTCATCGAGCACGTGGCGAAAATGGCGAAATGGAAAGCCGGGTTGCCCGCCGGGACGGGGCGCGGACGCGGCATCGGATTTTCGCGTTACAAAAACCGCGCGGCTTATTCCGCCGTTATCGTCGAACTTGAGGTCGATGAGACGATTCGGTTGCGCGAAGTCTGGTGCTCGACGGATGCTGGGCTGATCGTCAATCCCGATGGCGCGATCAACCAGCTGGAAGGCGGCATCATTCAGTCCGCGAGCTGGGTGCTCAAGGAGCAGGTGCGGCTGGAGGGAACCGGCGTGAGTTCCATCGACTGGGACACTTATCCGGTGATCCGATTCAGCGAAGTTCCCGAAATTCACATCGAGTTCGTCAAGAGCGCCAGCGATTTGCCGCTCGGCCTCGGCGAAGCCACCGCCGGTCCAACGGCGGCGGCCATCGGCAACGCGGTTTCACATGCGCTCGGCGCGCGCATCCGCGATCTTCCATTGACCCGCGAGAGGATCATGGCGACACTGCTCGCGCAGTGACTCAAACGGGCGGGTTGCGGTGCATTGTTCCATGACATCCTTGCGCACAAGCGCAATCGCATTCGCGATACTCTCGATCGCGCCGCAAATCGCGCATGCGCAAACGCCTGAAAATCCCGCGGCGAAACTCATCGGTACAAATTGCGACCGCGCTTCGTTCCGCGTCATTCTCGATGTCGGTCACACCGTTGAGGCGCCCGGCGCGATCAGTGCGCGCGGCGTTACCGAATATGAGTTCAATCTCAATCTAGCGAAGCAGATCGAACGTGCGCTCACCGGCGCAGGGTTTGCCCGCACCGAAGTGCTGGTCACGCCCGGCCTCGCCAAGCCCGCGATGTACAAGCGCGTCGCGCACGTCAAGGAAACGCCGGCCGATCTGCTGCTCTCGATCCACCACGACGCGGTGCCGAATTCGTTTTTGGAAAAATGGGAGTACGAAGGCAAGCCGGCGAATTACAGCGACAGGTTCCGGGGGCATTCCATTTTCGTCGCGTATGGCAATGGCGATCACAAGGCGAGCCTGGAATTCGCGAAACTGCTGGGACATCAGTTGAAGGACCGCGGCCTGCATTACGCGCCGCATTATACCGAAGCGTTCATGGGCCGTTTCCGGCACGAATTGCTGGACAAGGACGTCGGCGTCTACCGCTATGACGCGCTGTTCGTGCTGAAAACGCCGCGCATACCGGCGGTGCTGTTCGAGGCCGGCTCCATCGTCAATCGCAACGAAGAATTGCTGGTCGGAACGCCGGAATATCAGGCCGTCATCGGCGCGTCGGTGACCGAGGCGGTTGAAAGCTTCTGCGCGTCACGCGCGCTGCAAGTGGCGCAGAAGCCCGCGCACAAACTGGCGTCCGCTCCGCGCATTCGGCGTCACGCCCGCTCGCAAAATTATTCCGCCGCGGCGGAGTAATTTTCTTCTCAACTTAAAATCTTGATCGCGCTCTCGACCGCGCCGCGCAGGAACGCATCGGTCTCGGCGCCCTGCTCCTTCGCCGCGACGATCTTGTGAGCTGGTGCAATCGCCGCCATGAATTCGTGCGTGTGCCAATGACCTAACTTCGGCAATTTTGGCAGCGAAGCCGCATCGGGTTCCGGATACACCGACACATAGAAATAAGACTCATCGTAATATTCATCGCCCGGCGAAATCCCAACGCCGACGGAGCCTGCTTCCTTGGCGCCGCGCGCGGGGATCGAGGCCAGCGTGGCGAGATCGAAATGATGTGGCCAGCAGCGCACCGGCGCGGCTTCCAGTTTGTGACTCTCGATCTGTTTTTTCACGCTGCCGAGCGAGCGGTTTGAGTTCGCGTACCACGCTGCCAACTCACTTAAAGCATCGGCCACATCAACGGGGGCATAGATTGCGCCCTTGGCGATGGCATGCGCAGGCATTTCATACGGTGATGACGCATCAAGCAGCTTCGCATCGAAGCCGCGCGTGCCCAGTTGCTCACCCAGCCATTGCCGCACCTGCGCGTCGGTGCGGCCCTGCACGGAAAAACTTTGCGCCGCCTTCGCACCATCCAGCAGCACCAGCTGGCAATCCGCCATCCGCAGACCCAGCTTCACGCCGCCTTTAAGCGGATGCGTCGTGAACCCGTTGAGCCCGTCATCCCAGCCCAAATTCGTATGGCTGTCGTCCGGCTGCGGCGGACAATAGCCGCGCGCCGCGCGCGCCAGCCATTGCAGCGCGTAATGCGCCTGCAGACGCGCCTCGCTCATCCGGCGCGGATCGACACCGCGAAGTGGCCGCCAATCCGGTCCGCTCATCGCCGCTTTCCTTTTCTGTGATGACGCAGCGCGCTACCGCCGCTCTTGTCTTGGGCTACGTTATGGTTGACCCTATAGAACGATGAAAAGGTGACGGACGCCATTGCCATGACCCTCACTTGTGGCCTTGCTCTCTACATTGTTATCGGCCTCGTAACGGCGATCACGTTCGTGACATTCGGGCTCGCGCGCGTCGCGCCGCATACCGGCTTCACGGCAGGCGCGCGCATCCTTCTGCTGCCGGGCGCGACTGCGCTCTGGCCTTACATTCTCTTCCGCTGGTTGCGTTCTGGGAGCGCGGCATGAGACGCGCCCATCGCTCCGCTCACCGTAAAATCTGGCCGCTGCTGGCGCTGGCCGTGACGATCGGTTTCGCGCTGGCGCTCATCCTGCGCGCACCGCCCACATGAGCATGACAACAGGGAAACAGCGATGAGCGTCGGCTTCGGTGCGGTCCAGTGGAACAGGGACAAGCTCATCTATGACGGCATCCTGCTCGCCGCCGTCACGATCTTCATCAGCGGCTTTGTGACCATCCATTGGCAGTTGCATCCGCCGAAGAATTTCATCGACTCGCTCGATAACTGGATTAGAGCTTTCGGCACCTGCGCTTACCTGATGCTGACCGTGATTTTATGCATCGGGCCGCTGGCGCGGCTCAATCCGCGCTTTCTGCCGCTGCTCTATAACCGCCGGCATTTCGGCGTGATGACGTTCGCGGTCGCGCTTATCCATGTCAGCTTCCTGCTGACCTGGTACATCGCGCAGAACGCCTTGCCGAACCTCGGCGCCGAACTCACCAACTGGCCGCAATACACCAAGTTCATCGGCTTCCCGTTCAAGGCGCTCGGCGTCGGCGCGCTTCTCATCATGTTCCTGATGGCCGCGACCAGTCATGATTTCTGGCTGCTGTTCCTGTCGCCGCGCGTGTGGAAAGCGCTGCACATGGCGGTTTACATCGCCTATGGGCTGGTGGTGATGCATGTCGCGCTCGGCATCATGCAGGGCGAACGCACCATCCTCATTCCGCTGATGCTGATCGGCGGCGCAGGCACCGTCGCCGTGCTGCACCTCATCGCGGGCTGGCGCGAGCGCACGCTCGACAAGGGCAATGCGCTGAGCGCCGACGGCTGGATTCCCGTGGGCCCGCCGCGCTCGATCCCGGACAAGCGCGCGCGCATCGTCGCCGCGCCCGGCGGCGAACGCATCGCCGTGTTCCGCGATGGCCAGCAGATCGGTGCGTTCACGAATTTATGCGCGCACCAGAACGGCCCGCTTGGCGAGGGGCGCATCATCGACGGCTGCGTGACCTGCCCGTGGCACGGCTACCAGTACAAGCTCTCCGACGGCTGCGCGCCAGCGCCATTCACCGAAAAACTCGCGACCTATCGCCTGCGGATCAATGCCGGCACCGTCGAGGTGGACCCGCGTCCGCTGCCGCCGGGCACGCCGGCCGCGATCACATTTCCGAGCGAGGCGATGTGAGGGCATCGAGTTTCAAGACCGGCGATGTATTCTCACCTGATGCGCTGAACAAATTGGGGGCTTGAGACCGTCATGGCTGAAGAAGAAAACTGGGTCGACATCGGCGCGGAAACCGAGCTTTGCAAGCAGCCGCTCAAACGCGTCTCGGCGGGCGGCCGGGATTTCGCATTTTCCGTCAAGGATGGAAAATTCGGCGTCGTCTCGAACACCTGCAACCACGTCGGCGGCCCGCTCGGCGACGGCCGGCTCGACGGCGACTATATCGTCTGCCCCTGGCACAACTGGAAATTCCACCGCTGCACGGGATTGGGCGAACCGGGGTACGAGGAAGACCGCGTTCCAGCTTATCCGGTGAAGGTCGAAGGCGGCCGCGTTCTCGTCAACGTCGCCGCCGGCAGCAAACGCGGGAAAAAGCCGCACGATCCGCACCCTCTGTCGCGCCCGGTGGCGCGCGAACCGGGACCGTTGCGCCTTGCCGGCATCGCCACCTCGGCGATGGACGCGGCCAATCCGCGGTTTTCTGGCTCGGACCATTTGCTCAATCACGCACTGGAAGCTGCGAAGGTTCACGGCGCCGAAACGCGCTTGCTGCGCCTCAACGATCTGAAATTCCGCAACTGCGAGGGCTACTACTCGAAAGCGGCGCGCGCCTGCACCTGGCCGTGCTCGATCACGCAGATGGATACCAGCGACCAGATGGATCAGGTGTATGAGGCGCTGGTGCATTGGGCCGACGCCATCATCATCGCGACGCCGATCCGTTGGGGTGCAGCGTCATCGCTGTATTTCAAGATGGCCGAGCGGCTCAACTGCGTGCAGAACGCGGTGACCATCAACAACAAGGTGCTGATCCGCAACAAGGTCGCGGGCTTCATCATCGTCGGCGGGCAGGACAACATCCAGTCGGTCGCCGGGCAGATGCTCGGATTCTTCGCCGAGCTGGGTTTCATCTTTCCGCAGTTCCCCTACATCGCGCATTCGCGCGGCTGGTCGCACGAGGACATGGAGCACAACGTCGAGATCGTGCGCTGCTCGAAAGAACTGGCCGAGGGCGCGGCGATGCTGTCGCAGCGCCTGCTCAACCTCGCGCAACATCTGATTTCGGAAGACGAGGCTCCGGCCTCGATCGAGCGCGGCGGCCGCAAGGCTCACACGCTTGAGGTTTAACGCCGCCGGTTGTCGCGCAGCTGCGTGAGCGCGGCGCCGGCTGCTTCTGTCACGCGGTCGAGCAACTGTTTTCCGAATTCCGCCGACGCCGCCGCGGCATCCCCGGTCACGCCCATATCGGCGATGCGCTTGTCGTCCGACGTCCACGGCCACGTCACCGCCGGATCGAGAACGGTCTTGCGGACCGCCTCGCCCTTGGGCGGATGCTTTAACTGCGCGATCCGGTCCCGGCGCACCAGCTGCGGCGCAATCGCCAGCATCATCGAGGTCTCGTTCTTGCCGCCGTGAATCTCCGGGATGGCGGCGTCAGGTTCGATTTCGGCCCACACGGCGGGATGTAGAACGCAAACATTGAGACCGAAGTCGGCGCGCATATCCTGCGCCAGCGCTTCCAGAATTCCGCGGTTTCCGCCGTGGCCATTGACGATGGCGAGATTGCGCGAGGGAAACGCGCGGGCAATCTCGCGGCCAAGATCGCGCATCAGCGCCGTGATGCCCTGCACCGATAGCGACAAGGTGCCGGGCGCCCACTCATGTTCGCGCGCAAGGCTTATCGAGATCGTCGGAAGTTGCCAGAGATCGAGCGCCTCACCCCAGCGCACGACAAAGCGGCGGGTGAATTCCTCGGCCAGCAGCACATCCGTGTTGAGCGGCAGATGCGGGCCGTGCTGCTCGATCGAACCGATGGGCAGACAAAGGATCGAGCTTTCGCTCAGGAGCTTGGAGATTTCCGGATAGGCCAGCTCGCCGATCAACCGACCCGGCACGGCGTGCGGCATGGCCGCTAGGCCTCCGATGGCTCGGCGATCGCCGCCATAAGATGGTTGAGCCGGTGGCCGGCCCGCTCCGCCTTCGCCGTCAGGTAGCGGCGGTTGTCGGCGTTGATCGGTGCCTCCAGCGGCATGCGGCCCGCGATTTCGATTCCGGACTTGGCGAGGCCGTCGAGCTTGTGCGGATTATTGGTGAGCAGCACGACGCGCGTGCAATTGAGCATTTGCAGCATGCGCGCGGCGATGCCGTAATCGCGCTCGTCGTCGTCGAAGCCGAGCGTGGTGTTGGCGTCGACCGTGTCGAGGCCGTCATCCTGCATCTGATAGGTGCGCATCTTGTTGGCGAGACCGAGCCCGCGGCCTTCCTGCGCGAGATAAAGAATGACGCCACCGCCGAGCGCTTCGAGGCGCGCGAGCGCGAGCTTGAGCTGATCGCCGCAGTCGCAGCGGCGCGAGCCGAACACATCGCCTGTCAGGCACGCGGAGTGCAGACGGACGGGAACCGGCTGGGAGAAATCGGGCTTGCCGACGACGATGGCGACCGGGCTGCCGCCCATCGCATCGCGGAACACGACAAAGCGCGTGCGCGTGCCGGAGTTGAGCGGCACCGACGCTTCGCTTGCGAACGCGAGCGAGCGAATGGCTTCATCGCCGAAGCGCGAAACCGCATCCGCTTCCACCGAAATGATTTGCGAACCGAAGCCGTTCGCCTTTTCCGCCGTGACGCTCGCCGCCAGCACCGCCGGCAGGCCTTGCGAGAGTTTCACGAGCTGGATCGCAGCCGAAGCCGCGGGGCCGGCAG
This sequence comes from Rhizobium sp. Q54, assembly GCA_945907045.1. Classification (GTDB taxonomy): domain Bacteria; phylum Pseudomonadota; class Alphaproteobacteria; order Rhizobiales; family Xanthobacteraceae; genus Pseudolabrys. Next base: position 78,636 of record CAMDSH010000003.1, on the reverse strand, counting down.
GCTTTACATCGACGGCGCTGTCGATCTTGGCGTCACCGACGAGCGCGAGAATTGTATCCACGTCGTAGCCGTCCGCGAGTTGCAGGGCCACCGGCGAGGACGCCTTGAGGCCGAGCGCAAGCGCGCGCCACTCGGTGATGACAAGTTGCGGAATAGCCGGCGCGCACAGCACCATGAATTCGGCAAGCCGCTGCTTGTCGAGCCCTTCGACCGGCAATGTGAGGAGCGTTTCGCCTGCGCCGGAGATGAGGACCGGCCGTCTGGCATGAAACTCGGCAAGTCCGCGGTTAACGCCGATCTGCCCTTTCGTCCCGAACAAAGAAGAACTCACATCAACCCCAGACGCACGCATTTAGTGACTTTCCGTTCTTGTAGGCCGCTACTGTATAACACCTTGAGCCCTATGCCCATTCCGTCGGTAAATTTTAGCGGCAAAAGCAGTCGGCTTGTGCCAGCTTGTTGCGACAACATTACGTCATTTAGAAGCAGCCCTCGTGCCCGTAAAAGATATTTATACGCCCCTGGCCCCGGCGCACCAGGAAGACTGCATGGGCCATAAGCCGGCGCCCGGCGGCGGCCCATCCGGCGCTTCGCCCGGCTCATGGGTGGAATTTACCAAGATTTTCCGGGGTTCCACCCACCCCCTGCCGCCGCCTTGGGCAGGGCTTTTCGGCCCCTTGCGGACCGGGGCGGCCGACGGGCTGGTTGTGGTCGGCCAGATAGGCCAATCGCTCGACGGGCGCATTGCCACCCCCTCCGGGCATTCAAAATACATCAACGGGCCGGCGGGCATTGAGCACCTGCACCGGCTGCGGGCTTTGGTGGATGCGGTGGTGGTCGGCGTCGGGACGGCCATCGCCGACGACCCCCTGCTTACCGTGCGGCGCGTGGAGGGACCGCAGCCAGCGCGCGTCGTGCTCGACCCGAAAGGACGGCTCCCCGCCAGCGCCAAGGTTTTCGCCGATGACGGCGTGCGCCGCCTGCTGGTAACGGCGGAAGGGACGCGCTGCGTGCCGCCGTCCGGGGTGGAAGTTCTCGCCTTGCCCATCACGGGCAAGCATATCGCCCCGGCCACGATCCTTGCCGCGCTGGCGGGGTGCGGTTTTCGCCGCATACTGATCGAAGGCGGCGCCGATACGGTATCGCGCTTTCTCACAGCCGGGTGTCTCGACCGCCTGCATGTGATGGTCGCACCGATCATTCTCGGCGCCGGGCGCGAAAGTTTCATCCTCCCGCCGATCGAGCGCGCCGATCAGGCATTACGCATGCCGATAACCGCCCATCAGCTCGATGACGAAGTGCTGTTCGATTGCGATCTGTCGGCTCAGCGCTTGCCCTTGGGGCGCGCGAAGACATCGACGTGACCGACGCGGATTGATGAGCGTCCCGCAGCGACGGCATCGCGGCGGCGGGTGAGCCATGCGACCGTGTCGGCGAGCGACAGATCGCCGATCTCACGCGCCGCGCCCGCCCAGCCGGCGAAAATTTCCATCTGAATGTCGCGCTCGTTGGGCCCGATGACCCAGTCGGACGTGCCGTTGACGACCGTGTAGCCGAGCGCTTCAAATCGCGCGATCGCCGCGTGTCCCGCCGCTGGCCCGAGCGCGGGCCCGAAACCTTTATCCGTTCGCTGGTGTTCGTTGACCGCCTTGACGATCGCCGCATCGAAGGGATCGCCGGGGGTAATCTCGATCCGTCCGTCGTAGCTGAGAGCCGCATAAACGGGGATCGACCGCGCTGCGACTTCCACCGTCAGCCGTTCGAGCCAGGAATCCGAAACAAGATCGAGCAGCGCGGAGGTCGTGATCAGATCGACCGGCCCGTCGAGCACGGCTTCGAGATCGCGGGTGAGATCGAGCGGAACTGGCTTGACCGTCACGCCCGCGGGCCGCGCCATCGTGGAGGCGCGCGCCAGCAGGCTAAGATCGTTGTCGGCCAGCCGCCAGTTTTGAACGGGACCGAGACGCGGCGCGAGCGCGCGCAGCGTCGAACCGGTGCCGCAGGCGATATCGGTAATCATGACCGAAGGGCAGCCTTTGAGCGAGGCCACGACGGCATCGAGCACCGCCGGACACCGCGCGCGCAAATCGTAAGGCTCGCGCAGCGCGAGCCACTCGGGGGAAAAACCGCTCATGCGGCTGACTCCAGCGCATGCGAAAATATCTTCGCGGAATCCTGCCATGTGGGGAGCCGTTGCGCCGCATCGCGCGCGGAAGCCGCGAGTTTATGCCGCTCGTCCGGATTTTCGATCAGGCGGCGCAGCGCCTGAGCCAGCGCGCCGACATCGTCAGGGGCAACGAGCACGCCCGCACCCGCCGGGACAGTATCGGGGATCGCGCCCGCATTGGTCCCGATCACCGGCAACCCGTGAGCGATGGCCTCGGCATAGGCCATGCCGTAACCCTCATAGCGCGAGGCGAGCACAAATAAATCTGCACCGCTGTAAAGATCGTCGAGGCGTTCGCGCGAAACGGCGCCTAGCACTTCGATGCGCCCGCCAAGTTTGAAACGGACAATATCGGCATCGAGCAGCGCGGCAGCTTTCGCATCGCGGCTGCGATCGCCGGCAATCGTCAGCCGCCACGGCAAATCCGTCAGCGTTGCAAGCGCCGCGATCAGCACGTCGAAACCCTTGCGCGGAACGATGGCTCCAATGGAAAGCAGCCGCACGGCGCCATCGCTGCTCTCTTTTGCCATTGAGGCCGGATCGCTGCCCGGACGCACAACGGTAATGCGCTCAGGCGGAACGCCGTAATCCGCCGCAAGCGTCCGCGCCGTCTCCGCGCTGGTGACAACGACGCAGCGCGATGCCGCCAAAGCGGCGCGCTCGCTGCTACGCAATTCCTCGGCTTGTTTCGCAGTCAGGCCCGCCTCCAGCGCGAGCGGATGATGCACCAGCGCGATCAGTTTCCGGGTGCGAAGTCTCATAGCAGCTTCCGGCAGCACGCCGAGCGCCAAACCATCGACGATAATCATGCGGTCCTCAGGGATCGCCATCAACCGCTCCTGCGCCGCCGCGCGCCTCTCGCTGCCCGGCCACGGAAATCCTTCGCCGAGATCGACGACATCGATTTGCCAGCCAAGTCGTTCGAGTTCCGCAATCATGCGCCGGTCATAGGCGTAACCGCCAGTCGGGGTCGCAAGGTCGCCCGGCACCGCGAACGCGATGCGTCTTACCACAATGCCGCCTCGTACCACGCGCGCGCGACGTGCGACTCCGACAGCGTGACGCGGATCGCTTTCAGCTCGCGCCCCTCGCGGCCAAGCTTGCCGTTGCGCGCAGCCTCCGCCAGATGATCGAAGATATGTTTGGTGAGAAATTCTGTCGTGGTGTTCTTGCCTTTGAGCTCCGGCAGGTCGTCGAGATTGCGATAGTTGAGCGGCTTGAGCGTCGCCTTCAGCACGTCGAGCGCCTGCCCGATATCGACGACGATGCCGTTGGCATCGAGCTTGTCGGCGATGAAGGCGGCATCGACGACGAAGGTCGCGCCATGCAGAGCCTGCGCCGGACCGAACACGGCCCCGCGGAACGAATGTGCGATCATGATGTGGTCGCGAACTTCAACTGCGAACAAGGAATCCCCCTCAGGAATAACTGATTAGCTGGCACAGTATGCCGTTCTCAGGCTTAAGAATATCAGGAAGCTTCGCCGGCAGATCGCCAAATGGCACGGCAGGCGCGAGCAACGCATCGAGACGCGGATCGGCCAGCAGGGAGACCGCTTCGGCAAGCCGCTGCGCGTGCGTGTAGCGGGCGCGGTGCGAGGGCGCGACCTGGCCGACCTGGCTCGAAATCAGTTTTAGCCGCCGGCTATGAAAGACGCCGCCGAGCGCAACGGCCACCGGCGCATCGCCGTACCAGCTTAGCTCCAGCACCGTCACCTCATTGCCCGCGAGCGAGAGCGCCGTTGCGAGGCCCGCCGCGGTGGCGCTGGTATGCACGACAAGGCCGCAATCCATTGGCGCCGTTTCCGGCCTGGCAAAGTTCACACCGAGCTTGCGCGCCAATTCCGCGCGCGCAGGATTGATATCGACGAGCGTCACATCGGCGCCGGCCAGCCGCATGCACAGAAACGCAACCAACGTGCCGACAACGCCTGCACCGACGATGGCGATACGCCCGGCCGGGCCGGGCGCCGCATCCCAGACAGCATTAAGCGCCGTCTCCATGTTCGCCGCGAGAACGGCGCGCACTGGAGGAACGCCATCGGGCAGCGCGACAACCATGCTCGCAGGAGCATTGAACAAAGTCTGATGCGGATGCAGCGCAAAGACATTCCGGCCGCGTAATTCCGCCGGTCCCGCCTCGACTAGCCCGACGGTGGAGTAGCCGTATTTCACCGGGAACGGAAAATTGCCGCCCATGCAGGGCGCACGCATGCGCTCGTATTCGCTCGCCGGCACGCGGCCCGCCAGAATGAGAGATTCCGTCCCCCGGCTGAGCGCGCCATACGTCGCGCGGACGCGCACTTCGCCCGGCCCCAACGGGCCGAGCTTTTCCTCGCGGATTTCGGCACGTCCAGGCCCCACGTACCAGAGCGCCCGGGCAGCCTCATCAGTTCCGCTGGTCGCCACTTTAGATATCCCGGGTTGGACTTCAGGGACCGCTCCCTGTGTTATATCCTGCACGTATCGCCGCGATATCGGAAGCCGTAACAGCGTGTTGGAACGTTCACCCCTCGAAATTGCCAATGCCACCCGCGCCGGGATGATAATGACCGGCCGGCGGGCGCTGTTTGCCGTGCTGTCAGTCACGACCTTTGCAGGCTCGCTTTGGCTGATGGCGCTGGCGTTGTCTCCGGGCGGCTTGAGCGTCCTCGATCTCACGATCTTCGTGCTGTTCGCGATGACGCTGCCCTGGATGATTATTGGATTCTGGAACGCAGTGATCGGATTTCTGATCATGCGCCTGGCGCCGGACGCGTCCGCCGCCGTGGTTCCGCTGGCGAGCCATGTCCGCGGCAATGAGCCGGTGACGGCATCAACCGCAATTCTGCTGTGCGTTCGCAACGAGGTGCCGGAGCGGATCATCCGCAATCTCGAACCGATGATTGCGGGCATCGCCGCCGCGGGAGCCGCCGGAAAATTTCACGTCTATGTCCTGAGCGACACCGACAACGCCGGCATCGCGCGTCTCGAAGAAGCGCGTTTCAACGCACTGGGCGAACAATGGCGTGGGCGCATCGCGGTCACTTACCGGCGGCGCGAGGTCAACACCGGCTACAAGGCCGGCAACATCCGCGACTTCTGCGAGCGCTGGGGCGGCCAGCATGAATTTGCCGTGACGCTCGACGCCGACAGCTTCATGACCGCCGACGCCATCCTGCGTCTCGTGCGCATCATTCAACTCGATCCCAAGCTCGGCATCTTGCAGGGGCTTGTCGTCGGTCTGCCCTCGACCAGCGCGTTCGCGCGCATCTTCCAGTTCGGCATGCGGCTCGGCATGCGCTCCTACACCATCGGCGCTGCGTGGTGGCAGGGCGACTGCGGCCCTTACTGGGGTCATAACGCGGTGATCCGGCTGGCGCCGTTCATTGCGCATTGCCAGCTGCCCGTTTCCAAAAGCGGGATGGCGGGCGGCCACATTCTCAGCCACGACCAGCTTGAAGCCGTGCTGATGCGCCGCGCCGGTTACGACGTGCGGGTGCTTCCCGAAGACGGATTCAACTGGGAGGAAAATCCGCCGACGCTGATCGAATTCATCCGCCGGGATTTGCGCTGGTGCCAGGGCAATATGCAGTACTGGCGTTTCCTCGTGATGCCCGGCCTCAAGGCCGTGAGCCGCTGCCAGCTCGGCATCGCGATCCTGATGTTCATCGGCTCGCCCGCCTGGATCGGCATGCTCGTGCTCAGCACGCTCGCGGTCGCCTTCGCCGGCACGCCCGCCGATTTCGTTCGCGCGGATGCCGGCGTCGCCCTCATCGCGCTCGTTCTTGTAATGTGGTTCGCGCCGATGATCGCCAGCGCGCTCGATATTTATCTGCGGGCAGACATGCGCCGTGGATTTGGCGGCGCTGCGCTGTTCACGATTAATTTCGCGATTGAACTGGTTTATTCCGTGCTGCTGTGCCCGGTCATGTGGTTCGGTCACACGATATTTTTGACCGGACTGATGTTCGGCCGCGAGATCGGCTGGATCGGGCAGACGCGCGACGATCATGCGGTTCCACTCTCGCTCGCGGTAAGTAATTTATGGCCGCACACTTTGCTCGGCTGGAGCGTCATCGGCGTATTGGCGATGACGCATCCTTCCGCTATCCCGTATGCGCTGTTCCTTGCCGGCGGGCCCGCACTGTCGATACCGTTCGCGGTGCTGACGGCATTGCCTCCTGTCGGGGCCATGTTCGCGCGCATCGGCATTGGCCGGCTGCCCGAGGAAATCGATCCACCTGCCGCGCTTCGCACGTTGGCGCTTCCCGCCATCGAACTCGCAGCAGCGCACCAGCGCTCAGCGGCCTGACGCGGAATGTTTGAAAGCCTCAGGACCGCATGCGGCATCGCCCGGTCGCTCCGCATCTATTACGGCCAGCGCGAGCATGCGAAAGCGATGGACCGCATGTATGCGCGTTTCGTGCAGCGCGGCGATCTTGTGTTCGATATCGGCTCGCATGTCGGCGACCGCATCGCAGCCTTCCGCCGTCTGGGCGCGCACGTGGTCGCGCTTGAACCGCAGCCGGCCTTGGTGACGTTGCTTAAAATTCTGTACGGGTGGAGATCCGGTGTCGCCATCGAGGCGAGTGCGGTCGGCCGCAAACCTGGCACGATTGAGCTGATGATCAACACCGACAACCCGACGGTCTCGACAGCGTCGGGAGATTTCGTCAATGCCGCACGCGGCGCGAAAGGGTGGGACACGCAACGCTGGACCAAAGCAGCGCACGTGCCGGTAACGACGCTCGATGCGCTTATTGCCAAGCACGGCGCGCCTTCCTTCATCAAGATCGATGTCGAAGGCTTCGAGGCCGAGGCGCTGGCTGGTCTTTCCAAACCCGTTAAAGCGCTGTCTTTCGAATTCACCACCATCCAGCGCGACGTTGCGCAGGCCTGCATCGAACGCTGCACGGCGCTCGGTTACACGCGCTTCAACGCCGCGCTGGGCGAGAGCCAGACATTCATTCACGCGGACTGGATCAATGGCGCCGACATCGCTCGCTGGCTGGCGCAACTGCCGCACGAGGCGAACTCCGGGGACATCTATGCCTCCCTCGCCTGACACCGCGCAGGCGAATTTTCCGCGAACGCGGATTTTTCTGCTGGCTGCGATCGTTGCCGGATTCGGCCTGACGCTGTTTGTTTTTTATCCCGGCGTGATGACCTACGACGCGCGTTACGTCTATGAGGACATCGCCAAGCACTCGTTGGGCGACTGGCAATCGCCGGTGATGACCGTGTTGTGGTCGCTGATCGATCCGCTCGCGCCCGGCCCCGCCAGCATGTTTCTTTTTATCGTGACGCTGTACTGGCTGGCTTTCGGCCTGTTGGCATTTGCGATTGCCCGCCGCTGCGCATGGCTGGCGTTCGCGATGGTCTTGCTGGCGCTATCGCCGCCGGCATTCGTTTTCATCGGCACCATCTGGCGCGACGTGCTGTTTGCATCCGCATGGCTGCTGGCCGCAGCACTCGTTTTTGCGTTTGCCGAGAACAACAAAAAGTTGCGCGTGCCGGCGCAAGCGCTAGCGTTCGCACTGCTCGCGCTGGGTGTTCTGTTGCGCCCGAATGCGATCATCGCCGCGCCGCTGCTCGGCATCTACATCGCCTGGCCCACGCAATTCTCATGGAAGCGCGCCGCGATTGTTTTCGTTCCCGCAGCCATCGCCTGTTACGCGTTGATACAGGTCGTCTATTACGGCGCGCTCGGCGCAACGCGGCAAAATCCGCTGCACTCAGTATTTGTCTTCGACCTCGGCGGCATCAGTTATTTTGCGCAGGAAAACCAGTATCCGGTTTCATGGTCCACGCCGGAAAACGCGCTGCTGCTCGATGGCTGCTACAAGCCGACCGAATGGGACCTCTATTGGCGGTACGAGCCTTGTCTCTTCGTGATGAAGAAGCTCGAAGGCGAGAAGATTTTCGGCACGCCCGCCATGCCGGATGCGTGGAAGCGCGCGGTCGCGAAACATCCCGCCGCTTATTTGCAGCACCGCGCATCGTTCACATGGAATTTCCTTACCGGCGCGAACCTCACAATGTGGACAGACGATGTTTACGTGCCGGAGAAGAAAGCGTTTGCGGACCGCACGGCCTTTAACGCGTTGCGCGCGATACATGACACGCTCAAACCGACGCCGCTGTTCCGCGCCGGGACGTGGCTGATTATCTGCATCGCCGTGTGCGCACTGGGCTGGCGGCGCCGCGAAACGCCAGCGGGCGCATTCGCCATCGGCATCTGCGGGTCGGCGGCTCTTTATGTTCTGACGTTCGCCGCGGTCGGCGTCGCCTCGGATTTCCGCTACGCTTATTTCGCGGTACTCGCCGCCATCGCCGGCGCGGCGGCCATCATGACGCCTCGGCGGCTGCCATAAACTGCGCTTTCGCGAGCACCGTGAAGCGCCCGTTCAACCTGAACAACTCGTCGAACGAACCTGCCTCCACCACACGCGCCGACTCGAAAACCAGAATGCGCGTCGCCTTGCGGATGGTCGCCAGCCGGTGCGCGATGACGAAGGTCGTGCGGTTTTTCATCACTTCGTCGAGCGCCGCCTGCACCTTGGATTCGGTGGTCGCGTCGAGAGCGCTCGTCGCTTCGTCGAGAATCAAGATCGGAGGATCCTTCAGCAACGCGCGCGCAATCGACAACCGCTGACGCTCGCCGCCCGACAGCGAGCGGCCGCGCTCGCCCACCCGGCCGTCAAAACCTTCCGGGCTGGACGCGATGAAATCGAGCGCCTGTGCCCGCGCGGCGGCGGCGCGCATCTCCTCGATGGTGGCGTCGGGTTTTCCCGCGCGCAGGTTTTCCGCAATCGAGCGGTTGAACAACAGCGCTTCCTGAAACACCACGCCGATGTTGCGGCGAAGCCCGGCGAGCTTGATGTTCCTGATGTCCTCGCCGTCAATCGTGATGACGCCCGATTGCGGATCGAACGCGCGGTGCAGCAGCGCAAGCGCAGTGGATTTTCCAGCGCCGGTCGCGCCCACCAGCGCAATGGTCTCGCCCGGCAGCGCTACGAAATTCAAATCCGCAACCGCAGGTCGCTTGCCGTCGTAGGAAAAAGACACGTCCTTGAATTCAACGCGGCCGGTGAAGCGCCCCGGCTCAATTGCGCCGGGCCGGTCGTGCATCGCCGGAACGGTATCGAGCACCTCGAAGAATTCACGCAGCTTGGCCGCGTCCGTCGCCATGCGGTTGACGAAGCCTACCGCCTGCTCAAGCCGGCCGATCACCATGCCGGCGAAGGCCATGAAGGTGACGATCTCGCCGATGGTGATGAGGCCATGCAGGTACAGCCATGTGCCGAGCAGGATGATCGAGAGCACCGTCAGCGTGGTCGACGCGCGTGTGAGCACCGCCACCACCGCCCACCACGAGAGCACAGGGAACTGCGCCGAGAGCAGCCGGTCGCTCACATTCTTGAGCGCGCTCACCTCGTATTCAACCCGCGCATAACTTTGCACCAGCGCGATATTTCCGAGCGCATCGGAGGCCCGCTCGGCCAGATCCGAATTGTGGCTCTCCACCGTGCGTTGAAGCGTTTCCGTCTTGCGGATAACGATCGCCGTCAAAATCGCGAACAGCACGCACAAGACGATCAATAACGATGCAAGACGCCAGTTGATGTAAAGCGAGAGCGGCATCAGCACGAGCAGCGACACGAATGCAGCGAGGTGATCGCGGAAAAATCCGAGCCAGAGCGCCCACAGCGAGTCGGTGCCTTGCAGCATGATCTTCATCAACCGGCCGGAATGTATCTCGCCGTGAAAAACCAGCGGCAGCTGCAGGACGTGCTCGAAGTAGCCGGTGAGAACCACCTGACGGCGGCGGTGCGCCAGCCGGTCGGCGTAGAGCGCGACCACCGCGCTGCAGACGATAGTAAAAATCCCGAAAGCCACCCACACGCCCAGCAATAGCGCGAGGCTCGACCACGCGGCCGACGGCTCGCTTATTTTTGCGTTCGTGAGGGTGTCGATGACGCGGCCGAACAGTACCGGCTCGGCGAATTGCGCCATCGCCAGCGCCACGTTGGCGCACGACAGGAACCAGCCTAACCGGCTGTCCGAGCCAAGCTTCTCAAGCACGCGGCCGTAAAGACGTAAAAAGTTCATGGGGGCTCAGGTCGGGGCTATTGCGGCGAAAACTATACCTGAAAGCCGCCGATGCCGAGAGTCTTCGTCCTGCGCGAAATCGTCCTGTGGCCGGCTCAGTTGGTCTTCGAGCCTTCGCCATCCCCGACCAGGGCGAACGGCGCCCAGAACAAGGGATGCGCGTAGGTGAACATCGCCTGCTTGGAGTCGGGATCGACGCGCTCGCCCTTGTCGATCATCTCCACCATCGCCTCGCGCAAGGCACCCGCGCGGCTCAATTTATGATCCGCCGCTTGCCGCCGGAACAAGTCGGTTGTGAGCACCCGCGCCGCGGTCGTCTCCACCGGCCAGTGCGTCACCAGCAGCGCCCGCGCGCCGGCATAGAAGAATGCGCGGCCAAGGCCGGAGACAGCTTCCGCGCCGCCGCCCTCGCCCGCCGCCGTGTTGCAGGCGGAGAGCACGACCCAGTCGGCATCCAGCTTGAGGCCGAGAATTTTCTCGACGGTGAGCAAACCATCGCCTTCCACGCCCGCTATCTCCGGCGAAGAGAGCGCCAGCGCCGGCTGATTAAGGCCGTCCAGCTCGCCAGGAATAAGGCCGTGGGTTGCGAACATCACGACGCGGCGGTCGTTGAGCGGCATCGAGCGCACAAGCTGCTCGCTCGCCTTGGCGCCGAGGATCACGTCGGTGTCGGCATTGGCGCCGAGCGCCAGTGCGATCTCGCGCACCTCGAAGGCGGTATCCGGGAGCCGCGGCAATTGCGCCAGCTCCGCGCTCGCCATCGAAGATGTTGCCGGCGCTGCGCGCAGCTTGAGCTTGCCGCCGCGCATGGCGACGGCAATCGGCGCCTGCTCGCTCTTGGCTTTTTCAGCCTGTTCGGCGCTGAACCAGGGATCGCCGAAGCCGATGAAGGGCTTGCGGCTCGCCGAACCCGCCGGCACCGAGCGCAGGCTCTTGAAGGCGGCGACCGACGGCAAATGCGTCACCGCCGTCTCGCGGATCAGGAACGGAATCGCGCGGTAACCGGTGAACAAAGTTCTGCCCTGCGATTCCTGCGGCTGCGGCGTGGCCTTGGTCACCAGCAGCGAGAACGGCAGCCGTCCGAGCGATCCGTGCGGGACAACGACGATATTCTTGGCGCCTTTGAGACCCGCCGCGACCGGTTCCAGCAAGGCAGCGTAAAGCTTTTGCGCCTTATCGACGTTGAATGCCGGGATTTCGCTGATCGAGACCACGTTCGACGTGACCGCCACCAGCAATTCATCGATCAGCTTGATGATTTCGGATTCGCCGAGCGGCATTTGCGCGAACGCCACGTCGCCGTGCTTACGGACCGCCCAGACATACCCGCGTCCGCCGCTGAAATAGGTCGTGAGCAGAACTTCATCGTCATGCAGCTTGGCGCGCGCCTCGGCGATACCGACGGGTTTTGGGTTAATCAACTCGGCGTATTGCGGGAAGCGCTTTTCGATTTCCCGCCGAAGAGTCTTGCGCGCCTCTTTGAGCTGCGCGACGTCCTTGCGCAACGATTGCAGCACACCGGCTTCCTGCTGGTCCGCAGGCGCTTCCAGCGTGGCCTTGAGCAGATCCGACACGCCGGATATTTGCTGATCGTTGTCCTGCGCCTGGCGGATCAATTCGACGAGGGCCGCCTCGCCGCTCGCCGCGCGCGCGCTCGATGCGGCAATCGCGCTGTGCACGGACTTTGCGTGCGCGATGTCGGCCATGCGGAAGGCTTCATCGACCGCGTCGATCTTGAGCGCTCTTTCGGCTTCGCTGCCGCGCGCCAGCGTGAGCGCGGTGAAATAGCTGTCGATGATCATCTGGCGGCGGTTCTGGTCGTCGACCGCGCCCTCTTCCTTGGCGGACGCATCCGAGGCGGTGAGCAGAACGGGGATGACGCCGTGCAGGGTGCGCAGCGCGTCCTCGGAGCGGCCGGCGGCGGCGAGCGCGCTGCCCAGAAAGCCACGCGCTTCAGCGACCTGATATTCGTTGTCGCCGCCTTCCGCGACGCGTTTCTTGATGACATTTTCGATGATCGTGATCGCCGAGGCGGCCTGCCCGCCGCGCACCAGCGCGACGGCAAGATCGAGATTGGTGTCGGCGTATTTCCGCCGTGCGACTTCGTCATCCGCCACAACGGCCTTGAGTTTCTCGTAAGTCTTCATCGCATCGGCCCAGCGGCCCTGCGATGCCTGGCCGACCGCGATGCGCTGAATCGCGTCGGCATGCGTCGCCTTCTCAACGCCGCCTCGCTCATAGATGTCGAGCGCAACTTCGGCGAGGCGCGTCGCATCCTTGTAGCGGCCTTGCGCCTGCAAAATGTCGGCAAAGATAAGAACCGTATGCGCGGTCTTCGGGCCGTCAACACCCTGCAAATTCAGAAAATCGATCAGCGCGCGGCGGATTTCGACTTCCGCCTCGATCAGCTTGTTCTGCTTGGCGAGACTTTGCCCGAGCAAAATGCGGATCGTGGCGCCGGTGGTCTCGAGCCCCTTGGGAACGGGCGGCTCCGGCCAGAGAGCGACATCCTTGAACGTCGCCTCATTAAACCGGAGCGCGTTGCGGAATCGCAGCTCGGCTTCGGCATATTGTCCGGTTGCAAGTGCGATCTCGCCCGAGGCGCGCTCTGTGCCGGTGGATTGATTGTTCCAGTGCGCGGACAGGAACGGGTGCGCCCGCTGAAGGGCGGCCAGCTGCTGCGTGCGCGCAAGCGCCCGCTTGGCGCCATCGACGTCGCCGATGCGAAGCCGGATAGCGACCAGGCGAGAATCCGTCGCCATCGCCGCGCCTGTCATCGTGGTGAGAACCGCCGGACGCACCTCTTCATACACCGTAGTGGCTGTCTTGTAATTTCCAGCGTCTGCCTCCGCATCGACGTAAGCCTGCATGATGCGAACGGCGCGCGTTTGTTCGGGCGATACGCGCTCGCGGAATCTCTGCAGCGCTTCCTGCGGCGATTTCGGCATGCGGTCGAGATTGCTCATGCCACTGCCGCCGCCGGGACGGGGGCCACCGGGGCCGCCCGACATCCGGCGCATGCGCTCCTGCGGCGTCATCGCGCTCAGATCCGCGCCGCCGCGCGGGCCATTGTTGCCGCCGCCCATGTTCGCTGCGCGTTTTGCATTGATGTAGGCCTGGAACGCGGGAGAACCTTCCGGATTACTGCGTGTCGGAAAATCCACCACGTAAATCGACGAGCGCTTGAGCACCGTCTGCTTCACCAGCTTGAAAGCTTCGCGCAAATCAGCGACGCGCTGCTGGGTTTTGCCAAGATCGCGTGCCGCGAGACCGCGCGCAAAGAGAAAATCGGCCAGCGCAGCACCGCTCAAATTCGCCGGAGGCTGTGAGTCGGCGGTGGCGCGCAATTTTCTGATTTTTTCAGGATCGGGTTTGTTCTGATCGAGAATCTTGGCGATGTCATCGATGGTGCGTGGCGGCGTGGCGTAATTTTTTTTGCTGACGCTGGCGACCTTCTTGGCCTCCTCCAGCGACATTTCCTTGGATGACTGCGGCTGCACCTTCTTGTTTTGCGCCAGCACGAACGGCACAGCGGCAAGAACAACGGCCGGCACCAGCGCGGTGGCCGCCAAAAGACGCCAGGTCATCTTCATTGTTTCGCCCCCATATGCCGCCCGATTTCGGGTCTTCTTGGCGTCATCACGCGGCGCCGTTTCAGGCCAGGAATAATTTGCTGTAGGCTATGCCCAACCGGTCCCCGCCCGCATAAAAGCGGCGTAAATTTTTTTGGTACGGCGTTAGGTCCAGCAGATGAAGTGTCCTTATTGCGCTGAGGAAATCAAGGACGAGGCAATTGCCTGCAAGCATTGCAATCGCGATTTCTTCGTCATTCAGCCGCTACTCGCCAAGCTCAAGGATGCCGGCAAGCGGATCAAGACGCTGGAGGCGAAGCTCACCGAAGCTGGCTACGACCCGGACTCCGACGAGCCGGTAAAAGCCGCCAAGCCCGACATCGCCGCCAAGGCCGCCGCAGTCGCCGCCGCCGTCGAGCAAAAAATTCCGACGCTGCCGCCCTGGGCAACCTTCGCGCTCACGTTCATGGTTCTCGTCGCCGCGCATTTCCTCATCATCATCCAGTTCGACGCCTCGCTGATCTACCTGCGCGTCGTTTCGATCATGGTGCCGTTCATCTTCGGCTTTTTCTATCGCAACGCGCTGGACCGCCGGCTGGTCGCCGACCTCGTGACCGGATTGGCGATCGCCGTCGTCTCCATTTTGGCGATGTCCATCGTGGTGGCGAAGGTGGACCGCGTGCCGATCCTGCCGCAGGACATGCGAGGCTGGCTCGAATACGCCGAATACGGCGCCAGCATCGGATTCGGCTTTTTCACCGGCTGTGTCGTCCGCCACGGCCTGATGGCCGCCAGTTCGCCGTCACCTCAGATGAGCATGCTGGTGGAGATGATCGCCCGTTTTATTCAGCAACGGCTGAAAGGGAGCGACGACAAAGGCGAGAAGGGCGACGACGGCAAGCCGGGCGACGCCATCGACGCCAAATTGAAGAATATCCAATCGCTGGTTTCGACCCTTATCGCGGTCGGCTCGGCGGCTGTCTCAATCTACACGGGACTTGCACAGTTCATTCATTGAGGGTTCAGCCGCGGGCGCCTACAGGCTGCCCGCTGCAACGGAGGGGTACAGTCATGCGGTATGCACTTGTCGCGATTTTTGCCGGCAGCCTTGCGCTCGCCTGCGCGCCTGCTCCTTTGCTGGCAGCCGATGTGTTGATCACCGAAGCGGAAGCCGGCCTTCCCGCCTCGCCCGATGCCGGCCTGACGCTTCGCGGCGTCACGCGCGGTCCTTCCATCGAGCAAGTCAGCCCGGCGCCCGACACCGGCATCAAGTCGCCGCTGCCGATCAAGATCAAATTCATCGCGCGTAACAACGCGGCGATCGAGGTGGACAGCGTCAAGATCACTTACCTGAAATCGCCTTCGGTCGATCTCACCGCGCGGCTCAAGTCGCATCTGACCGCCGACGGGATCGAAGTGCTGCAGGCGCAGGTACCGCCCGGAAAACACGTGCTGCGCGTCGATATCAAGGACTCGCAAGGCCGCACCACCACCTCGATGATCAAGCTATCGGTCGATAAATAATTTTGCGGCTTTAGCTGCGAGAAACGGCCTTTCGGTGGGCATGGACTGGTGGGCAGCCGGGTTCCGGAGTTTGCGCCGCGAGCGCCGTTAACGAACGTCAGGCTTGATTTCCGCATCGCTGCGGAACCATCATTTCAAAAGCCCCGCGCAAGGCGCCGCTTGAACGGCACCTAAGCGCGCAATAAGGGCCAAATGCCCAATAACAAGGGCAAATGCCGGCTTGCCGGCGGGGAGGACTGGATGGCTTCGGTCGCGATCCGCGATGTGCGGAAAGCTTTCGGCGCGACGGGCGTCATTCACGGCGTCGACGTTTCCATCCGCGACGGCGAATTCGTCGTGCTGGTCGGCCCCTCCGGCTGCGGCAAATCCACCTTGCTGCGCATGATTGCGGGGCTTGAAAACATCACCTCCGGCGAAATCCGCATCGGCGAGCGCGTCGTCAACAACATGCCGCCGAAAGAGCGCGACGTGGCCATGGTGTTCCAGAATTACGCGCTCTATCCGCACATGACCGTCGCCAACAACATGGCGTTCTCGATGAAGCTGCGCGGCGCGCCGCAGTCCGAGATCGATGCGCGCGTGAAACGCGCCGCCGATATTCTCGGGCTCGATCCCTATCTGCAACGGTTTCCCCGCCAGCTTTCCGGCGGACAACGGCAGCGCGTCGCCATGGGCCGCGCCATCGTGCGCGATCCGCAGGTGTTCCTGTTCGACGAGCCGCTCTCCAACCTCGATGCCAAGCTGCGCGTGCAGATGCGCACGGAAATCAAGGAACTGCATCAGCGGCTCAAAACCACGACCATCTACGTCACGCACGATCAAATCGAAGCGATGACGATGGCCGATAAAATCGTCGTCATGCATGACGGCCTGGTCGAGCAGATCGGCGCGCCGCTGGAGCTTTACGACAAGCCGCAGAATATTTTCGTTGCCGGGTTCATCGGCTCCCCGGCGATGAATTTTATCAAGGGCACGCTCCGCGCCAACGGCAAGCTGGAATTCGAAGGCCCCGGCGGAACGAAGTTTCCACTCACTTCAGCTCCAAAGGCAAGCAACGGGCGGGCGGCGGTCTATGGCGTGCGGCCGGAGCATTTTCATATTGATGATGATGGCGCGGAAGCCGTGATCCAGGTGGTCGAACCCACCGGCTCGGAAATTCAGGTCGCCGCCAAGATCGCCGGACAGGAAATCATCGCGGTGTTCCGCGAGCGTCACCAATTCAAGCCGGGCGACAAGATCCGGCTCAAACCAGACCCGCGTCTCGTCCATCTATTCGACGAGGCGACAGGACAACGACTGAACGCCTAAAAAACACAACGGGAGGAAGAACCATGACAATGATAACTCGCCGCACTTTGGTGAAAGGCGGCACGGCGGCCGCCGCTGCCGGCGCGCTCACCGGCCCCGCGCTGCTCGACTGGGCGAAAGCCTGGGCGCAGTCCGCGCCGTGGAAGCCGGAAAAAGGCGCGCAGCTATCGATGCTGCGTTGGAAATATTTCGTGCAATCGGAAGACGATGCGTTCGTAAAATTGATGGAAGCGTTCACAGCTGCGACCGGCGTGAAGGTGAACATCTCGCGCGAGTCTTACGAGGACGTGCAACCGAAGGCTTCCGTCGCCGCCAACACCGGCGCCGGCCCGGATTTGTTCTGGGGCCTCTATTCGCTTCCCCATCTGTTTCCGCAGAAGTGCATGGATGTTTCGGATGTCGCCGACTACCTCGGCAAGAAATACGGCGGCTGGGTGCCAAGCGCGGTGACCTACGGCAAGAGCGGCAACAAGTGGATTGCGATTCCGATCTGCTACAGCGGCAACCTGATGAACTACCGCGTTGCCGCCGGCGCGAAGGCTGGTTTCTCGAAATTCCCGGCAACCACCGACGAATTCCTCGCTTATGCGAAGGCGATGAAAGCGCAAGGCACGCCTGGCGGTCTGGCGTTCGGCCATGCTTCCGGCGACGCCAACGGCTGGGTGCATTGGTGCCTGTGGGCGCACGGCGGCAACGCCGTCGACGCCAAGGATAAAGTCGTCATCAATTCTCCGGAAACCGAGAAGGCGCTCAACTACGCCAAGGCACTCTATGCCGAAATGATCCCCGGCACCGCCTCGTGGAACGACTCGTTCAATAACAAGGCATTCCTCGCCGGTGAAATCCACTGGACCAATAACGGCATCTCGATCTACGCCGCGGCACGGCGCGACGCGAAGCTGAAGGAAATCGCCGACGACATGGATCACGCCTACATGCCGATCGGGCCGATCGGCAAGCCGACCGAACTTCATCTGCTGTATCCGATTCTGGGGATGACCTACACGAAGTATCCGCAGGCCGTTAAGGCACTGATGGCGTTCATGCTGGAAGCCGACAACTTCAACAAATGGCTGGAAGGCTCGGTTGGCTATCTCACGCATTGCCTGAATGCCTACGACTCCAATCCGGTGTGGACGGCCGATCGCAAGCGAACGGTCTATCGCGACGTTGCCAAACGCACGCTCACCGCGGGCGGGCTTGGCTCGGTTGGCGAGAAGGCGGCGGCGGCCATCGCCGACTTCGTGATGGTCGATATGTTCGCGAGCTATGCGACCGGCCGCGAAGATGCCAAAGGCGCGATGAAGATCGCCGAACGGCAACTGCAGCGAATCTATCGCTAACCGCCTGTGTCCCGGGCGCGGCGCATCACGCTGCGCCCGGTATTTTCTGAATCTACAGACATGAAATAAATGACCGACGCCACGCTCAACAACATCAAGCTGGCTCCGCGCGAGGCCACTACGTGGCAACGGCTGCAGGTGAACCGCAACTGGCTCGGCCTGTGGTTCATGCTGCCGGCGGCGGCGTTCTTGATTTTGTTCCTCGCTTATCCGCTCGGCCTTGGCGTGTGGATTTCGTTCACCGACGCGCGCATCGGGCGCGGCGGTGACTTCGTCGGCCTCGAAAATTACGAATGGCTGTGGGACGACACGGTGTTCTGGCTCTCGGTGTTCAACACGCTGCTCTATACGATCGTGGCGAGCGCATTCAAATTCGCCGTCGGACTATATTTAGCGCTGCTGCTCAACCAAAATTTACCGTTCAAGGCGATCCTGCGCGCGGTCGTTCTCATTCCTTTCATCGTGCCGACAGTGCTCTCGGCCATCGCGTTCTGGTGGCTGTTCGACAGCCAGTTCTCGATCATCTCGTGGACGCTAAAAAAAGCGGGACTGATCTCCACCAATATCGATTTCCTCGGCGATGTGTGGAACGCACGCTGGTCTGTGATTTTCGCCAACATCTGGCGCGGCGTGCCGTTCGTCGCCATCACGTTGCTGGCCGGCCTGCAAACCGTGTCGCCAACGCTGTATGAGGCCGCCACCATCGACGGCGCCAACAAGTGGCAGATTTTCCGCCACGTCACTTATCCGCTGCTCACGCCGATCATCGCCGTGGTGATGACGTTTTCGGTGCTGTTCACGTTCACGGATTTCCAGCTGATCTGGGTGCTCACGCGCGGCGGGCCGGTCAACGCTACGCAGCTGATGGCGACGCTGTCGTACCAGCGTGCCATTCTCGGCGGGCACCTGGGCGAAGGCGCCGCGATCTCGACTGCGATGATCCCGTTCCTTCTCGCCGCGATTTTGATTTCGTGGTTCGGCTTGCAGCGAAGGAAATGGCAGCAGGGCGAGAACAATGACTGACGCGCTGGCGCCAAAACTCGCCGACCCAAAGAAGACCCTGCACGGCGTCTCGCCGATGGCCGATGCGTCAGAAGGCATGAGCTATCTGGAGCGGTTGCCGCGCCGTCTGGTCACGTTGTATCTGCCGCTGACAATCATTCTGATCGTGCTGCTGTTCCCCTTCTACTGGATGGCGCTCACCGCCATCAAACCGGACGAGCAGCTTCTCAATCTCGAAAAGTTCAATCCGTTCTGGACCTGGACGCCGACGCTCAAGCACATCGAGAAATTGCTGTTCGACACTTATTATCCGCTGTGGCTATGGAACACGATGCTCGTCGCAGTCTGCGCCACCGTCCTCTCCATCATCGCCAGCGTGCTGGCGGCCTACGCCATCGTGCGCCTGCGCTATCGCGGCGCGCAGTGGATCGGCGGCGCGATCTTCCTCGCTTATCTGGTGCCGCCGTCGATTTTGTTCATCCCGCTCTCGTCGGTCGTCTTCCAGTACGGATTATTCGATACGCCATTCGCGCTGATCCTGACCTATCCGACTATCCTGATCCCGTTCTCCACCTGGCTGCTGATGGGTTATTTCAAAACCATTCCGTTCGAGCTGGAGGAATGCGCGCTGATCGACGGCGCCAGCCGCTGGCAAATTTTGATCCGGATCGTGCTGCCGTTGTCGATCCCCGGATTGATTTCGGCTTTTATTTTTTGCTTCACGCTGTGCTGGAACGAATTCATCTATGCACTCACGTTCCTCTCATCAACGCAGAACAAAACAGTGCCGGTCGCCATCGTCAACGAATTCGTCGACGGCGATATTTATCGCTGGGGCTCGCTGATGGCGGGCGCGCTGGCCGGCTCGCTGCCGCTGGTTGTCCTCTACGCCTTCTTCGTCGAGCACTACGTCTCGGCCATGACCGGCGCGGTGAAGGAATAAAGCGCCCACCGGAAATCTCTGCGTTGAATTGAGGTCGCGGCCTGCTATGAAGTAAGGCTGGCTGAGCGGGGCTATTCGTGACCGAAACGATTGCTGAAATTTTGAGCGCACATCGCGCTGGAACAACGTCGCCGGAACAAACGGTGGCGCGGACTTACGCCCGCATTCGCGCCTACAACGACCCCGCCCTCTTTATTGCCTTGCGTGACGAGACCGAAGCGCTGGCGGAAGCAAAATCGCTCGCCGCAAAAGGCGCGCGCGATCTTGCCCTCTACGGCATTCCAGTCGCTGTGAAAGACAACATCGACGTCGCGGGTTTGCCGACCACCGCCGCATGCCCGGCTTTCGCGTACAAGCCCGCGCGCGACGCCACGGTCGTCGAGCGCCTGCGCAAGGCCGGCGCCATCGTCATCGGCAAAACCAATCTCGACCAGTTCGCCACCGGTTTAGTCGGCGTGCGATCGCCTTATGGCGTTCCGCGCAATCCGTTCGACGCCAAGCTGATCCCCGGCGGATCCAGCTCCGGCTCCGCGGTCGCGGTCGCTGCGGGAATAGTGCCACTCGCGCTCGGCACCGACACTGCAGGATCGGGACGCGTGCCGGCGATGCTCAACAACATCATCGGCATCAAGCCGAGCCTCGGCATGCTCTCGACGCATGGCGTCGTGCCGGCCTGCCGCACGCTCGATTGCGTTTCGGTGTTTGCGCTCACCGTCGATGACGCATGGACGGCGCTCACGGCAATGGCCGGCCCGGATGCGAACGATCCTTATTCCCGCGGCCGGGCCGCGGGGATATTGGGAACCGCGCCGCCGCACATCAAGCTCGGCGTTCCGAAGCAGGGCCAGCGCCTGTTTTTCGGCGACAAGACGATGGCGGAGGATTACGCCGCCGCGATCGAACGGCTCGCGCGCCTCGGCGCGGCGATCACCGAGATCGACATCGAGCCGTTCTATGAGACTGCACGGCTGCTGTACGAAGGGCCGTGGGTTGCCGAACGCTATCTCGCCGCGCGCGCATTGATCGAGTCATCGCCTGACGCGCTGCATCCGGTAACGCGCGAAATCATGTCCGGCGGCATGCGCGCGAGCGCGGCCGATGCGTTCTCGGCATTCTACAAGCTTGAGGCGCTGCGCCGCGCCGCCGATCACACGTTTGAGCAAATCGACGCACTTGCCCTCCCCACCGCGCCGACGACCTACACGGTCGAACAGGTGCTGGCCGATCCGATCCAGCTCAACAGCCGGCTCGGCACCTATACCAACTTCGTCAATCTGCTCGACCTCTGCGGCATCGCGCTGCCGGCCGCGATGCACGGCAACGGACGGCACTTCGGCATCACGCTGCTGGCGCCGGGCGGGGATGACGCGCGGATTGCTTCTTTCGGCCGCAAGTTCCATGGCGATACGAAATTCACGCTCGGTGCGTTCGGCGCGGCGCAGCCGCCGCTGGCAGCGTTTCCCGCTGCGGCAACAAAGAGCGAAATCGCACTCGCAGTCGTCGGTGCGCATTTGTCCGGTATGCCGCTCAACGGCGAACTTAAATCGCTCGGCGCAAGATTTTTGGAAAAGACCGTGACCGCGCCCGACTACCGGATGTTCGCGCTCGCAACGCGGCCCGCCAAACCGGGTCTATTGCGCGTCGTGCCGGGCAAAGGCGCTTCGATTGAAATCGAAATCTGGGCGTTGCCTGCCGAAGGCTTTGGCCGCTTCGTCGCCGCGGTGCCGCCGCCGATGTCGATTGGAACCCTGACGCTCGCGGACGGACGTCCGGTCAAGGGTTTTCTCGTTGAAGCGGAAGCGGTCCACGGCGCGCGCGACATTTCCAGCTTCAGTGGCTGGCGCGCTTTCACCGCGCAGGAAAAAGTCCCTGCCTAAATCTCAGCGCGAACCGGCGTAAACGCCGTATTCGTTGCCCACGGTATCGATGTGGCTGCGCATGGCGACTGATGCGCCACTGCGATCCCCGCGCATGATCGCCACCACCACGCGATCGTGCTCGATGTGCGATTTCGCCAGCCGTCCGAGATTGCGGAATTGCGCGCGGCGGAATGGTTGCACGCGCGCGCGCGTGGCAAGCGTGATCTCGGCGAGATAAGCGTTATGCGCGCCGGCGTATATCGTTGAATGAAAAGCCTCGTTGATTTCGTGATAGCGCTGCGGATCGCTGCTCTGGATCAGCGCGCGCAATTCCTCGTGCACGGCTTCCAGCGTGCGGCGCTCGGCACCGTTCATGCGCTCCGCCGCCCATCCCGCGCAGAACGATTCAAGTTCGGCCATCACTTCGAACATGCCGGTGAGACGCTCCTCGCTCGGACGCGCCACCACCGCGCCGCGATGCGGCGGCGCATCGATCAACCCGCTGGCGGCAAGCTGGCGGATCGCCTCGCGCACTGGCGTGCGCGAGACGCGGAAACGGCTGGCCAGTTCGGTTTCATCCAGCGCCGCACCCGGCGCCAAAACGCCCCGTACGATTTCGTCGGCAAGCTGCAGACGCAATTCCTCGGCCAGCGTCTTGCGCTCGCCGGGGCCAAGCCCATTCACTTCGCGGATGGCGACGGTCATGATTTCAGCTCCGGCGGCGGGTCGATCAGGCTCACGTGCGCGGCAGCGACGCGCCAGCCTTCGGGGAAGCGCACCCATGTCTGCATCTGGCGTCCGATTTTTCCCGGCGCAGACGGGCGCTGATAGAGCGTCGAGGCCACCGCAACATCGCGCCCATAAGTGGTGATCACCGTTTTCGAGAGCGTGCGCCCGAGGCCAACGGGCGAGCGCGCGGAGCGGAACGCCTTGATTTCGGAATACCCGTAGAGACATTCGCTGTTGCCATAACGAACCGTGCGCGCATCGTCGCGGAACATCGCGTCGAGTTCCGCGACGTCGTTCGACACCAACGCCTTCTCGTAGCGCGCGAACAGCGCTTTCACTTCGGCGACGACCTCCGGCAGATCGATCTCCATCTTCTCTCTCCTTATTCCGCGGGCCGCGGTGCAGCCACGGCGCCTGTTTTTTCAAGAGCGAATGCAATGCGCAAAGCGACATCCTCGCGCCACGGCGCGGCGATGATTTGCACGCCAATGGGAAGCGGCTTGAGCGGCACCGGCACGGCGGCGACCGGCAAGCCGATGAACGAAATCGGCTGCGTGTAGAGGCCGAGATTGGGCCGCACCGGCAATTCGACGCCATCGAGCATGAATGTCTGCTGGCCCAGGGAAGGCGCGGTGCAAGGCGTCGATGGCGCGATGATGGCGTCCACGTCCTTGAACAATTCAAGCACTCGCGCGCGATACCAGCGGCGGAATTTCTGCGCCTGCACAACGGCGATTGATGGGATCATCGCACCGGCGATCAGGCGGTCGCGAACGGCGGGATCGAAATCGCGCGCCTGCGTGCGCAGGCGTTCGAGATGTAAGGCTGCGCCTTCGGTGGCAGTGATGACGTAGGCCGCAGCGCGCGCCCGTGCCGCTTCGGGGATTTCGATTTCACGCTTGATGTTGAGCGCTTTGGCCAGCCTCTCGACGGCTTCGATGGCTTCGGGAAACGCGCCCTTGCGGAAATAGCCGCCCGCAACCGCGATGCGCAATCCATCCGCACTGCGTGCGATCTGCGGCGCAACAGAATCGGGGGCGCGCTCCACGCAAGCGGCATCCTCGCCGTCGTAACCCTGCATGGCGTCATAGGCGAGCGCGACGTCATGCACATTGCGCGCGAACGGCCCGAGATGATCGAGGCTCGCGACAAACGGAAACGTTCCGTTGCGCGGCAGACGGCCGTAAGTCGGCTTGAGGCCGAAAACACCACAGAGAGATGACGGCACCCGAATGGAGCCGTTGGTGTCCGAACCAAGCGCGAGCGGCACCAACCCGCCGGCCACCGCCGAACCCGAGCCACCAGATGAGCCGCCGGTCATGCGGGAAGTGTCGTGCGGATTGCGCGAGGGACCGTCGTGCACATTCTCGCCCGTGAAGTCGTAGGCGTATTCGCCCATGTTGAGCGCGCCTACGAGAACGGCTCCGGCAGCTTCGAGACGTTCGATCAGCGGCGAATCATTTTTCGCGGGCGCATGCGCGCGGTTGATCTTCGATCCCGCCAGCGTGGCTAAGCCGGAAACATCGAACAGATTTTTGACCGCGAACGGAACGCCGGCGAGCGGACCCGCCTTTTGACCCTTCGCGATATGGGCATCGATTTGCTGCGCGCGGGCGCGAGCGCGCTCCGCCGTGACGGCTGTAAAGGAATTAAGAGCTTTGTCGCGTGTCGAAATGCGCTTGAGCGCCGTCTCGATTACGGCGGCAGCGCTGGTTTCGCCGCCCGAAACCGCGCGCGCGATGTCGCCGGCCGGCGACCATGATGTGTCCGGCGCCGCCATGTCAGGCGCGAAAGACCGGCGCGGGCTCGGCATCGTCCGGCAATTCAAATTCGGCGACGAGTTTCGCGTGCGCGAGCGTCGCCTGTAAATTCGCCTTCACAGCACCTTTCCAGGCGTCCTCCACCGGCAGATCGAGCGCACGCGCGGCAGCGGCGATGAAGTCGTCGAGCGGATCGTGCGCCATCTTCTCTCCTCCCCGGCCCGCGATCACACCGGCGGATGCGGGATCGCGGCCAGCAAATCGCGCGTGTAATCCGCTTCCGGCGCGCCCAGAACGCGCCCGGTCGGGCCCTGCTCAACGATCTTGCCGGCCCGCATGACGATGACACGATCGCACAGAAGCCGCACGACGTTGAGATCGTGCGAGACGAAAAGATAACTCATCCCCAGAGACTCTTTAAGGTCCTGCAGCAGATTTAGCACCACCGCCTGCACCGAGACATCAAGCGCGGCGGTCGGCTCGTCGAGGACGATGAGGTCGGGCTTGAGGGCGATGGCGCGCGCGATGCCGACGCGGGCCTTCTGGCCGCCGGAAAGCTGGTGCGGAAAACGGCCGAGCAGATCGAGCGGCAGCCCGACCTGGCGCGCCAGTTCTTCGCAGCGCGCCCGCACCGGCATGCCGTCTTCGGGGTCGCCGAGACGCAAAATCGGATCGGCGATGGCGCGCGCGGCGGTAAAGCGCGGATTGAGACTGTCGGTCGGGTCCTGGAACACCATCTGAATGCGTCTGCGCAGCGGCAGCCGCGCGAACTTCTTCGCCGGAATGGCGCCGATGTCCTCGCCATCGAAC
The DNA here is from genome assembly GCA_945907045.1 of Rhizobium sp. Q54. GTDB lineage: Bacteria > Pseudomonadota > Alphaproteobacteria > Rhizobiales > Xanthobacteraceae > Pseudolabrys. The sequence goes on along the minus strand of CAMDSH010000003.1, from coordinate 53,526 downwards.
ATAATCGTACCATCGGTCTTGTCGATCAGGCGCATGAGCATCATCGAGGTGGTGGATTTTCCGCAGCCCGACTCGCCCACGAGGCCGACGCTCTCGCCGCGATCGACGGTGAAGCTGATGCCATCGACGGCGCGGAAAACTTCCGGCTTCGGCGCTGGCCTTGGCCCGAATAATTTGGCAAGCGAACTTTGCAGGCCCTGACGCGGATATTCCTTCAGCAGCTTGTCGACCATCAGCAGCGGCGCCTTGGTCTTGTCACTGGATTTCGTTTTGCCGTTCGGCTTCGGCGAGGCCTTCACGGTTTTTTCCGCGGCCTCGCTCATATCCTCGGGCAGCAGCCCGCGCAGCGAAGCGCCGGGACGTGGTGTCGCGCGCATCAGCTTGCGCGTATAGGCATGCGAGGGCGACTTGAAGATTTTTTCCGACGACGCGGTTTCCACCACGCGGCCTTTCTCCATCACTACCACGCGCTCGCAATAGGCGGCGGCGAGGCCGAGATCATGGGTGATCAAAATGGTCGCCATGTCGTTGGCGCGTGTGAGATCGACCATCAGGTCCATCACCGCCTTTTGCGTGGTGACATCGAGGCCGGTAGTCGGCTCGTCCGCGATCAGCAATCGCGGACGGCAGGCGAGCGCGAGCGCAATCACCACGCGCTGACACATGCCCCCCGAAAGCTCGAACGGATAGGCGTGATAACGCTCTCGCGGGCGCGCGATACGGACGCGATCGAGAATTTCGATGGCTTTTTCGGTGACCTCGTTCGGCGCGGCCTGCACGTGCTGCAACAGCACGTCCTCGATCTGGCGGCCGACCTTGCGGATCGGATTGAGCGCGGCGCGCGGGTTCTGGAAGATCATCGACATCTCACGCCCGCGCAGATCGCGCATGGCGTCTTCCGGCGCGTTGCGCACATCGAGGCCGGTGAAGTGGACCGAGCCCTCGGCGATGCGGCCCGCCCGGTCGAGAATCCGCATCACCGCGTAGGACGTTACAGATTTTCCGGAACCGGACTCGCCAACGATGCCGAGCGTCTCGCCCTTGGCGAGCGTGATATTGATATGCTCGACCGCGCGCACGATGCCGCGCCGCGTGGCGAATTCGACGGTAAGGTTTTGAATATCGAGCAGCGGGATCGCGACCATGCTCAGGTCCTCCGCTGCGGATCGAAAATATCGCGCAAGCCGTCGCCGAGCAGGTTGAAGCAGAACACCGCGATCATCAGCGCAGCGCCTGGGAAGAAAGCGATCCACCATTCGCCCGACACCATGAAGGCGGAGCCTTCCGCCACCATGATCCCCCACTCTGCCGTCGGTGGACGTACACCAAGCCCGATGAACGAAAGACCCGCCGCGTTGAGGATGGCGTAGCCCATGGTGAGCGACATCTGCACGATCATGATGGGGAGAATGTTCGGCAAAATGTGCGCGAGCAGAATGCGAACTTCGCTGTTGCCGGAGAGCCGCGCGGCCTGCACAAAACCGGCCTCGCGCCGCACATTGGCTTCAGCGCGGGCGACCCGCGCATAGAGCGGGAAGTTCACGATGGCCGTCGCGATCACGATATTCTGCACGGTATTGCCCAACGCAGCAACGATGCCCATCGCCAGCACGAACAACGGAAACGCCATGATGGTGTCGGCGATGCGCCCGACGATGCGGTCGGTCCAGCCACCAAAAAATCCGGCCGCGACACCCGCAAGACCGCCCATCAGGAACACCAGCGCGACGGAAGCAATCGCGATGAAGAAATCGAGCCGCGTTGCAACGACCACCCGGCTGAACACGTCGCGGCCAAGCTGGTCGGTGCCGAACCAGTGTTTGAGCGAAGGAGGCTTGAGCGCCGCCGCGGTGTCGCTCGCCAGCGGATCGTGTGGCACCAGATAAGGCCCGAACAACGCGGCGATCACGATCAGCACGAACAAGCCAAATGCAAAACCGGTGACCGGATTTTCCGAAATCACGTAACGCCCGTGACGCAGCATCGCGGCAAGTCCGGCGAGCGGACGGCGTGGCGGCGTTTCGGCCATCACTGCGGGCGCGGGCATCGCTTTGGCCTTGCCCCTCACGCTTCGATCCTCACGCGCGGATCGATCAGTCCGTAGAGGATGTCGATGATCAGATTGAGCGCTACATAGAGCACGGCCATGGTGAGCACGAAGCCTTGAACCGGCGCGAAATCAGACGCCAGCAGCGCCTCGACCGCGTAGGAACCGATACCGGGCCAGGCGAACACTTTTTCCACCAGCACGTTGGCGCCGAGCAGAAACGAGAACACCATGCCGAGCGTGGTGATGACCGGCAGCATGGCGTTGCGGAACGCGTAAGTGACGATCACGGTGAAGGGTGTCAAACCGCTCGCGCGCGCGGTGCGCACAAAGTCGGAAGCCAGCACCGCGAGCATCGAGGCCCGCGTCATGCGCGCGATAGGCGCCAGCGAAAAAATCGCCAGTGTGAGTGCAGGCAGAAGAAGCTGGCTCAGCGCCGCACGGAATAGATCGAATTTGCCCGTGAGCAGACTGTCGATCAGATAAAAGCCCGTGATCTGCGGCGGCGTGCTGAAAAATATATCCAGCCGCCCTAAAGGCGCGGGTGCCCAGCCCAGCAGATAATAGAACACATAGACGAGGATCAGCCCGGTGAAGAACACCGGCAATGAGACGCCGGCTGTCGTCACCAAACGGCAGGCGTGATCGATGAGCGAATCCGGCTTCGTCGCCGCCAATATCCCCAGCGGCACCGCGATCAGGACCGAGACGATCAGGCCGAGCAGCGTGAGCTCAGCCGAAGCCGGCAGACGGTTTCTTATTTCCGTCACCACCGGCTGTCCGGTGGTGAGCGAGTTGCCGAGATCGCCGCGCGCAAGATCGCCGACGTAGCGGGTGAATTGCACCAGCAGCGACTTGTCGAGGCCGAGCTTGGCGCGCACTTGTGAGATTGCCTCCTGCGTTGCCGCCGGCCCGGCAAAATAAGCCGCCGGATCGCCGGGCAACGCGCGCGTCAGCAGGAAGGTGATGATCACCACCCCGATCAGGCTCGGGATGGCGAACATCAGCCGCTTGAGCGTCATGCTCCACATCGGAGCGCTTAGCCTTTCACGAAGCTGCGGTAGTCGAGCCGGCGGTGGAACCAGTACTGGTAACCGAAAATGTTCTTCTGCATCGCGACGTTGACGTAGGGCTGGTAGACCGGAATGCGCGGAATATCGGCGTAAACGCGATCGACGAAACCCTTCACGTCTTTTTCGTACTCTGCCTTGTTGCCGGCGGCGGCCGCGGTCACGGCGCCGTCGATGTAGGCGTCCACTTCCTTCGACTGGTAGCTCATGGTGTTGAAGATCGAATTTTTGCCGTGGTAGCACCAGATGAAGAAGTACTCCGGATAGTCGAGCCAGCCGGAGAATACGTTGGTGTAAAGTGGCAGCACTTTTTTGTTCAGCTCGGTACGCCAGTTGGCGCCCGGGATCTTGTTGATCGTCACCTTGATGCCGATCTGCGCGAGGCTCTCTTGCGTGAGCACGCAGAGCGGCTCGTTGACACCGGCAAAGCCGAGATCGAACGACATCGTGGTCTCGAAGCCGTTGGGATAGCCGGCTTCGGCCATCAACTGCTTCGCTTTGGCAATGTCGGTATTGAACTTGGTCGGCTGCGGCCAGGCGACCTGCGTGGGCGCATTGGCCGGCGCGCCGAACATCGGCTTGGAGAGGCCGAACAGCACCGCGTCCATGATCTTCTGGTACGGAATGGCGTAAGCCACCGCCTGCCGCACTTTCGGATTATCGAACGGTGGAATTTTTACGTTCATGCCGATGTACTGGATGCCGTTCGAGTACGGCGTCGAGATAATCGAGAGCTTGCCGGCGCTTTTCAGCTCGACAAAATCCTTGTTCGGCAAATCGTAGGAAATGTCGGCGTCGCCGCGCTCAAGCAGTGCGCGCCGGTTGCCGGCTGACGGCACGATGCGCCACACCACGCGCTTGACCTTCGGCAGCGGGCCGCCAAGCCAGTCGTCGTTGCGCTCCATCACCACTTCAGTGCCGGCGGTCCAGCTGGTCACGCGATAAGCGCCGCTGCCGGCGGTGTTCTGCTTGGTGAACTCCATGCCCCACGGGTCTTTCTCCGTGGCGTTCTTTTTCACCAGACCGGAATTCAGGACGCATGGAACGACGACCGCGAGGTCGGGAATCGTCAGGCGGTCTTTTCTCAGGAAATCGATGCGGATGGTGTGGTCATCGACGACCACGAACTGTTCCGGCTTTTCCAGCGAGCCTGCGCGCATCTGGAACGTCGGGAAGCCGCCGACCGTCACCGCGCGGTCGAGCGACCATTTCACGTCGTTCGCCGTTACCGGCGTGCCGTCGTGGAATTTGGCTTTCTTCTTCAGCTTGAAGGTGGCCGACATATCGCCGATCTTCATGTCTTCGGCGAGTTCGGGCTTGAACTTGTCCTTGTCGTAATACGGCGTTCCGTTCACCGTTTTCATTTCGTGGCTGATGAGGCGGTCATAGCAATTCCACGACACCTCGTAGCCCGGCACGTTGGTGCCGACGCCGTGAATGTCGATGTTGTTGGGGCCGCTTTCGGAAACGATCAGCAGCGTTTCCTGGCGCGACTGCGCCTTCGCGGAAGACCATATCGCGGGCGCCGGCACCATGCTGCCGGCGGCAACTGCGGTCATCGATTTCAGAAATTGGCGACGCTTCATCGAACCCTCCCGATGCGAAAATCCTCAAAGGGTCTTCCGCAAAGGTCGTGCCAGAAGTGCCGTCGCCAGCTAAACGATTGTTCTGTCTTAATTTACTGGGCGACTCGCGCGATTTATCGCGAAGGGCGCGCGCTCGCCGCCTGCATACAATTCGGGTTTATTGCCTAACTAATGAGCAGAACTTCAGCGCGGGACGAACAGCACGTTGCGCGATTCAATATGTGTGCCCCAGCTTGAGTTCTTGCCGAGCGCGGCGATCGTGGGCAGTGCCGGGATTTTCTCGCCGTGCTGAACGATGAAGGCGTCGTAGCCGAAGCTCTCGCAGATTGCCCCCGCGTAGCCGCCGGGATCCTCGTGCGTGCCGGACAATAGCTCCAGCAAGATGACCGGCTTGTCGCGCGCAATGGTGGCGCGGGCGCCATCCAGCACTTCGCGCTCGTTACCCTCCACGTCCGCCTTGATGAAACGGACATCCTTTAGGCCGAGGGAGTCGAGCGTGCCGACCTCGACTTCATAAGTCTTGATATTGCGGAACTGAGAGTGCGTCCGTTTCAGGCTGCCGGCGAAATGCAGCACCATTCCCTCGTCCGAGGACGGCACGTAAAAGGTCGCGCGGCCCGGCGCGTCGGATATCGCAAGCTCAAGCACCTCGGCGCGCTTTCGCAACATCCAGCGCGCGAAGAACGCGTAATCGGGGTTGGGCTCGATGGCGACAACGCGGTCGGCGATATTCGCCAGCGCAAAGGCGAAAATGCCCTGATTGGCGCCGATATCGACGGCGGTGCCGCCGCGCGGCACCAGAGAAGCCAGCAGGCCGAGTTCGGGTTCGCCGGAGCGGATTTCATGCGCGATGCGCCCCCGGTAAAAAAAAGAAGGCGGCAGCAGCATGGTCAGTTTTTCGCGCCAGGGTAGCGGCATTGAAGGGGGCCTGAATTCTTGGGATGAAGCCTCGATACATAATAGTGAGTTTTTGATAGACAGGGGTGGCTATCATCGCCGTGCTCGCGCGGATCGGACAAACGGGGTCTCCGGATGAAATCACCTTTCATCGTCGCCGCAGCGGCATTGATTTTATTGACCTTGCCGGAAGAACACATCGCGCGTGCCGCCGAACTCAACGTTCTGAGCGGCAACGGCGGACGCGCGGCGGTGAAAGAACTTTGCACCCAGTTCGAACGTGCAAGCGGCCACAAGCTCAACGTTCGTTTCGAGGTCAACGCCGAATTGAAGCGCAAGGTCATCGCCGGCGAGGCATTCGACGTCGCGATCGGCAACCCGCCCGTGATCGAGGATCTGATCAAGGCTGGCAAGATCGCTCCCGGCACCTATGCTGACGTCGGCTCGGCTGGGCTTGGCGTCGCCGTGCGCGCAGGAACGCCCAAGCCCGACATCGGCACGGCCGATGCGTTCAAGCGCGCGCTGCTCAACGTGAAATCGGTCGCATTCCCCGGCGAAGGCGCGAGCGGAATTTATTTCGTTAAACTCACCGAACGACTCGGCATCGCCGAAGAGATGAAGCCGAAGTTCAGGCCGATGCCGGCAGGCGACACTGTGGAAATTGTCGCGCGCGGCGAAGCCGACATGGTCGTTGTCATCGCGTCACGGATTGCCGATGTGCCGGGTGTCGATCTTCTCGGACCGATCCCGGCTGAGTTGCAGACCTCGATCGGAATCGCCGCGGCGATTTCCAGCGACACGAAAGAGCCGGATGCCGCCAAAGCGCTGATCCGGTTTCTCACCGCGCCGGAAGCTGCGCCCGTCCTCCGCGCCAAGGGCCTTACCCCGCCGCCGCGGTAGCAATCGAAAGCGGAAAGCTGCACCTTACATCTTGCCTTCCTCGCGCAGGACTTCGACCGCAATGCGGTGCGCTTCATTGGCGAGCGGAATTCCGCAATACATCGCGACGAGAAGCAGAATTTCCTGAAGCTGTTCGGCGCTGGCGCCATTCTTCAATGCGCCCTTGACGTGAACCCGCAACTCGCTGGGACGGCCCACCGCCGCCATCATTCCCACCATCGCGAGCGATTTTGCCGCCAGCGGCAGCGCCGGTCTGCTCCAGACATCCCCGTAGGCATAGGCGTTGATGATGTGCTGCAGCGGCTTGCCGAATTCGCCGAACGCGTCCATTCGCTTTTTCACCGCCTCGCCGCCGAACATATCCGTGCGCAATTTCAGTCCGCGCTCGTGAAGATTTTTATCGTCCATGGTCCGTTTCCCTCGTCGATACGGCAGCGAAAGATTGCCCGCCGCGCGCCAGCCGGTTTAGACTATACGGGCTTGAACATTTCCCGCCCAGCAGACTGACGCAATCCCAATGATCGACGCTGCCGTTATCGGCCTTGGACGCTGGGGAAAATCGATCGTCACTGCGGCGCAGGGCAAAAGCAAACGCCTGCGGTTTATCCGCGGCGTGAGCAAGGAGCCCGATCAGGTCCGCGATTTCGCCAAGACGCACGGCTTCGAGCTGTCCACGGAATTCGAGGATGCGGTATCCGATCCGCGTGTTAGGGCGGTTTTTCTTGCAACGCCGCATTCCCTGCACGTCAGTCAGATTTCCGCCGTGGCTGCTGCCGGTAAACCCGTATGGTGCGAAAAGCCGCTGGCGCTCACGCGCGTGGAAGCCGAGCGCGCCATCGCTGCGTGCCGCAAGGCCGGCGTCGCGTTCGGTCTCGGCAACAACAAGCGCTGCTTTTCGTCCATGCGCGAACTCAAGCAAGTTGTCGCCGACGGCACCATCGGCGAGGTTCTGCATATCGAAGGCAACTTTACCAACGAGCACAGCACGCGCGTGCTCGGCGGCTGGCGCGACGACGTTCGCGAGTCGCCCGGCGGCGGCATGACCGGCGCTGGCCTGCATGTGATCGATGCCTTCGTCAATCTCGCCGGGCCAATCGCCAGAGTGGACGCAAAACTCTTTTCACAAAAACCGGCGCCCGACCCGCGCGACGCGGCGGCAGCGCTGATCGAGTTCGAGAGCGGCGCAACCGGATTGCTGGCGACCGTGCGAGCCGCCCCGATGTTCTGGCGCATTCACGTCTTCGGCACGAAAGGCTGGGCCGAGGCCCGCGACGAAACGATGCTTACCGTTGCGCGCATCGGCGAAACACCGAAGAGGCAAGAATTTCCGCAACAGGATTCGCTCGCCGTGCTGCTGGAGGCTTTTGCCGAAAGCATCGAGACCGGAAAGCCATTCCCGGTCTCGACCGCGGACATGCTCGATGTCGCCGGCGCATTCGAGGCCATCATCCGCTCGATGTCGAATGGCAGCCCGGTCGCTGTCAATCGTAACTGATTGTTATTGCTGCGGAATACCCGCAGCTTCGCGCACCGCATCCCAGCGCTTGAACTCATCCGCCATGAATTTTCCGAACGCCTCCGGCGTCGAGCCCTTCACAATGACACCCGCCGTGACCAGCCGTTTGCTCACGGCTTCTTCCGCAAGACTGTCATTGAGAACCTTGTTCAGCTTGGCGATGACAGCGGGCGGCGTGCCGCGCGGCGCGAATACGCCGTACCAGGTGGTGACGTCATAACCAGGAAGCCCGCCGGATTCGATTGCCGGCGGCACATTGGGCACTGCCGGAAATCGGTCCTTACCCGTGACCGCCAGCGCTTTTAACTGGCCGGACTGAACCTGACCGATTAATGCCGAGACCGTATCGAAAAGAACGTCAGCCTGCTTGCCGAGAACCGCGGTGATGGCTTCCGGCGACGTGCGATAAGGAACGTGCAGCAATTTGACTCCGGCGGTCTGCATGAACATCTCACCGGCAAAATGCTGGGTGGCGGCAAAGCCGGGACTTGCGAACACGATCTTGCCGGGATCGGCCTTGGCAACCGCGATCAGTTCTTTCGCGTTGTTGGCGGGAAAGTCTGGCCGCGTCACGATCATCAGGCTCGCGGTTGCAACCTGCGAGATCGGCGCGAAGGCCGTCAGTGTGTCGTAGCGCAGATTTTTCTTCGTCACGCCTGCGATGATCTGGCCCGCCGTCATGATTCCGAGCGTGTATCCATCGGCTTCCGCATTCGCGACCATTTCATTGCCCAGGATGCCGCCGGCGCCGGGCCGGTTCTCGATCACCACCGGCTGTCCCAATTTCTCCTGCATCGATTGCGCGAGAATGCGGCCGATGATGTCGGCGCCACCGCCGGGGCCGAACGAGACGATGATGCGGATGGGTTTTTGCGGCCACTCCTGCGCCCGCGCCGAAATGGAAAATCCCGCGGCCATGACGCAACCCGCGACGAGAGCCTGAACAAGTTTTTTCATGCTATTTCCTCCCTGCGCCGCCGCTACGCCGGCGGACTTCTTTTATGATTGCGCTATTGTCGAGGTCGCCCTCGCCTGCCCTTACGCAAGCTTCCAGCACATCGGCATGCACTTCAAGCACAGATAGCCTATGCCCGATTGCAGCAGCCTGATCGAGCATCAGATGCGCGTCTTTGAGCGTCTGCCGTACCCGGCCTTCCGGGGAAAAATCGCCCCGCACCATCTTCGGTCCCTTGGTATCCATCACCTGCGAGCTGGATGCCGAACCGCGAGCGACTTCGAGAAAGGCGGCGGGATCGAGTCCGAGCCGCTCGGCGAATACGAGCCCTTCTGCCAGCGCCAGACGATTGAGGCCGAGGATCAGATTAACCGCGAGCTTGGCGCGGCCGCCATCGCCGACTTTGCCGATGTGAAAGCAGCGGGCGAATATCGCATCGAGCACCGGCTGCACTTCCGCAGCTACCGCCTTATCCCCGCCGATCAGCGCGACACCGTCGCCACGCAGCACCTGGTCGCTGGTGCCGGAAACCGGCATGTCGAGAAAACGGATGCCGCGGGGGGCAATCCGTCCGGCCAACGCGGCAACACGATCGGGATCGCAAGTGCTCGCGCACAGCACAATTTTTTTCGATCCATCTCCAAGAGCCGGAAGAAGATGGTTCTCGATCACGTCCTCGACCTGATCGGTGCTGAAGACCGCGATGAGAATGCAGCGGGATGGAGCCGCCAGCGCGGCAACATCGTCAACCGGCAAGCCGCCCAACTCGGCAAGACGCGCGCGCCGCTTGGGGTCGATGTCAAACCCGGTAACGGCAATCCCGGCACCGAGCAAGCGACGGGCATAGACCTCGCCCATCAGCCCAAGACCAACGATGGCAACCGGATGATCGTTCATGGCACGCAACAGTCTGCCTGACAGCGCCGCCGGTTCCAATCGAAGATAATCTAGTCGACGCCAAGATAAGCTTCGATGACCTTGGGCATCTTTCGCACGGCCTCCGGCGGGCCCTCGCCGATCACTTCGCCATAACTGAGCACGACGATCCGGTCCGCGAGGTCCGCGACCATCTGCATGTCGTGCTCGATCCAGAGCATGCTCAGACGCAGTTCGTGGTGAATGCGGAGCAGGAAGCGGGCGAAATTTTCCTTTTCCTCGCGCGTCAGGCCGGTGGACGGCTCGTCCAGCAGCAGTAATTTGGGTTGCAGCGCCAAAGCGCGGGCAACACCGACGAGCTTCTGCACGCCGTAGGGAAGGTTCGCCGCCGTCACATCGCGATACTGGTAAAGTTCGAAGAAATCGATGATCCCTTCAATCGCCTTGCGCTCGATGCTCTCTTCCCGCTTCGCGGCCCCAAAATAAAACGCTCCGGAGAACACGCCCGTCTTCATGAGCAGATGGCGGCCCACCAGCAGGTTTTCAGTCACGGTCATGTGCGGAAACAGTTCCGCATGCTGAAACGCACGGCCGACACCGGCCAGAGCGATCTTGTCGATGGGGACCGTCGTGATGTCCTGCCCGTTGAGAACGATGCGGCCCGATGTTGGGCGATAGACGCCGTTGATGCAATTGAGCAGCGCGGTCTTGCCTGCGCCATTAGGACCGACAATCGCGATGAGCTCACCGTCGCCGACCGAGAGATTGACGCCGTTGAGCGCGGTCAGGCCGCCGAATTTCAGCGTGAGGTTTTGAACTTCGAGCGGCATTTAACCCCACCACCGGCGCTTGCGCCGGTATTGCTTGATGTCACGGTAGCTTTTGGTCTCGCTCTGCGCCGCGCCGCCGAGATAAAACTCGCGAACGTCCGGGTGGGATATCAACTCCGACGCCTTGCCGTAGAAAACGACGCGGCCGCCTTCCATCACATAGCCGAAGTCGGCGATGGCAAGCGCGGCATTGGCATTTTGTTCGACCAGCAGAACGGTTAGCCCCAACTCCTTGCTGATACGATGCAGCAGCGCCATCAGGTCTTTGATGACGATGGGAGCCAGTCCAAGCGACAGCTCGTCGATCAGCAGCAGCGTGGGCCGGCACAACAATGCCATCCCGATCGCCAGCATCTGCTTTTCACCGCCGCTCAGATAACCGGCAAGCTGCGATTTGCGTTGCGTGAGCAGCGGGAAATAACCGAGCACGCGCTCCAGCGTAATCTCACCGCCCCCGCGCGCGGCAAATTCAAGATTGTCTTCAACGCTAAGCGTCCCGAACACCTTGTCGCGCTCCGGAACCAAAATGACACCGGCCCGCGCCATCTGATGCGGCAGCTGTCCGTTGATCCGCCGGTCGCCATAGGTGATGTCGCCGTCGGTGATTTCCGCGTCTTCCGAGGGAAGAAAGCCCGAGATTGCCCGCAACGTCGTGGTCTTGCCCGCGCCGTTGGTGCCGACAAGCGCGACGATGGAGCCTTTCGGCACCTCCAGCGAGACGCCCTGAACAGCCGTCGCAACGCGGTGATAAACGACTTCGAGCTGACGAACCTGCAAGAGAATATCGGTCATCAGGTCAGTGCCGCGTTGTATCGAGAGGCCGGTAACGGAAGGGCCAGCGGTCGAAATAAGTTTCGATGCGCCGCCAGATTTCCGCCAGCCCCTTCGGCTCGATGAGAAGAAACAGGATGATGCAAATGCCCACCGCACCGACCTGCACGCCGAAGACGGTCGACCCGTAACGCCATTCGCGCGGCAGATAACTGAACAAGCCGTCGATCCCGAACGGCAAAAGCGTCATGAAAATGGCGCCCATCAAGGCGCCGAGGATTGAGCCCATGCCGCCGACGATGATCATCGCGACATAGATGACGGCAAGATCGATCGTATAGGTCTCGACCGTTACGACGTTGCTGTAATAGGCGAGCAGGCTGCCCGACACCGACGCCAGCGTCGAACTCACCATGAACGCCATCAGTTTGTAGCGGGTAAGATTGATCCCGAGCGCTTCCGCTGCGATATCGCGATCGCGAATGGCCATCCATGCGCGGCCCGGCCGCGTGCGAATGAGATTGACGCACCAGATCGTCACCAGCGTCAGCAGGACGAGCGAAAAATAATACCAAGTGTATTCGCCCTTGATAACCAGCGGCCCAATCGATGGATCGGGGATCGTAATTCCGGCGCTCGCGCTTTTGGCGAAATTCGCCTGATAACTGGTCGCCAGAAAAATGACCGTGTAGTGCATCGCTAGCGTGATGATCGCGAGATAAACGCCGCGGAAACGCAGCGACGGCAATCCGATGATGAAGCCGAGAACCGCGCCGGTGACGGCGGCGGCGGGAATAACGACAACGAACGGCGCGCCGACGTGAACGGTCAGAATGACCGTCGTGAACGCCCCGACCGCGAGGAACGCGGCATGCCCCAATGAAATCTGCCCGCAAAATCCGGTCAGCAGCATCAGCCCAAGCGCGCCGATGGCCGACAGAAAACACAAATTCAGGAGGTGCACGAAAAACGTCGAGGTCGCCGCCGGCAGCAGCACGGCCACGGCAAGAACCATCGCGACCAGCACCTTCTGATAGGGCCTGCGGATAACCTCGTTGGACTCGAGATAATTGGTGCGGAGATTGTAACCTGTACGCGACATCCTCAAACCCGGTCGAGTTCTTCCTGGGTGCCGAAAAGGCCCCAGGGTCGAATGGACATCACGATCACAAGAAGCAGAAATGGAACGGCCTCACTGAGAACCGGATCGACAAGGCGGACGGTCAGATACTGCGCGCAGGCGACAATAAACGCACCGGCAACGGCGCCGCGCAAACTGTCGAGGCCGCCGACAAGCGCCGCGGTGAGACCTGCAAGCCCGATGGTTACGCTCTCAGTGCTCAGGAACGCCCGCCCGCCGTACAAGACACCGGAGAGAGACGCCGCGAGGATTGCGATGACCCAGGCGAGCGAGAGGACGAAGTTCACGTCCACGCCGCGCTGGCTTGCGAGCAATGCATTTTCAGCCGTCCCGCGGAACTGAACGCCGAGGCGCGTAAAACGAAAGAAGAGATAAAGCCCGGCAAAAAAAGCAACGGTGAGAACGACGCTGGCGATGTCCATGTAGGACAATGTCGCCCCTCCAGCCATCCGGATAGCGGGTGTGACACCGACGTCGATGGTGAGCCGCTCGGCGCGCCATATCACGAGGATCGCTGATTTCAGAACGATGCCGATGCCGACCGTCACCAAAATCGCCACATAGAACGGCTCGCCGACAAGACGGCGCATCATCGCCATATAAATGAACATGCCCATGATAATGGAAAACACGACGGCGCCGGCAACCGGGAACCACAGCGACGTGCCCCCGCTCATCAGGCCCGCGCTATAGAAAACGTACCCGCCGACGATCGCGAGTTCGCCGTGGGCGAAATTCACGACCCGGCCTGCCTTGTAGAGAATGACGGTGCCCGCAGCGAGCAGCGCATAGGTACACGTCAAAATGACAATCGTAGCCGCGAATTCCATAGACCGCGCTTTCGATAAGATGAGAGGAAGGCGGGGACATGGAAGTCCCCGCCTTCGCTGTTACTGCAGCGGGAACTTGAGCGCGGCTTTCTTGAGCCAGCCGCTCTTAGGTTCCATGCTGGTGGTCTTCGGATTCCAGACGTACAGCCGCCAGTAAGTCGGACCGTAGTGGTCCTGCGGAGACATCTCGATCGGACCGCCGGTCAGGCCGGGCGCATCCACCTTCAACGTCTGAATCACCTTATCCAGCTGTTCGCGCGTGCAGGGCCATCCGCAGGCCTTGAGCGCAGTCTCGGCAAACTTGCCGAGGGTCCAGCCGGTCAGGTGCATGCTGGAGAACGGCTTCGACGTGCCGTACTTCTTTTGAGCGGCGCTGACTTCCGCAATGCCCGGATTGTTGTCGTAGATCGTAGCGTAGCGGGTGACGTAGTAGACGTTCTCGTCATTGCCGGCACGAACCGCGGCCTGCCGGACCGTATCTTCGGTCACGCCGTACGACGCGACGATGTACGGCCCCGTATAGCCGGAGCGCCGGAGCGCCGGGATGACGCCGAGATTCTGTCCCGAGCCGTAGTGACCCACGACGATATCCGGCTTCTTCTCGGCCACCGCTTGCGCGAACGGCGTGAAGTCGCTGGTCGTTACGGGGAAGAGAACCTCGTCCCACGTATAGCCGAGCGACTCCGCCATCCGCTTGTTATGGCTCAAGGCTGCGCGGCCGCCGACGCTATCGAACGTCATGCCGACGATCTTGCCGTTCGGCTTGATGTTTTTAGTGAGCTCGCCGATCGCTTCGCCTGCAACCTCGAACACAACGCCGGTGCTGTAAGAGAACGGCTTGGACGGCGGCAGCGCATCGAGAATGCCGCTGAAGGTAGTGACGACGGGAACGCCGATCTTGCGCATTTCGGTGAAAACCGGCGCCTGCGTGCTCGACAGGCTCAAGCCGAAGATGCCAACGACATTATCGCGCTCGGTCTGCTTCTTCGCATTTGCCACGGCGCGATCCGCCTTGAGACCGTCATCGTCGAGAATGACTTCGACCTTTTTCCCGTTGATGCCGCCGCGGTCGTTAAGCGCCTTCATGTAGAGTTCGAAACCCTGCCATGTCGGCGTATAGGAATCCGCCAGCGGCCCCGAAAGATCGGTGATGTATCCGATGACGTAAGCATTCTGGGCGCTTGCCGCGGGTGCGGCCAATGCCGACGCCGCCAAGATCGCGGCGGCGAAAAGTTTTCGCGAAACATGCTTTTCCATTCGTACCTCCCGTTGTCAGCTGAAAGCGGGCTTTCGCTGACTGTTTTGATCGGACGTTTCCATTCTGATCCGGGCTTCTGAATCGTCCCGGTACATGCCTTCGATAAGATCCTCGAACATCGTGTAAATGTGACGGCGCTTCACTTTTCTCGTGGGCGTCGTGTCGCCTTCCTCCGGATTGAGTTCTTTCGGAATGATCCGGAATTTCTTCACCTGTTCCACGCGCGCGAGCTGCTCGTTCGCATGCTCGACTTCACGCGCGATCAGTTCCACCACCCGCGGACTTTCCGCGAGCGACGTGAAGCTCGTATAGATGACGCCATTCTGGCGGGCCCAGTCGGCGACCGTGTCGAAATCGATTTCAACCAGAGCGCTCGGAAATTTGCGCCCATCAGCGAACAGCACGGCCTCGCTGATGAACGAACTTGACTTGAGCAAATTCTCGACTTCGCTCGGCGCGATGTTCTTGCCGCCGGCGGTGACCATGATGTCTTTCTTCCGGTCGATGATCCGGAAATGGCCGTTCGGCATGCGCTCGGCGACATCGCCGGTATAGAACCAGCCGTCCTTGATGGCGTCGCGCGTCGCTTCTTCGTTTTTCCAATAACCCGCGAACATGCCTGGACCGCGCACCATGATTTCGCCATCGGCGCCGAGCTGCACTTGTTTTGGATAGAGCGCGACGCCGGCATCGCCCGGTTCCTGGAACGGTTCGCTCTGGCACAGCACGAGCGTGTGCTCGGTGATGCCGTAGAGATTACGCAAGTTCACGCCCCAGATTTGCCAGAGCGCCTGGATCGGATGCGGAATAGGCGCGCCTGCTGTAAGCGCGGCGCGAACCTTGTGCATTCCGACTTTCATCAGCATCGGCTTGAACACCAGCGTGCGCGCGAGCGCGTAGGCAAGCTTCAACCACAAGGCTGGCCGCCGTTTCTGCCAGATGCACGAAGTGTATCGACGCCCAACCCACATGGCGGCGCGATACGCAGCCCGCTTCACGCGCGTACTGCGGTCGATGTTGACGAGAATCTGCGAGGCGATTTTTTCCCAAATGCGCGGCACCGCGTGGAAGAAGGTCGGCTCCACCTCGGTAAGCGTTTCGCGAAGATTTTCCGCCTCCTCGCCCAGATGCGGAATGACGTTCGCGATCATCATCAGGCACATGCTCATCGACCGCTCGACGAGATGCGCCAGCGGAAGATGCGTGATGGTCCTGTGTTCTCCCTGCTCAAGCTCGGGAAAGCCCTGCAAGTAAGTATGAACCATGCCCACCATCAGATCGCGGTGCGTAATCATGGCCGCCTTTGGCGGGCCGGTGGTCCCTGATGTGTAGATAAAGACGGCGATATTTTCGGGCTTAAGCGTCGCGATGCGTTGCTCGAACAGCTTCGGCTGCTTTTGCTTTTGTTCGCGGCCGATTTCCTGCACGCGCTTGAAACTCAGGATGCGAGGATCGCGATACAGGAACATCGCGCGCATGTCGGCGACGATGATGTGACGCAGATCAGCCGTCAGGTCCTGCAGCGCAAGAACCTTGTCGACGTATTCCTGATTTTCGGAAATGAAAATCTTGGCGCCTGCGTTCTCAAGCTGGTGGCGCACCTCGTTGATGGAGCACGTCGTGTAAATGCCGTAGGTGATCGCACCGGCGGCAAGCCCCGCCATGTCGGAAATAAAATATTCAAAGCAAGGATCGCCCATGACGGCGATGCGGTCGCCCGGCTCAACTCCGAGCGCGATCAGACCGAGCGCAAACGCCTCGACCTCCTCGCGATATTTCTTCCAGGTCACCTCCTGGTAGAGGCCGAGGTCCTTATACCGGAAGGCGACGGAGTCGGGCCGCGCGGCAACCCGGTCCAAGAACAGTTGCGGCACGCTCTTCCCATAGATCTCCCAGGTGCGGTCTTGGTGACGCTTCGGGATGTCGTGCCAACTGGGCTCCATGGCTACGCTCACAACCTAAATTTGGTATAACGATGTTCTAATAAATCACGATCGACGGCAGTGAGCAAGCTCCGCGTCCGAGAACGCCTGCGGCCAAAATGCGCGGGCTCCCCTCGCCCGCCTTCCATCGTTGCGCGCAAAAATTGCATGCCGCAACGCGATGAAAGTGAGGCGCTCATGCGTTGGCGTCCGGCTTGGCGCCAGCCGCCGGCGACAGCGACAGACCCGCAAAGGCCGCCTTCTCAAGCGGCTTGAGCGATCGCCGGGTTATTGCCTGACCGCGGCCGCGCCTCGGATTCGGACGCGCACGAATGTCGGACGCAATCTGCTGCGCGGACAAAGCTTCGCATTCCACAATCCGCCGCAGATGCTGCAACGAGAGCAACTGATGCCATGCGCTTTCCGCATGCGGGCCGCTGAGCGAGGCGTTGAGCCGCTTCTCGATGATCCGAAGCTCCGACGCCCACGTCTTGCAGCGCGCAACATAACCATCCACCAGGACGGCGCGGCGTTTGACGTCGACATGGTTCAGCAGAAATAGTTTGTGGATGAATTCATGATGCATGTTCGGCAGCGTCGCCGGCTGCGACAGCCAGCTCACGAGCAGACGCTTGCCTTCCGGCGTCAGCCGGTAAACCTTGCGATTGGGCCGGTCGCGCTGAACCTCAATGGCGACGTTGAGCAAACCCTCTTGCTGCATCTTGCGCACGGTCGGATAAATTTGCCCGAGCGGCGCGTACCATATCTGCTGCAACGCGCGCTGATAGGAACGCGAGAGGTCGTAGCCGGACATCGGCCGTATCGCCAGCAAGCCAAGAAGCGCCTCGCGCAGACCGTTCCGCGTGGGCTCGGTCACCGAGGTCTTCGCGCGTGCTTTCGTTTTACGCATGAACGGCATTTTGCAACTTCGAGAGACGGGCCGCGCTGAGCTTGGAGAGATAATCTCCGTGACTCGGCACGTTCGTAATCCATTTTTCGAGGTAGGCGTTCCATGCCTTCATGTCGCGTTTGCGATAGGCGATGGAGGCCGTCACGTATTCCTGAATGCCGTCCTCGTCCTCGGTATAAAAACCGTGGCTGGCGAACGGGTGTGATCCATAGGGAGCCTCAATCACAACGTCGGCGTAAGCGATGGACGTCGCCCAGGGATTTTTGCGAATCTCGCTGTTGGGAACGATCCGCTCCGCGGTCAGCATCACCCGTTCGGCCGCGCGTGAGAGGAGACGGTCGCCGAAGCGCGCGCCGCCGTGCTGGCCGTTGCCGAACACGTCAGCCTGACCGACGTGGATGATGGCCCAATCGGCATGCAGCGCAGGCACGGCGAGATAAGGCTCGCCGTTGATCGGGTCGTTGAACGGCACGTAATCCTTGTTGAGGACCGGCAACGACGTGCCGACGCCGCCGCGCCAGGGCAAAAATCCAAGACCGCGCGCCGCCGCATCAAGCTGCGAATACAGCAAATATTCGGTCGTCTCATAAACCTCGATCTCTTCGTTTTCCGCCGCGCGGCGGAAACAATGCCCGATCGGCGCA
This sequence comes from Rhizobium sp. Q54, assembly GCA_945907045.1. Taxonomy (GTDB): domain Bacteria; phylum Pseudomonadota; class Alphaproteobacteria; order Rhizobiales; family Xanthobacteraceae; genus Pseudolabrys. Next base: position 35,373 of record CAMDSH010000003.1, on the reverse strand, counting down.
TGCAGTTCGGCGCCGACATAAGGCGCGATCACTTTCTTCACGCACCCCGCCCCAATAAGAAGATCAATTTCAAGACCGGCGGTGGCCGCGCCGATAACCGTGAGATTTTTAACCTTGCGGCGAATGAGGGCGCGGATGATCGGCATTGGATGATTGACCGTTCCGAATCCGCCGACGATGACGACGTCGCCGTCCTTGATGAGCGCCGCGGCCTCGTCTTCGCCCTTGAGCACCTCTTTGCGCTTGGGCCGGTTGGTTTTCGAAATCGGATCGAGCTTCATGACTTGTCCTCAAGTGCAAATGACAGGGTCTCGTTATCGGCGCCGCTTGCCATCACGCGGGATTCGATGGCGGGCGGCTCGGCGCCGCTGAAATGCCCAAGCACGCGCCGTCCATCGTCGAGCTGAACCAGCAACAGAACGAACGGCGCTTTCGCGGCGTGCGCCTTGCCAGGCACGCGGATGATCGTGTGGCTTTGAACCGAGCCTGTGAGCGATTGACCAGGCGTCATTTCAGCGCTTCCAGAATGTGCACGGTGACGGCTGCCGCGGTGCCGCCGCCGTTATGCGTGAGGCCCCAGCGCGCCTGCGCGACCTGGTTCGGATGCCGGCCGCGAAGCTGCATGGCGATCTCGTAGATCTGGCCGCAGCCGGTCGCGCCGGTCGGATGGCCTTTCGAGAGCAACCCGCCGCTCGGATTGATGACGACCTTCGTGTTGCGCTCGGATGCGGGCCTGGTCACCGCCGGACCACCGTCGCCTTTGGCGAAAAAACCGAGATCCTCGCTATCGACGATTTCCGCGATGGAGAAACAGTCGTGCAATTCGGCGACATCGATATCCTGCGGCCCAACGCCCGCGGCCTCATAGGCGCGGCGCGCGGCATTGACCGTGCCGTCGTGCGTCGTGATGTCCTTGTAGTCGGTAATGCGGACCGGCCCGTTGACCAGCACGGAAGCCGCCACGCGCACAGAGGGCGAACCGTATTTCTGCGCCAGCGATTTGCTTGCGAGCACCACAGCGGCGGCGCCATCGGTGCCGGGGCAACAGTCGAAGCGGAGGATCGGATCGGCGATCGGCGGCGACGTCATCACCTGTTCCAGAGTGATCGCCTTTTGATATTGCGCCAGCGGATTGGTGATGCCGAACTGGCGGTTCTTCACCGTCACGGCGGCGACCTGCTCGCGCGTGGTGCCATAAAGATGCATGTGTCGGGCCATCACCAGCCCCCAGAATGCGGGGAACGTGAGCCCGCTGCCGCCTTCGGTGCCCTGATCGATGGCGGCCGTCATCGCCGAAGTGAGTGCCTCGCGCGGCGCGCCGGTCAGCCGTTCGACGCCGACGACGAGCACGGCTTCTTCCGCGCCGGCGCGGACCAGATCGTGGCCAATACGCACGGCGGCGCTGCTGGAGGCGCAGGCCGCTTCGACCTTGATCGCCGCGACGTTGGAGAGTCCGAGATCGGCGGCAACGATAGGCCCGAGCAGTTCCTGCCCGGTCATGATGCCGCCGACGAAATTTCCGACCAGCACCCAACCGATTTTGTCCGCCGGAATTTTGGAATCCGCTAGCGCGGCGCGCGCTGCTTCGACAGCGAGGCTCTGCAATGTGTGGCCCGGCAGCACGCCAAACTTCGTCGTGCCGACGCCTGCGATGTGAACCTCAACGCTCATCACGCAACCTCGCCTGAACGATCAGTGCCGCAACACACCCTCGGAATCGATTTCGGTACGAAGCACTTCGAGTTCCTCGCGCGTCGGCTCGGCGATCTCGCTCAAATCGGAAGCGAGATCGAACGAGAACCCGGTATTCTCGCGCACCCACTCAGTGCTGGTGCCGGCAAACGTGCCGGATAGCTGGGCGCGGTCGTCTTTGCCAAAAGTAAAAATTGCGCGCGGCGTAATGATCCACTTCGGGCCGTGGCCGGGGAATTTGTTGTCGCGCCAGCCTTTCGGCCCATGCATGGAAACGTAATCGACTTTCTCGACCATCGTGCGCTTGTCGTGATGGGTCACGAAGATATACGGCGTCGCCACCGTCACGATATCGGTAATTCCGATCGAACCGGGACCGCGGAAGCCGAAGCGCTTGCCGCCCTCACCCTTGAGGCCGATCATGTTCGCATTGCCGTTGCCATCAACCTGAATGCCGCCGGCGAAAAACTTGTCGCCGACGAAATACTTGTTGGTCGCCGGCCGGCCGCCCTTGTAATAGGCCCGTCCGCCTGGCGCGCCGAAGTACATGAATGTTTCCATGTGATCGTAGGCGATCTCCGCCCAGCGCAACATGCGAAAATCGGTGGAGGTCTTCGGAAGCTGCACCTTCAGGTCAGTGACGTTGACCAGAAAGCACGTGCCGCCGAGCTGCAGCTTGATGTTCGGCGCATGCATTTTTTGCGCGAGCATCGCCGCCGCGAACGAGATTTCGGTGTGCGCGCCGGAAATGATGCGCTCGCCATCGACGATGTCGCGCGCCAGCGCGATGGCCATGCGCTCCTTCCAGGCAGGCTCGTTTCCTCGAGCAGCGGCAGGCGATGTCGTCATGCGGCGTTTCCGTTGTTATCCATTATTGATATTATCAAATAACAATATGAAACCGGGGTCAAGGCGGCGGCCGGACATTGCGAACCCCGGCGTGAAAGATCCACATGCGATTTTGGGCGGCTCAAGGGACAGTCAACGTCTCGATGCGCCCTATCGCCGCAGCGGCTTCGTCGATCAACTGATCCATGATTTCCTCGACCGGTTTGATCTCGCGGGCGAACACGCCCGCCGGGCCAAGATCGATCAGCCCTTGCGACCAGTCGCCAGTTTCGTAAGCGCGCCGCACGAGCTTTCCGCTGACCAGATCGCGGTACTTTTCGAAATCTCTTTCGCCGCGACTCTCCAGTTCGTCGACCGCCTTCGCGGTCGCATTATCCAGCACGCGATGATTGGCGCGGAACGCCTTCATGACAACGCGGTTGTCCAGCTCGTTGGCCTCGATCATGCGCTGCTTGTAACGCTCGTGGCCCCAGATTTCGGTGGCGGTGAGCATGCGCGAGCCGACCATCATGGCGTCCGCCCCGAGCGCCAGCGCTGTGACGAGATGACGGCCGGTGCCCATTCCGCCGCCGACCGCAAGCGGAAGAGTAACAGCATCGGCCGCGAGCGCGGCCTGCACGATATTGCCGACCATGTAGACGCCAGGATGCCCGCCGGCCTCGCCACCGACGACTGTAATCGCATCGACGCCCAATTTCTGCGCGCTGAGCGCATAGCGCACAGCCGGCACCTTATGGATGATGACGCACCCGGCGGCTTTCAGATCGCCGACGAATTGCGCCGGATTTCCGCCCGACGTCTCGACGAACGCGACCTTCTCCTCGGCGGTGATCTCGATATAGGGCGTCAACCGTTCGTTGACGCCGGGCCGGTCCGAGAACGCGATGCTGACGCCGAACGGCTTGCCGCCGGTGAGCGCGCGGCATTTTCGGATTTCAGCGCGGAAACCTTCCGGATCGTCCGGAAACGACAGGGCTGTCATGAAGCCCATGCTCCCGGCGTTGACCGCCGCCGCTACGTAACGCGCATCCGCCAGCCAGAACAAACCTCCGCAGAGGATCGGATGACGGATGCCGAAAAGATCGGTAATGCGCGTGCGAAAGAGCTGCGAGCGCACGGCGGCGTCCGCGGCGCCTTTAGCGCACGTTCACCCACAGGCTCTTTTCTTGCGTGACTTCGCGCATGACCGCGAAGCCCATTTCGCGGCCGTAGCCGCTGCCCTTGTAGCCGCCATAGGGCGCCATCGAACTTACCGCGCCCCAGGTGTTGACCCACACGTTGCCGGCTTCAAACGCTTGCGCCGTCCGCATGGCGCGGCCGATGTCGCGGGTGATGACCGACGCTGCGAGGCCGTAGACGCAATCATTCGCCAGCGCGATGGCCTCGGCTTCTTCCTTGAAGGTGAGTACCGAGAGCACCGGCCCGAAAATTTCCTCGCGCGCGATCTTCATCGAGTTCTGCACCTGATCGAAAATCGCCGGTCCAACGAAGAAGCCCTTCTCCAGACCTTTCGGCTCGTCGCCGCCGTAGACGATCTTGGCGTCGCTCTTGCCGCTGGCGATGTAACCGAGCACGCGGTCTTTCTGCTTCTTGGAAATGAGCGGGCCCATGGTGGTCGCCGGATCCATCTGGTCGCCGAGGCGAACTTTCTTCGCGGCCTCGATAACTTTCTCCAGAACCTTGTCGTGAATTTTTTCGTGCAGGAACAGGCGCGAGCCGGCGGTGCAAACCTGACCCTGATTGCTGAAGATCGACATGGCGGCGATTGACGCGGCCTGATCGATCGGCGCGTCTTCATAGACGATGACGGCGCTCTTGCCGCCGAGTTCGAGCCCGATCGGCTTGAGCGTGCTCGCAGCTTCCGCCGCGATGCGCTTGCCGGTTTCGGTGCTACCGGTAAACATCACCTTGGCGACCATGTGGTGCTGCACCAGTGCAAGACCCGCCACCGGGCCGTAGCCTGGCACGATGTTGACGACGCCCGCCGGAATGCCGGCTTCCGCGATCAGCTTGCCGAGATACATGACCGAGAGGCAGGCTTGCTCGGCCGGCTTGAGCACGACGGTGTTGCCCGCCGCGATTGCCGGCGCGATCTTCCACACCGCCTGCAGCAGCGGATAGTTCCACGGAATGATGCCACCGATGACGCCGAGCGGCTCCCGCAGCGTCATGTTGATGTAGGGACCCGGCACCGGAATGGTGTCGCCCTGAATCTTGGTGCACATGCCGGCGAAGTATTCGAGCGCGTCGATCGCGGTCACGGCATCGATCGCCTTGGAGTCGCGGATCGGCTTGCCGGCGTTGATTGATTCAAGTTCGGCGAGCTTGGCGCCATGTGCTTCGACGAGTTGCGCGAGTTTCATTAGGGATTTTGCCCGCGCCGCCCCTGTTTTCTTTTTCCAGGCCGGGAAAGCGGCGAGCGCCGCGCGCACGGCACGGTCGATGTCTTCCTCGTCGCACTCGGCAAGATGTCCGCAAATCTCGCCGGTTCCGGGATTGAAGGTCGGGAATGTTTTCCCGCTCACCGAGGGAACGAATTCGCCATTGATAAAGGCGCCCCACGTTTCAGGCTGGAATTTCGCGACAGTCTGCGTTTCGACCTTGTTCATGGGCCACCTTTTCCGTTGCTATCGTTTCGTCCTACGGCGATGAGGCTCTCCGGCGATCAGTGCCGGAGAACGCCCGTCTTATCAACCTCGTTGCGCAGAGCCCCGAGCTCGTCCTTGGTCGGCGGCTGCACCGTTTCGACCTTCTTCGCGGTCTTCACCTCGAAGCCGGTATTGGCCTTTACGTCTTCTACGGTAACGCCGGGGAACGTCATCGCCAAACGGGCTTCGAGCGTATCCGGGTCGAAATCGAAGATGCACTTCGGCGTCACGATCCATTTCGGACCGCCGCCGTAGAACTCGTTTTCACGGCAGATTTTCTTGCCGGGATGCGAGATGAAGTCGACCTTGTCGACCAGACGCCGCTTGTCGTGCGCCGTCAGGAACACGTAAGTGTCGCGCACGCCAATGGCAATATCGTTGATGCCGATGGTGCCCGGGCCGCGGAAGGTCATTTTGTCCTTCGTGCCAAGGCCGATCATGTTGGTGTTGCCCCACTTGTCGGCCTGAATGCCGCCGACGAAGAATTTGTCGGCAAACCAGAAGTGGTTGACGTCACGGAACTCGCTGCCGTCCTTGTAATAATCCTTGCCGCCCGGCGCGCCGTAAAACAGGAACGTGTCCGGATGATCATGCACCGACTCTGCGTAACGGATCAGATCGTAGCCGGTCGAGGTCTTCGGCAGCTCGCTCACTTCGATGTCGGTCACCTGGCACAAGGTCACCGACCCGCCAAGCTGCAGCTTGAGATTCGGAGCATGCGTTTTCTGCGCCAGCATCGTGGCGGCGAAGAAGATTTCGGTGTGCGCGCCGGACGTGATCTTGTCCGTGTCCTTGATCTCGCGCGAGAACACCACCGCCATCATTTCCTTCCAGGAATAGTCGCTCATGTTTCTTAGTCCTCTAAATTCTCATCAACGGATGATGGTCGGGCGGGTTACCAGCTCACGATCGGATGCGTGTAAAGATTGAGCAGCTTCTTGATGCCGACTGTTTCCAGATAGGCGTAGTGCTCCTGGACGTGGCGCTTGAGATATTCGTTCCACGTTTTGGAGTCGCCCTTTCGGTTGGCCTCGCTGCACTTCACGTAGTCCTGAATGAACTCGACGTCTTCCTTGTAGAAGCCGTGCGCGGCGTAAGGATGCCCGCCGTACGGCGCTTCCACCACCACGTCGGCATAGGCAATCGTCGTCATGAACGGGTTCTTGCGGATCACCGAATTCGGCACGACGCGCTCGGTTTGCGTCATGATGCGGTTTGACGCGCGCGCCATCCAGCGGTCACCAAAGCGCGCGCCGAGGTGCTGGCCGTTGCCGTAAGCATCCGACCAGCCGACATGGATGATCGCCCAATCGGGACGCAGCGGTGGAACGGCGATGATCTTCTTGGTCTTGCCGATGGGATCGATGAACTCGACCATGGTCTTGTTCAATTCCGGAATGCTGGTGCCGACGCCGCCGCGCCAGGCGAAGAATTCCTGTCCCGACGCGGCTGCAAAGAAGCCGGCGTAAAGCAGGTATTCGCTGGTCTCCATCACCTCGATCTCGCCGGATTCCGCGTACTTGCGGAAATTGTGGCCGATCGGGCAGTACATTTCCTGGCCGACATATGGCGCGATGAGTTTTTTGACGCAGCCCGCGCCGATCAGAAGATCGATTTCCAGACCCGCGGTCGCTGACGCGACGAGGGTGAGGTCTTTCGTCCCCTTGCGGATGATCTCGCGCACAATCGCCATCGGATGATTGTCGGCGCCGAAGCCGCCAATCGCGACGGTCTGACCGCTCTTGATCAGGCCCGCGGCCTCCTCGATCGACTTAACGACCTCTTTTCTTTTTTTGCTCACGTCATGCCCTCGTTTTTTGGAACGCCTCGTTTCAGGATTTCAAAATCGTAACGCCGTAGACGGCGGAGTCTTGCCCGAGCAGCAGCCCGCCCTGGTTTTGCGCCATCGTCACTTTTGGCCGCTTCTCGATTTGCCGCGGACCGGCCTCGCCGCGCATCTGCCAAACCAGTTCCGCGATCTGCAGCAAGCCGGTCGCGCCGACCGGGTGGCCGCGCGAACACAAGCCGCCGCTCGGATTAACCGGCAAGCGCCCGCGCAATGTCGTCGTGCCGTCGTCGATGAGTTTTGGCCCCTCGCCCGGCCCGCACAGACCGAGCCGCTCGTAAAGCATCAATTCCGCGGGAGCCATCGCATCGTGCAACTCGATCGCGCCAAGATCTTCCGGGCCGATGCCGGCTTCTTCGTACGCCGCCTGTGCCGACACCGTCGCCGAGTCCAAGCGCTTGTCGTTCGGCAAACGATATTCACCCGAACGCAGCACGCAGCTCGCGATGCGGATCGGCGTCTTGCTGGTGAATTTGGAAGCCATATCGGCGGCGCAAACAACCGCTGCCGCCGCGCCATCGGAAATCGACGCGCACATATAGAGCGTGAGCGGATCGACGACGATGCGGGACTGCACGACCTGCTCGATGGTGAGCGCCCGGCGATGCTGCGCCAGCGGATTGAGCGATCCGTTGTAGGAATTCTTCACGGCAGGCTTGGCGAAATCGGCGCTGGTCCAGCCGTATTCCTTCATCTTGCCCTTGAGATTTATTTTCGGATGGATCGCGTAGCTGGTCGTGAACTGCATGCCCATCTGCGACAGATCGAGCTCCGACACCGAAGACAGCGCGCCGATGGTGCGCGCGGTGTCGCCCACGTACATTTTTTCAACGCCGACCGCGATGGCGACATCGGCGGCGCCGGATGCAACCTCAAGCCACGCGCCGCGCAAGGCCGTCGCCGCGCTGGCGCAGGCGTTTTCGACGTTGATGACCGGAATGCCGGTGATGCCGGAATGTTGCAGCACCACCTGCCCGCGCACGCCTTCCTGGCCGGTCAGCAATCCACCGAGAGAATTTCCGACGTAAGCAACGTCGATATCTTCCGGCGTAACGCCGGCATCTTTAAGCGCGCCCCAGATCGCCGTGTAGCCCAAATCCTTGAGCGACTTGTCGGTGAACTGGCCGGTCGGGTGCGCGCCGACGCCGATGATGGCGACCTCACGCATGGCGGGGCTTCCCGGATTTCGCGGCGGGCACATACTTGTACGTGAGCGTATCTTTGTTTTCGGGCGTGTCGGCGAGCGACTCGACTACAAGGCGCATTTCCATGCCGTCTTCAAGCACGCCGTCTTCCACCGGGCATTCCGCTCCGACGAGAGAGAAGATGCGCGGACCTTCGGGAAGGTCGACGAATATCTGGAAGAACGGCGCCTTGAAACCCTTCGGCGCGAAGCGCGCGATGGTGTGACTGAACAGACGGCCTTTGCGGCCGATCTCGATGTCCTCGACCGTGCCGTTGCGGCGGCACTTGGGGCACACCGGCATTTTCGGAAACACAACGGTTCCGCAGTTGCTGCATTTCCCGCCCAGCAGATATGGCGTCTGCTTGGGATCGGTTGGCATAACCACGCCGGATGAATGCAACAGGTTCACGCGTTACTCGTTTGTCAGAGCGTCAGACGTTCAGGTGTTTCTTCAGCGCACGGAAGCCTGCGTTGAACACGCGAGCCATGAATTGCTCGCCTTCCTCTTCCTTGCCCTTCTCGGTTTCGAATTCCGTCGACCATTCGCCGAGCGTCCCGAATGTGTCGGTAATGGGACGCAGGCGCATGCTGGTGCGGATGTTCTTCACCGGCAACGGACCTTCGAGCACCGAATAAGTGATGAGGTGCTCTTCCGTCGATAGCGCTTCAAGCCGTTCGCGCAGGATGTCCTTTGAGCCGATCATCGAGAGCTTGCGCACCGCGCCGATCTCTTTGTCTTTTTTACCCGGTTCGATGACGCTGTCTTTCATTCCCGGCATCCACGCCGGCAAGCCGTTGAAGTCGCTGGCCACTCGCCACACGCGCTCAAGCGGCGCATTGATCACGGTGCTCACAAATACTTTTGGCATCGTTCAAACTCTTTCCCGGTCGTTGACGGAACGAAGACACTCAAATTTCGTGTCGGCGCTTTATTTCGGCTTGCATTGGCTCACTGCTCAATCGGACAGGAAAGCCCCTGCGAGAGCAGTCATCCGCGTTTATGGTATAACGATGTTCTAGTTTGTCAAGCGCTCCCGCGCCGGAGCGCGCTCTTCATCGAGCGGCTCCGGCGCGGAGATTGCGTCATCGCGCTAGACAAATCCGCGGCATCAGCCTTTCGGCCGCGTGCGGATCATGAAGCTGTCGTAAGTGAACTCGGCGACCTGCCACCAGAGATATTGATCGTTCCGGAACGCAATCATCGCCTCGATCATCTTTTTGAAGTCCGCGTTCTTTCCTGAAATCTCCGCCCACAATTCATTGGTGGCCTTGAGACAAGCGTCCATGATCTCGGGCGAGAACGGACGAAGCTGAGCACCGGCGGCGACCAGACGCTTGAGCGCCGCGGGATTTTGCGAGTCGTAACGCGCCTGCATCCAGGTCGTGGCGTATTGGCACGCCGCGATCAGCGCCGTTTGATAGCTCTTCGGCAACGCGTTCCATTTTGCCAGGCTGATGAAGCCGTGCAGGCTCGGGCCGCCTTCCCACCAGCCGGGATAGTAGTAATAGGGCGCGACCTTGGCGAAGCCGAGCTTCTCGTCGTCGTACGGCCCGATCCATTCCGCCGCGTCGATCGTTCCCTTTTCGAGCGCCGGATAAATATCGCCGCCCGCGAGCTGCTGCGGCACGACGCCCAGTTTCTGCAGAACCTGTCCGGCGATGCCGCCAATGCGGAACTTGAGCCCGGTGAGATCGGCAACTGTCTTGATCTCCTTGCGGAACCAGCCGCCCATCTGCGTTCCGGTGTTACCGAGCGGCAGGGCATAGACGTTGAACTTCTTGAAAAACTCGTTGAACGCCTCGTTGCCGCCGCCCTGATAGAGCCAGGCGTGCTGCTGACGCGCATTCAGTCCGAATGGAACGGACGCCGCAATGGCGAACGTCGGGTCCTTGCCGACATAATAATAGGAGACGGTGTGCGCCATCTCGACCGTGCCGTTGGAGGCCGCGTCGAGCGCTTGCAGGCCCGGCACGATTTCACCGGCGGCGAAAACCTGAATTTTGAATTTGTTGTCGGTCAAATCGGCGACCATCTTCGACATGATCTCGGCGCCGCCGTAAGTCGTGTCGAGTGACTTCGGAAAGCTCGAGGTGCAGCGCCACGAAATTTCCGGCGACGATTGCGCGATGGCCGGTTTAGCGATCGCACTGGCGGCGAGCCCGATGCCGGCCGCTTTTATGAATTGTCTACGCTTCATGATGTCCTCCCTTTGCGACAGATCTAGTGTCTGGTTTCGACGACTTCAGGCATTGCAGAACTGCTGGTGAGTGGGGCTAACGATTTTTCGATTTCCGTCTGGAGCGCTTCGCCTTCCGGGTCGGCGAGCGCGGCAGTGCGCGCTTTGCGGATGGCCTGCGTCAAGGCGCCTGTATCCGTGCGCGTCAGATCGATGTCGAAATAATTCCGCGCAATCAGTTCAAAATTGTGCGCGCCGCGCTTGTGCGTGTCGCCATAGCCTTTCACGAGCTGGGCGCATTCCACGATCTCCAGCGCCAGTTTCGTGTCGAGCGCCGCCGCGCCGGCGATCGCCTTCAACCAGCGCTCGATCAGCGCCTGCTCCAGCCGGTAGCGCCACGAATGCGGCCGCCACCAGCGCAACCCCGCCAGCAGCCGAAGCAGCAGGAACCCGAACACGTGTGTCGAATGAATGTGCAGCCCGACGTTAAAACGATCTTCCAAACCGCGCTTGCGCGCTGCATTCAGGATCGCCTCGCCCAACCAGGGCGGCAGGATCGAACAGAGTTCATCGAGACCGGGCTTGAGGAAATCGACAATGCGGACAACCTCGCCTTCCCTGGCGCGAACTTCCGCACGAACGCGCGTAAGACGGTCTTCGCGCGTCTTTAGATCGGCGACGCGGATGACGTCTTCATAAGTCATCCAGAGCGCCAGAAAGCGCGCGGTCTCCCGCGTCAATTCAAAATCATCGGCATCGGCGTTCTGCTCAAGCCGCGCCACTGGCGTCAGGCGCTGGAGAAACAGTCCGGCATAGGCGGCGCCCTGATAATCGATCAGCCTTTGCAGGCCGAGTTCGATGACCTCATGCGCGGCTGCGGGAAACATCGCGCGCGCGGAGGCAACAAGCTCGTCCGCATTGCGCGGAAGCGTTTTCACGCCGGCTTCCGGCGCAAGCGGCGGCGACGGGTGCTGCGCCTGCTCGAAACCCGCGGCGAAACCGCGCAAATTGGCTTCGACGGATTTGCCGGATTCGCGGATGGCATCCTCCGCCGCCGAACGGGACACCGGCAACGCCCCTGAGCCGATCAGCGCACCGAACAAAACGGCGTTCATCGGCGCGCCCGTCGTCTGCGCCATCGCGGCCATATCGAACAAAATCGCGCGGCGGGCCAATTCATTCGCCGCACCGACAATACGTTCGCCGTCAAATCTGCCATCGGCCATCGCCGCACGCTCGCCAATGGCATAAACGCGGCTGGTTGAAGCGATCAGCGTCGTTCGTTGCGAAGTGACAAAACCGTTCTGCATCGCACGTCCGGCCTCGATCAGCTCGGAGGCGGCGACAACGTCGATGTCCGCCGGCGCCGGCGTCAGCGCCAAAATCGGCTGCTTGTCCGCCGCGACATTTTTCTGCGGAAAGATTTCAAGGTAATAAGTCGTCGCGCCGGTTCGCTGCGCCACGCCAGGAATGGATGTGCTTTGCACCGGAAAGCCTTCCCGCGTCGCGCTTGCAATCAACCAGTCGGAAAGCACGCCGCCACCCTCGCCGCCCAACGCAGCGATGAGAATATTCAGTGAGCGCGGTTGCGCGTTCATTGCACGGCGGTCGCGGAGCGCGACGGACGCAGCGCGCCAATGATGACGCGCCGCACGCGATCCACAATGCCGTCCCACCAGGTCGGATTCTGGATGATCTCGGCGCGGTAAAACGACGGGCACAGCACGGCGGCGTGCGCGACTTCGCCGCAAAGGCCGCAGCCGACGCAATTGTTGTCGACCTTGGCAACGGGGTCCTTGCGCAGCGGATCGGGATTGGGTGCGATGGTGAGCGAGGGACAGCCTGACAGGCGGATGCAGGAGTGATCGCCCGTGCAGACATCGGGATCGATGCCGAAGCGCGTACGCACCACGCGCTTGCCTTCGCTCAGCTGCTTGGCGATCAGAGGCCGAATGCGCCGCTGGCGCTCCAGCTGACATTCGCCGTCGGCGATGATGACCTTCAATCCACGTTCCGGCGTCGTGCTCGCCTCGACCAGCGCCTTGAGCATGCTGCTCACGGTGTAGCTGTGAATGGTCTTGAGCCACTTCACGCCCACGTTCCTGAGCACCTTGTCGATGCGCGGCTGCCTCGATGGGACACGCGGTGAGCCGGGCGAGGTTGGAATGCGCTGCCCGCCGGTTGCCGCCGCGTAGCCGTTTTTCATGATGATGAGGATGCCGTCGTCGCCATTGGCGACGGCATTGGTGACCCCGGTGGTCAGGCCGTTATGCCAGAATCCGCCGTCGCCCATGATGTTGATGACGCGTTTTTTGAAATTGGCGGCGATCCCCGCCCCGCTCGCCAGCCCAAGGCCGTAACCGAGCATCGTGTTGCCGAGGTGAAACGGCGCGAGCGACGCGAAAATATGGCAGCCGACATCGCCGGTGATGTGGGTCTTCCCGATTTTCTTTTCGGCGATCTTGATGGCGCTGAAAACCGGACGCTCCGGGCAACCGACGCAGAAGCCGGGCGGGCGCACCGGAACGGGCTGCCCCAGCAGGTCCGCCGCGCGTTCCTTGGCGATGCGTATCTCTTCGGTCAGCGCCTTCCATTGTCCGGCGGTTTCGCCTTGCGGCCAAGCCGAGCCGAGAAACTTTGCAATGCCCGTCACGACGACCTCGCCGGTGTATTCACCGGCTTGCGGCAAGACATTCTTGCCATGAATGGCGCTGCCCGTGACGTTGCGCTCCTGCAGCGTCGCCTTGATCGCTTGCTCAAGATAGTTCGGCTGACCTTCCTCGACGATCAGCATGTCCTTTTTGCCACGGCAAAAGTCGGTGATCTCGGATGGAATTAGCGGATAGGTGACGTTGAGCACGTAGATCGGAATATCGGTGGCACCGTAAGCGTCGGCGAGACCGAGGCGCTGCAACGAGCGCATCACACCGTTGTAGAGACCACCCTGCACGATGATGCCGAGATGATCGTGCTTGCCCGTGAAAACTTCATTGAGCTTGTGCTCGGAGATGTATTGAACAGCCGCCGGCCACCGCACATCGATCTTTTGTTTTTCCTGCGAGTAGGTCCACGGCGGCAGGCAGAACCGCGCAAAATCGAACTTCGGCTCCGCGATCGGATTGCGGCGCGAAATCGCGGCAGCGCGATTATCCTTGCAGACGAAACTGCCGTGCACGTGACAGGCACGGATGCGCAACTCGAGCATCACCGGGGTGTTGCTGGCTTCCGACAACGCGAAGCCGTGCTCCACCATTCCGACGATGGTCGGCAGATTGGGCCGCGGATCGAGCAACCACACTTGCGACTTCATTGCGAAGGCGTGCGTGCGCTCCTGAATGATGCTGGCGCCCTCGCCATAATCTTCGCCGACGATGATGAGCGCGCCGCCGGTGACGCCGGCGGAAGCGAGATTCGAAAGAGCGTCGGAAGCGACATTGGTGCCGACCACCGACTTCCACGTCACCGCGCCGCGAATGGGATATTGAATCGATGCACCGAGCATGGCGGCGGCGCCGGCTTCGTTCGCCGCCGGTTCGAAGTGAACACCAAGATCGTCGAGAATGTCGGAGGCATCGGTCAGCACATCGACGAGATGCGACACCGGCGCGCCCGGATAGCCGCTGACGTAGCTCACACCCGATTGCAGCAGCGCCTTGGTGACCGCGAGAATGCCCTCGCCGTGAAAAGTGTCGCCGGCGCCGAGGCGCAGCGACTGCACTTCCTGTTTGAACGAGCGCTCCATGCCCTACTCCGTCATTCCGGCCGACGGTTCTGCTTTTTTACAATGATGCATCCCAGATATCTTGCCGGTATCTGACGCCGCATCATCTGAAACAATCGCAACACATTCCAAATCACGCAGGCGTTGAGACGTAACGCCACAGCGCGCAACTCCGCCGGGTCAGCGGCAGAATGACCCTTCCCAACCCGGGAGCCCTGATCTAGAATAGTGTTATACCAAATTTGGGCGGGCACAAGGCTTTGCCAATTTCGCCGGGTGCCGGCCCAAAAGAAAAATAAAACAGCCAGATGGGAGGAGACAATGAAGAAACTTGCAGTTGCAGCAGCAGCTTTGGTTTTCGCGGCAACGTCCGCTCAAGCTGACATCAAGATCGGTTCGGTGCTTTCGATCACCGGCCCAGCATCGTTCCTCGGCGACCCGGAAAAGAAAACTCTCGAAATGTACGTCGCCGAGATGAACGCTTCCGGCGGCATCAACGGCCAGCAAATCAAGCTTTTCATTTATGACGACGGCGGCGACGCCAGCAAAGCGCGCACCTTCGCCACGCGTCTGGTTGAAGAAGACAAAGTCGATGCCGTATTGGGCGGCTCGATCACCGGCACCAGCCTTGCGATGGTTCCGATCTATTCCGACGCCAGCATCCCTTTCATCGCTCTGGCGGGCGCGGCGGAAATCGTTTTCCCGGTGCGCAAGTGGGTGTTCAAAACACCGCACACCGAGCCGATGTCATGCGGAAAGATTTTCGAGGATCTCAAGAAGCGCAAGATCACCAATATCGGCATGATCTCCGGCACCGACGGCTGGGGCAAAGCGATGCGCACCGAATGTCTGAAGATGGCGCCGCAGTTCGGCATCACCGTCGTCAAGGATGAAATCTACGGCGCAGGCGACAGCGACATGACCCCGCAGCTCACCAACATCAAGAATACGGCGGGCGTGCAGGCGGTCATCAATTGCGGCTTCGGTCAGGGGCCGGCCATCGTTACGCGCAACTATCGTCAGCTCGCAATCGGCGTGCCGCTCTATCAGAGCCACGGCGTTTCGTCGAAGAGTTACATCAAGCTTGCGGGCGATGCCTCGGAAGGCGTCCGCCTCCCGGCGGCCGCCACGCTGGTCGCGGAAAAGCTGCCCGACAGCGACCCGCTCAAGAAAGTCGCGTTGGCTTACAAGACGCGATACGAGAAGCAGACCGGCGAACCGGTTTCGACCTTCGGCGGTCACATGTATGACGCGCTGATGATCCTGACGCAGGCCATGAAGCGCGCGAAAAGCGCCGACAAGGCCAAGGTGCGTGACGAAATCGAAAAGACCAAAGGCTTCGTCGGCACCGGTGGCATGGTCAACATGTCAGCGACCGATCACCTCGGCCTCGATCTGACCTCGTTCCGCATGCTCGAAATCAAGGGCGGGGACTGGACGCTGGTGAACTGAACGCCAGGCCCAACGCGAGCGTAATCCGATATAATGGCAACAACACTCCGCTCGCTTCTCTTCATGTTGAGAAGCGGGCGGAGCGACCAGACGGGGAATCCGGACGGCGCCGTTAGCCGCTAATCGCCGCCAGCCGATGGCCGCCCGGAGTTGCTGTTATGGCTGAGTTTCTGCAATTCGCATTTTCCGGACTGACGGTTGGGGCGATCTACGCCCTGATCGCCCTCGGATTCACGCTCATCTACAACGCATCCGACGTCATCAACTTCGCGCAAGGCGAGTTCGTGATGGTGAGCGGCATGACTGCCGTGTTCGCCGCCGCAGCCGGGATACCCCTGCCGCTCGCCGCGCTGCTCGCCATTGTCGTTACGGTATTGTTCGGAATACTGCTGCATCGGCTGGCAATCGAACCCGCGCGCGGCGCTTCGCCCGTCACGCTGATTATCATCACCATCGGCGCGTCGATCCTGATGCGCGGCCTCGCAGCGGTGTTCTTCGACAAGAACTTTCACAGCCTGCCGCCGCTCGCCGGCGATACACCGCTGAACCTCGGCGGCGCAGCTATTCTCCCGCAAAGCATCATCGTGCTGATCGGCACCGGCATCATCGTCACGGCGTTGTGGCTGTTCCTCAATCGCACGCTGATGGGCAAAGCGATGCTGGCAACCGCCGCGAACCGGCTCGCCGCGCGGCTCGTCGGAATCGATACATCCGCAGTCATCGGCATCTCTTTCGTTGTTTCCGCCCTGATCGGAGCCATCGGCGGGCTGCTGGCGACGCCGATCACGCTCACCAATTACGCTATCGGCACGCTGCTCGCGCTCAAGGGATTCGCTGCCGCCATGCTCGGAGGCATGGGCAGCCCTATCGGCGCGGTGGCCGGCGGACTTCTGCTCGGCCTGTTAGAGGCTTTCGGCGCGGGCTACCTCTCGTCGCAATATAAAGATGCGATCGCCTTCATCGTCATTCTCGCGGTGCTGTTCGCCATGCCGCAGGGTTTGTTCGGCCGCGCCAGCATTGAGCGGGTGTGACCGTGCATCGCTTCACCAGCAAGCCTTACATGGTGGTGATTGCGCTCGCGACGCTCGTGCTGCTGTTGCCGCTCGTGCTGCCGTCGGCTTTTTATCTCCGCATCGCCGCACTGGTTTTCATAAATGCGCTCGCGGTCATCGGGCTCAATTTGCTGATGGGCTTTGCCGGTCAGGTCAGCCTCGGACACGCGGGATTTTTCGGCATCGGCGCTTACGCCGTTACGCTTGGCCCGGCCTATCTCGGCCTGCCGGTCTGGGCGTCGCTGATCGGCGGCGCGGTGTTCTCGGCTTTGCTCGCGTTTATTGTTGGACAACCAATTCTGAAGCTGCGCGGCTATTACCTCGCCGTCGCGACACTCGGCCTCGGACTGCTTATTTCGATGGTGTTCACGAACGAAGCCGACATCACCGGCGGCCCGAACGGGATGGAAGTGCCGCGGCTCGTCGTGTTCGGCTGGCGCGCTTACGGCTCGCAGACCTGGTACTGGATTTCAGGCGTGAGTTTGGTGATCGGCGCGTGGATCGCGGTGAACCTCATCACCAGCCCGACCGGCCGCGCATTTCGCGCCATTCATGACAGCGAGACTGCCGCGCGCGTATTGGGCATCGACGTTCCTCGTTACAAGCTCCTCGTGTTCGTCATGTCGGCGGTCTACGCCGCCATCGCAGGTTCGTACTTTTCGCTGTTCGACGGATTTGTAACGCCAGACACCACCGGCTTCATCCGCTCCATCGAGTTCGTGGTGATGGCCGTGCTCGGCGGCCTTGGTTCCATCCTCGGCAGCATCACCGGCGCGGCCATATTGGTCATCCTGCCGCAGGTGCTCACCGTGTTTCACGAATACGAGCACATCATGCTCGGCCTCATCATGATCGTGTTCATGATCTTCCTGCCGGGCGGCATCGTGCCTTCGCTCGCGCAGCGCTTTCGCCGGAGGACGGCTTGAACGCGCTGCTCACCATCGAAAATCTCGGAATTGCGTTCGGCGGGTTGAAGGCGCTGGAAGGCATCAATCTCAATGTCGCGCGCGGGGACATCTTCGCGATCATCGGACCCAACGGCGCGGGCAAGACGACGCTGTTCAATCTTGTGTCAGGGCTTTACCCGCCGAAAAGCGGGCGCATCACGCTCGATGGCGAGGACGTTACCGGCCTGCCCCCGCATCAGCTTGCCCGGCGCGGCCTCTCGCGCACGTTCCAAAACCTGCAAATTTTTTTCCGCATGAGCGTGGTCGAGAACGTCATGGTTGGCCGTCATCTGCACGAAAACCGCAACGTCTTCGCGCATCTGTTCGGCTTGCCATCGGTGGGGCGGCAGAACCGTACGACGCATGAGAGCGCGCTTGAACTTTTATCGATTGTCGGATTGGCCGACGCCGCCGAACGCCCTGCAGGCGCATTGTCCTATGGCGCGCTCAAACGGCTTGAAGTCGCCCGCGCGCTGGCGACTGAACCAAAAATTCTTCTGCTCGACGAACCCGCCGCCGGTTGCAATCCGGTGGAGACCGAAGAGATCGACGCGGTGATCAAGAAGATCGCAGCGCGCGGCGTCACGGTGGTGCTGGTCGAGCACGACATGCGTCTCGTCATGAAAATTTCCAACCGCATCCACGTTCTCGATCAGGGGCGCACGCTGGCGGAGGGCAACGCTGACGCCGTACGGAGCAATCCGGCGGTGGTCGCGGCTTATCTGGGCGTGAAGGGCAAGACGGAGCTTGGCCTTGCTGTCCGTTGAAAACCTGACAAGCCGCTACGGGCGCATCGAGGTGTTGCACGGCGTTTCTTTCAATGTCGCCGAAGGCGAGATCGTGACCCTGGTCGGATCGAACGGCGCCGGAAAGACGACGCTGCTGCGCGCGATCTCCGGTGTGCAGCCGACGACGGGCGGAACGATCTCATTCTCCGGGGAATCAATCGGCGGCTTGAAGGCACACAAGCGCGTCGCGCGCGGCATGGCGCAAGTGCCGGAAGGCCGCCAGGTGTTCGCACCGCTCACGGTGGACGATAATCTGCGCCTCGGCGCGGTGACCCGCCGGGATGACGGCATCGCCACTGATCTTGAAAATATCTACACGACATTTCCGGTGCTGGCCGAGAAACGTCATTTGCAAGCCGGCGCGCTCTCCGGCGGCCAGCAGCAGATGCTCGCCATCGGACGCGCGCTGATGGCAAAGCCCAAGCTTGTGCTGCTTGACGAACCGTCGATGGGGTTGGCCCCGATTTTGGTCGAGCAGATTTTCGCAATCATCGCCGATTTTAAAAAACGCGGCCTGACGGTTTTGCTGGTGGAGCAGAACGCCTACGCGGCGCTGGCGATTGCCGACCGCGGCTATGTGATCGAAACCGGCCGCATTACGATTAGCGGAACCGGCCGCGCGTTGCTGGAAGACCCGCGCGTGCGCGCGGCCTATCTTGGGCTTTAGTTTTTAGCGCGTCTTCTGGGATTTCTTGGCAGACGATTTTTTGCCGGCGGACCTTGTCCCTCTGTTTGCCGGATTGGTCAGCAATCCTGCGAAAATTGTTTGCATCTGGAAGTCGATATATTCTTCAAGATCCGCGAGCTGGCGCACCTCGCGAGTATGCAACGCAATCATGTGCGCGAAGAACATGATGTCGAGTGCCGCCAGCCTAGCATTCACGCTACGGAATTCGCCCGACGCGATGCCCTGCTTCACGATTCGTTCGAAATAAGTCACTACACCGGCAACGGTGCCGAGCACGTTGGAGCGCGGCTCCTCCGGCAGGAAGGCGACTTCGCGGTACAGTAGACGGATCGGCCGGCGCAAGCGATCCGCGATGCGGCAGTAGCTGGCGAACCCATGCTCCAGCGACCGTTTCGGCGAATCCTCGACAAGCACGGTTTCGCCGAGTTCGCGCGCGATGTTGTTCATCAAATCCTGCGCGACGAGATAGAGAATGTCCTCTTTCGAGGACACGTACATGTAAAGGCTCGCGATGTTGAACGAGCAGGCACGGACGATGTCGCGGATCGACGTGTTGTGAAATCCGCGCTCAAGAAAAAGTTTCGTCGCGACGTCGATCAGTTCCGTGCGTCGATGCGCGACGCGTTCCGGATTTTTGATCGTGGTTGGAATATTCGCAGTCTGATGCGCGCTCAGACTGTTCATTTTCCGCTGGGTCGCTTTCACCGGCATTGCCAGCCTTTAAGAGATCATGCCGTCAGGGGCGTCGCTCGCAGCGGCATGCATCTTCGCGTGGAATTAGAACAATATGATTCCAAAATCAATCGCGCGCTGCTTGCTCCCTCATGGCTGCGGCGGCCACACATTCGCAAGCAGCTCATGGCGCCGGCGCATTCCGCGAATAGACTTGTGTGCCTGGCCAGAATCGCAGGTTGACAGCCGTTTGCATATTATAGAACATCATTATACCAAAAAGATAGGCCCGTCCACCGGGCCCGACGCCAAGGAGACGCGCGATGAAACCGCTTGCCGCCGACGCCAATCTGGATTTTGGGCAATCCCTCGCGAGCGATGTGAAAGCCGCCGAAAGCTATTTCGCCGCCGTCGACAGCGCTCTCAAGTCTCTTGGCCCGGCGCCGGATCGCAAGGCGGACGCGCTCAAGCAGTCGCACGACATCAAGCAGCGCGCGCGCGAAACGAAAGAGCGCTTTTTCCGGCAGCACGTCGCGAACATTTACGACGAGATGACGGAAAAGTGCACCAAGCCGCTGCGCGTTTGCGAACTGCTGTACGCGGTCGCGGACCGCTATCCCACTTTATTGCCGACGCGCAAGCGCATCGATGCCGAGCGCGCATTGAAGCAGCAGGCCGCGAAAGAAGGATTCGAAATCGATCAGGGGCTGTTCATCGCCCACGTTCTCGCCAACGAGCGCTGCGGCACACATCTCGTACACGCCATGCTCAAGCCGAAGCGCGAAGCGCTCGATCGCATCGACGAATTCCGCCGCACTGGATTTGCCGATCTGGGCGAAGCTCAAGTTCAGCGCAAGGGAAATACCGGTCACGTTTATCTTACCAATCCCGACTTCCTCAACGCCGAGGGCGACAAGACCTCGGCTGCCTTGGAAACCGCTGTCGATCTCGTGTTACTCGACGACTCCATCGAAGTCGGCGTGATTCGCGGCGGCGTCGTACAGCATCCGAAGTATCCCGGCCGCCGCATCTTCAACGCCGGCATCAACCTGACCCATCTTTATTACGGCCAGATTTCGTTCGCCGATTTCATTCTGGAACGCGAACTCGGTCTGCTGAATAAAATCTACCGCGGACACTGGATGTCGGATTCTTACGACGAGCAGTTCGAGGACTTCGTCGAGAAGCCGTGGCTCGCTGCGGTGGAATCCTTCGCCATCGGCGGCGGATGCCAGCTGCTCTGCGTCATGGACCGCGTGATTGCAGAGCCGAGCTCGTACTTCAATCTTCCCGCCAGCAAGGAAGGTTTCATCCCTGGCTCGGCAAACCTGCGGCTGCCGCGTATCGTCGGCATCCAGCTCGCGCGTCACGGCATTTTCTTCGAGCGCAAATTCCACGCCGATACGCCGGAAGGCCGGCTGATCTGCGACGAGGTCGTGCCCGCCGACCGCATGGACACGGCGATTGAAGAGAACACTAAGCAAATGATGAGCGCTGGGTTCACCAGCGCGGTCAGCAACCGCAAGGGACTGCGCGTCGGGCAGGAGCCGCTGGATATCTACCGGCGCTACATGGCGACCTATTCCCGGCAGCAGAGCCTGTGTTTCTACGATCCCAAGCTGATCGAAAATCTCAAGCACAGCTGGAATCCGGGCAACCGGCGGATGTGATACTTTGAAGTCCGTCCTTTTGTCGCAGCGAGTTCACCAATGACTTCTTCTCCAGCGTCCGGCGCCGCCGCGACGACCACCGTCACCGTGCAGTTCAAGGACACGGTGGCGGCTGTCATCGAGTCAATGCCGCCGGTCGCCGCGACGCCCTATTTGGTCATGATTGCCGAGACGGCCTGCTACAATCTCGTGCTCAATCAGCTTGAGCCGGGCCAGATCACCGTGGGGAGCCGGGTCGTCATAGATCATCTCGGCGCCAGCAAAGTGGGCGGGGTTTTGACGATCCACGCAGCGCTTGTCAGCCGGGAGAAAAACCGTTTCAAATTCACCGTACGTATCGACGATGGCGCCCGGACCGTGGCAAATGTCGAACACGAACGCGCCGCCGTTTCGCTGCAAAAAATAATGAGCGCGCTGGCATAGCGGTAAACCGCTCGCAGCACCCCGCGGGGAGGATAAGGAGTTATGCGGACGATCGCCGAGTTGATCCGTTGGCGCGCGGAACGCCACCCCGACCTGGAGGCGATCTGGTACGAGGGCAAAAGCCAGACCTACGCGGAACTCAACGACTCAAGTTCGAAGCTGGCCGGCGGCTTGGTTGCAAAACTGGGCCTGCAGCCCGGCGACCGCGTCGCGATCCTCGACAAAAATTGCGCCGCCTACATGGAATTGCTGTTCGCGCTCGACAAGGCCGGCGTGGTCGCGGCGCCGATCAATTGGCGGCTGACCGCAAACGAAGTCACTCTCATCATCCAGGACATGAAGCCGAAGCTCGTCGTTACTGGCGCGGAATTCAAGACGACAGGCGCGGCAGCCGGCATCCCGACGATGACGTTCGGCGAATTACCGCGTGGCGGCGACGACCCGCGCCGCGACGTGGACGGCGCGGTTTCAACGCAGTTCTGCACGTCCGGAACGACTGGTTTGCCGAAAGGCGCAATGTTGACTGGTTGGAACATGCTCAACACCGGGCTCTGTCTCGCGATCGAGATGCCCGAATTACGCGAAGGCGGACGCTCGCTGGTGGCGATGCCGATGTTCCATCTCGGCGGTGCGGGCTGGGCGATCTGGAGCATGCAGGAAGGCACCACACTGGTGATCGTGCGCGAAGTGGTGCCGGACGCGCTACTCAAGGTCATCGT
This sequence comes from Rhizobium sp. Q54, assembly GCA_945907045.1. Taxonomy (GTDB): domain Bacteria; phylum Pseudomonadota; class Alphaproteobacteria; order Rhizobiales; family Xanthobacteraceae; genus Pseudolabrys. The sequence goes on along the minus strand of CAMDSH010000003.1, from coordinate 12,843 downwards.
CGAGCAGAAGATCGAAGTCGCGTTACTTGTTCCGGCTGTGATGTTGTTCCTCACCGAGCTGCCGCAATCGAAGAGTGCGGATTTCTCGGCGCTCAAGCACATTACCTACGGCACTGCGCCGATTTCGCCCGACCTGCTGCGCCGCTCGATCGAGACATTCAAATGCCGGTTCTCGCAAATCTACGGCCTCACCGAAACCACCGGCCCGTTCACCGCGCTCACGCATGAACATCATGTCGGTGAAAAATTGCTTTCCTGTGGACGCCCGATGTATGGCGCGCGCGCCAAGATCGTCGATGCCAACGGCAAGGATCTACCGCCGGGCGAGATCGGCGAAATTTTGTATCAGGGCGAAAGCCTGATGGTGGGCTATTGGGGGCGCAAGAAAGAAACCGATGAAGTCATGCGTGGCGGCTGGTTCCACAGCGGCGATGCCGGTTACATCGACAAGGAAGGCTTTATCTTCATCAAGGATCGCATCAAGGACATGATCGTGTCCGGGAGCGAGAACGTTTATCCGGCGGAAATCGAAGCTACCCTGGCAGGCCATTCCGATATCGTCGAGGTCGCCGTGATCGGCGTACCGGACGAACGATGGGGCGAGTCGGTCAAGGCCGTCGTGGTGAAACGCGCGGGATCGAAACTCACGGCGGAAGCGCTGATCGATTGGACGCGCGACAAGCTCGCCGGATACAAGCGCCCACGCTCGGTGGATTTCATCGATGCCTTGCCGCGCAACGCGAGCGGGAAAATGCTCAAGCGCAAATTGCGCGAGCCCTACTGGGCAGGCTACGAACGTAAAGTAAATTAGAACGCTTCCCGACGAGCGAGGGGCCGATGGCCGAAAGCGACAACGCAACGCTGCCGATACCCTGTCCCGATTGCGGCGAGCTGAGCAACGAGCCCATCGAACGCGTCGCCACCAACGATGTGATCCCGTGTTCGCTTTGCGGCGGCTTGATCGATCTCGCCGCCGAAGACTGCCGGGCGCTGGTGGAAAAGGCGAAAAGTTTACGGGCCAAGGGCGGTTAGAAAAATTCTGACGCGCGCCGATTCCCAGCACCCTTAAATTCACGGAAAATGTTCGGCGTGCCAATCAGCTTCAAGGTCGGGATTGATCTTGGCGTCGATCAGAAAAACGCCGGGCGCGCCCTCGCCAACCCAGGCTTTCACTGGATCAAGATCGGCAAGCGTCCGCACCGTCGCCGCCCGCGCGCCATAGCCGCGCGCGATAGCCGCAAAATCCGTTTCCGGAAATTGCACGATATCGATCGAATAATTCTGCCGCCGAAAGTAATGCACTTCGGCTGCGTACGAGCTGTCGTTATAAACGAGAATACACATCCGAAGTTTGAGCCGGATCGCGGTTTCCAGATCGGCGATGGACATCATGAAACCACCATCGCCCGCGCCAAGCACGGCCAGTTTGCCGGGATTTGCAACTGCAAGCCCGATGGCTGACGGCAGACCGAGACCGACCGACTGGAATGAATGGCTGAGGCACGACGCCTTCGCATTGGGAACCTGCAAGTAACGCGGCACCCAGCCACAGAAATGCCCGGAGTCGGACGCAACCACGCGATCCTTCGGCAGGATATCGTCCACCGTTTTGCTCAGCGTGCGCGGATCTATGAACTGCGCGCTCGATTCATCCACGTACGGCGCGTGATGATTGTCGCCCGAGACAATGCGCTCGCGCGTGCGATCGTTGCGGCGGCCCGGCTTCGCGCTCGTTACACCTCGCCGGTCAAGCTCGGCCAGCAGAGCCTCGGCGGACGCTTTCGCGTCGCCCTGCAACGCATGCTGCACCGGCATTTGATAACCGAGCTTTGGCGCCTCGATATCGATTTGCGCAACGATTGCGCCGGGGGCGATCAGCTTGCCCTTCTTGGTCGTCCACTGAGTGAAACTTGCGCCAAATCCAACGATGAGATCGCTCTCGGAAATCAGTTCGTCCGCAACCGGCGAAGAAAAGCCGCCGCTGATGCCGAGCGACCAGGGATATCCGGCGAACAGGCCGTGACCGCAGACCGATGTCGCAAGCAGCGCGCCGATGCGATCGGCAAGCTCGATCAATGCACCTTCCGCATCCGAGAGCACAGCGCCACGCCCGGCCAGAATGAGCGGACGTTGCGCGCGCACAATTACATCCACGAGACGGTGCACATCGTCGTGATTTGGCTGCAAACGGCCCGGCGCCGGCATCAATTCGAGCGGCGCATTGCTTCCGTTAAGTTTCGCGTCCTGCACATCGAGCGGCAGGCTCAGCACCACGGTCTGCCGCCCATGCAAGGCGCGGGTCACGGCCCGCAGCAGATCGCCTCTGGCAGATTGCGGCGTGTAAATGCGCTCGGAAACGGCGCCAACAGAACGCACAAGATCGGCCTGCTCGATATAGAAATTAGATTTGACGTTGCCGGTCGGTACGTCGCCCGCCAGCACCAGAAGCGGCGTCCGGCTTTTGGCGGCTTCGCCTATGCCGGTGATGGCATTGGTGAGGCCCGGCCCGGAATGCACGCTCACCAGCGTTAGCTCCCCGGTCGCCTTGGCATAAGCGTCGGCCATGCTGGCCGCGCCGCCTTCGTGCCGCGCGGAAATGAGTTCGACGCCAGCTTCCACCAGTCCGTGCGAAATCTTGAAATTGGCCGTGCCCAGCAGTCCGAAACAGCGCTTCGCGCCAAGCGCCGCGAGGTCTTTGGCCAGAACCGACGCAACCGTGGAAGTATTGCTCACGCGCGCAAATCGCCTTGGTTTGACTCTCTAAATTGCGCGTCACAATATAGGAAATATACTTCATGACAAACGACCGAGCATTCGAACTCGGCAGGGGGAGGATCGTCACCATGTGCAAGAAACTTGCGCTCGGTCTGGCCGCGGCAACACTCATTTGCTCGTCGGCTTTGGCTCAGGAAGTCACGCTTCGCGCCGTCTCGGCGTTCGCGGAAAAGACCACTTATTCGCGCGGCTTTGAAAAATTCATCGACCGCGTGAACGCGGACGGCAAGGGCGTCATCCAGATCAATTACATCGGCGGGCCGAAGGCGATGCCGCCGTTCGAGGTCGGCAACGCGCTCAAGACCGGTGTCGTCGATATCGCCAACACCACTGGCGCCTTCACCACCAACGTTATGCCGGAATCCGACGCATGGAAGCTCACCGAGCGTCCGATGTCGGAGCTACGCAAGAACGGCGGCTACGACTACATGGCCACGATCTATGCGCAGAAGATGAATGCGATTTTCCTCGCGCGTCTGGTCGATAACAACCCGTTCCATCTTTATCTCAACAAGCCGATCACGGCTCCTGATCTGACCGGCCTGAAAATTCGTATCACGCCCGTGTACCGCGACTTCTTCCAGGCGCTCGGCGCCACCGTCGTGCAGACCCCGCCGGGTGAAGTTTACACATCGCTCGAGCGCGGCGTGGTCGATGGATACGGCTGGCCGATCACCGGCATCTTCGATCTCGGTTGGCACGAAAAGACGAAATATCGCGTCGACCCCGGATTCTACACCGCCGAGGTTTCCGTCCTCGTCAACAAGACGACGTGGGACAAGCTCAGCGCCGCCCAGAAGGCTGTGTTGAACAAAGCCGCGCAGCTTGGCGAGAGCGAAGCGACGGCGGAGTTCAGCGCCGAGAACGCCAAGGACACCAAGCGGCAGGCCGATGCCGGCATCCAGACCATCAAGTTCGATGCCGCGGCGGCCGAGTCATTCCGGACGAAGGCCTACCAGACCGGCTGGGAGGGGATCATCAAGCAGAGCCCCGAACACGGCGCGAAGATCAGGGAGTTTTTCTCGAAGGCGAAATAAGCCGCGAGACATATCTTCGCCCACATGAACCCCGTCATGGAGCGGCTGTCCGGGTGGTATGAGCGCGTGCTTAATGCGCTGATGCTCATGGCGTGCCTGCTGCTCCTCGTCATGACAGTCATGATCGGAGCCGATGTTGTCTCGCGCAACATCGGCGCCGGCGGCGTCGCGGTGAGCAACGAACTCTCCGAGGACATTCTCTATTTAATGACGCTACTGGCCGCGCCCTGGCTGCTCCGGCAGGGCCAGCACATCCGCGTGGACATTATTCTGCGCGTCCTCCCCGTACGCGCCGCATGGCTGCTGGAATGGGTGGGCGACATCGTCGGCTTTCTCTGCTGTCTATATTTCGTCTGGTATGGCGCCTTCATCACGATCGCGAGCTATACGGCGGGCTCGATCAACATCAAGACGTTGATCACGCCCGAGTGGTGGACCCTCGTACCGCTCCCCATCGGCTTTGTTCTGCTCGGCATCGAATTCATTTTCCGCATGTACCGCCTGTCTACGGCAGAGGTCGGCTTGCGCGATGACGCCGTTTCCGCGGCTTGAAATCCGCATCACGCATAAGGAGCGGCGCGTGAGCATGTCCTGGCAGATGGCCTCGCTCTTGCTCCTCGGGGGCTCGACTGTCCTGTTGTTCGTCGGGATGCCGGTCGCGATCTCATTCATCGCCATCAACGTGATCGGGGCGACGTTATTTCTTGGCGGCGACGCCGGGCTGCATCAGGTCGCGCGCAACAGCGTTGCCGCGGCGATCAATTTCTCGCTCACGCCGATCCCGCTTTTTATTTTGATGGGCGAGGTACTATTCCACACCGGCCTCGCACTCAAAGTCATCGACGGCGTGGAACGGCTGATCCGTCAGGTGCCGGGGCGGCTGGCTGTCGTCGCCGTCGTCGCCGGAACGATCTTCTCCGCCATATCTGGCTCGACCATTGCGACGACCGCGATGCTCGGCTCGCTGATGCTGCCGGTGATGCTCTCGCGCGGCTACAATCCGGTGTTGGCAACCGGCCCGATCATGGCTATCGGCGCGGTCGACATGCTGATCCCGCCCTCCGCCCTCACCGTTCTGCTCGGCAGCCTGTCGGGAATCTCAATTTCAAAATTGTTGATCGGCGGCGTCGTGCCTGGCCTGATGCTGAGTGTCGCCTTTGTCGGTTACATCGTCGTCCGGGTCATCACGCGGCCAGAACTCGCTCCCGCGACGCACATTGAAAGCAAAACCGGCTGGGCGCGTTACGAACTACTGTTTCTTTACGTCCTGCCGCTCGCGTCGATATTCGTGGTCGTGATCGGCGCGATGTCGGCGGGCATCGCAACGCCGACGGAATCCGCCGCGCTGGGCGCTCTCGCGACGATGGCGCTGGCAGCCGGTTATCGCGCACTCAGTTTCAAGAACTTGCTGCAGGCATTGCGCGGCACGGTGGCGATTTCAGGAATGATCCTGTTCATTATTCTGGGTGCGACGACGTTCTCGCAAATCCTGAGTTTCTCCGGCGCGACGCAAGGCATCGTCTCCGCCATCCTCGGCCAGGGGTTGTCGGCGTTCGCCATTCTGGCTGGCATGATGCTGTTGCTGATTTTTCTTGGAATTTTCGTCGATCAGGTGAGCATGATGCTCATTACGCTGCCGGTGTTCATGCCGATCGTGCAGCGGCTCGATATCGATCTGATCTGGTTCGGCGTGCTCTATTTGATCTGCATGCAGCTCGGATTGTTGCTGCCGCCGCACGGGCTTTTACTGATGACGATGAAGGGCGTTGCCCCGCCCGAAGTGACGATGTCGCACATCTTTCAGGCAGTCGTGCCCTACATCGCAATGAGCCTCGTCCTTCTGCTCATCATCATTTTATTTCCGGCTATCGCGACCTGGCTCCCGAACCTGCTGGGGTGAGTTTCGCGAGCCCCGCAATCATCGCGCCTGAACTTGAACGACGCGCTATACTCAAGGGTGCCGTTCGCCTGCCAAGGAGGGTTCATGCGTGCCCAAGTCCGCGCCCTGGTTCGTACCCTTGTCTGCGCCATTGTTGCGGCTGCCATCCTGGCCGCGCATCCGGCGCTCGCGCAGGCCGACCGCTCAGCGGCGCCGTTCTGGAAGACCGTGCAAGCCAACTGCGACGCCACCGCGGCGAAGCCTGCAAGCGAGCTCGGCCGGCGCATCGCGCAGACTGCGATCGGCGAATTCACCAGCTTCGGCGGCCATCAGATCGATTCCAACGGCCGGCTGTTCCGCTTCGGCCTGACCGAGGCGGAGCACGAGGAGGATGACGGCGGCGACCGGCCGGGGAACGTCGGCCATCTCGGCTGGTGGCAGGTGATGAAATATTGGCGGGTGCTGTTTGGCGGTGACCCCACGGACAAGCTCGAGGTGCGCGGCTATCGCGACGCCTCGACCTTGACGCAGGAGACGCAAGCCGCGGAGATATTGCGGAGTTCTGCCGCTCGGCTCCTGCGCGCCGCCGATGCCGAGTCCGATCCGGCGGAGCGCGAAATGCTGCGCGAGGCGGCTCTGCGCGCGGCGGTCATCGATACCCCATGGTCGGCGGCCTTTATCAGTTACGTGATACGGCAGTCGGGCGTGGCAGTGGACGCGTTTCAATTCTCCAACGCCCATCGCGCCTATATCTACGACGCTTTCGTGGCGAGCGCGGCGGAGATGACCAACGAGGCCGGCGGCCGGATCTATCGCGCGTGTCCGCTCACAACAACCAGACCTCGCGCGGGCGATTTGATCTGCCAGCAGCGCGAGCCCACGCTCGCCGACGCCAGCGACGAGGTCGTGCGCGAGCGCATCCGTGCGGAGCTCGCGGGCGGCACCGACACGCGCTCGGTCCGGCGTACCCATTGCGACGTGATCGCGTATATCGATGCGCCGGCGCGCAAGATGTATGTCATCGGCGGCAACGTCGCTCAGGCCGTCACCGCCAAAAAGCTGAACCTGCGGAACGATCTGAAGTTCCCAGCCGCGCAAAAGGGCAATTGCGGTGGTGCAGGCAGCTGGACCTTGCCTCAATCCTCGGCCCAACCGCCACGCGCACAGGGCCTTACCGAGAAATGCTCGCTTAACGACAAGAAATGGTTTGTGCTGTTACAGTTGAGGTGAACTGCGGCCCGGCTCACCGTTGAATTCGACGGCGATGAATTTTGCCATAGATTCAGCCAGAATTTTCGCAATACTTGTCTAGCTGCGGTCAAGGGATAGAAGGGCGCTCAATTGTTTCCAGCACGCCAGATCACTGCTGCTGTCATGACGGCATTCCTGCCGGTTGCGGGTGCTTTTTTCGTCTTTTTGTTCTCGGCAGTGGACTCACGGGCCCAAGGTTCACCCGGCAGCTGTGAAGATGCAGCCGAACTGGCGGTAATGCCCTCGCCGATCGTTCCGTGGAAAGGCGCGCCTTTGCGCGTCATCTTCGCAGCGGAAAAGCCGCTCGAGGGTGAGCTTTCGCTGATCGCGCCCGATGGAAGCGTCGCAGCCAAGTCGCGTAACCGGCACGGCGGGCCCCCATATTTCTGGTTCGCCGAGGTTGCGTCGCCGGCGGCGGGCACGTGGCGCGTGACGCTCGCTCGCGAGCGTGCGCCGGCCGAATGCAGCACAATCACGCGCGAGATCATTGTGCGCGCCGACCAGCCGCCGCGGCCGCGAGAGACGCCGGAAAGCATCTGGCCTGTGCGAAATACATGGAATCGCGCGACGGAGAACTTGTTCTCTGCATGGGTCGAAAAACTTTTCGACGATCCTCTCGACGCGGCGCCGTCGTGGCCAGCACTGCATGAAGTTCTGCGCGACCGGTCGCGCAATGTCCTGTTCAATCATTTGGGTCTCGGCGAAGACGAAACGAAAATGGTCATCCGCCCCGACTGCGCGGACCTTCCGTACTTCTTGCGCGCGTATTTCGCATTCAAGATGGGGTTGCCGTTCGGCTATTCGATCTGCTCGCGCGGCAGCGGCAGCACGGCGCCGAAGTGCCCCACATGGTCGAGCATTATGAGTAGCGGGGAAACTCGCGCCCCAGGTGAACAGGAAAAAACCTCCGGCACCGCCGCCGCGCCACCGCCGAGCGGGCCCGCGCCACGGCCGGGACTCATCGGAGCGTTCGGGCGGTATCTTTCGGCTCTCGCCGGCGGCGTCCATTCCGGATCGGGGCGAACGCTCGCGAACGACAACAACACCGATTACTACCCCGTGGCGCTCAGACAGGACACGCTGCGCCCGGGGACCTCGTTCCACGATCCCTACGGGCACGTTTTGATGATCGTGCGGCGCGTGGCGCAGACGGACGGCGCGGCGGGCGTCATTCTCGCGGTCGACGGGCAGCCCGACGGAACGGTTGCGCGAAAACGCTTTTGGCGCGGCAATTTCCTGTTTGCGCAGAATCCTGCACTCGGGAGCCCGGGGTTCAAGCGCTTCCGGCCAGTCGTGCGCGACAAAAACGGCGGCGGTTTGCGGCGGTTGACCAACGACGAAATTGCGAAGAATCCGCAGTACGGCGACTTTTCGATCGATCAGACGCGGCTCGGGGTCGAAGATTTTTACGACCAGATGGATGACGTGATGTCGCCGGCACCACTCGATCCTCTGCGCGCGATGAAGGAGGCGATCACCTCGCTCGAAGAACAAGTGAAGACGCGGGTGACATCGGTTGAGAACGGGCGAAAATTCCAGAATAGCGGCAAAGGCGAAGCGAGCATGCCGGACGGCGCGGCGATCTTCGAGACGATCGGCGCGTGGGAAGATTTCTCGACACCGGCGCGCGATTTGCGCCTGCTGATCGCGCTTGATGTGGTGCGTGGATTTCCGGATCGCGTCGCGCGGCGGCCCGAGCGATATGCGATGCCTACGGACAAGGGCGTTGCCGAAGTAAAGACCGAGTTGCAGAGCGTGCTGGCGTCGGAGCTTACGGCACGCAAGTTTTCCTATCCGCGCAGCGATAGTTCACCCTGGACGCTCGCGCTCAAAGACGTGGCCGACCGCATGGTCGATCTGGAGATGGCATACAACCCGAACGATTGCGTCGAGTTGCGGTGGGGCGCGCCGGACAAGAGCGAAGAGACGGCGACATGCAAGCGGCATGCGCCGTCGGCGCAGCGCGCGAAGATGGCGAAATACCGCGCGTGGCTGCACGAGCGGCGCCGTCCGCCGCGCGGTTAGGCGCGCGTTCGCCTATCCGTTCTTGTCTTTGCGCGCGCCGAATTCAGCCGACAGCCTGTCAGCGGCCATCTGCACGGTGCGCGCGCGGCCCTGCAGCGTCTGAATCGACAGCCGCCAGATCGGACCGGAAATTCCGATTGAGCCCGCGATCTGCCCAGTGAAATTGTAAACCGGCACGGCGACGCAGCGCAGCTCGGGATCAAATTCTCCGTCGTCATAAGCAATGCCGGTGCGCCGCACTTCCTCTATTTCCTTTCGCAGTTTCTCCGGGTTAGTGATCGATTTGGCAGTGTGCGCCGTGAGTTTCGCGCGGCTGAGGTAGCGCTCGAGCTGATCCGGCTTCAGGCTCGCAAGGATAACCTTGCCGAGCGCCGTGTTGTGTGCCGGGCGGACCACACCAAGACGATCGTTAAGTTGAAAGGCACCAAGTCCCGAGGTGCGCGCCGCCACCATCACATTATCACCCATGCGTACCGCGAAATGGCTGCTCTCACCGGTTTCCTGCGAAAGGTCTTCCAGCACGGGAGTCGCCAAGCTCACCATCTCGATTTCATCGAGCGTGCTCGCCGCCAGCGCGAACAGCGGACGGCCGACGCGATAGCGTTTGTTGTCCTTCATCTGCCGGATGTAACCGAGCGACACCATTGTCCGCACGAGATGGAATGTCGTCGAATTATGCAGCCCCACGCGCTTGCTCAATTCGGCGAGGCTGATGCCGTCGCGATTGCGCGCCACTTCTTCCAGAATAGCGAAGCCGCGGTCGATGGATTGCACGCCGCCGCGCTGCTTGTCGCCGGGCTCGTCATCGGCCACAGAAGGCGAACGCACGCTCTTGATCGTCGGCGCCTTTTGCATCTCTCGCGATTTGGTGCGCGTCTTCAAATTTTTCCCCGCCGCCCGCAATTTCTGACCCGCAAGCCTAGCATTGCGTATTCAATATTGGCAAACGTCACTTCATATTATTAAATGCCGTCCGGCAGCGTCAAAACATTTCAAAAACCGGCACTGCCTGCGGAATGTGCGAAAGGATCGGAATGCTCCCCTCTTCCAGCGATGTGGTGATTGTCGGCGGCGGCAACGCGGCGTTGTGCGCGGCGCTCGCGGCAGCCGAACATGGCGTTTCGGTTCTCGTACTCGAGCGCGCGCCGGAAAGCGAATCCGGCGGCAACAGCCGTTTCACGGCTGGAGCCTTTCGCTGCGTTTACGACGGCGTGGACGATCTTAAAACGCTGATGCCGGATCTCACCGACAACGAAATCTCCAACACCGACTTCGGCACCTACACACAGGAAAAGTTTTTCGATGACATGGGCCGCGTGACGGAATACCGCACCGATCCCGATTTGTGCGAACTGCTGGTGACGCGCAGCAAAGCGACGATGCGCTGGATGCAGAAAAAAGGCATCCGCTTCATCCCGATTTACGGGCGGCAAGCCTACAAGATCGACGGCAGGTTCGTGTTCTGGGGCGGCCTCACCGTTGAAGCCTGGGGCGGCGGACCGGGTCTGGTTGATGCACACACGGCAATCGCGAAGAAGAACGGCATCACGATCGCCTACAACGCACGCGCGCTGTCGCTGCTCGCGGACGACGACGGCGTCAAAGGCGTGAAGGTGAAATACGATGGCCGCACCGTCGAAGTGAAGTCGAAGTGCGTCGTGCTGGCCGCCGGCGGTTTCCAGGCCAACACCGAGATGCGCACGCGCTATCTCGGTCCCGGCTGGGAACTGGCAAAAATCCGCGGCACTCGCTTCAACACCGGCGACGGCATCAAGATGGCGCTCGATATCGGCGCGATGCCGACAGGCAACTGGTCCGGCTGCCACGCGGTCGGCTGGGACCGCAACGCGCCGGAATTCGGCGATCTCGCGGTCGGCGACAATTTTCAGAAGCACTCATATCCGTGGGGCATCATGATCAATGCCAACGGCGAGCGCTTCGTCGACGAGGGCGCGGACTTCCGCAATTACACTTATGCGAAATATGGCCGCGTGATCCTGATGCAGCCGGGCCAATTCGCCTGGCAGGTGTTCGACAAGAAGATCATCCCGATGTTGCGCGACGAATACCGCATCAAGCAGGTCACGAAAGTGCGCGCCGACACGCTGGAAGAACTGGTGAAGAAACTCGACGACGTTAATCCGGCGCGCGCGCTGGAAACCATCAAGACCTACAACAGAGCGGTGCGCACCGACGTCAAGTTCGATCCGAACGTCAAGGACGGGAGGCGCACCGAAGGCCTCCCGATCGATAAATCGAATTGGGCCAACACGGTCGATGAGCCGCCATTCGAAGCTTACGCCGTCACGTGTGGCGTCACATTCACCTTCGGCGGACTGAAGATCGACACCGAAGGCCGTGTGATGGATACCGACGGACACGCCATTCCCGGCCTGCATGCCGCAGGTGAACTGGTCGGCGGGTTATTCTACTTCAATTATCCGGGCGGCACCGGACTGATGGCCGGCTCCGTGTTCGGCAAGATTGCCGGCACCACCGCAGGACGGCGCGCGGCGCAGTCGCCGTAAAATTACGCCAGCGGCTCGATGCTCGATTTCCACAAGGAATGTCACTGGCGATCAGATATTCGGCGATCAGTTTGGCATCCTTCCTCTGTTTTTACGCGAAGAAAACCGGCTGGCTGGGCACCCAGTCGGTGACCCACGGGTCTCTTCCCAACTTCCCTGCGAACAGGGAATTTTACAGGGAACCCCCCTTTCCCTCCTGATTAAGTCTCCGTGGTCCTCAATTTTCGTCCTAAAAAAGCGGGCTTTGGAAAGAATTCCCTGTGCGGAAAACAGGGGGTATAGCGATTGCTGCTAAAGTAGGCCAGTTGAAGTCTCTACCACGCCTGCGTGGATTAAACTTCACAAGGTCGCGCAGATATTGAGTCGTTCGCGGCTGAATCAGTAATTTTTCTTTGGGTTGTACTTCTCAAATCTAGAGGGTTTAATTTTTCCGTCTGGATGGAAGCCAACTAAATCAATTGTTCCGTCGTAATCCACGTCGTGAAATGAAAAATTCCATTGACCATTTCGACCGCGATCTTCGACAATTATGTCTGTCTGTCCGTCATCATTGGTGTCTATTAGCGCCAAAATTGGTCGAGTTAAATTGTCAGGCGTAAAGATCGAGAAATTCGCAGCGCCTCGGCAACGTGTATCTATTTGAACTAAATTGCCATCGTTTACTTTATTTCGCCCGTCAAATAATTTTATGGGCTTGCACGTTGAAGGCAGCGATGGCTCAGAGCTAGCCTGCTTATTGGTTGAACTCAGAAAAGTTGCAACATCGCCAACAGACACTGCAAAATTTAAACCCTCTCCCTTTTCTTTGAATGAATTTACCCCTAACAGCATTCCTGATGCCCCAATTAATGGGCCACCAGAATTTCCTGGATTGATGGGAGTCTGCGTTTGGATCACATTTGCGGTGTGAAGGCCGCGGTCCGTCTTCCACTCGTAGTTTCTTCTGAACTGACTAATAAGGCCCCTCGTGTAAGTCCACGCTTCACCTGTTGGGTGACCAATTGCATGGACGTCTGCGCCTACCTGAATCTCGGCCTCGTTTCCAAGCTGAAGTGAATTTACATGAGCGGGCACTGAAGTAACAGACAGTAGCGCCAAATCCCGAACAATGTCGGTACGGACAACTTTCGCGACGACAACATCAGAGGGAATTATCTTCGCACCCTCCTGCTGTGGCTTATACAAAACCCCAACATTCCTACTTGAGCCAACAACGTGCGCATTTGTCAGAATTGCATTAGACCCAAGGTAAGTTCCTGATCCCAAGCCGCTGTCAGTGATGATCATCACTACCGACGGTGGCCTGCACCGGGTTTCGAAGACACCAAGTTAGGTGTTTTAATGGAAC